>NZ_JAAOMP010000013.1 GCF_018853815.1 Acidithiobacillus sulfurivorans | reverse complement strand
TTCTGGCGACGAGCTTTTCGGCATTGAGTACACCCGCCGAGGCTGGAGCCGATCTGAATGCTTCCAGTCCCGGAGTGCAGGCCGCACGGGCCCAGTTGGAATCCATTGCCGCGCAGATGCGCCCCTATTTTGACAGTGGTGCCGTTGGCTGGACGGCCAACGGACTGGTGGCCATTCATGATGCTTCCGCAGTGCCTTTGCAGGCTCGCGCCGGCCTCAGCGGTCTGGTTAGCAGCAATAACAGTGCCTTGCAGAATCTTTACCAACAAATAGCCAATGCCAATGGTCATCCTGATTGGGAAGGACAAATTCAACAGACTTTTGCCCAGACCTGGATCAGCAAGGCCCCTGCAGGATACTGGTATCAGAACGCCAGTGGTCAGTGGCAGAAGAAATAAACACCATTTTGCAGAATATTCTGGTTTTTGATATCGAAACGATTCCGGATATTTCCGGAGGTCGGCGTCTGCATGGTATTGATCTTGCCGATGATGCGGGAGTGGCCGAATTGCTGCAGCATCAACGCCGTATTGAAACCCAGGGTGCCAGCGAGTTTTTACGTCCTTATCTGCATCAGGTGGTCGCCATTTCTGCGCTTTGGTGGCAGGGCGATCAGGTTAAACTCAGCAGCTTTGGCGCGATTGAGGATTCGGAAGCGACGCTGGTGCATGCTTTTTTTCAGATGATACAGCGTCACTCTCCACAATTGGTGTCCTGGAATGGCGCAGCCTTTGATTTACCGGTGTTGCACTATCGGGCTTTTTTGCACGGCATTCCGGCAACACGGTACTGGGAACAGGGACAAAACGATCCTAGCTATCGCTGGAATAATTACACCAGTCGTTATCATGAGCGCCATTTGGACCTTATGGATGTGCTCTCTGCTTACCAGGCGCGTAATGTTGCGCGCTTGCAGGACATGGCCCTGTTGCTGGGGCTGCCGGGCAAACTCGGCATGAGCGGTGCGGAGGTGCTGAATCATTATCAGCAGGGCGAAAAACAAGCCATTCGCCAGTACTGCGAAGTGGACGTTCTGAATACTGCTCTGCTGCATTTGCGCTTTGAGTTGACCCGGGGGCATCTGGACAAGATGGCTTATGAGGCGCGTCAGAGCCAGCTGCGCAGCTATTTACAGGGCCGTGATGAAGCCCATATCCGCGAGTTTCTAGACTTGTGGCCGGAGAACCTGCATGTCGCGTCCTAAGCCTATTCGCGATGCAGTGCCTGAACGGGTACACATTGAAAGCCTGGATGCAGAAGGACGGGGCGTTGCCCGGGTGGACGGCAAGGTGCTTTTTGTCGATGGCGCCCTGCCGGGGGAAGAGGTCATGGCCCGGCGCACCGAAAATCACAAAACTTTTGAACGGGGCGAAACGGTCGCCCTCCTGAAAACTTCTTCATTGCGGGTAACACCCCCCTGTCCTCATTTTGGGTTGTGCGGCGGTTGCAGTTTGCAGCATCTGGATGTGAGCGCGCAGGTGGCCATCAAGCAGCGTCAGTTGGAGGACAACCTCTGGCGCATTGGTAAAGTGCGTCCGCAGAGAATTCTCCCGCCCATTTTTGGTCCGAGTTTGGCTTATCGAAGCAAGGCCCGGCTTTCGGTGCGGACCCCCAAAACCCGTGGTGCTCTGGTGGGTTTTCGAGAACGCAGCAGCAACTACGTGGTCGATATGAACCAGTGTCTGGTGCTGGATCCCCGCGTTGGGCAGCGTATTCCGGAACTGCGGGCCCTGATTGGCAAAATGCAGTCTCCCCAGGATTTCCCCCAGATTGAAGTAGCTTGCACTCCCGACGCCGTGGCTTTGGTGTTTCGTCATATGCGTCCCCTGGCGGACAGTGATCTCATGCATTTACGTCAATTCGGGCGGGATCACGACCTACAAATCTGGTTGCAGCCGCGCGGTCCCGATAC
This sequence comes from Acidithiobacillus sulfurivorans, assembly GCF_018853815.1. Taxonomy (GTDB): domain Bacteria; phylum Pseudomonadota; class Gammaproteobacteria; order Acidithiobacillales; family Acidithiobacillaceae; genus Acidithiobacillus; species Acidithiobacillus sulfurivorans. The sequence goes on along the minus strand of NZ_JAAOMP010000013.1, from coordinate 70,102 downwards.
TCTGCATCCCCTCGTCCCCGAACAACCGCCCGCCCTGCATTATGACCTGCCGGATTATCAACTGCGGATGCGTTTTGATCCTTTGGTTTTTACCCAGGTGAATCAGTCGGTCAATCAGGTGACGGTGCGTCGTGCCATGGCTCTGCTCCGTCCTCAGGCCGGTGACCATATTCTTGATCTGTTTTGTGGTTTAGGGAATTTTACCTTGCCCATGGCGCGTTTGGGCGCGAATGTGCTGGGCGTTGAAGGAGATGCACGGCTGGTGGCGCTGGCTTCGGAAAATGCTGCTGCCAATGGGCTCTCGGCGCAAGCTCAATATCAGGTGGCTGATCTGACCCAGGCACGGATGAGTGACTTTCAGATGGCAGGAACTATCGACAAAATGTTAATTGACCCACCCCGGAGTGGTGCCATAGAAGTGTTGCAAAGTCTGACTCCCGGAGTCTCTCGTCTGGTCTATGTTTCCTGTAATCCGGCGACTCTGGCCCGGGATGCTGAATACCTGGTGCATGAGCGTGGTTATCAGCTGAAAGCAGCGGGTGTCATTAACATGTTCCCCCATACCGCCCATGTTGAATCCATTGCTCTTTTTGAAAAATGAAACGCCAGCAAACTGGTTTTGGGTGGATGTTTCCACTCAGAACCTGCGGGTGATGCAAGCTGCGCACGAAACGGTGCAATATCCCATTTCAACGGCCCTTAATGGACTTGGAGAAAGGCGTGCCAGTGCCTGCACGCCGCGCGGCTGGCATCAAGTCAGGGCGAAAATTGGCGCAGGATTGCCGGCTAATGCGATTCTGCGCGGACGCCGCTGGACGGGAGACTGTTATGACGCCAGTAAATCTCCGGATGAAAACGGCCATCATGACTGGATACTCGGGCGGATTCTCTGGCTTTCCGGCATGGAATCCGGGTTTAATCGCGGCGGTTGCTGCGATACGTTCCGGCGTTACATTTATATTCATGGCACAGCCGATACCGCTCGACTCGGTCAGCCCGTCTCGGCAGGCTGTATTCGCATGAGCCCGGAGAATGTCTGCATCCTTTTTCCTGAAACCACTCCAGGGCTCCCTGTTTTCATTGGCTTGCAGCCCCCTGTTGATTTCCCCCCGTTGAGGAGGTTCTGAATGGCCTGGATTCGCTTACCCCGATTTCGTCGTGCCGTAAACGTATTCAATCCGAAACTGTTTGAAAGCTTGTCTCTGGCTGCCTTTCTGGCCTGGGTGGGCCTGGGGTCAGATGCTTTGTCCTCATCGGCCTATGGTCCTCCGGAAATTTATTATGCCTTGAAGGGGCATGAATATCTGGCGGTTTTCCTGGCCATTGGCATTCCGGTTTCGGTGTTCATTATCTCGGCGGGTTATAAGCAGGTGATTGCCTTATTCCCGGATGGCGGCGGCGGTTATCATACGGCCTCAACGCTGCTCGGTCCTAAAGCCGGTCTGGTCAGCGGTTCGGCCCTGGTCGTGGATTATGTTCTGACCGCAGCCATTTCCGTGGCCTCTGGTACCGAAACATTGCTCAGCAGTCTGCCATCCCATTGGTACAGTGAGCGCATCCTGATTGATGTGGTCATTTTGCTCTTTCTGATTTTCATCAATTTGCGGGGCATGAAGGAATCCATCAAGATTCTCTTGCCCATTTTTATGGCGTTTGTCGCTACGCATATCATCATGCTGGGTTTTGGTCTGGTCAGCCATGTCGGGGATATTCCGACTATCGCTCACAACACGGTGGCCGGGGCTCAGCACGATAGCCAGTTGTATGGCTGGATATTCATTGCCGCACTGGTCATGCGTGCTTTCAGTCTGGGCGGTGGAACCTATACGGGTCTGGAGGCCGTGGCTAACGGGGTACATATCATGCGCGAACCGCGCATCCAGACCGGTCAGCGGACTATGACCCTGTTGGCAACCTCCCTGTCACTGGTGGCCGGAAGCCTGATATTTCTCTATCTCATGTATCACGTCCATGAACATCAGGGGCAGACACTTAACGCGGTACTTTATAGTGCCATCACCAGCGACTGGACTATTGCCGGGATCCACTTTGGTCCTACAGCGACGGTAATCACGTTGGTCACGGAAGGGTTGCTGCTGTATATTGCTGCCAATACCGGCATTATCACCGCCCCCATTGTTATGGCCAACATGGCGGTAGATCGCTGGCTTCCAGAACGCTTTTCCTATTTATCAGACCGTTTTGTGTCGCGAAACGGCATTCTTCTGGTCGGTTTTGCAGCGGTGGCCATTTTGCTGGCGACCGGCGGGCATGTGAGTATTCTGGTGGTGCTCTACAGTATCAACGTGTTTATCACCTTCACGCTGACCATGGCCGGTCTGAGTCGCCACTGGTTTGCCCAGCGCCATCATGAGCCGCGCTGGAAAGGCCGGCTCACTATCAGTGTTCTCGGTTTCATCGTCACAGCATCCATTCTGGCCATTACCATTTTCGAAAAATTCGATGCCGGTGGCTGGTTTACCCTGCTGGTAACATTGATTGTCGTTGTGCTTGGATACCTGATTTATCGGCACTACAAGAGCATCCGCAAAATTACCGCTGAACTGGATGAGACCATGCTGGATGTGGTGCCGGAACATCTGGAACCGGGTCCCAATTTGCCCCTGGACCCCCGGGGCGCGACGGCTGTCTTTTTTGTGAACCGCTTTGATGGCCTGGGGTTGCATACCTTGCTGACGGCGCATCGTATGGTCGGCGGCTTTGTCAAAAATTACGTGTTTTTGCTGGCTGGCATTGTTGGACAGGGTGAATTCAAGGGCATCAAGGCGCTCGAAGATCTGAAGGTTTATGTGGAAGCAGAAGCCAATCAGTATATGGCCTTCTGTCGTAATGAAGGGATGGCTGCCACCTGGTTTGCTACCTACTCCACCGACCGCATTCTGGCTATGGAAGAATTGGCGGATGTGGCCATTCGTTATTTTCCGCAAAGTATCTTTTTTGCGGGACGGGTCATCGACAATCGGGCACGGGGGCCTTTCCATAGCCTCCTGCATGACGAAGTCAGCTTCATCGTGCAGGACCGTCTCCAACATGATGGTTTCAGTATGATGATTGTTCCGGTCCATGTGCACGGTATTCCCAGTCAGCCTCCGCGCATTGAGTTACCGATTTCCATGTCGCCGGATATGGAATTGGTTCAGCAGGAGGATGTGAACAAGGAGGGGAGTAAGGCAGCGGCGCAGACATCCTCTGCAGCAAAAACAGATCCGACCGTGGAGACCAGCCCGGATGCCCCAACCCGCTGAACCGCGATTGCTCATGCGTGGTCCCTTGATGGTGGATATTGCTGGTCTTTGGCCAACACCCGAAGAGTGTGAGCGGCTCCGCCAGCCGGCGGTGGGTGGAGTCATCCTGTTCGCCCGCAACTGCGAAGATGCGCAACAGGTTCAGGCGCTTTGCCAGGAAATTCATGCGCTGCGCAGTCCCCCACTCCTGATTGGAATCGATCAGGAAGGTGGTCGGGTGCAACGTCTCCAAAAGGGCGTGACACGCTTTCCCCCCATGGCCAGGCTGGGCCAAAAGGCCGAAGCTTTGGGTCTGGAGGCGGCGCAATCCCTGGCTTATGACTGGGGGCGTCTGCTGGCCACTGAATTGCGGGAAATTGGCGTAGATTTCAGCTTCACGCCTTGTGTGGATCTGGATCGCGGGATTTCCCAGGTGATTGGTGATCGCGCCATCCACCGTAACCCGGATTGGGTGGGTGCCATTGCGGCGCGTCTTTGGCAGGGGATGTCCGATTCCGGTCTGCAGGGGGTAGCCAAACATTTTCCGGGCCATGGTGCTGTGGCAGCCGATTCGCATCTGGCTTTGCCTCGCGATGATCGACCATTTCTCGCCATTGAGGAAGACTTGCAGCCTTTCCGCTCTATGATTCAGGCAGCTATTCCGGCGATCATGCCGGCCCATTGTCTGTATCCGCAGATAGACCCCGGGCAGCCCGCTGGATTTTCATCGCGTTGGCTCACAGGCGTATTGCGCGGAGCAATGGGTTTTACAGGCGTTATTGTCAGTGATGATTTGAGCATGGTGGGTGCCCACGCGGCGGGAGACATGGCTGCACGGGTGGATGCGGCACAGGCTGCGGGTGCGGATTTGCTCCTGGTTTGCAATGATCCTGAAGGTGCCCTTGCAGCCATTGAGCACCTGCAAAATCAAGGGATGCAGACCGGGGCCAACACGCTGGCCGCTCTTGCTGGAGCCGCCGGAATTCCCTTGCCAGCCCCTGATCGCGCCCGCTGTATTCGCGAAATCACCGAATTATCCAGTTAAGCTCTTGTTTTTCCCGCGTCGCGTATTAGAATACGCCCTCACCATTTTTTACTCCTTGTTCGGGCGATGGGCGTCCGGACTCCGCAGTGAACCATAAGGAGCAACGTTTGCGTCATTATGAAATCGTGTTTCTGGTCCATCCTGATCAGAGTGAACAAGTCCCCCAGATGATTGAGCGCTATCGCGGCATGATCGAAGGCGATGGCGGTCATTTCCATCGCCTGGAGGACTGGGGTCGTCGGCAACTGGCTTATCCTATCAAAAAGGCCCATAAGGCGCATTATGTGCTGATGAATGTGGAATGCAGCGGTGCTGCCCTGGCTGAAGTAGAAGATGCTTTCCGCTTTAATGATGCGGTACTGCGGCATCTGATTCTGGTGCGTGAAGAGGCCGTGACCGAAGCGTCTTTTCTGGCCCGTGACGAGAATGATCGTCGTGAACGCGTCGAAACCGACAGTGCAGAAGGCGAAAGCGAATCCATTCACAGTGATAATGAAGCCGTTGAGACGGCCTGATTCAAGGAGCAGACAAGATGGCATTTAATCGGGATAGAGATCGGGACGGTGACGGTGATAAACGTGGCGGTGGAAATTTTACCCGGCGTCGCAAGTTCTGTCGTTTCAAGGCAGAAGGTGTCAAGGAAATTGACTACAAGGATCTGAAAACCTTGCAGGCCTATGTTGGCGAGACCGGTAAAATTGTCCCCAGCCGGATCACGGGCACCAGTAATTTGTATCAGCGGCAGTTGACCACAGCCATCAAACGCGCGCGCTTTCTGGCCCTGTTACCTTACGTTGTGCGTTAAGGCACTGACGGAGCGGTGACGGCGCAGCCACAGGGCGGAGTTCTGCGCTGGTTTCTCAGCGGACGCTGGCAAGCCGGTTTAAGTATTGCTGTCCTGTTCAGTCTGGCCGGGTTGGTACCCTTTCTGGCTGCGCCCCTCTTCTTGAACTGTGTGGCTTTGGTGGCTCTGGTCACTTTACAGGCAGGACGCAAGGAAAGTCTGGAAGTGCTGGTTATTGCCGGCATCGCCAGTATGCTCTTTACCTTTAACCCCTGGTTTGGGGTGCTATTTGCACTGGTGGCCTGGTTGCCGGGGCGACTGTTGGGTGAGGGGTTGCATTGGGATACGCAGTGGAGTGGCGTGGTCTGGGTGCTGATTGGCTTGTCTTTGCTGATTTTGGTGCTGATGTTGTGGGTAGTCCCGCTGGGTGCCGGGCCAGATTTCTGGCAGACCCAGATGACGCAGATGCTGAAACCCCTGGCCAAGGAGATCAGCAAAGCACAGATGGCGGCAGTTTTGCGCATGGCCCCTTTGTTGCCGGGTATCATGGCAGCGGCTTTGGTTTTGCTATGGACCCTTGCGGCGTTGTTGGCCAGTCGCTGGTACGAGCGTTATCAAGGTCTGGATCGACCGCAACGCGTTTACGGCAGTCTGGAATTGCCGGGTGTGCTGATCTGGCTGGTGGTGGCAACTCTGCTGGGCATTAGTCTGCTCCACGGTGCATTGGCCTGGCCATTGCAAAATCTGGCGCTGCTGGTCGGGACATGGTACCTCCTGCAGGGCTTGAGCTTTGTACATTTGTGGTTTGCTGCCAAAGGCTGGCCCACCATGGCCCTGGTAGGACTGTATATTGCCCTGATTTTGTTGTCACAGTTGCTGCTGGTGCTGAGTGTGCTGGGAATTCTGGACAGGGTGTTTCACCTGCGGCAAAGACTATTGAGACCACGTTCCTGAGGAACGTTTTTGCAAGGATTTTTGGGAGGAATTGAACATGAAAGTGATTTTGCTGGAACGTATTAACAAACTGGGTCGCCTGGGTGATGTTGTCGAAGTCAAACCCGGTTATGGACGTAACTTTTTGGTGCCCCAGGGCAAGGCAGTAGTCGCCAATCAACGGAATCTGGAAGAATTTGCCGAGCGTAAGGCTGCTTTGGAGCAGGTTGAAATGGAACGCCTGCAGGCCGCCCAGCAGCGTGCAGCCGCTCTGGCTGATGCCATCGTGAAAATTGCCTTGCAGGCGGGTGAGGACGGTCGCCTGTTCGGTTCTGTGGGTTTGCACGATATCAGTGCTGCTCTCAAGTCACAGGGTCATGAAGTGGCGCACACCGAAATTCGTCTGTTAGATGGCCCCATCAAGCGGATTGGTGAATTCCCCGCACGTGTCCATCTGCACCCTGAAGTCGAGCTGGATGTCATGGTTTTTGTCGAGCGGGCCTGATCACCGGGCACGCTGAGACGCGACCTTGTACGAAGAGGATGACTACGGCGGCGGGGTGAAAGCTCCGCCGCATTCCATTGAGGCCGAGCAATCGGTTATCGGTGCGTTACTGATTGATCCGGAATCTGCGGATCAGGTCATGGAAGCGGTCGCCGCAGAAGACTTTTATGAACGTCGGCATCGTCTGATATTTGATACGATCAGTAGCATGCTCAGTGCCGGTCGCGTCGTGGATGCGGTTACGGTGTCAGAAACCTTGCAGGATCATGAGCATCTCGCTGATGCCGGCGGTGTGCAGTATTTGCTCTTGCTGGCCAATGAAACACCTTCTGCCGCCAATGTGCTGGCTTATGCCCGCATTGTGCGTGAGCGGGCTACCCTGCGCCAACTGATTCGTGTCGGCCGGGAAATCGCCGAGTTGGCTTACCGGCCCGAAGGACGCGAAGCACGTATGCTTCTGGATGAAGCCGAAAGTCGGGTTTTCCAGCTGGCGGAAGGGCAGCAGCGGGCCGGTAAAGGTTTTGTGCAGCTGAAAGAAGCCTTGCCCGCCGTGATTGATCGTATTGAGGCCGTCGCCCGTGACAAAAAAGGGGTTACCGGTCTGGCTACGGGCTTTACTGACCTGGATGAAAAAACTTCGGGTTTGCATCCGGGTCAGCTGGTGATTGTGGCAGGTCGTCCCAGTATGGGGAAAACGTCCTTTGCCATGAATATAGCCGAGCACGTCGCCTGCGTTGAAGGCAAAAATGTGCTGGTATTCAGCATGGAAATGCCTACAGACGAAATTGTTTTGCGGGCCTTGTCGTCGCGTGGGCGAGTAGATCAGCACCGCCTGCGTAACGGCACCTTGGGAAATGACGATTGGCCACGACTGGCTCATGCCATTGGCGAATTGGGCACCGCGCCGCTTTTTGCCGATGATTCTGCGGCTTTGTCGCCTGTCGACCTGCGCTCCCGGGCACGCCGTCTGAAGCGCGAACAGGGCCTGGATTTGATTGTGGTCGATTATCTGCAGCTCATGCAGGTTCCGGGTAGAGGCGATAACCGGGTGGCCGAAATTTCCGAAATCAGTCGTTCATTGAAAGCCCTTGCCAAGGAGCTGTCCATTCCTGTCATCGCCTTGTCCCAGCTCAATCGTAGTCTGGAAAACCGCACTGAAAAACGTCCACAAATGTCGGATTTGCGTGAGTCCGGGGCCATCGAGCAGGACGCCGATCTGATCCTGTTTTTGTATCGTGACGAGGTGTACAACAAGGACAATGAAGAGGTAAAAGGCATTGCCGAAGTGATTATCGGCAAGCAGCGCAATGGTCCCATCGGAACTGTGCGGATGAGCTTTTTCGGCGAATATACCCGCTTTGAAAATTATGCGCCAACGGGCGGCGAATACAGTCACTAGATGACCCGCCCCATATTTGCCGAAATTTCCCCTTCAGCCTTGTGCCACAACCTCCAGGTGGCTCGTAATCACGCGCCTCAGGCCAGAATCATGGCGGCGGTCAAGGCCAATGCCTATGGTCATGATGTGCGTGTTTGTGCTCCGGTTCTGGCATCAGCCGGTGTGGATGCTTTTGCCGTGGCCTCTCTGGAAGAAGCCGAAACGCTGCACGCTTTGGCATTGAACAAGGCCATTTGTCTGTTAGGCGGTCCTTTTACAGAGGAAGAAGTACGGCTCGCCACGGAACGCGCTTACTGGCTGGTCATTCATGAAGATCGCCAACTCGCCTGGCTCGAAAGCCAGGTCCCGCATCGCGCTCTGCAAATTTTCATCAAGGTGGATACGGGCATGCACCGTCTGGGCTTTGCCCCGGAACGATTGGGGGAAGTTTTTGCAAAACTGCAGTCCTATCCGCACTGGCAGGTGCTGGGCCTGATGAGTCATCTGGCGCGTTCTGATTACCCGCAAGATCCATTCAATGATCAACAGATAGCGGTATTTGAGCGCATGGTCAAAGCGTATTCAGGTTGCACGCTGGGTCAGCATAGTTTGGCCAACTCCGGGGCTGTTCTGAGTCTGCCTTCGGCCCATCAATATTGGGTACGGCCGGGTTTGATGCTGTACGGATTATCGCCATTCACCGGTAAAAATGGTGTGGATGTGGGCCTGCAACCGGTGCTGTCCTGGCAAAGTGAAATCGTCGCGACGCGCCATCTTCAGGCGGGCGACTGGCTGGGTTATGGCGCCACCTGGCAGGCAGCAGAGGCCTGTCGGGTGGGAGTTGTCGCAGCAGGTTATGGCGATGGTTATCCGCGTCAGCTGGGTTCAGGTGCTGCCATCAGGGTGGCCGGTCAGGACACCCGTACGCTGGCGCGGGTCAGTATGGATATGCTTTTTGTGGATATTACCCATATTCAGGCAGATATCGGCAGCAAGGTGACACTGATGGGTGCCGAAGGACCTGCTCTGGAAACGCTCGCTCAGCAGCTGGATACCATCCCTTATGAAATGAGTTGCCGCATTCAGGTGCGCGTTCCCAGGAGGCTACGGGCATGAGTCGCGATAAAAATGTATTCGTGTGCCAGGATTGCGGGAGCAACAGCAGCAAATGGCTGGGCCGCTGTCCGGATTGCGGAGCCTGGAACAGCTTTGTGGAACAGCGTGTTGAAAAAAGCCGTACGCGATCGCAGACTGCTTTTGCCAATGCGAGTCCGCCCCAGTTTCTCCATGCGGTACCTTTGGAAGATGTTGGCCGAAGAACGACCGGGTTGTCAGAGCTGGATAGGGTACTGGGAGGTGGGCAAGTTCCCGGCGCGGCTATTTTGCTGGGGGGGGAACCCGGAATCGGCAAATCGACCCTGCTTCTCCAGACCGCGCATCACCTCAGTCTGAGTAGCAAGGTGCTCTATGTGACGGGTGAAGAATCGGCGGCTCAGGTGGCCATGCGCGCCCAGCGTTTGTCCCTCGGGAAAAGTCCGGTGCGGGTTTTGGCTGAAAACCATCTGGAAGCCATCGAAGCACTACTGCAGGCTGAAAAACCCGATTTATTGCTGATTGATTCCATACAAACCTTGTATACCGATAGCCTGCAGTCGGCACCCGGATCCGTAGCCCAGGTGCGTGAATGTGCCGCCCGTCTGGTGCGTTTTGCCAAGGCCAGTACAACCACAGTCTGGCTGGTTGGGCATGTGACCAAGGAAGGCGCTATTGCCGGTCCGCGTGTTCTCGAACACATGGTCGATACGGTGCTGTACTTTGAGGGAGAAGCTGGCAGCCCCTACCGGATTGTGCGCGCCATCAAAAATCGTTTTGGTGCAGCCAATGAGTTGGGCGTATTCCAGATGCAGGAAGCCGGACTGAGTGAAGTGGCCAATCCTTCGCAGTTATTTCTCTCCCAGCATGAAAAACCGGTGCCCGGCAGTGTGGTGCTGGCAACGCAGGAGGGTACACGCCCGCTGCTCGTCGAGGTGCAGGCGCTGGTGACCCCCAGTCCATTGGCTAATCCCCGCCGCGTCGCCATTGGCTTGGATCCCAATCGCTTGTCTTTGTTGCTGGCTATATTGCATCGGCATGGGGACAGCATGTTTTTTGATCAGGACGTTTTTGTGAATATTGCCGGGGGGATTCGGGTCAATGAACCCGCTGCTGATCTGGCGGTGGCCTTGGCTTTATTGAGTAGTTTTCGCAACAAGGCGGTGACGGGAAGGCGGGTGGTGTTTGGAGAGCTGGGTCTGGCCGGTGAGGTGCGACCCGTAGCCGATGCCCAGGGACGTATTCGCGAAGCGGTCAAGCTGGGCTTTAAGGGCGCGATCACTCCGCGTGGAGATCAGTTGCAGGCTCCCGGCACTTTCCAAATCACTTCGGTACTGCGCTTGGGTGATGCTATGGATGATGCCTTTTCAGGATCTTAGAGAGATTTCCCCCAACGGGTTTTCATGGCTTGCAAAATCTTCAAGGAGTCGTTACGGTAGCGACTGTGTAGTCGTCAATTTGTCACGTAATATGCTGATATATGAAGTTTATTTTCGCTCTCACAAGAGGAGAAACACCATGCAGAAATCGTTGGGTCATTCTATTAAATTCGGACTGGTCGTGTTGGCACTGGGAGGGTTGGGACTGGTGAGCAATGTGGCTTTTGCCAGTGATGCCATGGCCGCAAGCCCGGCTCAGATTAAAGATTTTGCCCATGCTGTTGCGCAGATCAAACCCCTGAACGCGCAGGCTCATGCTGAAATCAGTCAGAAAGGCGTGAATAAAGCCAAGCAGGACGCGGTCAAAAAATCCTATATGGAAAAAGTGGACAAAGTGCTGGAGACCAACCATCTGAGCGCCGGACAATATTCCAGCATGCTCAAGCAAACCCAGACTGATCCAGCCTTTGCCAAGCAGGTTGAAGCGGCGATGCACTAAAATTCAGATAGGTGCCGCAAAGTTTGCAAGATTGCGGCTCTCTTTCTGATTATTCTAAAAACGACAGTTGGCCTGAAGGCTTTTTGCTCCAACGTCCCTTGCCTGCTGTTCTAAGGCGCGGGCCAAAGTCGCGGCAAAGCCCTCAGGCCAACTGTCGTTTTTAGGTTGATTTGTGTGATAATAGGCGCATAGGAGGTTTACCTTATGCGCATACTTGATTTACCTACTCCCGATTATCCATTCCGACGCCGTCAGCTCATGCAGAAAATGCATGACTCTGCTGTCGCCATTATTCCTACGGCTGTCCCCAAGCAACGTAATAGTGATGTGCAATATCCCTTTCGAGGCGATAGTGACTTTTTATACCTCACCGGATTTGAGGAGCCTGAGGCCGTACTCGTCCTGATTCCTGGACATTCCGAGGGCGAGCAAATTCTGTTCTGCCGTCTTCGTGATCCGGCTCGGGAAACCTGGGATGGGCGCAGGGCGGGCCTGGAGGGGGCGCTGGCTCAATGCCAGGTGGATCGCTGTTATTCGATTCATGATTTGAATGAGCAAATACCGGCGCTTCTGGAAGGTCGAGAGCTTCTGTTTTATCCCATGGGGCAAAACAGTGATTTTGACGCCAGAGTCATGCATTGGCGAAATCTGGCGAAAAGCAAAATTCGTCAGGGTATTCGTTACCCGCAGGAAGTGGTGGATGTCGGTGGTCTGGTACATGAAATGCGCCTATTTAAGGATCCTGTCGAGCTGGAGTGCATGCGGGCCGCCGTGGGCATCAGTGGTGCCGGACATCGTCATGCCATGCGCCAGTGCCAGCCTGGAATGATGGAATATGCCCTGTGTTCGGAAATCGAACATGTTTTTCGGCGTCTGGGTTCACCCAGCGTGGCTTATCCCAGTATTGTCGGCGGCGGTGAAAATGCCTGTATTCTTCACTACACGGAAAATAATGCGGAATTGCGCGACGGAGATCTGGTTCTGATTGATGCCGGGGCAGAAGTTGCCGGATATGCGGGGGATATTACCCGTACTTTCCCGGTGAATGGCGTCTATAGCCCTGCCCAGCGGGAAATCTACGAAATCGTTCTGGCATCTCAGGAGGCTGGAATTGCTGCGGTGCAGGCTGGGAGGCCGGTTTCTGATTATCACGATGAGGCGGTCAAGGTTTTGGTAGATGGCCTGCGTGATCTGAAAATCCTTTCGGGCAGTCGTGATGCCCTGATTGAACAGGGAGGCTATAAAGCTTTTTATATGCATGGTACCGGTCACTGGTTGGGCCTGGATGTGCACGATGTGGGACATTATCGCAATAAAGACAAGACCTCGCGCAAACTGGAACCCGGAATGGTGTTGACGGTAGAGCCGGGTCTGTACTTTGCTCCAGCCAATCTTTCGGTACCGGAAAGATGGCGGGGAATCGGAATCCGGATCGAAGATGATGTAGTGGTAACAGCGGCTGATCCCGAGATTCTTTCGCAAAATGTCCCTAAAAAAGTGGCAGACATTGAGGCAATGATGGCTGCGGGACCGGCCTGAACTGAATTGTTCAGATGCCGCTTGTACTGGGTTTGCTGGAATGCACAAAACGCAAGCGGGCTTTTCGAACGCCAAAGTCCATTGCTTGCTGGACGCTGCCCATAAGAATGTCTGCGGCCATGTGATAACGGGGATTCATAGTGTCCCATACGATGCCATGAATGATTTTTCCCGAAGAGAGAACGATGTTGATTTTTTCTCCACAGCGATTACTGCCATTGCTGCGAAAGAAAAGATCGGGTGACAGGGCGATCTGGTTGGGCCGGGTGGGCCCGCAGGCTGACATGCCAGGATTGCTGTTGGTTTGGCTGGGTAAAGCATTATATGCCGTAACCCGGCGCAAATAAAAAACTTGATGGTGGATGATGAGAGCGCCATCCCCTTGTGCAGCAGTAGATTCATTGCGGGGGTTACTATCTTGATCACTGGTTTTTTCCAGGGCACCAGATCGAGAAGGGTTCACAACGATGGCTGTTTTTGGAGTGAGTTGAGTGAGTATTCCGGCTGGTAATCCTGAAGAATTAAGTGCCAGCGCATTCGGTAATAATAAAGCCATCAGGGCAACGCCCATTCCTGCAGACAGACTTTTAATCATAGGGTTCTCCCGCTTTGAGCTGGCATTCTGGAGCCGGTTCCCAGACGAAACACAGACGGGTATTGTTCTCAAATCATGAAAAGGAACAATATTTTATAAAAAATCTGGAAAAAATCAAGGAGATAAATTAAGTCTATCAAAAACAATTGGTTGCAATTGCGTCCGAGCTTGTGCGTGGTGATGCGCTGCCTTTTCTGCAAGATGGATTGAAAAAATTAGTATCCATAGTGACGCTGAGACTAGCGTATTGTTATTTTTTTAGTTATGATCCATCTGCTCGTTTTCCAACCCAACAAAGGAGACTGCTATGAGCAAGTTTACCACAGCTTTGAAAGTAACTGCGCTGATTTTGCCCCTGGGCCTAGCCGGTTGCGCTACCAGTTCTGACCTCGCTAAGGTTTCTGCCAAGGCTGATGCCGCGCAGTCCACCGCCAACGAGGCTCTTGCCAAGGCCAATGCCGCACAGAGCACTGCAACTGACGCTTTGAGCAAGGCTAACGCCGCACAGAGCACGGCTGATCAGGCCATGAGCACTGCCAATTCTGCCAACCAGAAGGCTGAAGAAGCCAATGAGAAAGTAGAGCGCATGTTCAAAAAGGCGATGATGAAGTAATTTTATCGTCGTACTGGATGTGCAAAGGCCCCGCCGGTTTCCGGCGGGGCCTTTGGTTTTTTGCACTTACATGAGGCTATAGGAAGTTTGGTGGAATTTTGTGGTTATGTCACCATTCTGTCATCAAAGCTTCATCATATTGTCACATTACATGTCTAGACTTCTTGTTCCCAGTTAATAGAAGCTCTACCAAAGGACATGAAAATGACAGTAAAAAACACCTATCGTGTGACAGGAAGCCTTTTGCTCGCACTCTGTGCGCTGCACTCCGATACCTCCATCGCTGATGCGATTACTGCTTCCACCCGTAGCATGGGGGATGACGGTTCAGTGAATGTTGGTGAGGTCTCCAAAGCGGACAATGCTTCCATCTATGTTGCCCCGAAATCAGCGGTCCCCAGCCAACGCCAGATCTTCCGCTCTGGCTTGGCAGAGAAGGTCATCGGAAAAAAACAGATTGAAGCAGCTGGTCCTGGAGCTTCTGGTAATGAAATGTTGAGTATGGCTCCAGGGGTTAATGTGATCAGCGGCTATACGGCAACGGGTGGCGGCAAAACTCAGATCAGTATCAATGGGGTCAAACAGGGCTGGCATATACCTGGAGGAGCCATTGATGATGGCAGTATTGCAACGACTTTTGATGGAGTTCCTATGGCAAATGTTGCCACAGGATTATGGGCTTCCCCCGACGTGAACCAGTCGTCGCTGATCAGTGGAATTCGGCTTACCTACGGTCCTGGTAATCCGTCAAATCGTTGGTACAACAGCATTGGTGGTACCATCAACTATATTCCGCTGCAACCGACCAAAAAAGCCGGTGCAGCAATCGGGATGAGCTATGGGAGCTATGATTTCAAAAACATCCACTTTGCCATCAATACCGGCGAGCATGATGGTTTTGCTGCGGTCATCGGCGGTGGCTCAAGTTCTGGTAATAGTTACCTGAGTGCTCCAGCGGGTTCAATTGTCCGGCCGTTTGGCAGCAGCAATATGTCGAGTTATAGCTATTCCTGGTATTTTAAAGGGATTAAAACTTTTACAAACGGGAATGTCAGTTTGGGCGCCTATCTGGCAAAAGGGCAGTCCTATAAACCATTTATGCAGCTTCTGTCGCCTATTGAAGGCATTACAATCAATGGTCAAGATGCGCATAAAAAACCAATACCAGGCCCTCTATACAGCCAGCAAACATCCGGATTTTATGGTGCTCTACCATACAAGGATGACAGCAATACCGTATGGATGCTTTATCAAAAAACGAATGTGGATATTGGTGCGGGTACTGAGCTTCATAATATGGTTTGGTTTCGCCATGGTGATAGATTGCATTACCAAATCAGTCGATTTTACCCTGAAGACTATGAATATTATACGCCACATACCAATGTATATGGAGATAAGCTGAGTTTTGTTACGCATTTGCCATGGAATGAGCTGGAGTATGGTGGCTATTTTATCAATGAACGGTATACCGTAGAAAATAACAATTTTCCTTATGGTGCATATGACCCGGCAGCGGCCTTTAAACAAAAATATTTATATAAAACATTTGACTCAACGGCATTGGCAGCTTATCTGCAAGATCGCATCTCGCCCATTGAATCTCTGGATATCACCCCTGGGGTTCGCGTCGTAGGTTACCAAACCCGTTATACTCCCAATATGTGTGCAGAATCGCCTGAGGCCTGTGCGCTGGACCCGAAAGGTGAAGAATCCAGTCTTCCAGCTTCCTCGAAAAGCTATGAACAGGTGGAACCCTCGTTGGCAATCAACTGGAGACCAATGCAGCATCTCGCATTATTTGCCAGCTACGCAGTAGCCTATAAAACGCCGGGTGCTGCAGATGACGGTGGTGGGGTATTTCAGAGCATCCCGACCAGTGCCTTGAGTTTAGAAAAAGGTCAGGAATATCAGGCGGGCATGAAATTTCATGTCAAAGAAGCACCGTATCTTCATAACTTTCTCGCTAGTGTGAACTGGTATTTCCTGCATTTTTCAAATCAGTTTATTCCTATTACTTTGCCTGATAATTCGGTGATCAATGCTCAGGGAACATCTGATTATGACGGCGTCAACATCTCTCTGGAAGATGACCCGATCTATTGGCTACACCTGTTTACCAATCTGAGTTTTGAAAAGGCGAATTTTACCCACTATGCCCTTCAGGGTGGAAAAAGCTACAACGGCTTACCACTGCCTTATGTCCCCTCCCAAACCGCAAATGTAGGGTTTTATACGCAGAACTACGTTGCAGGGGTAGATATTGAACCACGGCTGTGGATGACCTATACCGGGCCACAGGCGATATTTGACTCCATCACAAATGCGCCCTCACCAGATATTAAAATGCCTGCTTTTACCCTGGTCAATTTTTCTCTGGGCGCGAAAGTGCCGGTGCATTTCATAGGTTTGAACTATCTCAGTAGCAAGCTGGAAATCATGAACCTGCTGGGAAAGAAATATAATCGTTATGTTCAGGTAGATAGCGGAAGTTCTGGCCAATTTGGTCCCTTGGGGGCAGGTGCACTGGTGGGTTACGCCGGAGCACCAAGACTGGTTTACTTCAGCGTTTCGGCAAAGTTCTAGATATTTACTACGCAGGGTGAGCCAAAGTCCCATTATCGGGGCCATTGGCAACCCTGTACTTATCCGCACTGTCAATTATTGCTGATTATTACTTCGTGGAGACTTTTATGACAAAGACCATATATCGCCGTGATTTCATGAAGCAAATGCTTGGAATCACCGCTGGCATCATCACCGCACCCTACCTCATGACCTCGGCAAAAGCTACAGGTACCACATCCTATAACCAATTACGTAATAATATTGATCATATAGTGGTCATTTTTCAGGAAAATAGAGGTTTTGATCATTATTTCGGGACTTATCGTTCACCACATGGTGCAAAAATTCTGAACCTTTTAAATGCCCAAGGTGAAGTGGATCCAAGATTTACCGGATTACAGAAAGATATATCTGGGACCCCCTACCAAACTTTGCCATTGCCAAAGGATGTTCCTGGTTTTCAAAATGTGACTTTGATGAACAAACCTTTTCATCTGGAGCCATACATTCCATCTGATTCTGGAGTACGCTGGAACCCTACCCATCATTTTTTTCGCATGCGGGCAGAAATCAATAACGGGAAAATGGATCGTTTTGTCGCCCTGGCGCTCGGGCAAAAAAATGTACACCTATCCCCAAAAGATTTGGAGACCTTTTCTCCTGACCAGCTCGCTCGCAGTCTCAGTGCACCCACTGGTCCCGTACTTGGGTATTATGAGCGGGCGGATATACCCTTCTACCACCAACTAGCAGATAAACATGTATTGTTTGACCGATTTTTTCAGGCGATGAGTGGGGGCTCTACCGGTAATGCGTTGTACCTGGCTGCGGCCCGTTCCTGCATCAATACCAAGGCCCCTGTAGATCGCAGAAGTCCGGCAAATCCACCTTTCGATGCCCGGGAGCATCCGTTTTATGATTTACCCTACAATCATGAGGGAGTACTCATCAACGACATCAACCCGGTACAGGGGCCAACAGTGGTTCGTTCCGACAAATTTCCTGCAGATTATCCGCCCCCGGAAGAACAAACGTATGCGAACATTGGCGATCGTCTGCAATCGGCTGGACTGGATTGGGCCTGGTACAACGAAAATTGGGAGATGGTCAAGCCCTGGGCAATGAAAAGCGCCTTTGACCGTGGTGATGGTTCGGCGGTGATTGATGAAATACACGAAAGTCACTATGTGCCTCATCACAATCCTTTCCAATACTACCAGCGCTGGTATGACTATGTGCGGCAAGGGCATATGCGCAGTACGAATGATTTTGTGGATGATGCCAGGAGTGGAAAATTGCCGCCGGTTTCGTTCATCAAGGCTGCAGGTCCCCGTAGTGAACATCCTGGTGAGGATACACCCGTAGCGGGGATGAACTGGGTAGAATCCCTGCTCAAAGCGGTCTCGGAAGGTCCTGCGTGGGGGAAAACCGCTATATTTATTACCTATGACGAGGGTGGTGGTTTCTGGGATTCTGTACCACCGCCACAGCTTGATGCATTTGGCTTGGGTACGCGTACCCCAGCTCTACTGGTGAGTCCTTTCAGCCGTTCAGGTCTGGTAGATCACCATCTGGCACACACGGGCAGCATACTGAAACTCATTGAGACACGTTTCGGACTTGATCCGCTGAATGAACGTGATCGTCATGCCTACGATATGCTTGCGGCTTTCGATTTTGATCAGGCACCCAAGGCGTTGCTATGAGAAAATCATACCGGAAGTAGGTTTCCTTTTCATAATTACTTAACCCGTATACTCTTAACGGAACAACCTTATAAGGGGGGTGTTCTCATGACTACAGCAAGACAGTTTGAGGAACCAATAACCAATCTATACGAAGTGGACTTTCTGGCATGGATAGAAGACCAGGCCCAGGCCTTGCGTGCTCGGAAGTCAAGCAGCCTGGATTGGGAAAATATTCTGGAGGAATTGGAGAGCATGGGCAGAAGCGAAAAAAACGCCCTCAGAAGCCATTTGCGAGTGCTGCTCATGCACTTGATAAAATGGCAATGGCAGCCCCAAAAACAGACCAAGAGTTGGGCGACCACCATAAGAAACCAACGGCTTGAACTCAAATATCTCCTTAAAGACTCACCAAGTCTCAAGAGGCTGATTCCTGAAATGCTGCCGGACGCTTGGAATAATGCCGCTGACGAAGCTGCTTTTGAAACGGAGTTGCCGATCTCCACCTTTCCAGAATTGTGTCCTTGGGATATTGACACGCAAATCTTTGCTAACTGGTGGTCAGAATAAACACGGTCACTGCGTAAGCCTTTTCCACGCTCATTATCATACTCACAAGGCGGCACGGTCTGCGGTACGCGCCAAACAACCCATTTCCAGGATGTCACCGTTAGGTGCAATATCCCTAAAGCGGGTGATCAATGTTGCTTTCATGGAATGATTTTATCGTTTTCTTGGATCCGTGACACAACAGAACTGACGCTACTGACGGAGCCAGAGCAGCAACTCTATCGGGATCTCAAGCGGCTGCGCTGGGGGCAAAACATTCGCTTGGAGCAGGCGCGGATCAACTGGGCTACCGCATGGAGCGTGTTGCAGCGGACATTGGCCTAAAGCCACTGGCCCGCAATGGTTACCTGCCGATGGCAGAACCCGATCAACGCAGCGCGTTCAACACTTTTTCGGCTTCCGGCCAGGGCAGCCGTCGCTTACCTGACTTCATTCGGTCGAGTGCCTTGAGGGCGTCGTCGACTATCAGCAGGTGGTTCTTGATCATGGCGTACAGCAACCCGATGGTGCCCATGACGTTGACCTGCTCCTTGTTGGCAACAATCCGCAAATTGGTGTCGCCGGTCAGTAAGGTGCAGGTCTCCTGCTTCGCAAGCGCCAGTGCCAAGTAGTCGTTGTGACTGGGCTTGGGGCCGTTTTTCGCGGGAAGCAGATGGTTGTGCTGGCCTGGCAACTGCTCGGCATACGCCACGAAGTCGCCGCTGACCTCCATGACCTGCAAACCCAGGTCTTCAAGGCCAGGACTGCCCGGCTCAATTTCTTCGTAGTACAGCAAATCAGGGATGCCGAACTGCATCGGAAGCTGGAAGAGCGTCGCCATCAACGCTCCCGCTTCCATATCGATCAAGATGTTCGCATCACTGATGAGCAACCGCATCCGATGACTCCAGTTGGCGTTCTTTGTGGAAGCGCATCATCGGGATGCCCAGCAGTTCCGCCGCCTTGCCTTCGGAGATGTATTGCTCGGCCAACGCGCGGTACACCAACTGATCAAATAGTCGGGGATGCTCTTGCGGCAGGGGCTGGCCAGGCTCGGTCTTGCGCCAGCCCTTGGCCGAAAACCGCTTGAACAGAGAGAGATGAGCGGCCTCGGTGATCACGCCACACTGTTTGGCGCGCTGCAGCCATCCAGTCATCGACAGTCCGAACTTGTGCTTGAGCACATACAGCTCTTGCCATTCTAGCGCATGGCGTTGTGCACCAAGCAACTGCAACACCGCGACACGCGGAGCCAGGAAGGCACCGGCGAACCGGTCGCAAGCTTTCTCTTCGTTGATGCCGTCAGCCAGTCGTCCTTCGAGCAGCAGGTGCCCCAGTTCATGCGCCAGCGTGAACCGCTGCCGATCACCGGGCCAGCGCTTGGAAACAGCCACGACCGGATACTCCCGGCCATCTTCGGTCCGAGCCTTGGCCGTCAAGCCAGAGAAGCCCGGGTTCTCTTCATCGACCACGATGACCAGTAAGCCAACCCCTTCGAGGGTGTCGGTGAGGTCAGCAATCGGATTCAGCCCCAACTGCCAAGCGTTGCGGACCGAATCCGAGAACGCATCGATCTCATCCAGCGAGGAGATGTGCTCGGGCAGATTCGCGGGCGGCGCAAACGCCGGGAATGGCAGTTCGGGAAATGCGCCGAGCAACTCCACGCGCTTTTCCACCAGCTCGGCGACCTTGATCTTCAGCGCATCCTGCGCGGTCTTGCCAAAGGTCGAGAGCTTGCGGAACTCGGGCTGCAGCAGTTCAACCGTATGCATGCGAAAGAAGTATTCGGTCCGAATGCCGCAGGCGCGGGCCAGTTTGAGCAACTGAGTCGACGACGGCGTCAGCAGACCCTTCTCGTACTTCTGGATGGCGGTGTGAGAAACACCCACCTGTTCGCCCAACGCACCCAGGGTCAGACCTGCCGCCAATCGTGCTTGACGAATGCGATCTGCAATCATGACGTCTCCTTGGGTTAGGTTTAAAACAACCGATATTCTACAAAATTTTTAAACCAAAGAGAAGCCTGCCCGTCTCGGTGACCGTGGCGTCACTCGTGGGCGTAGCGCCACAGATATAGTAAGCGGCACCATCTCGGCATTCGCAGACGTGTTTCAGAAGCACATTGGCCGATGCCAATGAAACTCGTGATGTTGAGAATTTAGCGTTTGGGGAACAGCACGGGAAAACATCACCAACTGGTGGCCTTCACCACCCCGCCGGATGCTGCAGTACCCGCTAGCCCGTGTTCACGGCACAAATCCCGCCACTGCAAGGCGGTCACGGACTGTATCAATGACACGCTGGCGATCCGGCATGGCCAGACAGCCTATGCGTTCTGCCATATCCATCTCTACAGTGGCGATTTTTGCTGTGCGCACCACCGACGCCGCCGACAGGCCGACACCTGCGAGATCAGCAATCTCAACATCTCCAGACCACCCCCTGTTTTCCGCGCTGGTGATCATGAGCACCCACAGCAGGAGTGGACTCCCCGTGCCGTTGCTGATTGCAATGACCAGGGCGGGGCGGTACTGATGAACAGGTCGGTTGGTATAGGGGAACGGTAGCCTTACGACATCCCAAACTTCACAACTGCCCATAGGCCCGTCGATCTGCTTCGCTGTCCCATTCGGAAAATAGCACGAAGGGGTCTTCCTCAGCCTCTTGAGTCGCTTTACTCAGCAGGACCCGGCCATCCTCAATGCGGTAGGCGATCGCATCCCCCTCACGAAGATGCAATGCAATCCGCACCGGCTGCGGAATGGTGGTTTGGGCTTTGCTGGTCAATTTGCTGGTAATCATGGCGATCATCCCTGCGAGTTCCGAGACGACTTATGGTAAGGATATTCCTTGCTGGCTGCAAGCCCTGGGAAGAACTGAACTGACTGATCCACTCAAAGGCCAACAATCGCATAATCACTGAATCTGCCAAAGTATGGGGTCGCCCCAAAAAGATTCAGCGGAGTATCGCTCTTACGGTCATAGTGCTTATGATTAACCTCTGACCAGACTCGCCCAGCGTAAATAGACCAGCTGCGGCTTTCAGTTGATATCATATCAATCATACGATGGGTGGGTTTTTGAGGATAGGTAATCATATAATATACGCATCAAACTATAGTGCATATCTATAAATTGACAAAAAATGGTTGAATGCCTATATTCTGATAGGTGATAAAGGGCGGATTGGCTGCGCAACCGGATGAATATAAAATGGATGTTAGGAATACGGCCAGAAAGCAGTACGTACGAATAGTGGATCGCACATCGGAGCAGCTTCGTAATCTTTACCAACCGAAAGGCGGGTGGCTAACTCTGTTGCGTCATGCACTTGGCATGTCCGGCGCTCAGGTCGCCGCCCGCATGGGCGTTAGCCGCAACGCGATCTATCAGGCGGAAGGCAACGAACGCGCCGGCGCGATCACCATCGCCCAGATGCACAAAATAGCCAAGGCCATGAATGCCGAGTTCGTCTACGCGCTCGTACCCAAAGGCAGCGTTGACGATGTCATCCGCGCCCAGGCAAGGCAGAAGGCCGAAGCACTTGTGCGGCGTGCGAGCGCGCATATGGCCCTCGAAAGCCAGTCACTTTCCAATGAACAGACCAAACAGCGGATCGAAGATCTCGCCGATGAGCTTGTTCGTGACATGCCTTCCGGCTTCTGGGAGAACGAATGATTTTCGTGGGGCCGGAAGGCACGACACCGCTCGACCCCGATGAGCGGCAAGGCCTCAGATACGAACACATCAGCACACGCTCCGAGCTGGACGAACTGGAGCAGGCAAACATCGAGCAGGGGCTCGCCTGGGTCACGAGGCAACATCGTGTCGATATCTTCGATGACGCCTTTATCCGTCGGCTCCACATGAAGCTCTTCGGCGATGTCTGGACTTGGGCAGGTCGTTTCGACTTGCGACCCTTGCTTCTCTATGGTTTCCTGCCAATAGCGCGTAACCAATGTTTCCAGATTCGACGCCGCTGCAGTCCAGGCATTCGCCGCCCCATTGCATTGGCGGGTATCTCACGATGTAAATGAACGGTTCCTTGCGCATATATAACGTCATTTGGGCAAAAAGGCAATGAGACGCAAAAAAGCACCTAGCAAATATCGCTAAGTGTTTGTTTTATTTGGGGTGGCTGACGGGGCTCGAACCCGCGACAACCGGAATCACAATCCGGGACTCTACCGACTGAGCTACAGCCACCATATTGAAGAGAGCGCATGATACAACGGGCAAAGTTTGGCCGCAAGGCGACAGGCAGGAATTAATCCGATTAATCCATGAATAATGAGCTGACCGAGTCTTCTTCAGCAATGCGACGAATGGTTTCGGCCATGAGTTCGGCGACCGACAGTACGCGAATTTTCGGGCTATTCTGCGCTTCTTTGCTGAGCGGAATGGTGTCCGTAACTACCAGTTCATCCAGTTCGGAGCGCGCTATCCGTTCCATGGCTGGCCCGGAGAGGACTGGGTGAGTACAATAGGCGCAGACCTTGACCGCCCCCTGGGCTTTGAGGGCATGCGCTGCCTCGCAAAGGGTATTGGCGGTATCCACCATATCATCTACCAATACGCAGGTCCGTCCTTCGACGTCACCAATAATGTTCATGACCACGGATTCATTGGGGCGAGGACGGCGTTTGTCGATGATGGCCAGATCCACTTCCAGCCGTTTGGCAATGGCGCGGGCACGGACTACACCCCCTACGTCAGGAGAAACCACAATGAGTTCCGGGTAGCTTTTTCGCCAGATGTCACCCAGTAAAATGGGGGAGGCGTAAATATTATCCACAGGAACATCAAAAAATCCCTGAATCTGATCGGCATGCAGATCCATGGTCAAAACCCGATTGGCCCCGGCGCTGGTGATGAGGTCCGCCACCAGCTTGGCCGTAATGGCCGTGCGCGAGCGGGATTTCCGGTCTTGGCGCGCATAACCAAAATAAGGCATGGCAGCGGTAATCCGGTTGGCCGAGGCGCGTTTCAGGGCGTCAATCATGGTCAGTAATTCCATGAGATGATCATTGGTAGGTGCGCAGGTGGGCTGGAGGACAAAGACATCGCGCCCCCGGACGTTTTCGAGAATTTCGACAAATACTTCGCCGTCACTGAAAGAACTGACTTCGGCGCGTCCAAGGGGGATTTGCAGAAAACGGGCTACTTGCGCAGCAAGAACAGGATTGGCGTTTCCACTGAACACCATAAGATTGCCGTGGGCCATGTGATGTCATTCTCTCTGTGCAGGTGGCAAAACAGTCCGAGGACAATTTGGCTGGGGCGCCAGGGATCGAACCTGGGAATGCCGGAATCAAAATCCGGTGCCTTACCGCTTGGCTACGCCCCAATAACTCATTACTCGGCAGGGTCAAATAGGGGATGCCGATTACATCCTTTGACTGCCCAGGATCGCCATGGCACCGGTACTTGTCCAGCGATGATCCGGGCGCTACTTGCATCTTCCGCAACCCCAAAAACACAGGCTCCGCTCCCCGTTAAACGAACATCGCGCAAGCCATGACTTTTCAGCCATTGGATAGCGGATTCGACCTCTGGATAGCGTGCACATACTGTGCTTTGCAGGGTGTTTTCCATGACCCCGCCGAGAAACGCGCCTATTGTGCTGGGCGGGTGCTGTCGTGTCAATTCTGGAGCGGTAAAAATTTCCCGGGTACTGACAGCAATGCCGGGATGTACGAGTACATAATGGGATTCGGGAACCTCATCCAGGGCGGATAGCTGTTCACCGATCCCTTCTGCCCAGGCGCTCTGTCCAAAAATGAACACAGGAACATCCGCACCCAGTTGGGTGCCGAGCGCCATCAGCTCCTGGCGGGTAAAGCCGGTTCGCCAGAGACGGTTGAGAACGATCAGAGTGCTGGCGGCATCCGAGGAGCCTCCGCCAATCCCGCCGCCCAGCGGCAGAACCTTGTCGATGTGAATATGGACGCCTTCCTGGATGCCGGCACTTTCCATCAGCAGGCGCGCGGCACGGATGGTGAGATCATCTGTCTCAGCTACTGTTGCGGCTCCGCCACTTCGGGAGAACTGACCTGCGGGTCGCGAACTGAATTGTAGCTGATCAGCAAAATCAATAAATTGAAACACGGTCTGCAGTTCATGGTAGCCGTCGGGCCGTTGTCCGACGACCCGGAGCATCAGGTTCAGTTTTGCCGGAGCAGGGTAGGAAATACGCATGTTTACTTTGCCTGACCCATTTGCCACTGAGTAATGGCCATACGCAGGGCAATGCCATCCGGACCATTTGCCTGTAATAATTTGGGCATGGTCAGTCCGCCGACGGGGGTGTATTGCAAATAATGGACCTGCCAGGGGCCACTGCGGAGAATGTTCGGCAATCCTGAAGCGTTGTTGCTGATGGTGCTGGTGTTGCCGCGCAAGCCGAGCATCCAGTCCGGCAGCTCCGCAGCCGGTAGTTCGACATGCAGGACCATGCTCAGTAGCGTGGACAGATTGCGAGCTTGCCGATGTTCTCCGCTAATGGTTTCCAGATGAGCGCCGGAAGCCTCTACCGTGATGCGTGCCACGGTTCTGCCCAGAGGGTCATAAATGGAAAGTTCCTGCAGCTGGGGCGACTGTTCCCAGCGAAAGCCAAAGTTTTCATTCTGTTTGGGTGTGCTGAGGACGGCTTCGCCACTGGCACGCCAGTATTTCAGGCTGGAAATCACCTGATTGCGTTCCGCCGTGGGGAGAACGCTGGACGCGTTGGGGTGCACGGGAGTCATCGTCGCGCAGGCCGAGAGCGTCAACGCAAGCAGTGCCCCGGCACCGAGTTGCAGAGGCCGGTTCAGCACCGTAAAGGGAAAAGTTGTGGGGAAAGAAAGTCTCATGGCTGGCGGGTCAGTTCCTGGCGGAGAGGGATGTCGTTGGGATTTTTATCCAGTGCCTGTTGCCAGACGTTACGGGCTTCCTGATATTTACCCAGAGCCCAGAGGATACGTCCCAGATGCGTGCTGAGTTCGGGATCATCCGGAAGGGCCTGGTGGGCTTTTTGCAGGTATTCCAAAGCTTTCTGGTTGTCGCCCTGACGATGATGGAGCCAGCCGATACTGTCCAGAATTTCCGGATTTTCGGGTTCAAGTTCAATGGCTTTGTGTAAAAGCGTGCTGGCTTCGGGGAGGTTCTGATTTCTTTCCACAAGGCTGTAGCCCAGAAAATTGTAAGCCTGGGCATTATCAGGGGCGAGCTGAATGACCTGATGCATGGATTTCTCCATGGCGGGAAAATCATGGAGTTGTTCCTGGACGGCACCTTGGGCGTACCAGAGTTCCGCATTTTCAGGAAGACCTTCGAGAGCTTGCTGAAGTATTTGCAGGGCTTGCTGCAGGTGGCCGCTGCTTTGTAATAAATCTGCCTGGAGAAGGGGAATCTGCGCCTCTTTGGGGTGGGCAGTCGCCAGGGCTTGCAGGCGGGCCAGGGCTTTTTTATGGTCACCCAGCTGATACTCCACGCGCGCACTGTGAAGTGCCACTTCTGCAGACAGGGGACCAGAGTGAATGCGTTGATACCATTGCAGGGATTCCGCCCAGTGGCCCTGGGCTTCATACAGTCGGCCCAAATAATATATGGGTGCGGGAGATTGGGGGGCCAGATCACGGGCGCGCTGCAGATGACTTTCGGCTGCAGGCCAGTTGTGGCGTTCAATGTCCATGATCCCCAGGGACAAGGCGATTTCAGGATTATCCGGATGCTGCCGCGCCATTCCCTGATAAAGCCGGTAGGCCTGGGTTGTGCCGCCCATTTTCAGGTACAGCGCAGCCAGGTACTGGCGCGCTTTTGTCGCGTCTGGATAACGGGCTGTAAAAGACTGGATGCTGTGCAGGGCCACGGTCGGGCCTTGGGTGGCTTGCTGGGCTTCTGCCAGTTGAATGGCAGCTTCCTGCCAGTCAGGTCGCAGGCTCAAGGCTTTTTCCAGCCAGGTGATAGCATGATCGGGCTGGTTTTCGATCAGATCAATGCGACCCAAGGTATAGTAAGCACTGGCAGAATGTGGATTTTTGCTGGCCAGAGCGGTCAATAGTCGCTTTGCTTCGCCACTTTGGCCGTGGGCAATCAGTAATTCCGAGAGTTGCAGGGTGATTTTGGGATCATCAGGAAAGCGCGCCAGAGTTGCCTGGAGTAGACTAATGGCTTGTTGTTCCTGACCTTTGGTCAGCAGCAGTGCTGCCTCAAACTGGTCGGCCTTGGCGCTATCCGGTGCCAGTTCCCGCCATTTTCTGGCCAGGGTCAGGGCGTCATCAAAATCCCCAAAACGGGCGGTAGCCTGGGTGGCGCGCTCCAGAACATTTGCCTCGGGAGCCAGTTTGGCCGCTTCCGCCCATGCCGGTATGGCGAGCTTCGGCTCCTGCTGCAAGGTCGCAAATTCGGCAACCAATAGGTAATACAACTGTTCTCCGGTCATCCCGGCAGGGTTGGTGTCAGCCACAGCGTTTCCAGCGATGAGGCTGAGCAGTATTCCTGCCACCATGCCGCTCAGCTTGCTTCTCATACCATCTGCTCCGGATTGATCATTCAGCAAGCACAATAACTGCTGGCGCTGCGGCTTGCAATCCTGTGCGCGGTCAGCGACAATTCAGCCCCTCCATCGTCGCTCTGCAGGGACGGTCGCTGCTATTTTCTGCTTTGGTCTAAGTCATCATACTGCCCCGATTGCGGTTCGGGAAAAGGTTGCCTTTTCTCCGGAATCACTGGCTGTGGCGCATCGCGATCTGCTTGATCAGGGGCTCGCCAAGGAAGCTCTGATTGTCTCTACCTGCAACCGCACCGAAATTTATGTGCACGGCGGTCATGGGCTGAATCGTCAGGCCTTGCAGAACTGGCTCTGTGCTTTTCATCAGATTGATCCCCGCTCTCTGGACGGACACATTTATTACTCTAACGACGCAGAGGCTGTCCGCCATCTGTTTCGGATGGCCTGCGGTCTCGATTCCATGATTATTGGTGAACCCCAGATTTTGGGACAGGTGAAAGATGCTTATCAAGCATCTGCCGACAGCGGTGCAGCTGGTCCAGTCTTGAATCGCCTGCTGCACTGGACGTTTCGGGTTGCAAAACGGGTGCGTTCGGAAACCGCCATTGGCTCTGCCCCGGTGAGTGTGGCCTATGCAGCAGTCAGCCTGGCCAAACAGTTGCTCGGTGGTCTGGAAGGTCGCTCGGTATTGCTGATTGGGGCTGGAGATACCATAGAACTGGTGGCTACCCATTTGCGAGAGCACGGCGTAAGTACGTTTGCGGTGGCCAATCGCAGCCTCGAACGCGGTGAGCAACTGGCCGCAAAGTTTGCGGGCAATGCCCATGCCCTGGAAATGATCCCCAGTCTTCTGCATGACGTCGATGTGGTGGTGAGCTGCACGGCCAGTACCCAGCCCATAGTCAGCCGTGAGGCGGTATCTGCCGTCATGGCGCAACGCGAACGTGGCGACCTGATGCTGGTGGATCTGGCCGTACCCCGGGATATTGCCCCCGAGGTGGAAAGCATTGAGCAGTGTTATTTGTACACGCTGGATGATCTGAATGATATTGCCCAGGCGGGAATGCGGGCGCGACGTGAAGCCGCTGCAGCTGCCGAGCTGATTATTGCCGACGAGGTGGGCCAATTTCAGCAGTGGCGCGAAAGTCTGGATGTGGTGCCAGCTATCCGTCGCCTGCGCGATCACGTGGAAGAACGGCGTCAGGACGAAGTGCGGCGTTTTCAGCATTATCTGGATCAGGGCCAGGACCCGCACGCGGTACTGGATGCTTTTTCCAAGGCGTTGATCAATAAAGTGCTGCATGATCCCATTGCGACCTTGCGCCAGCCTTGCCAGGAAGCCACCAATGAGAGCCTGGTCGCGGCTTTGGATATTCTTTTTCATCTCAGTGATGCCGAAGGATGAGCCTCAGTCCGCGTTTGCAGGGGCAACTGGAACAATTGGCCTTTCGCTTTGAAGAGCTGAGCCAGATGTTGACCAGCCCTGAGTTGGTTAATGATACCCAGCGCTTTCAGAGTCTTTCCAGAGAGTTGGGTGAAATCAGCCCCATACTGGATTTGTTGCGCCGTCACGAACTGCGCCAGCGGGATCATGACGATGCGGAAAAAATGCTGCTTGAAGAGCGCGATCCCGATTTGCGGGAAATGGCTCATGACGAGCTGGCGAGCGCCAATAATGATCTGGAGGATCTGGAAGAGTCCTTGCGCTTACGCTTGTTGCCCAAAGATCCTAATGATGAGCGCAATGTTTTCGTGGAAGTGCGTGCGGGGACCGGGGGAGAAGAAGCTGCCCTATTTGCTGGTGATCTGGTGCGCATGTATACCCGCTATGCCGAGAGTCAGGGTTTTGCGGTGCTGTTGTTGTCGGCATCAGAGTCGGAGCGGGGCGGCTACAAGGAGGCCGTGCTGGAAATCAGTGGGCGCGGTGCTTATTCCCGACTCAAGTTTGAATCGGGCGGCCATCGGGTTCAGCGCGTCCCGGAAACTGAAGCCCAGGGGCGCATCCATACCTCCGCCTGTACGGTGGCGGTATTGCCGGAGGTGGATACGGTCAGCGAGATCAATATCAATCCTGCGGATTTGCGGGTGGATACCTTTCGAGCCAGTGGCGCCGGTGGTCAGCACATTAACAAGACCGATTCGGCCATCCGGATTACCCATATTCCTTCGGGTCTGGTGGTAGCCTGTCAGGAAGATCGCTCACAGCACAAAAACCGCGCCAAGGCGATGGCCTTGTTACAGGCCCGATTGCTGGAAACGGAGCAGGAAAAGCAGCAGAGCAGTGCTGCGCAAACCCGGCGGCTTTTGATTGGTTCTGGCGATCGCTCCGAACGCATTCGTACTTATAATTTTCCGCAAGGACGCCTGACGGATCATCGTATCAATCTGACCCTGTACCGACTGGAAGCTATTCTGGCGGGAGATCTGGATGCCGTCATTGCGCCGCTGATCAAGGAATATCAGGCCGATTTGCTGCAAAATCTGGGTGATGATTAGTCTTCTGATTAGTCTTCAGGACTGGCAGCGCCATCTGGGTGCGCAGTTGGCGGCAGTCAGTGACCAGCCCACCCAGGAAGCGCGCTGGCTGATGACACATGGTCTTGGTCTCCGTTCCACGGAACTTCTGATGAATCCTCACCAGGTTTTGACTCCCACTGAAAGAGCGCAATTACAGACACTGCTGGACCAGCGACTCAGCGGTTTGCCCCTGGCTTACTGTCTGGGTGAATGGTCTTTTTATGGACTGGATCTGGCAGTTACTGCTGCAGTATTAATTCCTCGTCCCGATAGTGAATTGCTGGTCAGTCTGGCGCTTATGGAGAGTCAGGCAGAGGATGACCTGCAACTGCTTGATCTGGGCACAGGGTCCGGAGCACTGGCCTTGGTGCTGGCCCGGGAGCGGCCGCAAGCCAGAGTTTTTGCGGTGGAGCAAAGCCCCGAAGCCTTGGCCGTCGCCCGGCTGAATGGGGTTCGAATCGGGCTAAAAAACATCCAGTGGTTGCAAGGTGATTGGTATGCTCCCCTGGATGCTAGCCTGCGTTTTGATCAAATTATTTCCAATCCGCCTTACCTCGCCAGTAATGATCCGCATCTGCCGGACTTACAGCATGAGCCCAGGACTGCGCTGGTGGCTGGTCCAACGGGTCTGGAATGTCTGGAACCTATTATTTTCGGTGCCCGTTCGCGTTTGCATCCGGGGGGACGTATTTTGCTGGAGCATGGGTGCGAGCAGGCTGCTGCGGTGTGCAGACTCCTGCACGACCAGGGTTTTCAGCAGGTACAGACGCACTGTGATCTGGCGGGCAGAGAACGTGTAAGTAGCGCCAGGAGTCCTGATCATGCCTGAATTACCGGAAGTGGAAGTAACCCGCCTGGGAATCAGTCCGCATCTTTTGGGAAAAAATCTGCAGGGCGCGATTGTGCGTGAATCACGTTTGCGCCTGGCCGTGAATGCGGATTTGAGTGCGCAGCTTGCCGGTCAGAAACTGGAGCAAATAAGACGGCGCGGCAAATATCTGCTGCTGGATTTGCAACGCGGCAGTATTCTGATTCATTTGGGGATGAGTGGACACTTGCGGGTACTCCCGCAGGACACTCCGGTGGAGAAGCATGATCATGTGGATCTGCTTTTTGCTCAGGATACATGTTTGCGTTTCCATGATCCCCGCCGTTTTGGCGTACTTTGCTGGCTGAAAGAAGCGGATGCGCACCCATTGATTGCTCGCCTTGGTCCTGAACCTCTGGGCGAGGATTTTTCCGGAGCCTATCTCCATGCTCAGAGTCGTCAGCGCCAGATTCCGGTAAAAGCCTTTCTGATGGATGCGCATCAAGTGGTGGGTGTGGGAAATATTTACGCCAACGAGGCCCTTTTTGCCGCAGGCATTGATCCGCGTCGTCCGGCCGGACGCATCTCGCTGGCTCGCTACACGCTCCTGGCCGCAGCCGTGCGTTCCGTGCTGGAAGCCGCTATTCAGCAGGGAGGAACGACTTTGCGCGACTTTACCCGACCAGATGGCAGAAATGGATATTTTCGACTATCTCTGGCGGTATACGGACGAGAAGGACAAGCCTGTATCCGCTGCGGAAAAGCTTTGCTGGGAATGCGCATCGGAGGGC
This sequence comes from Acidithiobacillus sulfurivorans, assembly GCF_018853815.1. GTDB lineage: Bacteria > Pseudomonadota > Gammaproteobacteria > Acidithiobacillales > Acidithiobacillaceae > Acidithiobacillus > Acidithiobacillus sulfurivorans. Next base: position 39,086 of record NZ_JAAOMP010000013.1, on the reverse strand, counting down.
GGGCGACTACTTATTGTTCCCATTGTCAGCACTGACCTGTCGGGAGTACCTATGAGCATTGAGCAGTCGATTACCCGGTCGCCGATTTTGGACGGCCTGTCCGCATTGAACCGCTGGCGCCAGGATCTGGTCAGTGGTCTGCACGAAATGGCGGCACTCACTGCCGACCTCGGCCTACTGCCCAGCGGAACCATGCTGCAGCTGGAAACTCTGGCCTACGATACGGAACAGGACAGCCTGCGCATTGCTTTTGTCGGGGAATTTTCCCGGGGTAAAACCGAACTGATCAACGCCTTGTTTTTTTCGGATATGGGGCAAAGACTCCTGCCTTCCAGCTCCGGCCAGACCACCATGTGTCCCGTGGAAATTCGCGGCGCGCCGCAAGGTCGTCCCGGTCTGCAGCTACTGCCCATCGCCAGCCGCAGCCTCGATGTCAGCATTGAAAAGCTTAAAAAGGCGGGAAGTGCCTGGCGCAAATTCCCCTTGTCTTTGGCAGACAAAAAGGAGCGTTCCGAGTCGTTGGCGCACTTGACGGAAACGGTTTGTGTGGCCGTAGAAGATGCCCGGCGTATTGGTCTTTGCCCGCCGCTGAACCGTACTCCCAAAAATCGCGAACGCACGGTTTGCCCTTCTTGCGGATTGGGTAAGGTACTGATTCCGCGCTGGCGACACGCCATATTATATATGGCGCACCCCGTCCTGGATGCAGGGTTGACGGTGCTGGATACCCCGGGGCTCAATGCCATTGGTGCGGAGCCGGAACTGACCTTCAGCATGCTGGCAGATGCAGAAGCTATTGTATTTCTTCTGGGTGCAGACACCGGGGTAACGCAAAGTGATCTGATGATCTGGGATCAATACCTGATGCGCAATGCCCATCAAAAGCAAATCGTACTCTTGAATAAAATTGACACCCTTTGGGACGAGTTGCGGGAAGAAGACGATATTCAACAGGAAATTAGCCAGCAGGTGGCTAATACGGCAACCCGCTTACGCATCAGCCCCGATCAGGTCATTCCGGTTTCCGGTCAAAAAGGTCTGGTTGCCCGAATCCGTCAGGATGCGGAGCTTCTGGAACGGAGTGGCATGGCCGCGCTGGAACGCTCCATAGCGGAAGTACTTTTGCCAGCGCGTCATGAAACCATTAAGGAAAAATGCCGGACGCTCATAGAGCGGGCGGTGCTGGATCAAAAAAATATGTTGCAGGATCAGCGCCATCGTCTTTTAGCGCAAATGGATAGTGTACGGAGTCTCAAGGACCGTACGGCTGAAAAAATCCCCAAACTGGTTGAACAGCACCAAATTCTACTCAAAAATTTTGAGCAGGATCGACTAGCTTTTGAAGAGAAAAAAGCCCAGTTTCGCCAGGCAGTGGAAGAGCTGTTGCTGATTCCTCTGGCTCCCAATACCTTTGATCTGGTGATCAGCAATGCCAAGGCGGAAATGCTTTCGGCCTGGACAACCGCAGGAATTGTCGAGCGTTTTCGGCAGTTTTTCAGTGAAGCCATTGCCCACTTTGACCGGGCACTGGCGGGTGCACAACAAGTGTCCGCCATAGTCGCGGAAGAATATCAGGCCTTGCAGAAGCGTTACCGTCTGCCCCCCTTGCGGGCCGTGCCCTACGCCATGATGCCCAGACGTGCGGAATTGATGGATATGTCTGAAAGCTACGAGCGTTTTGGAATGATGCTGGAAATTGCGGTAAACACCCAAAGTAGCGTGGTGCGTAAGGCATTTTTGACGGTAGCGGGCCGCACCCGTGATTTTGTCGTCGAAACCCGTCGGGAAGCAGAAAACTGGGTGGATGAAATCATGGCCGTCATGAACCAGCAACTCCAGCTATTTCACCAGAATGCCGAAGAAGAGCTGAATGCGCTACAAAGCATTGCCACGACCATGGGTAATATTGATACGAGAGTGCAGCAGCTGGAACAAGGTCTTGCCGAGATTCAGGAGCAGAGCGACCGGTTGGATCGGCAGTCTGCTCCGCTGCTGATTCTGCTGAGAGCGCCTTTCAGGCCTGTCCGGTAAGTTGCCGGAATTTGCTTTGCAGTTGTTCAGCCGATTCTGCATGGTCAGGATCTTTGCTGATACAATCCACCGGGCAGACTTCCATGCATTGGGGCGTATCGTAGTGACCAATGCACTCGGTGCAAAGGTTGGGGTCAATGACATAGATGTTCGGCCCCATGCTGATGGCGCTGTTGGGACATTCGGGCTCACAGACATCGCAGTTGATGCAGTTGTCATCAATAAGCAGAGACATTTATTTCTCCTTGGACCAATTCTATATTCTACTTTTCTGAATGGCTCAGGTCCACTCCGTTGCGAAAATGTCTTTTCAGGGCGCTGGCTACAGCAGGATGGACAAAAGCGCTGACATCTCCGCCCAGACGACTGATTTCCCTAACCAGGCTGGAGGAAAGAAAAGTATGCTGATCGGAAGTCATCAAAAATAGCGTCTCAATTTGCGCATCCATACGGCGATTGATGGAAGCCAATTGAAATTCATGCTCAAAATCAGAAATGGCGCGCAATCCGCGCAAAATCAGATGGGTTTTTTCTTCCTGCAAAAGATGGATTAATAATCCGGAAAAAGTGCGTACCCGGACTCCCGGAATGCCTGTGAGGGTTTCCGTTGCCAGGGCGACTCTTTCAGCGAGAGGAAATATGGGATTTTTGGGAGTTTCCGAGGCGATGGCCACCACGACCTCGTCAAAAAGCTGGGCAGCACGACGGACCAGGTCTTCGTGTCCATGGGTGATTGGATCAAAAGTGCCGGGATAAATAATCCGTCGGGGCTGGGATGTTGTGCTCATGGGCTCCTACTGCTTGCTAAACAGCGTGTAAAAAGCATCACCACAATGTCCGTGGCGATAAGTCTGCCAACCCGCAGGAATATTTGCGGCCTGCCATTGTTCCGTAGCCGAGCTTTCCAGGTATAGCCAGCAGGGTTTTTCCGACGTTGCACGGGCAGCAAAACAAGACGCCAGACGCTGTGGCCAGCCCTGATCAAAGGGCGGATCAGCAAGCACTATATCAAAGGAAGCGGCATTCTGCTGTAGATAATGCAGCGCATCCTTACCTGCAAGCTGGCTTTCCGGAACCCCGCAAGCCGTGAGATTCTGGAGTAACAGGGCACGATGCCGGGGATTTTTTTCGACAAAAACCACTTCCTTGGCATCTCTTGACCAGGCTTCCAGCCCCAAAGCGCCACTTCCGGCGAAAAGGTCCAGAACCCGCGCGCCTGCAACCACCCCGCCCAACCAGTTAAACAATCGTTCACGGACTACCCCGGGCGTAGGGCGAACGCCTGAATCTGCGGGAGTCAACAGACGGCGACCTCGATGACGTCCAGCAATAATGCTGACGGTCATGGATTTTTACCCCAAATTGCAGGTGGCAGATAGTCATAAGCGATGGGCGCATTGTTCGCTGCACTGCTTCGGTGGATAATGCAACTATTCATAATGTCTGAGGTTCTGCCCGTCCAATGGTTTTTAATTGGTTCAAGCGTAACAAAAGCCCTTCTCAGGAGGAAATGACAGAAGCTGCTGACGCAACTGTCCAGTCTGAGCCTGCTGAGGAAAAACCTGAGACTGCTCTGCCTGCACATGTTGAGGCAGTGCCAGAAGCCGAATCTGAAGAAGAGGCTTCCCCGCCACCCGAACCCGCCGCTAATTCCGTGCAAAAAGGGCTGTTCACACGACTGCGAGAAGGTCTGAACCGGAGTCGTGAGCAATTTACCGAAGGCGTCGGCCGACTGGTTCTGGGTAAAAAAGTCATTGATGACGAATTGCTGGAAGATCTGGAAGCGTTATTGTTACAAGCGGATCTAGGTTCTGCAGCGACTCAGGAAATCATGGCCTCGGTGACGGAAAAAGTGCGTCGCAAAGAACTCACGGATCCTGCCATCCTGAAAAAAGCTCTGCGCGATGCGCTGCTCGATATTTTGCGGCCGCGTGCGGAACTCTGGATGCCGGAAAAGGGACGGACTCAGGTATTGATGATGGTGGGTATTAATGGTGCCGGGAAAACGACGACTACGGGCAAACTTGCCGCACGCTGGAAAGCCGAAGGCTTTTCCATGGTACTGGCGGCCGGAGACACTTTTCGGGCGGCTGCGGTTGAACAGTTGCAGGGCTGGGGGCAACGTGTGCAGGTTCCGGTAGTTGCGCAGGGAATGGGTGCAGATAGTGCCTCGGTAGTTTTTGATGCTTTTGCGGCGGCGCGGGCCCGATCTGCCGATCTGCTCATTGCCGATACGGCAGGACGTCTGCATACCCAGGACCATCTGATGGAAGAGCTGAAAAAAGTCAAAAGGGTACTGGCAAAGCAGGATCCAGATGCGCCCCATCAGGTCTGGTTGGTGCTGGATGCAGGAACCGGACAAAATGCCCTGAATCAGGCCCAGCAGTTTCATGAGGCTATTGGTCTGACGGGTATTTGTATTACCAAACTGGATGGCACCGCCAAGGGCGGGGTGGTGGCGGCTATTGCCAAGGCGCTGCCGATTCCGATTCGTTATATTGGCGTAGGAGAACAGGTGGCCGACTTGCGTCCCTTTGATCCAGAATCTTTTGTTGATGCCCTCTTCGCGGAGCCGAAGTCATGATTGAATTTATCAATGTCACCAAACACTATCCCGGCCGCCATCATGTGCTGCGGGAACTGAATCTTAAATTGCCGACCGGGCAGATGGCTTTATTGACCGGGCCTTCGGGGGCAGGCAAAAGTACGCTTCTGAAATTGTTGCTGCGTCTGGAAGATGTCAGCCATGGCACGCTGATGGTCAATGGCGTGGATGTTTCGACCCTGGAAAAACGCCATATACCAGCCTATCGTCGGCGCATTGGGGTGGTTTTTCAGGATCACAAATTATTGATGGATCGTGACGTGTTCAATAATGTCGCCCTGACTTTGCAGGTCAGTGGGGTATCTGGAAAGCAGATTCAGAGCCGGGTAAGGGCAGCGCTGGAAAAGGTCGGGTTGGGTAACCGGATTCATAATTTTCCGGCCACTTTGTCGGGTGGCGAACAGCAGCGGGTGGGGATTGCCCGGGCCATTGTGCATACCCCGGAAATTTTGCTCGCCGATGAGCCGACCGGTAATCTGGATGGTTCGTTGAGCACAGAAATTCTGGATCTGTTTAGGGACTTTCATCAGCACGGTACCACGGTTCTGGTGGCTACCCACGACCAGTCCCAGGTAGAGCGTCTGGGGCTCCCCGTCTTTCATCTGGAGCAAGGGATGCTGCAAAATGCCAAGGAGAAATCCGCGTGAGTGCTATTCGTCGGGAAGCCGCCCAAAATGCCTTGAACACCCTGCTGAAGCAACCGTTAGCGACACTAATGACCATTTTTGCCCTGGCTATTGTGCTGGCACTGCCCGTGGGCCTTTTTGCGGCGCTCAATAATCTCCAGCAATTGTTGGGGCAATGGCGAGATCAAGCCCAGATTTCCCTGTTTCTCCATCAGGATGCTACAGAGCAAGACATACAGCAGCTGCAGAAGCATTTACAGGGCAGCACCGGAGTCGTCAATGTGCGCTATGTCGGTAAGGAAGCCGCATTGAAAACATTTGAAAAAAACGCCGGAATGACTGCTGCCATCAAAATTCTCGGAGAAAACCCACTACCGGCTGCGTTTATTGTTGAACTGAATCCATTGTCTGAAAGTCCGGCGGCCTTGCAGGCGCAAGTTCAGAAGTGGGCGCGTCAACCCGGAGTTGCCAGTGCCCAATCCGATTTGCATTGGGTGGCTCGCCTGCAGGCCATTCTGGCCCTGGGTAAAACGGCTGTCTGGATTTTGGCCATTATGTTGGCCGTGGGCGCAATTCTGGTCATGGGTAATACCATTCGCCTGCATATTGCCCAGCGCCGCGATGAAATTGATGTCGCCAGTCTGGTGGGGGCAACGCGGGCCTTTATCCGCCGGCCATTTTTGTACCAGGGACTGATCCAGGGGGCCATTGCCGGAATACTAGCCTGGATTATTATTGCGATTACCATCACGATTTTGCAGGGACCGGTTGATCGTCTGGCGACTTTGTATGGTACCCGGTTTCAGCTTTTGGGCCTGACGGGTCTGGAAGGGCTGATCCTGATTATTATCAGCGCTATTCTTGGCTGGTTGGGTTCACGCCTTGCAGTGGGCCAGCACCTCGACCATACTTTTTCATAATGGATGCGCTGTCCTTGAAAATATTATTCGGGATCCCCATCTAGTTAACATGTTGTGTATGTATTGAGAGGCTGGGTTCAGTTTTCGGGAATAAGGAACCAGCTGCAGATCTTGAGAGTCCAAGGTATGTTGATTGATGCGGGGACTAACTATGAATGAACTTGCTATAGCCAGTAGGGATTTGGTCAGCGCCGACGGGCTGACGGCTTACCTGCGTTTCGTCAATGCCCAGCCCATGCTGGAGCCCGAAGAAGAGCGGGATCTGGCCCTGCGTCTGCGCGATCATGAAGATGTCGAAGCGGCAAAATCCCTGGTGCTCAGTCATCTGCGCTTTGTGGTGCGGATTGCTCGGGGTTATCGGGGCTACGGCCTGCAGGAAGCCGACCTGATTCAGGAAGGGAATATTGGCCTGATGAAAGCCGTCAAGCGCTATGATCCTGATCATGGCGTACGTCTGGTCTCTTTTGCCGTACATTGGGTCAAAGCGGAAATTCATGAATTCATTTTGCGCAACTGGCGTATTGTCAAAGTGGCTACTACCAAGGCCCAGCGCAAGCTGTTCTTTAATCTGCGTTCCAGCCGAACCCACACCGGCTGGTTGAGTGGTGAGGAAAGTGCCGCCATTGCTGAAGATCTTGGCGTTACCCAGGAGCAGGTGCTGGAAATGGAAGGCCGGATGACCGGTCATGACTATTCCCTGAATATGGAACCCGATGAGGAAAGTGGCCACTCGCGGGTCATGGAACTGGCTGATCCCGCAGAGTCCACTGTGGATCAACTCCTCGATAGAGATTGGGGCGAGCACCAGCATGCCGTATTGCAGGGTGCCTTGTCGGCCCTGCCTCAGCGCGATCGCTACATCATTGAAAACCGTTGGCTCAGCGAGGATCCCAAGACCTTACAAGTGCTGGGTGACGAGCTGGGAGTTTCTGCAGAGCGTATCCGCCAGCTGGAAAAAAGCAGCATGGGCAAGCTGCGCCAGAAAATGTTGGCATTCAGTCCGGCGGCCTGAGCAGATGTTGTTGTTTCATATTGATGATGCAGGACGTTGGCCGAATTTGTTGGCCAACGTGCGCAATGCAGCGGCTGCTGATCCCGATCAGGCGCTGCGCGTCATCGCCAATGGTCAGTCTCCGGTTTCACTGTGGGCGCATGGTCACTGGCGGCGTGAAATCGAAGAGCGGATCAGCGCCGGTTTATGCGTGGATTTTTGTGAAAACAGCCTGCGCAACATGGGGCTTGACCCCGCCGCCCGGCCTGCTGGCAGTCATCTGGTTCCGGCGGGCGTCATTGCCATTGCCGAAGCCCAGGCGGCTGGAGCGTTTTATCTCAAGCCCTGAGTTCCATTCTGGTAACACCATCTGAACCCGGTCTATAAAATATAGCGGGACAGATCTTCGTCCTGGGCCAGATCCTGCAAGCGCCCATCCACATATTCTGCATTGACTTCCACGCTGGGCTGACTCAGGTCTGGCGCTGAAAAAGCCACTTCTTCCAGCAGGCGTTCCATGACGGTATGCAGGCGACGGGCACCAATGTTCTCGACCCGTTCGTTGACCTGTTGCGCGATTTCGGCAATGCGCCGTACGCCATCATCGGTAAATTGCAGGGTGACCCCATCACTGGCGAGCAGGGCGCTGTACTGGCGCACCAGGGCATTTTCTGGCTCCTGCAGAATACGGACCAGGTCTGCCGCACTCAGGGCATCCAGCTCTACGCGAATGGGGAGTCGTCCTTGCAGTTCCGGGATCAGGTCAGAAGGTTTGCTGAGATGAAATGCCCCGGACGCGATAAACAGGATATGGTCGGTTTTCACCACGCCATAACGGGTGCTGACATTGGACCCTTCCACTAGCGGCAACAAATCCCGTTGCACCCCTTCCCGGGAGATGTCGGTACCCTGCTGACTCCCGGAACGTACGGCCACCTTGTCGATTTCATCAATGAAAACAATGCCGCCCGACTGTACCCTTTCCAGGGCCCGGGCGCGTACTTCTTCTTCGTTGACCAGCTTGGCGGCTTCGTCCTCAGTCAGCAGACGCCGGGCTTCCGCCACCGGCACCTTGCGGGTGCTGGTTTTACCCTGGGACATATTGGAGAACATATCCCGCAGCTGGTTGGTCATTTCTTCCATACCCGCTGGTGCCATGATTTCCACACCCGCTTTGGGCGCAGCAACCTCAATTTCAATTTCCTGCTGATCCAGCTTGCCCTCGCGGAGCATCTTGCGGAATTTTTGGCGGGTACCTTCATCGCTGCGTGGCACAGTGCTGTCCCGGGGGCCAGGAATCAACGCATCGAGAATGCGTTCTTCGGCCATTTCTTCAGCGCGCTGGCGCATGGCTGTTTGGCGTTCGCTACGAATCATGTCTACAGCGGTTTCTGTCAGGTCCCGGATAATGGATTCCACATCCTTGCCGACGTAACCCACTTCTGTGAATTTGGTGGCTTCCACCTTGATGAAAGGGGCGTTGGCCAACTGCGCCAGACGGCGGGCAATTTCGGTTTTGCCGACGCCGGTAGGTCCAATCATCAGGATATTTTTGGGGGTGATCTCCTGATGCAGGGGGGCAGGCACCTGGCCGCGCCGCCAGCGGTTGCGCAGGGCAATAGCCACGGCACGCTTGGCGTCAGACTGGCCGATGATGTACTTGTCCAGTTCCTGGACGATTTCACGGGGGGTCATTTCAGACATGCTCATAGTTCTTCAATCGTATGGTTGTGGTTGGTATAAATGCAGATGTCCCCGGCGATGCCCAGCGCCCGTTCGGCGACCTCTCGGGCCGGCAACTCGGTATTTTCGAGCAGGGCACGGGCTGCAGAAAGCGCATAGGGACCGCCGGAGCCAATGGCAATAATGCCGAATTCCGGCTCCAGCACATCGCCCTGTCCGGTAATAATCAGACTTTGTTTATCGTCCGCAACGGCCAGCATCGCTTCCAGTCGCCGCAATACCCGGTCGGTGCGCCACTCTTTAGCAAGTTCAACGGCAGCCTTGGCCAGTTGTCCGGGATGGGCTTTCAGTTTGGCTTCGAAGCGTTCGAGCAGGGTAAAAGCGTCGGCGGTAGCCCCCGCGAAGCCAGTCAATACGTCCGGTTCAATACGCCGTACCTTGCGGGCATTGCCTTTCATGACGGTATTGCCAAAAGTTACCTGACCATCTCCGGCCATCACCACATTGTTGCCGCGTCGCACGCAAAGAATGGTGGTGCCGTGCATGGGTAATGCATCTGTCATAAGTTGTCCTCGGTTTCCGGGCGTTTTGTGTGTCTGGCGCGCGGGTGAGCCGCATCATATACATGCGCCAACTGCTGATAGTCCATATGGGTATAAATAGCCGTCGTTGCAATACCTGCGTGTCCCAAATACTCCTGCACGGCGCGCAAATCTCCGGCGGACTGGAGAAAATGGCTGGCTGCACTATGGCGCAGGGTGTGGGGATGAATATGCTGACCCAGGCGTTTTTCTCCCATTTCCTTCATGCGGATCTGAATGCTGCGGATACTGAGGCGATGCGCAGAGGCGTTGAGCAGTAAAGCGTTTTCTTCAAGAAGATGCTTGTCCATAAGCAGGGCATGACGTAGGGGTAAATACAGATCGAGCATTCGCCAGACGGTTTTCCCGGCCGGAACAATGCGCTCCTTGCTGCCTTTGCCCATGACCCGCACGGTCCCGCCATGACGATCCAGATCTTGCAGGTCCAATCCCGCCAGTTCACTGACGCGCAGGGCGCTGGAGTAGAGCAGTTCCAGTATCAGTTGATCGCGGCTCTGCGCAAAATTGGGGGTTGTAGAGGGTTTTTCGGCAGGGTCCATCAACTGTTTGGCCTGATCGACGGTCAACCAGTCCGGCAGGCGTTGTTCGGATTTGGGCATGATGATGCCTTGCACCGGGTTCGACAAATCCGGTGATTCCTTTTGCAAATGCCGATACAGGGCACGGAGGGCGGCGAAACGTCTGCGCAGGCTGCGCACAGCCACTCCGCGACTGCGTTCCGCCATCAGATAAGCGCGCAAATCGCCGGGCTGAATATGGGCAATGTCCTGATGTCCACGGCTTTGCATAAAGTGTAACCAGCCTTGTAAATCGCGATGATAAGCCTCGACGGTGGCAGGGCTGCTGCGCCCGCTGCGGGCAAGAGTCTCTGTGAAGTCGTTGACGGCTTCCTGCATCAACATGGGGTCAGGCAGCGATCCAGAGCGGCTGTCACCAGGCGGGCAATTTGATTGAGCAAATCCGCACCCGCATCCTTGGCATAACGCTCAGGATTTTGACTGCCCAGCACAATGCCCGCCTGAATATGCTGGCCAACCAATGGAATCAGGGCAAAAGATTCCAGAGCGGCGCCCTCGGCTGCAAACAAAGTGCTCCGCAGGCTCGGATTGATAGAGAGACCAGTGGCCGCTTGGGTGGGCGGCGAGCCGTCCAGTATCTCCAGAAAATCCGCTTCTTCAAGCACCGTAAATTGGGGCAGACCTGACACCGGCGTGCGGGCAATTAAGGCCAGCGCCTCCACCTGAAAACCTTCGTGCAGCCGGGTCAGCACGGTATTCATGGTTGCCGGACAGTCCGGCGTGTTCAGCAATTCGGTAGCCAGATCCGAAAGGTGCAGGCCCAGCGCCGCGTTTTGTTGGGCGGCACCCAGCAGGGCGGCAATACGTTGCTGCAGACGGCTATTTTCGTCGCGTAAAACCTGTGCCTGTCTTTCCAGCAGGGAAGAGGCGGACCCGCGACCTACATGGGGAAGGGTCAGGGACAGTAACAAATCTTCCTGATCCCATAAATATTGAGGATGTTCGAGCAGGTACTGGCGGACTTGTTCTGCCTGAGCATCGTGTTCAGGGGCTGTTGCCAACTTAATCGTCCTCCCAATGGGTATCGCTATAGCGTTCGGGGGCGCTGTGTACTTCCAGTGCCGCGATCAGATGGGCGAGGGTTTCGCCTTCCTGATCCGTCAATTTGTGTAGAAAAGCCAGATCCCGGGCGTCGCAGTTCAGGCTGTCAGCTATGGCTTGTACCGTAGTATTTTGCATGATGGTGTTCCCCTTTGTCTGTCAAACCATGCGTTATAAGGGCCAGGTTCCGTCAAAAACCACCTGCGCTGGTCCTGTCATCATAACGGCTTGTCCCGGTCCTGCCCATTGAATGTGCAATTGCCCACCGGGAAGATCTACCGCAACGGCCTGATCCAGCGCTCCCCAGCGGATTCCAGCCACCACCGCCGCACAGGCATTACTGCCACAGGCCAGGGTTTCTCCGGCACCACGTTCCCAGACCCGCAGACGAATGTGGGAGCGGTCACAGATTTCCATGAATCCGACATTGCAGCGTTGCGGAAAATCCGGGTGTTTTTCGATTTGCGGCCCGAGCTGGGTGACGGGTGCTGTGACCACATCCGGCACGCGCAGCACGGCGTGCGGATTACCCATGCTGAGTGCGGCCAGGCGCAGGGTGTCATGGTTGACTTCCAGCAGGTATTCGGGGCCTTCTTCCTGAGTTTTAAAAGGAATGGCCTCCGGAGAAAAACGCGGTGCCCCCATATTAACGCTTACCTCGCCGTTTTCGAGAATGCGCAGTTGCATTTGTCCGGATTGGGTTTCTACCTGAATGACATCCTTGTCACTGAGCCCGGCGCGGCGAACAAATACCGCAAAGCAGCGCGCACCATTACCACACTGGGCGACTTCACCGCCGTCCGCATTGAAAATGCGATAACGAAAATCACAGTCCGGGGACTGGGGAGGTTCTACCAGCAGGATTTGATCGCAGCCGATACCAAAATGACGGTCAGCAAGGGCGCGAATTTGTTCTGGCGTCAGATGGACCCGCTGGCGGATACCATCGAACACGACAAAATCATTGCCGAGGCCGTGCATTTTAGTGAAATTCAGTGCGCTGCGGGCAGTTTGATCGGTTTTAGCTATCATGGACAAGAGTTTAGCACGGACTTAGGCGGAAGGCTCGAAAAGGGCCAGTGTCCCCATGGCAACAAAAAAGCGCCGAGGAAAAACCTGGGCGCTGCTATGTTCTTGGCTGGGGAACGTGGATTCGAACCACGGTTAGCGGAGTCAGAGTCCGCTGTCCTGCCGCTAGACGATTCCCCAAGAGTGGCGGCGATAATAGCTTCAGGCCTGCTTCCCTGTCAAACCGGATTGCCGGATCAGGTGAAAGCAAGCCTGAATTTTGTATTTATTTTGCCGACGTTGTAAAAAAGGTGTTGTCAAAATGTTGCAAGCTGTCCACACCGGTGCTATAACTTGCACCGTAGTATCCAAACAATGCTCTCGAGGAGGGGCTTTATCATGAAGAAGAATCTTATCGCTTTGGCCGTTGCGGCCGCAGTTTTGGTTCCTGGTGTGGCTTTTGCAGCAACCAGTGATGGTTCCAGCAAGGTGTTTCTGCCTGAGAACTCCCAGGATACCGGTCCTATCCTTTATGGATTTGCCCAGATCACCGGTAGTCAGCAGTTTGGTACCCCTGGACAGGAAGGGTTGATTTTTGGCGCCCACCGCATCCGTTTGGGCGTGAAGGGTACGGCTGTTCCCGGTGTAACCTATAACTTCCAGTACAAGTGGGATGGCGCTTGGATGAGCGGTGGTTCCCTAGAAAGTGCGAATAGCCTTTTTCCTGGAGTTAGTGGCGAATCCGGCGTACAGGACGCGGAAATTAATTTTGGTTTCATCCCCGAAGTACAACTGAAAGTCGGCAAGTTCCGTGTGCCGGTCGGCATGGAGCGGACCCAGTTCGGTGGCGATGACTTGTGGTTTATTCAACGCTCCATGAATCAGTCTTTGGGTGCCGACCGTAGTGCGGGTGCCATGTTCCACAGCTCGGACGTGATGGGTACTGGTATCTACTACAGTGCGGGTATTTTTGATAATCATTCTTTGGATGGGAATAATGCTTTTACTCTGTTTGGCAAAAATCCCACTGCTTATGCTCCCAACGTGGGGGTTCCTTTTGTAAAAACCACAGCTCAGACCAGCGTCGGTGGAGTGCTGACCCAAGGTTCTGGTCGTTACTTGTTTGCAGGTATGGTGGGTTACAAGCTTAACCCTCTTCTCAATGTTGAATTATCTGGTGCTCGTGCTGACACTTTAGATTCAGCTCCGGGTTATGCCAAGCAAATTGATTCTTGGAATGTCGGCGCCCGTGGCGGCATGATGGGCCTCAAGTACATGGCGGAATATAGCCATGTAACCAGTTATCAGGGCATCGCCGGTCTTGGTGCTCAGGATTGGTATGTAGCTTTAGCTGCTAACCTTCATCAGATGACCTTGACGCCGGATTGGTTGGATATTGAGCCAGCTTTCCGCTTTGAGCGTTTTAACTGGACTGGTGACAACAATCTTGGAAGTCTTAACAACTACACGATTGGCGTAAACTACTCCTTCAATCCTAACAATCCTTACGCGGCTCGCATTCAGGCTAACTATGTGATTCCGCAGGGTGGTTCAATGTATCGTCAGGCTTATGGCCTTGGACATACAGGTTCAGTGCCTACCAACGGCTATATCTACAACACCATGGTGTTGCAGTTCCAGGCTGGTTTCTAAGTCAAAGCAATTCCCGGGCGGCTTCGGTCGCCCTCTTGCCGCCCCTTTCGGGGCGGTTTTTATTTGCTTTTTGAGCAGGATACCGTTATAAGAAAACCCGCTGCGGGGAGGCTTGATCCCGCATTTTTTCTTATGACCGTTTTGGGGAATATCAGTGGCTCGTCAAATTCGTAATATCGCTATCATCGCCCACGTTGACCATGGCAAAACCACGCTGGTGGATCAGTTGCTCCGTCAGTCCGGTACTTTTGCCGCTCACCAGCAGCTGGAAGAGCGGGTGATGGACAGCAACGATCTTGAAAAAGAGCGCGGCATTACCATTATGGCGAAAAATACGGCGGTGCAGTGGGGAGATACCCATATCAATATTGTCGACACTCCCGGACATGCCGACTTTGGCGCCGAAGTAGAGCGGGTGCTGGGTATGGTCGATGGCGTGTTGCTGCTGGTGGATGCTGTTGAAGGCCCCATGCCGCAGACCCGCTTCGTGACCCGCAAGGCCCTGGAACTGGGTCTGAAGCCCATTGTGGTGATCAACAAGGTGGACCGCCCCGGCGCTCGCGCCGACTATGTCATCAGCGCCACCTTTGATCTCTTCGACAAGCTCGGCGCTACCGAAGAGCAACTGGATTTCCCGATTATTTATGCCTCCGGTCTGCAGGGCTATGCGGGTGAAGATCCTGAGGTGCGCTCAGGGGACATGAAACCTCTCTTTGAGATGGTTTTGACGCATGTGCATGCCCCGGAAGGTGATCCGGAAGGTCCTTTGCAAATGCAAATTGCTGATCTGGATTACTCCAGTTATGTGGGTCGTATTGCCATTGGCCGGATCCGCCGTGGTTCCATGAAACCCGGTCAGGATATTGTCCTGATTCATGGTGTGGATCAGACCCAGACCAAGGCGCGGATTTTGCAGTTGCTGGGTTTTGATGGCCTCAAGCGGGTGCCGTGGGAAACGGCTACGGTGGGCGATATTGTGGCGGTGACAGGTATTGAAGAGCCTTCCATTGGTGCGACCATTGCAGCACCGGAAGCGCCCGAAGCCCTGCCCTGGAAACCCATTGATGAACCGACCCTGAACATGACCTTTCAGGTGAATACCAGCCCCTTTGCCGGGCGCGAAGGCAAGTTTGTCACCAGCCGCCAGTTGCGCGATCGCCTGTATAAGGAGTTGCTCATTAACGTGGCGTTGCGGGTGGAAGATACGGATAATGCCGACGTGTTCATGGTCTCCGGACGCGGCGAACTACATCTCACCATCCTCATTGAAAACATGCGCCGCGAAGGCTATGAACTGGCTGTATCCCGCCCTAGGGTGATTCAGCGTCAGGTGGATGGCGCCTGGGAAGAGCCTTATGAAGCCTTGACCGTAGATGTGGAAGAAACCCATCAGGGCACCATCATGGAGCGTCTCGGTATCCGGCGCGGTGAGTTGCAGGACATGATGCCCGATGGCCGTGGCCGGGTGCGTCTGGAATACAAAATTCCCGCGCGCGGTCTGATCGGCTTTCATACGGAGTTTCTGACGGCCACTTCCGGTACGGGGGTGATCAGCCATATTTTCGACGGTTACGGTCCGGTCAAGGGCAGCATTCCGGCGCGTAATAATGGCGTGCTGATTTCCGCAGAAGAAGGCGAGGCCGTGGGTTTTGCCCTCTTCAATTTGCAGGATCGGGGGCGGATGTTTGTCAGCCCCGGTGACAAGGTCTATGAAGGCATGGTGATTGGTATTCACAGCCGCGACAATGATCTGGTGGTCAACCCCCTCAAGGAAAAGAAGCTGACCAACATGCGGGCTTCGGGTTCTGATGAAAACATCATGTTGACGCCACCCATCAAAATGACGCTGGAAGCGGCAGTAGAGTTTCTGGCCGACGACGAACTGGTGGAAGCGACGCCCCAGTCCATCCGGATTCGCAAGCGCTTCCTTACGGACAACGAGCGTAAAAAGGCGTCACGCGGCGGTGCCGGAAACGGATAAGAGGACTTCGCCACCGAAACACGGCGTGTTCGGTGGCTGACACTGCAGGCCCGGAAGCGGCAACGCTTACCGGGCTTGATATTTTATGGTGTTTTTTCCAGCGTGATGAGGCGGAACCAGCCACCCATGGCACCCGGTTCATCACGCATACACTGTAATTCCGGGCGCTCTGCCAGAATCTCCTCAAAGGTCAGATCGGTATGAGTAGCTACGGCACCCGCCACCCGACCCAGGGCGCGTCTTAACCAGGCTTTTTGGCCGGGACGTAAAAATTTGTCGAGTAGCAAAATCCGGCCTCCGGGTTTGAGAACGCGGCTGGCTTCTGCCAATGCTTTACCGGCATTGGGGACCACCGCCAGAATCAGATGCATCACCACAAAATCGAACGAGGCATTGGCAAAGGGCAGCACTTCTGCGTCGGCCTGAACCAGTGGAATGGGGCTTGGCAGGTTTTGCGCACGGCGCAGCATGGCATAGGTCAGGTCAATACCAATGGCGGTACAGTGAACGGGTAAAAAGGGAATATCCAGTCCGGTGCCGATGCCGTCGACTAAAACCTGACAGGACTCATTTTGGGGGATTTGGCGGAGGCTGCGCTGACGCAAAGGTTCGGAAAAGCCGCGTACTGCCTGATCGTAAATGGGCGCCCAGATGCCGTAGGCGCGCTGCAGGCTACTGCGGCTCAATGAAATACCGTAGCGACGGCCAGACGAAATGCAGGAATGGGGCTTTCGAAGGTTTCCCCGTCTGCTGTAATCCATTCGTAACTGCCGTGCATGCTGCCTACAGCCGTCGACAGAACCGAGCCGCTGGAATAGCGAAAGCGTTGTCCAGGCTGCAGGGTGGGCTGTTCGCCGACTACGCCGGGGCCTTTGACTTCCTGGATATGACCTTCGGCGTCGGTAATAATCCAGTGGCGGTTGAGCAGCTGTGCGGTTTGCGGGCCGTGGTTTTCGATGGTGATCTGGTAGGCAAAAGCATAATGCGCCTGCTCGGGGCTGGATTGTTCGGGAATATATCGGGTTTCTACGGTGATCCGAATGTCTGTGGGGGCGTTTTCTGCCATGATCTTACTCCGGGCGTTGAGCCACTAGGATAATCAAGAACCAGTCTAACGAGCGGGAAGCCACCTGCCAAGCGGCTTCAGCGTCGTTTGTTTGGCATTTTTGCAGCAGGCCGGAGCCGGTACAGGATGACGATGCGGCCAATACGTCCAACAATTTCGGCGTGACTGGCGCTGACCAACTGGGTAATCATGGCATCGCGCAGCGCATGTTCCAGTTGGGGCAAGCGGACTTTGATGAGTTCATGGGCATCCAGAGCAATTTCCAGTTCGGCGAGCAGGGCATCGGTGACGCCCTGAGCACCAATCATCACAACCGGTTTGAGGGTATGGGCCTGACCGCGCAGGTTTTGTCTTTGTTTGGCGTCCAGCATGGTATCCTCGTCAGACAGGTGATTCGATAAATGGTGGACGGGAGTGTACGTTTGCGCGATGCGGTGGTCAAAGGTCGGAGGGTGTTGCAGTGGCTAGAAGTAAATCCAGTGAAAAATGGCTGAAAGAACATTTTCGGGATGTGTTCGTGCAGCGTGCCATGAAAGAAGGGTATCGTTCGCGGGCAGCCTACAAATTACTGGAAATTCAGGAGAAGGATCGGCTGATTCGCCCCGGTATGCGCGTCCTTGACGTGGGTGCCGCGCCGGGTGGCTGGACCCAGGTGGCCGCCCCGCTCATCGGCCGTAACGGGCGGCTGGTGGCTGTGGATCGGCTGGCCATGGATCCGGTCGCCGATGCCACGGTCATTTGTGGTGACGTTTATGAAGATGCGGTGATTGCCGCCTGTCGGGAGGCCTTGCCGGAAGGGGTCGATCTGATCATGAGTGATATGGCCCCCAATATGTCCGGTATTGCCAGTGTCGATCAGGCGCGCGCCATAGACCTGGCGGAGCTGGCGCTGGATATGGCTCAACGCTGGCTGCGTCCGGGCGGATCGCTGCTGATCAAGGTGTTTATGGGGACAGGCGCTGAAGAGTTGCGCCGTGCTCTGCGCAAGGATTTCAAAAAAATTGTGGTACGCAAACCGGAAGCTTCCCGCGCCCGTTCTACCGAACAGTACTGGCTGGCGCTGGACTTTCAGGGGGTTGCACAGGAAAGGTTGGACAACGCGCCAGCGAGTTCCCTATAATCTGCAGCACGCGCAGTTAGCTCAGCTGGATAGAGTGTCGGCCTCCGAAGCCGAAGGTCACTGGTTCGAATCCAGTACTGCGCACCAATAAAATCAATAAGTTGTAAATTTTCTCTTCCCCGGAATATCTCTGCGTGACCACCCCGTGACCATTTCGTGACCGAATCGTGACCAATCACTGAAGCACATCAACTTTTAAGTATGGCTAATTGAGTGTTAGCTTCCGTGACCGTTTTATACGTTCACCTCAGCTGTTTTTGACGCACTATGAACATGTTCATATATCTCGCCTACGTTACATTCTAAGAATTCACATAGCATGTCGATGGTTTCGAGATCTACGCGATTCGCTGTTTCGTGATACAAACGAGAAAGCGTCCCTCTGTTTATTCCTGTTGCAGCGCATACATCAGATATCTTTAAGCGCTTTTCACCCATGATGCGTGATAAGTGACATTTCAGCATTATCCTTCTCCGTATAAAGTGATCTCCTGCAGAGCAAAAAGGCTTGCAATGGGGCAAAATAGTGCTATTATGATCTATAGGAGGTCGTTTGGTTTGCTCGTAAGCATACACAACCTTCTGGAGATCATTATATGTTCACTATCGGAGATGAGCCAATGTCAAAAACCTATTTAACCACTTATGAATTGTCTGAAAAGATCAAGTATGACCCTCGTACTATCCGGGACCGACTGAAGGATTCTGTTCTTATTGAGGGAAGACATTATTTTCGGCCGTTTGGGGGACGCAAGATCCTCTACATTTGGGAAGTTATTGAAGAGGATATGGCCACAATGAGTCTGTCTGGGCATGGCACAGCGATTCCCATGGCTAATGGGGGAGCGTGTCATGGCTAGTATCAATGTTCGCAAAGATCTTGGAACTCTGTATTTTGATTTTCGTTATGCAGGAGTTCGCTGTCGTGAGCAAACGGCACTAAAAGATACGCCAGTCAATCGGCGTATCATGAAAAATACCCTCAAAAAAATGGAAAAGGAAATGGTAGAGGGGACTTTTGATTATCATCGTTATTTTCCTGACGGGCCTAATGGTCACCGGTTTCATCGTGGTGGGAAGGCTCCACTCGCATCCACAATCAAGAGGGTCATACCCGATACTGAAGTTGTTGGTACCCCCACCTTCGCAGAATTTGCAGAGTTATGGTTGGGAGAAATGCGGATTCAGTGGCGGGATACCCAGTACCATACGGTGGAAAACGCATTGCAAAAGCACCTGTTGCCCGCGTTCGGGGAGAAAAGGGTTGGCCAAATCACCAAGGGAGATATTCTTGCGTTCCGTTCGGGCCTCGCCAAAGTCCCCGGACGGAAAGGGAAAACCCTTTCTGCTTCAAGAATCAATCATATCCTCACACCCTTGCGGATGATCCTCAACGAAGCGGCCAACCGCTTTGAGTTTACCGCACCTTATCATGGAATCAAAAGCCTGAAGGTGCCGCGTACGGACGTGGAACCTTTTTCTCTGGAAGAAGTGGATACGATTTTACGGAATGTGCGTGCTGATTTCCGGGATTATTATCTGATCCGCTTCTTTACGGGTTTACGTACCAGTGAAATAGACGGCCTGCGCTGGGAAAAGGTAGATCTAGCACGCCGCCAGATACTGGTGCATGAAGCTTTGGTCAACGGGCAGGTGGTATCTACTAAAAATGATGGTTCCTTTCGGACCGTAGAAATGTCTTTGCCTGTTCATCAGGCGTTTAAGGCTTTGCACGAGATTTACCATCACAAGGATAGGGCCAAGGGGCGGGCGTCTAATGATTATGTTTTCTGCACCCGCGAAGGAACCCCCCTGCGCCACGATAATGTGACCAAGCGGGTCTGGTACCCCTTGCTACGTTATCTGGATCTCAAAGCTCGCAGGCCTTATCAAACCCGCCATACGGCGGCCACACTCTGGCTGGCTTCTGGTGAAAGCCCAGAATGGATTGCCCGGCAAATGGGGCATAGCACCACAGAAATGCTGTTTCGTGTTTATTCGCGCTATGTCCCCAATCTTACCCGGCAGGATGGCTCAGCGATGGAGCGGTTGCTGCTGTCCCATTTGTCATTACCCTCGGAGGTGGATCATGACTGAACAACAACTTCCAACGGTACCATCGTTGCAGCCATCAGGAGCTCTTCCCCCGGTGCGTAATGAGGTTCTGGACCGTCTAGTGGCAGCTCTGGAAGCCTCTTTTATCCTGCCTGATCCAATAACGCTTTGTCAGATGCTTGATGTATCGGGAGAAACTTCCACCCAAGTGATTTTACTGCAATGGATTTGCAGGGTGTTACTGGAAATGGATGAAGCACAGGCCGCACAACGGCTGCCGGATATTGTGCACAGGCTGGATAGGGCGCTGAACGCTGGAGACCTATGCTAATGGCCACCATGACTCATTTGCCGATATATCAACACACATTTGTGCTTTCCCGATTACAGCAACGCACCAGTCGCTTTGGGGAGGCTTTCTGCTCCTGTCGTCTCACAACTCCCGGGGGACGACATTGGATGGCTTATTGGTGGCAGGCGTTTCCGTTCCGAAGCTTCTGGCCAGATGGGGTCGAAGTTTCTGCCAGCGTACGTCCGCGTCGATTGGGACAAGAGTGGGTGCTGGATATCATGGACTTGCGTCTGGCTTCTTTTGCCGATCCTGATCTGCACAACAGAGCAATGTCCAGTCTACCAAACTGGTTGCTATCTGAAACACCTTACCCGGTTCACCTCCGGGAATTATGGGCGCATATCCAATTGATGACGAATGCCTCATTACGCCGCTTCAATCAACGGATTCTACGCGACCCGGAGATCAGCCTGTTTTGGGTCAATATTCCAGCAAGCCAGACACATCACCACGCAGAGAAGGGTGGATTGTTACGGCACTCGGTGGAAGCCCTTCGTCTTTTGACCCGGATGGAACCCATGACATTGCTGGAATGGGAGATCGCGCGCACGGCTCTGCTATGGCACGATGCCGGTAAGGTTCTGGGTTATGAGCAAAATGGCAAGCGCAATATGGAAGGCTGGACCGTTGCCCATGAGGAGGCCACAACAGAAGTGCTGGCTCCTCATCTCGCGTGGTTGAGACAGCAGGATCCTGATCTGGTCGCTGCTCTAAAAATTCACTGGTCCAGTCGTTCGTCCCGCCCCCTGATGCCTGGCAGGATTCAGGTAGAAGCCTGTGACCGGATGAGTGCAGCATTGGATAGCCGCCAGCAGGCATTTACAGCACAACCATCCCATCGACAGTTTGCTTGCCTGCCAGGTCCTGGGCCCGCTTCGCGTTTCTGGCGACCCATGACTGAGGGCAGGCGGTATTAAACCAACGGTCAGCCGTGTTCGCAGCCTGGGCAGTGCATAAAGTATAATCGCCAGAATGGAAGCTCCCCTTCTCCAAGGCCGTTCCCTTATAATTTATCGATAGAGATGAACGGCGTCTATTGCGGACAAATGGCGTTCTCGCCAACCCCCGGCATTTTTTTGGGTGACAATCTCCTGCGGGTACCTAATCGAATCTGATGGAATATTGATATCCAGCAAATAGTGTGATGAGTATTATCTGGCATAGATCAGGCGGCGCTCGGGTAACAACTCCAGATCGCGCTGAATATCATCATGCAGCGCCAAAAGGCGATGGAAAACATTCTGGTCATGTTGATGACGGGCGGCCCACGCCGGATCACGACCCGCTCCGCGCATGCCAATATTCATATTTTGTTGAGAAAACAATGGATACTCCTTAAATTGAAGAAATTGCGCCACACAGACGATTTGCCGGGACGGCCACATCAATGAGTTGGGGATCCGGTAAATCCAGAGCCGTCATGATGGCGATAAATTCTTCTCGTGATTTACCCCCAAGACGCTGATTACTTGGGATTTCTTCAGCAATACAGCTTACCCAACGTCCGTGATAGTCATGGCCAGGGTAAACCAGGGTCTCCTCGGGCAGCGTGAACAGTTTTGAAGTGATGCTGTCGTACAGCGTACCGGCATCACCACCTTGAAAATCTGTGCGGCCACAACCGCCAATCAAGAGGGCATCGCCGGTAAACACGCGGTCGTACCAGCGGAAACTCAGGGATTCCGGTGTATGTCCTGGGGTACTGATGACCCGGATCACTTCATCTCCCAGCACCAGAAAATCTCCATCTTCTACAGCAATATCGGCACAATCTGCGTGGGCTTTATTACTTAAAGCCACTTGTGCGCCGCTTTGCTCTTGCAATTTACGGGCAGCGCTGATGTGATCGGCATGTAAATGGGTTTCCAGAATATGGGTGAGCTGTAAATCCTGCTCACGCAAAATTTGCAGAATTTCGTCGCTGCTATCTGCCACGGCATCAATGACTACCGCATCGCGCCAGGTACTGTCAGCGAGAATTTAGGTATTAAGTACTACTTTCCTCGTGAAATATTTGTCGAAAAAACATGACATATCTCCTTGACCTGATGCTCACGAGAACATCCTTGGCAAGGAGTATCCTGCAGGTACTACAGAGCTGCATTGAGAAAAATCAATTTTAGCTGATGTAGGCATGTATGGACCTACCGCACCTCAAGCAACGCGGATTAGGCTTGAGGATCTGTAACACCACAGGCTCAGTTAATCAATCCGAAATAACCGCTTACATCATTCCTCGCAGCATCGCGGGCATGCCCTCTTTGACAAAGCGCGTAATCTCACGCGCGTGGGCATGAATCACCTGGATCATTTCTGGATCCGATGATGTCTCTGTTATTGCCACCCCATCTTTCAGATAGTCCAGTTTTCTCTGGTATAGCGTCGGATGGGCGAACATGACTGGAACGCTTCGACTGGCCGGATATGGGAAGGGTTGGTCTTCCGCGAGGCGCTGATACATCTGAGTCACATGCGCCTGGAGTAAAGCAACTGTATGTGGCACGGCTGAAATGGTGACTGCGTGTATCCCATCCGGCAAAAAGGTCACTTTGCGATGAACCTCCGCATGTACCTGAAACAACTCCATCCCTGTTCCCATGGGGCCGCGATTCTCCGGCGACATCATGGCGCGCATTCCATCATCTTCAGACGCATTACCTCTCATCATGCCACCCATACCCGAGGCAATGGCTCGGTCCGACTGCACATAACCCGCTATAGCCAGTGCCGACAATATCGACTTCAATAACTGTCTTCGGTTCATAACATCTCTCCATTTATGAATTTTACCGCAGCTTTTAAGTGGCGCAGATGCCAACGCGTATACTCACTCGCCTATTTCGCGACGGTTTTTTAAGCATGGTGGTGATAGTTTTTTCTCCAATCACTGCTTCTGATGAGTTTAGGTCAGTCAACACGCGGACACATTGATAAATATCAATCTAGACAAAATTAGTCGGTCCGGCTGGTGGAGCTTACGGGGGATGCGCACTGCCCGTACAGCCATTACGAAAAAGCGGACATGGTGTTCCAGGCGCAAGGTTAAGATCGTTTTTGATGACAGATAAATTCGCAGGTGCTTGATGGCGCAACGCCGTGCCTGCATATCAATCCGAATAGCCAACAGGTTGATTTATGAACGTCAATTCTGATGATAGTCCTGTGGTTGCCCATTGATGGTATCCGTAGCAACATAATAGCGGATGCATTCTGGGGAGATAGAAAGGCAATGTAATGACTGATGCAGAAAACGCAAGCCTCTCTCGTTCGCCCCAGCTCAAAAAGCCAGGTGGAAAAAAGTCCGCAGCGGTTGCGCCCCGGGACTGCCCGGAATTCCAGCGTTGCATGGAAGCTGCTGAAAAAGACCCGACCATTTCGGCCGCTGCTCTGTTGGCCCTGTTTCGGGATATTGGGGTCTATGGCACGTTACGGGAGTTGACTATTGTTGCAGAAAATCTGCGCTCAATCCTTGACCTGATTGATTCGACGGAATTTTTGACAGCGCCGCCGGTGGAAATGTCGCAGTGGCCCCTGTTGCTTGAATGGATTCAACG
Organism: Acidithiobacillus sulfurivorans; assembly: GCF_018853815.1. Taxonomy (GTDB): domain Bacteria; phylum Pseudomonadota; class Gammaproteobacteria; order Acidithiobacillales; family Acidithiobacillaceae; genus Acidithiobacillus; species Acidithiobacillus sulfurivorans. The sequence goes on along the minus strand of NZ_JAAOMP010000013.1, from coordinate 15,220 downwards.
CCAGGAACCAGAGGTTATTCCTCCCTCTGAATATGCAAAAAATCCCCATAAGTCTCCCTTGTCAGGTGTTTGTACCAAATCTCATCCACTCTATGCGCTCCTGTGGTGGAAAACTGACTCAGGCCAACAGGATGACTGGTATTTATTGCAGGGACATGTACTTCTGGCGCATCTGCGCTTAATCGCCAGGAACAAAGAACGGTTCTATGACTTTGCAAGTGTTACTTCAGCCCCCTACGACGATATTTTGGGTTATACCTACCGGGCAGGTATTTTTTTACGGGAAATTTCTGTGCGTCGTGCAGGGATTTCGGCAGAACTGTTGCATCCTGAACGCGTTCCTCAGGAACTGGCGGAATCGATTTATAATGCCTGGCAGCTCTTTACCAAGGGCAAAAAGAAAGACGCTCAAAAGGAACAGGATGATGAAGATGAGTGGGAGGAGGAAAACGAGTATGACGAAGATTTGAATGAACTGTTGCGCAAATCCGGTTATTCCTCCCTGCGGAGCCACCTGCAAGGCTTCATCTATATGCTGGCTACCGCCTATGACTGCCATCAGCCAACGGAACGGTTGACTCACGGTAGGGGCAAAAAGGAAAGTATCGCGGGGTACCTGCCTCTTATGGATCTGGATCAAGAATCGATCGAGCCAGATTTTCAAGATCCTCACAAACCTCAGCGCCCCCTTCGCAAAAGGGCCGAAGCGGCTGGCAGTTTAGGCAGCAAGCCGGGTGATGCGGTCCGCTATCAGCTGGAGTATGACATTGATGTCGATGAAAATCTGGGTGAGGCTTTTGTCGAGGAATTGTCCATCTGTTCCCGTAAATCCGGTGGTGGTGCGGCTAATCTGCTGACGACGGCATTGCAGGGTCGAGTTCGGGCGGAGGCTCTGCAAAACCAGCTTTTCCTCTGGGATTATGAACAGTTGACGGATACCGCCATCCGCAGGTTACGTCGTGCAATGGCCGAGGCTTTCCCCGGGGTCCTCAAAAAAAGCTGCCTGAAGTCATCATTGCACGCACAGAGTCTCGTTATCTTGTTTGTTTTACTCGGAACCGGCGTTGGCTTCGAAAAATGTTATCAGCTGAAACTGGTCAAAAGCCGAGGCCATATCAAAGAACACCATCATTTTGCCTATCAACCGGGAGAAGTGGAGCAATGGGGTACATGGTATGTCAAAATCGAGCCTCCCAGCAGTTGGCACAGTCAATCTGCTGAGGCACAGAGCTTGTGTGCGGATATCCAGGACTCCATTTTATGCCTGCCGGATGTGACGGGCTGTGGCAAATATCTGGAGCAGCTACTAAAACATTACTCAGATACAAACCTCTCCAAAATGCACCTGTTCACAGGGGGGAAGCGCAAGCGGCAGCGAGAGATCCAGGAATATTTACGAATGGTTGACCCCTCTGGCTATCTCACCCTGACCCGTGTGGAAAATTATCTCTGGTACCGATGCGCGGGTCGCGGAGACATCGGGGAAACAGAACTGGTTTTTCCTAAAAAACAGCGCCTCGGTCAGGTACGGCGTTTTTATACGACACTCACCCAGAAAAGTCTGGTGGCGCGCTATGTCCAGGTGTTGCAGGAAACCTATGGCAGCCGTTCCTTGTTGGCCGGTTCCGTTGAGGCATTGCCAGCGGATGATTCAGGCTATCTGGGTTCCCTGTTTCGTCCCAGGATAGAAAGCATTCAGACAGGAATAAAACGCTTGCAGGATCGTCTGGATCAGCAAGTCCAGGCGATCCAGGCTCTTGGCAACGATTCCCCCAAGCTGCGTGCAGACTGGAATGCCTATTACAACGACTACACGCTCTACACCTGGTTGTATTTTGCCTATGCCACGGCTTCGCGGGTGATTTGTACGCCCTTTCCGGAACATCCCGCAGAAGGAACTGCCTCGGGCTTTATCGTTCATCAGGATAAATCGACGCGGGATCGGTCGCATCTGCGCCTGCTCTGGTTACCCCCGGATCTGCTTCAGCAATTGCAGAGGCAATGGGATCTGGCCACGCAACAGAAAAAATGGTTGGAGAATTCACATGTCCGCGACAGGATTTCTGGCAGCAATTTTCTGATGAAAGGTCGGGTGATAACACGCTTGTGTCCAAAGGACCTGCGTCCTGCACTGCAATCGCTTTTCGATGCGGATATGCCTGTGAACAGTCATCGGCGATTCTGCCGTAGTTATCTGTTGGAACAGGATTGCCCGGCCGAAGTGGTCGATGCCTTCATGGGACATTGGTATACCGGAGAATCTCCCTGGAGCCGCTACTCCAGTCAGTCGGCTCGAGCCTATGTGAATCTGCTGAAGCCGCATCTGGAGTCGATGCTGAATATCTTGGGTTTCCGGTCATTGCCCTTGCCAACCAGAGTAGCCAAACGACGAAAATGATGGAAGAAGCAAACGCATCCCTGAATGTTGCAACACCCAAACCTCCCCTCCCGACAGCCTCTTTTAAGGAAATTTGTCAGGAAATGCTGCAGATACCGGCTGCCAAACGTGGACAGTTTCTGTTTGGCGAGGCAGAAATCAGAGAGTACGAGCTATGGCTTTTGCGGGAAAGCGATTCGGCATATGCCGGAAAGAGAAGAGCTGAAGGACTGCCTTATAGAACCTTTCTCAATAATCTGCAGGGAGACGTAACCTATTCTTCGGTATCCGATGAGAATCGGGAGTCCCTGGCTACCGCGCTGCATGACCGGATCCTGGAAACCTATGCTCCGGCTGGGGGCGAAAAACAAAGTGCAGACATCAAATCCGGACTCAAATCCGGACTCAAATCCCGGCTGCGGGCTCAGGCCAAATGTTTGCAATATTTTAGTCTGCTGATTCGGCGTGGGAATCAGGCATCTTTATGGACCTGGTGCCCACCGGCCGTGCCGATGATGCTGGAACGCGAAGCGACACCCTTTCGCCAGCAAGCCTTAGCGGATTACCAACAGGTCTGCAATGCCAGAACGCTGCTTAAACAGGCCATGCAGCAAGGGCACCCGAGGCGGGATGGGGCCAGCGAGGAAAGCCAGGCTTATTGTGAGGGAGAAATCCTGCTGGCAGCGCTACTTTTTGGTGGCTTAGGGGAAATGGCGGCATTAAAGCGCCTGTTGTCTATGTTGCGTGGGCGGTGCGCGCTGGTCCACTTCGAATCAGCAGGACTCACATTCTGGGATCTGCAAATACCCATGTCTCGGGGTGGTGTGCGTTTGCGTCGCTGGTTTCCTGATCCATTTTCGGAAATCCTGATTTTGCGCTATCTGCAGGTATTTCCACGACCTGATAATGCAGAAAACATGGTACAGCAACGGACCTCGGGAATATCCGCGCAAGAAATACAACGAATCATGACGTTACCCTTGCGTAAATGGCCCCGGATAGGACGACGGCATCTCCAAATCAGGGCATTGTTCAGAGGCATGACACAAGCAGCGCGCCTGGAATTACCGCAATTTTTGGGTGCTTATGCCTTGGGAGATCTGGATGCCCATGCCTTGGACCGTAAATGTTGGTGGCGCATTCATGGCTATTCTGAAGGGCCTCAGGCCGAAATTTCCGGGGCAAAGGAAATCATACCGAATAAAGCGGACGCGGCGTTGGAATCCGCCCCTGAAGTCGTGGAAGGGGTCGTGACGGTCGCCTGGCTGCGGGCGCTGCGGCAGGCCCTACGGGCCAAAAATCGTCCCAATGCCCTAAAGCTGCTCAAGGACTCTCTGGAGCAGGAGAATGTTTCGGATCCCCTGGGGCAACGCATGTTTGCCTGGGCCGTACATTTATTGAAAGAAGGCTCATCCTATCGCCATCGTTTGGAGATGACGACCATTCGCCGCTATGTCAGCCGTCTTGCTGCCTTGATGCTACAGGTGCTGGAAAACACCCCGTTGGTGGAAAGTTTCGGTGATCCGTCCTGGCGCCAACTTTATGAAGACCTTCTGGAACAGGTCGATACTGTACACCAGAGAGTTCATTTGATTCGGGCCATTCGGGAATGGCATCAGTTTCTGGTGGAGCGTCAGGGGGTAGACCCATTGCTGCTTCAGGATCTGGGTGGGTTTCAGATGGATGTGATTCCGGACGCACGGGTCATCAGCGAGGTGGAGTACGTTTGCCTGAAAAAACGCCTTCAGGATGGAAGGCATGCACTGCATCATCACCAGCTTCCCGATCTGCTCACCCTGGTCGCCATTTTGGGCTATCGCTGTGGTTTGCGACGCATGGAAGTGTTGCGTCTGCGCATGACCGACTGTCATCTGGAAGGGCAGGCCAGATTGCTCATTCGTCCATTCAGTGAACGGCGCCTGAAAACCCGTAATGCAACGCGCGCTTTACCACTGGATGTGTTGTTAGAGAATGACGAGCTGGAACTTCTGCGTAAATGGATAGCCTATCGCGGAGAAAGTGGCGCGGTTTTGGGTGAGGAATACCTCTTTGTGCTGCCTGAGATTGGTCATAATCCTATTGCTCAGGAAACTGCGATGTCCCGCATCCATGCTGATATGCGAGCGGTCACCGGCGACCAGCGTTTGCATTTCCATCATTTGCGGCATAGTTTTGCCAATCAGATACTGTGGAAGTTGATGCTGGCAGATATTGAACCGCAACATTTACCATTGCCATATCGGCGCGAACAAAATTCCGCCCGGGTATTTCGGCAAAGATTGTTGGGCGTCGATCACGCTACCCGCAAGCAGCTCTATGCCATAGCAGCGCTGTTGGGACACTCCGGTCCGGAAATCAGTATGAACCACTACCTGCATAACCTGGATCTGATTCTGGCTTTGCATCTGCGCGCCCAGGTAGCTGAGGCCCATTCGGTCCGTGAATGGCTCGCAATACTGGCAGGCCAACTGCATGAGAAAACCATCTATCGAGCCTACAAGCACGAAGGCATGGATGGTCTGCTGTCCCGGCTTCGGATCAAAATGCCGGATACCCTGCAGATCCCCGAATCTTTACAGGAGGACGGGATGTTTCAAGCAGTGTCCTCTGAAACAGCATCCGCTAAATCCGCAGGAGCGTCCAAAACCCGCATTCTGGAAAATCTTTGGTATTTACTCTTGCAAGGATTTACCCAATCTGCAGCGATTGCTGATCCGCAAAAAGCGGGAGACGAAATGTTCTGGCAGCCCATAGCCGAAGACGTTGACTACACCGCACAGCAATTAGCCCGAATGGCGCGAAAAGCGCAGGACATATTTGCGCTGAAAAGTCGGATGGGTCCGCGCCACAAGTCGCTTAAAATTCCGCAGTTCGGCAAAGGTACGCTGAAAATACCCTTGCCACCCAGGCCCTTAACCCGGAACGATCAGGAACACCTAAAAAACATGCTGCCAGGATTCTGGGCCATGATGGATAAAGATCCTGCACTGTTACGCAGGACGTTGGATGCCTATCTGAAAAGAGCATGGCGCAGTGAGCCTGGCTCTTTACTGATGAAATCCCCGGATGATGCTAAGGAAGTGGCTTTGGCGCAAGCCTACAAGCAACTACTGCTGCAATTGGGCATTTCTCCGCGTAATATCCGCTATCTGAGCTTTGATCATGAGAAGCAGCGTTCCCGTTGGCGGCAATCCTGGCGGGAAGCACTACATCTTAACAAGCGGGATGTGATTCAGGTCAAGCATGCTTTTGAAAAATGGGAGAGTACGGAAGCATCCTGGCTACAGATCCAGCCAGTTTTTGAGCGGGCAGGGCGGCAAGCGCAAGGCATGTCCCCGGCGTTCAGTTATTTGATGGTGATGGGGGCGATGGTTTTGGCGGGGTTGTAAATTGATCGTAAGCTTCAACGTGTGAATTGGTGCGCTTTTAAGATCCTTGCACCATATGGGTGATGTTGCACCGTAATTGTGCAGAATTTCGATGTTCCTAATTTAATCTCTTGTGATTTTCGTGGTTATTTGGACCAGCGCATTTTTGGCATTCAGCAAGGTCGTTTGCGATTTATTAAAAAAGTTCTTAATACTGAAGTTTCACCGTTTTTCCACGAGGGAAATCGGTGGGGTTAACAAAAAAGCCGGCCATAAAATATTATTATTTGTGCATTAATTATACTTAATGACGCGCTATTTGGTTACCCTGTTTTTTTATTTTATTTCTTGTGAATCAGTTAGATAAAGGTGAACAGAACCGCCTTCCGTGATATAATGAGTGATCGTTAACGCACTGATTATAAAACGCAAGAGGCCCTGTTCGATGTCCATGCTACGCGATTTGCTCATCCCTTTCCAATCGGCATTTTCTGATTCGCGACTAGGGCGCGAACGGGCTCAATGGTTCCCCTTCATCCTGTTGGCTATCATAGTGCCCTTCACCTCTTCCATGAGCGCCAATCTGTTGCGCTCCCTGCAGACCCTGTTCGGTCTGGATGTGAACGCCCGCCGCTTCTACCTCTTCATGGCCTCCACCCAACTGGCCTGGGATCGCCTCTGGCCGATTGCCTGGAATCTGATCCCGTCCCCGCTGGTCGATGGGCGCTTGATCCTGGCCCTCGATGACACCCTCAACCACAAAGCCGGCAAGCGGATCTTCGGCTGCGGCTTTTTCTTCGATCATACCGCCAAGGTGAATCATCCCACTTATCCCTGGGCACAGAATATCGTCATGCTCGGCCTGCTCAAGCCCATCAAAGGCCGCTGGGCCTGCCTGCCGCTGGCCGGTCGCTTCTACCATCGGCAGAAGGACATTGAGGCCGGCAAGATCAACGTCCGCTGTCATGGACAGGTGCCGATCTTTCAGTCGAAAATGGCCCAGGCTGCAGCCATGATCCTGCAGGTGGCCACCCATTTCAGCAGCCACTCTCCTCTGATCGTCTGCGACAGATGGTTCGGGAATAATGGGCTGTGGAAGCCTCTGAATGCAGCGGAACCGTCCATCCACCTGTTGTCCCGCTTGCGGAGTAGTACCGTCCTGTATGCAGAACCACCGGATGCGGCCCCGACTGCCAAGGGTCGGCCCCGCAAATATGGGGATCGTTGCGGTTCGGTGACCGAGCTGGCGACGTCTTTGCGGGAGCGGGCGCAAAGGTACACGGTCCAGCTTTATGGCAAAGCGCGGGAAATACGCGCCTATGATCAGATCTGTCTGCTCAAAACCCTGCGCTGCCCGGTGCGGGTGGTCTGGGTCTTTCGCAAAACCCAGTGGGTGGCTTTCTTCACGACGGACCTGACTCTCTCCGTCACCCAAATCGTCGAATACTATGGTGCCCGCTGGAAAATCGAAGCCGGCTTCAAAGAAATCAAACAGGAAATCGGGAGCGCCCGCAGCCAGAACCGTACCGCCGACGCCGTCACCAACCACCTCCATTTCTGCCTGCTCGCCACGACCCTGACCTGGATTTACGCCGACCGGATCACGGCGGACCCCAAACGCGGACATATCGTCAAGGAACGGACCAGTTTTGCCTTCTCCGATGCCCGCAAACTGATTACAGACGAAGCCCTCTCCGACCATTTTCTGGGACTTTGGCCCCATCTCTGCCAACCCCCACATAAATCATTCACTCAGATGCTCATGCGTATGGTGGCGTAACATTCGGCGGGCTGTATCTCATGAAAATCGGTGAAACTTCAATTTGAGGGTGGACACACACTGGGTAGGCATGGCCTGCTGGTGGCGCTGCTGCAGGATGGCGAGCGCGCAGTCGTCGGGCAAAGGCTGCTGGGGATCGAGCCAGCCGTGCTGTGCAGCCTGGTTACGTAGGGCACCCAGTTTCTTGCGCCCCATGAGTCCGGAACGGGCGATCTCTCGGTCCCGATCACCTTGGCGCATCCGCACCAGGATTTGGCGTATCGTAAACATCTCAAACCTCCGATTACTCATGGTTACCCCCCCCAAAAAGCTGGGAGGATAACCGATCCAAGGGAAGTTCAAGACCCTACTGAAGCACTATGTGGGTGGCGCCATTACGCCGACTACGGTTTGGCTCCATATTGCCGATCCGTGACACTTGGCGGCCACAGATATGGACATCGTCATCGAACCTGCCTGGAAAGTGAGTCTGATTTACGGTATGCCCTGTGCCATTTATCATCAATTACCTGCTGCTTACTACTTGGACAGTCGTTTCAGCGATGATTATGAATCCGCCGTATTGCACGCCATCAACGGAGGCGGACAAAATATGTCCCGCGCGATGCTAACAGGGGCGCTCGTAGGAGCTCAGGTAGGTTTGGAGGGGATCCCCCGTCGTTTCATCACCGGCCTGCGTGATTCCCAGCGATATCTGGCGCTGGCCTCGGAAATAGAGCAATTGGCGGTACGACAGAAGCCGATTTAACCCATGCCAGAACAGCAAATGACTGTTCACTGCCCTGCCGCCGTCGAGTCTCGATGGTCGGCAGCAGACTGATTGCGGTCATTCAGCGGCGGAAAGCAGAGGACGTCATCCAACCCATTGCAGCGCTTCGGCGCACTTATTCGGGCGTCAGGTCCGCCGCGTGTGCGGACTTTGGGAGGGGTCACATATGTCCACATATAGGCTCCCAGATGGGGGGTGCACTAACAATGGAAAGTCTGCATTTCACGGGCGTGCGAAGGTGAAATGGAATCGAGAGAAGGTCGATAATAATTTATTTTATTGCTAGTTGAAATAATCCTTATTTATGCCTATCAGTTACTCGTAATGATAGGAAATAATTAGCGCAAAGAATAGAAACTTTTAAACGAAACTATAAATTTTTTTCTTTCTCAGCGTCATGTTTAAATAATCCTGATTTACTTGCTGTGTTAAAGCGTACCCCAGGTGGATCTTGCCATGCTAACCATGTGTGTAGATTTGCTTTATCTATATGACATATTCTGCATGGTGCTCCTGATTGTATTGCACCAGAAACTGATGATTTTTCCATATTCCAAAGGCTGGGCGTTGGCTCGTCAATCAGTGTTGAAAGAAATGTTTCTAGCATTCCGCTTGTACTATTATCAGGCATTATCCACAATCCTAATTGTATCCCGGAATACGTTCTGTGGAAGCAGGAAGGCATTCATAACTTCGCAATTAAGGTGACTGCTTGCGAAATGTAACTTATGATCGAGGCTGCTGTTTGGAAATCTCCGACAATGGCTTTTATTGCATGTTCGTCAGCTTGTAAGCCGCTGGCCTGAGATTGCAACGCTGCCGTGGCGTTGGCAAAACCAACATCATCTGCCGAATTTTGAGCGTGCAGCAACTGGGAAAGGTAGGAATCGAGGTTATTATATTCATTCGTGAGCTTTATCGACGTTAGTACATCGGTTGCTACACGATTTTGTTGGGTAAGCAATTCCTCTGCGGCACGAATGGCGGCAATAGCATTGGCGATGTTGGTTTGCTGGGTGAGTGTCGGCATGGTCGTGTGTCCTCTTAGGAAGGGAATATCATTTAGTGGAATTGAATAGCGTGGCAGCTTGCCGTGCCCGGTCGATTAAATTGGACACTTCTGGAATTGCTCCGTCGTTAGTCGCATGGGCGAGGGCATGGTTGGCCGCTACGATGGCATCAAGAGTATCGTTGAGCTGAGTCACATTTGGGGTTGGGATGATGATCGACTGAAGAGCGATGTGAGCGTAAATAACGTCTAGGAAGCTTGCTGAGTGCATTTGATTACGGGCGGCCAAAAGGGCCGGTTGGAACATATTGGCTACAGCATCAGCCTTACTCGCAAGGCTTTGGGCGTCACTTATATTTTCAGCCTTCAGTTGTGCGATGACGATCGTCAAGGCTGGCTGTACAGAAGAAGCAGCCTCTTTGATTTCTTTATATTTGGTATGGTCAACGATAAAGCTGGTGATGGTCTCGACGGCAGTATTCACTGCGGCGGTATCAGAAGCCGTGACGGCAGTGAAGCCTTGTTGCTTAGCCAGGCTTTGAATATTTCTGGCCAGATCTTGCGAGTTTTTGCTTAAATCAGTGTCATCGGTACCGTTTGCGAGTGTCTGAATCGCATCGGCATAAAGGGTAATGGTGTCTAATAAGTTTTGGCGAATTTGCAACTGAGTATTAGTCAGTTCCTGGGGGGTGCAAGAAGGCGTGAGATCGAGCGAATACGCAGGGTACTTATGTGTCTTTTTGTTCTTTCTTGCTGTCGCAAAGGAAAATGCTTGTTTATAAAATTGTTGTCTGCAGTCTGCAGATTGAACTTGATGGAACAGAGCCATCTCCGCTGTACTTGCGGAATGGACTCCTTGGTCAAACTTGGTGACCGTATTATGCATTTGTGTTAAATCGGTGCTGCAACCGGACATAAGCACGGCAGCGCTGGCAATCGTGATTACTTGAAACGGTCTCATTGCGGCTCCATCCGAGAGAATCTAGTTCGATTGGTAACTATTCGAAGCTAGTGATGCCTGCATTGTCCGTCAATCCAAGACGTTTACCAAGCATCCCTATGAGGCGGTTGAAAAAACCTTGTTTCACATCTCTGGCTCTTTTCTGAATGGGCGTCTTTGGTTGGTTGCACACCTTGTCTGTGGTTCCGACTGGCAGCTTAGAATGCCGTGTATGCACTTGGTCCAAGGTCACACATCATCACTGAACTCCTGCCGAAGCCATTTGTCTACTCACCGGCTAACCACGGTTACGCGACTTGGCTTCACTTACTCGATCAGCGATCTCGGCAAGGTACTGTGCCGCTTGCGCCCTCGTTTTCACCGATTGTGCTCGATTCAGCACCGCCATTCGTTGTTCAGGATTAGACAGCGCAAGTTCGTGGCGCATGGCGATGTGAAGAAACAGCGGCAGGTTCCCGCTATCGACCGAATCGCTTCCTGGTTGCGCTGTTGCAGCCGGTTGTTTGGGTGGCAGGTAGGGAGGCAGGGTTTCCGGTGTGTCACGCCTAGGCTCAGGGAGGGTCAGGAGCGCAGCGACTGAGTTGGCCGCGCTATCGCGCTTGGTCAGAGGCTGCAAACCGAAAGATTTTTCCACCGTCCGCAGGATGGAACTGTGATCATACGCTCGATGATCAATGGTGCCAGCGGGGATATAGGGAGAGATCACCACAGCGGGCACACGGACGCCGAGCCGGGTAAAGTTAAATCCGTATTTATTGTATTTGGACCCCGGTTTCGTGTCCCCAGGTGCCACAGCACTCCCTGGTCGCACGTGATCATAGAATCCACCATGCTCATCCCAGGTCACGATCAGAAGGCTGGACTCCCATAGCTGCGAACCCCGAATGGTCTCATAGACCTCCTTGATCAATTTTTCTCCACCAGCAACATTATCCATGGGATGCTGCGAGGATCCGCCCTTAAATGTACCGGAGACCATGTCGCCATAATCCGGCTCGATCCATGTCAGGCGGTAAGGGTATGTGCCCGAATTCAGGTCATTTCCCATCTTATCAATGGAATGCACATCGAATATGTTGATGCCATTCAGCGCTGAAACCAGCGGAAAGTCGCTCCCAGCATAGATCCGCCATGATTCATCACCGTGGCTCGCCTTAAGCGCATCGAAGATCGAGCCGCGAGGAAATATGAAGCCGTCAAGTCCCTCCCACGTGAGCAATTCCAATGTCGATGGGCTATGGTCCAGGCCACCTGATGATGCCCCCATGGCAAAAAGCCGGTTCGGGAAAGTTGGCCCGGGCAGAGACGAATGCCAACCGTCACAAACCGCAAAAGCATTCGCCAAGGCGTTCAAGACTGGGAGCTGGTCGGCGGTAAAGCCATCCATGATCTGCCCGAAGTTTCGCGTTGCGTTCCCCTCATCCTTCGAGTGCGACCGCGCATAATTGCTCACGAAGCCGCTGTTGTTGATGCGGGGATAGGATCTTCCACGTTTGTAGATTACTTGGGTTCCACAGAGCTGCTCTAGGACGTCAAGAAATTCGTGCGCCGGATCGACTGGGATGGGTTCATGGAAGGGTTTCCCCACAAAATAGGGCGCGCCGAGATAGTTGTTCGATTCCAAACCGTTAAGGCCCGCGATTTGGGGTGGCACACCATTGACTACATCGGTTCCAGTGATGCCGGAGAATCCCAGCATATGATCAAAGGAGCGATTCTCCAGAAGTAAAACAAAAATGTTCTTGATCTCTGCAGCCATCGTGTGCCTCTTCGTGCTGGTGAAAGTTACCTTCGGTCACTTCTCGATCGACTGGACCAATGTTATGCGCAACACCACACCCTACCCCTCAGGCGGAACGGCCTCATTTCTCAGGGCACTTGCAGATTCAGATACTGCATTTGGCAATCTGCGTGCCACCGGTCATTCAACTAGATCAACGCCACCGCTAGCAAGGTCCGGCCTCCAATAGATCGTGGTGTCATCACCGAATGTCCGAAACAGACCGATATTAGTCGTTCTCTGTGCTGACGTAAATGCCCGCTTACGCTGCATTTTGATCGTTCGGATCTTACGCTTGCCGATCCGTGATATTAACCGACCCAACACACGCACGCGCCATGGTGGACATGGCCAAGACCTTGTCGATCCATGTCGTCGCAGAAGGCGTTGAGGACCAACACACGGCAGAGATTCTGGATGCCATGGGCGTGCAGCATGCCCAGGGGTATCTGTTTGCCAAACCCATGGAAGCCGCTGAAATGACCCGGATGCTGGGTTAACGCCGGCGTTTGTTTTGGGCACAAGCAATGACACGGAGCCAGAATCCCCCCGAATGGTTTCACCTGAATAGTTTCAAATTTGCAACAGTTGTTCTTCGTTGTTACAGTGCATAAGCAGAATACGACACCATTATCCGGTAGAGGAATCCACAGACTTCACATAGCCTGGCGAACCCATGAGCCTTTCCGTCGACGATACCAACTTAGGGATGCTGCTGCCCATGCGCGCAGGGCACAGCATGGTCGAATATCAGCAGGCTGTTCTCACAGAATTTGCAGAACCCATTCAGGACCATATCCCCGAACATCTGTGTACGACAACGGCTGCCGACGCCATGCTGTTTTCTGATGAAGCGAGTGAAGACGGGCAGCACTTCGTTTTCCGGGGCTGTGATCAGGGTGGTTTGGTATTTTCCCCGAAAAATCCGCTTCTGCCGGCTGAGCATTATCAAAACACCCTGATATTTTTGGAGATAGACAGCCGCATTTACACCTTCATTGCGCCACTCAAGTACATTTTTCAGGGGGATCTGCATTTCGATATGCCCCAAATCCTCCATAAACGCCAAACCCGTCATAATAAACGCGTCAGAATCGAAGGCAGCGTGGTTCTCGGACGCAAAAATGGCCGTACCGCCATTGCCCGCATTTATGATTTCAGCCCGACCGGACTCAGTTTTCTGAGCGAAGAAACGGACTTTCTGCCCGGAGAAAGCCTATTGGCGTCGTTTGATGTTCCCGAGTGTGGCACCTGCGAAACCATCGCCACCATCGTCCGGGTCGACAACCGGCCTGCGGGGCGCGGTTTTCGGGCTCTCGTTGCGGTCAAAATGACCCTGACTCAGCCGCAACGCGCCAAGGCGGAACAACTGTATCTCTGCAAAAAAGCCGAAGAACTCAAAAAACGTTCGGAATCTTCCCGGACCCTCCGTCCGGGGGAGTTTTATTTAAAATAACGGACTGGCAGAGCCTCAAGCGGACAAATCTGAATGCATCGCCGATAACGCCTTTCGGAATGCTTCGTGCTGCTTTTGCAGCGCTTCGCGCAAGGCCGACAAATCGGGTGAATGTTCTTGCGCCGCCTGCAGGAGTTGAACGGTTAACTGATGAATCTGCTGATGCGGGACGGCCAGCTCCTGAAAACCACGAAGGGAAGCAAACTGCATCCGGCCAGTGCCATCGTACCATTTTCCCAGACGGCAGGCGTGAGAATCCATCGGCAGCGGCAGGTGATCTGGAGACAGGGCCTGGGCGCCCTTTTCGGATTCGCGCAAGGCCACCTCGACGAAATGCTGGTGAGTCTCCTGTGTCGCTTCGAACTGTAACAGCGTGGTCATCTTCCGCAGATGATGCGACTTGTCCAATAAGCGCTGTACGACAGAATCGACGCCAGCCGTCTGCTCCTGAACCGCGCTGTTTTTCTGTTGCATGGCTTTTCCGGAATCCGCAATCTGTTCCATGCCCTCCCGGATTTCGACCGTTGCTTCCTGAACATGGGCCGCCAAGCTGCGCACTTCATCCGCCACCACCGCAAAACCCCGCCCATTTTCTCCTGCCCGCGCTGCCTCAATGGCCGCATTCAAGGCGAGTAGATTGGTTTTATAGGAAATATCCTTGATAGTACCCACGACCCGACTAATTTCCTGAATCTTTTTGAGCAGCAGCTGCACCGAAGACACGTTATCCGTAATGGCCGATTTGACCTGACCAGAACTTTGTTGCACTTCCTGCATGGCTGTTTCAATATCCGCCGCCGCCCCATCCACATTGACGGTAACCGCCCGCAAGTGCTCCACCAGTTGATGGGTTTTTTCCTGCAAACCCAATAGTCGGGAAATCATGGGTTGCGCGAGGGCTTCAAAGTCGGGGTGCTCGACAAGGATCTGCTCCATACGCGGCCCATCGCCTTCCAATTGGGCCTCCAGATATTCCAGTAATGCGCATGCCGCCCTGCTTTCCTCTGCCACGGTTATCTCTCCTCGCTATTTTTATCGACTGCATTAAGTACGGTCACTGATCTCTGAACCCTGTAGACGGGTAACATCAGGAGTTCTCGTTGCCGACATATCCGGAGCACCAGAGACCTCCGTGTTGCGATCAACGCAATAGCCCAGGAGGGCCTCCATCAGGAGGATATCCAGTATACCTTCGGTCGACAGGCCAGAATCCCCGATCAATAGGGTGAGCGCCCTTTTCTGAAAAGGCGTGATGCGTTCCCCAGGCAGGGAATGGATTTTTCTAGAAATCTTCATCTGGCATACCTCCCATGATCGTCCCGCGCTGGCCGCTTCCTTTGAGGCCCGGTGGTGAGCACTAACCTACCGAACATGGGGATTCCCCAGAAAGCGGTGTAACGCATCCATCAGCTGGGCATTGGTTTCCAGCAGCTCCTGAGCTAATTGCCGCGCTGGCGGACTGCCCGGTGGATCGACATGATCTCTCAGCAGTTGGTGCAGGCGGTGATGGAGCCGATCCACCTCGACCGGCAAAGCGGCGCGGTCGGGCAACTGGTCCAGCCACAGGGCCAGATGGCAATGTTCTGCATCATCGAGGCCCAAGATCCGCTCCGGCAGACGGCCCTTCCCCTGGAGGTACTGAACGGATTCTTGTACGCGTATCTGGTGCGCCCCCAACAGCCCCGTATCCGTTATACCCATGAGGTTATTGCGGGGGGGG
>NZ_JAAOMP010000129.1 GCF_018853815.1 Acidithiobacillus sulfurivorans | reverse complement strand
GGAGAATGGGCGGTATAGTGAACAGCGACCCGAAGTTGTATTCGACCAGAAAAGGGTTGTCGGCGGGTTGGTCGGCATCTCGTTCGAGCTCAGGGTCATACCCCATCATTTGCGTCAGGTTGCCCTGGGTGTCCAGATCAATAGCGAGCACTTTGAGACCTTTGAACGCCCATTGCACAGCGAGCTCGGCGGCCAAGGTGGTTTTCCCAACACCGCCCTTGGCGGAATAAACGACGACAGTCGCAGGGGGCGAATCCCAAGGAAGAAGGCCTCGACGCCTGCGGAAATCGGCGATATCGAAGACATTGTCGGGATGGAACAGGCGCGGCTTGCGTCCGGAGTCACCACGCTCCAGGTCTAACCCCATGAGGGCGACTGTATCGCGGACGACATGGTCCTTGACGCGCAGCATCTTGGCGACGCTGCCAATCATATATTTGGGCTGCTCG
Source organism: Acidithiobacillus sulfurivorans (assembly GCF_018853815.1). Taxonomy (GTDB): domain Bacteria; phylum Pseudomonadota; class Gammaproteobacteria; order Acidithiobacillales; family Acidithiobacillaceae; genus Acidithiobacillus; species Acidithiobacillus sulfurivorans. The sequence goes on along the minus strand of NZ_JAAOMP010000129.1, from coordinate 172 downwards.
ATGAGCGCAAAGTAGTGATCTTCCTCGGTCTGCTTCCAGCCTTGAAGATTCTCGGCGCTATCGGTATTTTCGATGCTTCCTTTCCCCATGTCGTTGACCATCCATTACCTTTGAAAGAAGGTTTTTCTGGATACTAGAAGGGTTAGCGAGCGTGTGTCAATAGATGCGAGGC
>NZ_JAAOMP010000128.1 GCF_018853815.1 Acidithiobacillus sulfurivorans | reverse complement strand
CCGGAGGGAGATCTGCGTCCGCCCGCCACCCCATTCACGATTCCGCACCAAAAACAGCCTGAAAATGCCGCATTTCCACCAACATAGTCCCTTCAAACCACCACTAAAATCAGCGGCAGAAAGCCTCTGCTACTATATCTGGCGAGCTTGACGGAGCCCTGGGCCTGGATCAGTGTCCGGATCATGGTATTACCGGTTTCAAGCGCTATGTGGCATTGGCCGTGCTGGCCCGGAACATTCATCGATTAGGGGCCGTTTTAATGGTCCAGGATGCGGAGCAACGATGTATCTATCGAAAAACGGCTTAACGGATAGGATTTTTGAAGCGTTACCGAACTTCTCAGGGAAACGGCTGTCAAAAATCGGCTGAAATCATTAAAAATGGGCATTAAATTCTATCCATTCACCATTTCGCTCAGATTTTACACGACGGAATTTTGAAAAAACGCCCTTTTTCTGTCATGCACTACTTATATTTGGTAGAAAGTGACACTCCCCAAATAGGCGAGCACCTCGAATAACAAAAAACTCGCGGTTTGAGACGGGCACACGCCTTCTCCATTCGCTCTTTTTAACGAATTTTTCAGATTATCTATCATTTTCATGATGTTTTCTATACTTTTTTGCTGTTTTTGCTGTTTTTGCCGATTTTGGAGGGATTACTCCCTACCAGGCCACCTCTTGCTTCAACAAGTAGGTAAAGCGACGCATGTTGTAGACCAGATTCATCATCCCAATTTTCACCTTGGCCCGAGCGATCCCCACGGTCCTCAGGATTTTTCCACCTTGCTGCGCGATCGCACCGAAGACGTGCTCCACGCGTGCACGATGATGGGATCGTCGGGTATTGGCCTTTTCCTGGGTTTTGCTGAGCGGCCGGTTACGGTAGGCCCTCTCATGAATCCGGTTTCGGTATCCCTTTTCCTGTAATAGTTGCTCCGATTCCTCAGAACGATGGGCGCTGTCGGCAAATATCTCTACGCCAGCATTCTCCGGGTCCAATAACATTTCCAGGCACTGGCTGTCATGGACGGAGGCATCCGTCACCCGATATACGTGGATCAGTTTGTGGCGTTTGTCCACGTTAATGTGGTTCTTGTAGCCGAAGTAAGGCTGACCGTTCTTTTTAGTCCGGCGGGCGTTCTGGTTTTTCTGACGACCCTTGGCCGGTTGCTCATGCCACGCGGTAGGTACTTCACCCTGGTTCACCTGTTGCCGCTGAGCAGCCGCTCCTGGCGACGCATGCGTTGCCGGAGGACCGTCACGAAGCTCGCATCAATGATTTGCCCAGCCCTGGCCGCGTAGCCCGCTTCCCGCAGAAAAGTATGAAAGGTCGTGAATAAGCGCTCCGTCAGTTGGGCCTGGGCCAGTGATTCACGGAATAACCATAAGGTCGTGTGATCGGGGACAGCTTCTTCCAGCCCAATCCCCAGAAAACGCTGAAAGCTGAGACGATCCCGAATCTGGTATTCGGTCTGCTCATCACTGAGATTATGCGGTTGCTGCAGAACCATCATCTTGAAGAGCAGTATCCGGTCATAGGGCTTCCTGCCACCCGGCCCCTTGGCCTTTGCTTTCGGTATACTCTCCAGAATCGGGCGGAAGCGCTCCCAAGGAATCAGTCGATTCAGTAAGGGCAGACCATCACCCAATAAATCCATCTCTCTCAACCGGCGGTCTCCGGGGAAGAATCCTGTTTGTCCAACCAATCCTGCCATGGCTGCTCTCCTGTCCAATCTACTCCCTACATTTTACTAGAAATGGGGAGTTTTTCGAACTGCCCAGGCGTTTTTGTTCAAGCTCTTTGACGGAGCTTACCCCAGCCTCTCACGCAACATGACCGACAGCGCGTATGGAACCATCAATGTCTCTGACCGTACTCAGCTAGCAGCCCGTCGGTTTTAACTTCGGACTACCACCAAATTTTAGCCTGATTTTTTTGAAATGGTTCATTTTGAGCCGATTTCGGTCATTATTGCCCTGTTTTTTGCGGTTTATCTGC
>NZ_JAAOMP010000127.1 GCF_018853815.1 Acidithiobacillus sulfurivorans | reverse complement strand
AGCCACTCTGCTGGCGATTCTGGTCTACGGCTATGCCAACGGGGTCTTTTCCAGCCGTAAACTGGAACAAGCCACCTATGATTCTGTCGCGTTCCGTTACCTCGCGGCAGGCAGCCATCCGGATCATGATACCCTGGCCACCTTCCGTCGCCGTTTTCTGGGCGAACTGCAAGGATTGTTCGTGCAGGTGCTGGAACTGGCGCAAGAGATG
>NZ_JAAOMP010000126.1 GCF_018853815.1 Acidithiobacillus sulfurivorans | reverse complement strand
CCCTTGATCACCGGTTTGGTCGGTTGGTGTCCAGCCTACTCGCTCTTCGGCATCAGGACCTGCCCGCTCCGCAAATCCTGAGAGGCCAAAATCTGGATCAGTGTATAACACGCACTGATCCCTTTTTAGAGAGTCTTTCCAGCCACGCATAAATTCCAGGCATCACCAGCAGTACCAGAGGAATTTCAGCCAGCAATCCTGAAATAATGGCGATGGCCAAAGGTGCCTGCATTTGTGCCCCGGCACCCATCCCCAAGGCCAGCGGCATGAGGGCCAAAATGGCGATAATAGCCGTCATCAGCACCGGCCGTAGCCGCGCCTTACCAGCCCGAACCAGTTCGTCGTACTCCGCAGACTGCGCTTCCGCAAAAAAGAAAATCGCCGTTTCCGTGACAATGCCGACGATCATGGTTATCCCGATCATAGCCGTGATATTGCGCTCCGTGCCGGTCAGCCATAGACCGATAAACACGCTACCCAAGGCCAGGAGAGCCGTAGCGAGAATACTCAGGACCACGGTAAAACGCTCATAGAGAAACAGGAGCAACACCGTCACCAGCAGAATTGCCGCCAGTAACACCAGCGCCAGTTCGCGCATGGATTGCTGTTGTTCGCGGTACAATCCGCCATATTGCAGGTAGACCCCTTGGGGCAACTGCAGGTGGGCCAGATGGGCCTTCACTGCGTCCATCACCGTACTCATCGCCCGCCCCTCGATACGGGCCGTCACTGCCACCATGGGTTTGAGGTTTTCGGAGTTCAATTCCGCCTGCCCGGATTGCGTACGAATTTCTGCCACCTGTCCCAGGGTCAGATAATGCCCATCGGGGGCAATTATGGGGAGTTGTCGCAGGCGATGGATTTCACTCCAGAGTGCATGGGGAGCACGGACGCGGACCCCGATCATTTCCTGGCCTTGGGGTATTCGGCTGACCACGCGGCCCTCCATCAAGGTTTGCAACTGGCTGCTGACCTGACCCGGAGTCATTCCCGCCAGGGCGGCCTTCACCGGATCCACATGAATATCAACGGCGTCACCGGCAATGGTAATCCCGTCAAAAACCTCCACAACACCGGGCACCTGCCGGATTTGTCCAGCCACTTGCCGGGCCAGCTTTTGCAGAGTTTGGGGATCCGCACCGAAGAGCTTGATTTCGATAGGCTGGGGTACGGCGGTTAAATCTCCGATGAGGTCCTCCATCAGTTGCCCCGTTTGCACCCGCAAGCCCGGAACCTGATTATGAATCTGCTCGCGAACGGCCTGCATCACCTGCCATATGGAATGCTGTCGTTGCCCCTTGAGACGGATGAAAAAGTCTCCGGTGTTAGCTTCTGTGATGCCTCCGCCCAATTGTAGACCCGTGCGCCGCGAATAGCTGGCCACATCCCGATTTTTGGCGAGAATCTGCTGTACCTGATTCAGAAGTCGATCCGTTTCCGCCAAAGAAGTACCGGGGGCAGCGGTATAATCCAGCACGAAGCCCCCCTCGTCCATCGCGGGCATGAAACCGCTGCCCACCTGGGTGTAGGACCATCCTCCCAACAGCAGAAAGACCAGCACAATTAAAGATAAAAACAATGGTCGCCGCAACAGTCTTTCCAGATAATGCCCATACATGCGACTGAACCAGGCCAAAAAACGGCCCTGATGTTCGGCCTGCTCGGCATCCTGGGGTCTCAGGAGCAGATCGGCGAGGAGGGGCACCGCCAGATACGCCACCAAAAAGGACACCACTAGGGCCGCTGCAATGGAAATGGCCAATGCCTGAAAAAAAGCACCGGTAACCCCGGATAAAAAGGCCAGCGGTATGAAAATGATGATGGTTGCTGCCGATGAGCCCGCCAGCGGTTTACTCATTTCCAGGGCAGAATGCAGCACGGACACCGGCTCATCCTCACTGGGGTTATCGGTAATGCGGCGCATGATGTGTTCGAGCATGACCACGGCATCATCTACCACCAGGCCCACGGCCGCCGCCATACCACCCAGTGTCATGATGTTAAAGCTCTGGTGCAACACATAAAGGATCAGCACGCTGGCCAGGAGCACACTGGGCAGCACGATTGCAACAATGAAGGTCAGCCGCAAATTTCGTAAAAATGCCAGCAGCACCAGAGCCGCCAAAGCCGCGCCGATAAAAATGGCATCCCGCACACTGGATGCTGCGGCGGTAATCAACTGACTCTGATCGTACCAGGTACTCAGGTTTATCCCTGCCGGAATACTCTTGGCATCCTTGCGCAACAAGGTACGGATAGCCTGATCGATGGCCACCGTATTGGCACCCATCTGCTGCTTGATATTGACCAGCACAGCGTTTTTGCCATTGGCCGTCACTGTGGTCCACTGGGGTGCGGTTCCTACCCGAACCTCGGCAACATCGGCCAAGTCCACAACCCCGGCCGTACCGGTCTTCAGCACGATATGCCGGATATCCTGCACATTTTTCAGGGGGCTTTCACTCAGAATCTGATAGAGGCGGTAGTGACGTTGCAAACGACCCACGGCGGTAATGACATTGCCGTTACTCAGTGCCTGCTCCACCTCCGTCAGACGCAGCCCATAACTCTGCAGACGCATGGGATCCACCACCACCTGATATTCCTCACGCGCCCCGCCCTGCACTTCTACCTGCGCCACACCGTGGATAGCCAACAGCAGCGGCCGCAGGTCATATTCGGCATAGCGACGCAGGGCGACCGGATCCAGACGATCCGATGTCAGCGACAGACCCAGCACGGGAAACACAGTCGGATCCATCCGTCGCGCCGTAAACCGGGTATCTGGCGGCAAAGCTGGCAATACCTTGTTGACTGCTGATTCCGCCTGCAACAAAGCTTCCGTCATGTTGCTGCCCCAGGCGAACTGTACGGACACATCTGCGGCACCACGCGCCGTGGTAGAACGAATGCGCTCTACACCGGGAACCGCCCGCAAGGCCTGCTCCAACGGCCGGGTGACGGCGATTTCCGTCTGTTGAATGGGCATATTCCCGGAATTTACAGTTACTTCGATCCGTGGGAAAACCACATTGGGAAACAGGGCCACCGGCATTTTCATGGCAGACATCAGACCCGCCAGGACCAACACCAGCAACAGGAAAAGCATGGAACGACGATGCCGCAGTAACCAGGCACCCATCAGGATTTCCCTTCTATCCGCAAGGCCATGCCGTTTTTCAGCTCATAGTTGCCGAGACTGACCACCGCATCCCCTGGACGTAATCCTTGCGTGACGGCAATCCATCCAGACTGCTGCCAACCGGTTTCAATCCAGCGTTTTTCGGCCTTTCCTGCTACATCTACGAAACAATAGGATTTGTCGCCCTGCCGGAGCACCGCACTTTCCGGAACCACCACAGCCTTTTGTCTATGCAGAATAATTTCCGCCTGCAGCATGGCACCCGGCATTAAATCGGGGCGGGCGGGCAAAGGGACCACCACCTGGGCAAGTCGGGTTTGCGGATCAATCTGACTGTAAATCTGCTGGATTTTTCCCTGCACCGATGGCTGCCCTCCATATACCGGGAGCAGCTGTACTGAATCTCCCACCTGAATGCGCGACAAATCTGCTGGCTCTACCCCCAACAATACACGCAGGGCATTAGCCGTACTCAAACTGAGCAAAGGCTGGCCAGCGGGGACGAGATCACCCTGATGGACATGTACGATGGTCACCACCCCGTTGATAGGGGCAGAGACCTGTCCTTTTTGCAGTTGTTGCAGGCGCAGCTGGATATCCTGCAAGGCTACCCGCGCCCGCGCCAGAGATTGATCGGCCCCTTGCAGTTGGCTATTGGTCGCCAGTTGACGCTGGCGCAGGCTTGCCACCCGTTGCTGGTCGGCAATGGCGAATTTCAGGGCAATTTCCGCCTGTTTCCGTTGCAGTTGATCGCTGACCGAAGCTTGTATCTGCAGCAAAGGTTGTCCTTGCTTAACCCGCTGCCCGGCAGCCACCAACACCTGATTGACCAGGGTTTCGGCTGGCAGCACGATGGTCCTGCCATCTTCCGGCGCAAACTCTACGGTACCGTAGACCCGAAGCTGATCTGCCATGGACATCATGCGCGCCGGCGTGACTTTTACCAGAGCGGAAACCTCTGCCCCGGCAGATCCCGCCAACAGCAAGCACAGGCAGCATCCCCATGCCAGGATTTTTCCGCCCGAAAACCGTGTTCTCATTTCCGACTCTCCCAATCTGCATAAGGTACTCCAACCGCCATTTCCAGAGCGGCCTGCTGGGCGGCATAGGACTCCTGCAACGCCAGTAATTGCAGACGCTTCGCCAGGGACTGGCTACGTATGGTTTCATAATCCAGCAAGGTCACGTTATGTTCGGCAGCCGCCTTGCGTAAGCGGTTTTCGGCCTTCTCCAGTTCCGGAACCTGTTGCTGCAGAGGCAGGATTTCCTGGGCCAGACGGTGGAGATCCGTCACCAGGCGGTAAATGTCGGCGCGGGTCTGAAACAAACGGGCGGTATAGGCTGCCCGCAGTTGAGTACGGGTAGCCTCGCTTTCGGCAATGGCCCCCCGATTCCGATTCCAGAGGGGAATATCCAGGGTCAAACTCGGGCTGTAGCTTTGTATATTGGAAGTATCCGCAGCCTTTCCGAAACCAATGGTGAAACCCGGATATTGACCCAGAATAGCCCGCCGTACCCGGGCTTCCTGCGCCTGATAACCGGCCCGCAGGGCCACCAGGTCCAACCGTTGCTGGTCTGCCAATTTCACTAATGACGCCGCATCGGGCATGCGCTTCCAAAGCTGCGGGGGCTTTATGCCGAGTGTCATTTTCGGGGGCAAACCAATAGCCTGATTGAGCTTCTGGCGTGTATCTGTGACTTGTCGACGTAAGGCCAAAGCCCGATCCTGACTATCCAGCCAGGCAACTTGCCGCAGTGAAGCGGTGGTGATGGTGGTATCACCCAGACGTAAATTTTCAGCGGCGGCTTGATATAATTTCCCGGTAGTCCTGGCCGCTGCTGCCGCGACCACTTCCTGCGCCTGCAAATAATAAAGCTGACGGGCAAGAACGCGCGTATTACCGGCTTGCATCCACTCCTGCCAGGCAACCTGATATCGCACGGATTTCTGCTGGGCGCGGGCAATATCCAGATTGGCAGAGCGGGTAAACAGACTGGTGAGGCTCCAACTCAAACCCATGCTATAGGCATTGTAATAACCGGCTGCGACATTACTGGGCAAGTCCGCACTCACTGACAATTGGGGATCGGGAAGCAAGCCGGCCGCGAAAACCTGGGCCTGAGCGACCCCCAGATTCGCCCGCAAGGCACGCAACTGCGGGTTGAGCAACACCGCAATCGTCCCAAGTACCTTCCCGGAAAATGGTCCCTGCAAATCCACTGACTGGACATGGGGATGCATGCGCCCCAGCGCCGCTGCCATTTCCCGATGCACCCTCTGCATCGAGGACAGATGGTCAGGCAAAGGCGCTGCCTGATAATGCGCGCATCCAGTCAGCAGTAACAAAAGGCTCGCCGTGATGGCGAACCATAATCGTAATGCCATATAAATCCAATGCTCCCTGAAGGTTGAGGGCTCGTAATCGAGGTGCCGGTTAACCACCCGTCGATCAGTATGTCATGATGGAATTAGGCGAAACTTAGGATGAGGATTTCCAGTACGTAGTGAGTCGTAGTCACAATATTTCGATGGGTTGGTTATGTGCGACCTTTCCAGCGGTGTGGATTTCGGCTCCCGTGCATTACCGTAATAACGACAATTGTCGCGCTTTCCGCTTGAAAATACACGCTGAAAGGAAAGCGATGAATGACGGCCCGCCTTGTGCTCTTATAGACGTCTGGGTAGATCAGCGGGGTTTCTGCAATGCTTGAAAGCATCGTCTACTTCATCAAGGAACTCATGCCCCAAACCCTGTCGCTGCCCTTCGTACCAAGCTGCCGCGTCCGCTAAGTCCTGCTCTGCTTCCGTCCATAATCGAATCTCAAGCGTCACAACTTGCGCCGAATTTCAGAAATCGATTCGCTTGCCAAGCGACCACGGTTTCCATCGGCTTTGTAGGCTTCAAGGCGTCTATCTAGTTCAGCCTTTTGTTCTTCGGTAAGTGGTAATGTCTTCTGATCAGAGGCGATGCTATCCCATAACTCCTCGACGAGCTTGATGCGTTCTTCGACTGGAAGTTCTCTCAGCTCTGAGTTCATCTTGATACCCTCAATGTTCATTTCCGGCAGTTGAGCCCAGAAGAGCTAAAACCAAACATAACGTTTGAAGTAACCGTCCGGTTGACTGAATTGTTATGCCACTGACTCAAGCGGAACATCCCAGCCGGGGAACAGAAGAACAGCCGGATGGCACTTCAAGGCACGAGCGAGTACTTTGGCACGCTCAACCCCGAGGTTGACGCGACCATTTTCAATGGCTGAAATGGTGGCTTGCGGAATACTTGTAAGCTCTGACAATTGATTTTGGCTTAGTTCTTGAAGCTCGCGAATAATGCGAACGGACTCACCGACAGTAACTTCAATGCGTTTTTTAGCAGGGTGAAACTCTTTCATGCTACGGCCTCCGATAATCATGTGGTGTAACCTGAACCACCTGGACTAACAAAACGTCAGCGACAACCCGATAGATAACCCGCCATTGCAGCCCCAAACGAGAAGAGCGATAGCCGTTCCACTCACCTGATAACGCCTCATCGTGGAACCCTTTGATTGCGCGCAGCCCCGGCGGGCCGGAAATTGCGGCAATATCTTTCCACTTCTCATACCGCTTTAGCACTTCCTGCGGCACGCTACCGGAAAGCTGTTTATCGACACGGCGGTGTTCCTCAATGCGCCACATGCCAAATTATGGTTATATTATATTTGGTATGTCAAGGGCGTGGCACTTAAGCGGCATAAGCCAAGGGATTGATTCTGCAACATTTCGTGAGGACAAACCAGCATGAAGACTCCCACCGCCGATCACTTTGAGCGGCAATACCAGACGCATCTCAAGCACCTCAAGCTCAAAGGCCTGCAACCCAAGACCATCGAGGCGTACGCCCGCGCCATCCGCCGCATAGGCAACTACGTCTTCAGAGGGCATGCCACCGCCAATAGCTCCCGAGGGAGTGCATTGACCATGTAGGCGCCACGCCCTTCGGCAGGTATCGGGGGAGTCAGCGCCCGCAAGCTGAGGCGCTGGCTTGCCTTGAATCTGGGCAATTCGCAGCAGCATCGACCGGCCAACGAGTAAAATGGGCATCGGCTGCCGCAACGGCAGGCACGAAGCGGGTGGAATAGCCCACATCCTCTCAATGAAACTCCAAGTCGGAGTACTTCCCAAATATATATTTTCTGTGCAGCCCGGTCGGCGCGCAGAACCGGGCTCGTCCAACAAACGGTTCAGATCGTGGCTTCGCACGATCTAACCTTATTCGTTGGGCCTCTCGGTGGGGAACCGTGAAGTGCTCATGAATGGACCGGAGAAGCTGAGAGCTTTACGCCGAGAGCATGAAGTAGCTTGAGCATCGTGTCGTAGCGTGGTTTGGCACCAGGCGTAAGCGCCTTGTAAAGACTCTCGCGGCCAAGGCCGGCATCTTTTGCGAGTTGTGCCATACCGCGGGCGCGAGCCACATCACGCACTGCGGTTAGAAATACATCGGGATTGGAATCTTCCAGCGCGGCGGTTATGTATTCCGCGATGGTTTCTTCATCGTCGAGGTAATCAGCAGCGTCGAAGGGGGCAAATTTGGCCATGGTTCACTCCTTATCCAAAGCCCGCGCCATCTCAATGGCGCACTTGATGTCGCGCTTCTGCGAGGACTTGTCTCCGCCCAACAGTAGCAGATAGATCACCTCACCGCGACGGGTGAAATAGACTCGGTAGCCTGGGCCGAAATGGACGCGCATTTCGGAGACCCCTTCGCCCACCGGCTCGCAGTCACCGAAGTTGCCATGCTCGGCAGACCGGATACGGTGAGCGATGCGACCACGGCCCACCTTGTCTTGCAATGCCGAGAGTCAAGAGTCGAATTCATCGGAGCGGTGAAAGGTGTTCATGTGGCCCAGTGTATCCGAACGGATACCAATGCGCAATCACGGCAAGGTTGCCTATTCACGGCTTGTGAGGCCCAACACCTGAGTTAAGACGCGCCGCGAAGCGGCGTCGGCTTGGACGAATTGTTGGACGAAGCCGCTACGCGGAGGAGTCGCCTACTGCAGCGCCACGAATTATTCTGCACCTTCACCCCCTCAATGCCAACGGATTGATTCTGCAATATTTCATGAGGACAAACCAGCATGAAGACTCCCACAAATTCAGCCACAAGCGCGAGACCAAGCTCGACACCGGCCTTCGGCGTATAGAATGCTGCTGCGTCATAACGAAACTTAGCCAGCTTTTTGACGGTAGATGAAATGCAATCCGGCGTGATCTGATCGGGGCCGTAGCGTAATTTGTCCGCCCATTTGTTCGGCAATATTACGCACGATGCTCAGGCCCAAACCACTGCCGTCACCTGCTGAACCGGGAAGTCGGTAAAAAGGATCAAATACGCGCTCCAACGCATCGGGCGGAATCCCCGGACCACTGTCCATCACTTCCAGCAGCACATCATTTCCCTCGCTGCGCACCCGCACGGTCACTTCGGAATTTTCCGGGCTGTAGCGCAGGGCATTATCCACGGCGTTGCGTAACAGGCTGTAAAAGGCAGCGGAACTACCCTGCACGCGCAAAGGTTTTTCGGCATCCATGCCAAAATCTATTTTTTTCAGTTCAGCCAGCGGGTAAAGATCTTCCACGACCTGACGGGCTACGGCGGTCAGATCAACCGGTTCTATAGTGGAAACAACACTCTGCTGCCTGGCAAAACCCAGCAACTGATCCAACAAATGACGGGTCCGTTCCAGACCATCCTGTAGAGGCAGCAAACGTTTTCGACCTTCCTCGAGAGAATCCGCCCGCTCCAGATTTTGCACCTGGAGCGATAAGGCCGTTAAGGGAGTGCGTAATTCATGAGCGGCATCGGCAATAAAACGACGCTCCTTATCCAACAACTGCCGAATCCTTTCCAGCAGGCGATTCAGGGATTGTATAAATGGGACAACCTCCTCGGGGACCTGTTCCACAGAAAGCGGCGTGGGTCGGTCGGCATTCTGCTGATCCACAGCCTTGGCCAAAGCATGGATCGGAGCCAGACTGCGGCGGACAATAATCCGCGCAAATATCACCAACAACGGAATCAAAATCAACAAGGGCAACAAGGTCAAACGCGCGCTGGCAAAAGCCGCATCACTGCGCAGATCGGTAGATTGTGCCACGGCCAGCGCCTTATCTGGTCCCAGACGCCGTACAAAAACCCGCCAATCCTGATCTTCGACAGCAACCGTATGAAATCCCTGTGACAATTGCGGGGGCAGTTGCAAGGGAGTATCCACTTTCCCACAATTTGATAAACATAACGGTTCAACGACGATACGCGCGTCTGGATCAATATCCACATGACGTTGATCATAGCGGTAAGCATTCTGCCAGACCTGAGGAGGGACCAGCGCAGCAATCTGTTGCAAGGAAGCATCCTGATATTCCTGGGCTTCATTCAGGGATAAAAAGAAAGCTGCCAAACCGGCCAGCAAACCCGTACAGACAATCGCCATACTTAGTCCAATGGACAAACGCTGCTGCAAAGATCTTTTCATAAATGACGCGGAATCATCCAGCCCGCACCGCGCACGTTTTTGACGACCTCCGCACCCAGTTTCTTGCGCAGAGCATGAATCAGGAAATCAATGCTGTTACTTTCTATTTCCTCGCCCCAACCATACAGGCGCTCCTCCAGTTGTGCCCTACTCAGTATCGCACCGGGACGTAATAATAAAGACTGGAGTAAGGCAAACTCCCGGCGGCTCAGCAGCACACTGACTTCGCCGATTTGTGCGATATGGGTACTTAAGTCGAGCTGCAAGGATCCGCTGCTGAGCACGGGCGAACCCTGTCCACCCTGACGACGGATAATGGCACGCAAGCGCGCCAACAATTCGTCCATGGCAAAAGGTTTAACCAGATAATCATCCGCACCCAGGTCCAAACCTTCTATCCGGTCTGATAAAGCATCTTTGGCGGAAATAATAATAACCGGCAGAGCATTACCCATTACCCGGACACGTTGTAGCACCGTAAAACCATCCAGTTTGGGCAAGCCCAAATCCAGAAGAATGGCCTGATATTCCTGATTGGCAATGGCTTGCAGGGCCGTTTCACCATCACGCGCCCAATCCACCGCATAAGCTGCATCCCGCAGCGCAACAGAGATGGCTTCACCAATCATTCGGTCGTCTTCAACCAGAAGAATACGCATTTTTAGTCATACTCCCCCAAAAAGCTGGCAAAACCCGCTCCGAAGAGCGGGTTCGCCCCACCTGAAAATTATAAACCATCAATCCCCATGGTCACCCTCAACGGAGTTCTCCAGAATGGCGCCGGTCATCGCGTCAACACCTACTTCATGGCTGACACGCCCTTTTTTGATCACGAAAGAATATCGTAACCCACTGCCTCCTTTCTCTTTCTCCAGCTCCTGATCGGTGATGCTACCTGGATATGTCCGTAACGCAGTCGTGCGTGCCTGGGCAATACTGATCTTCGCTTTACCGGCCAATTCCTGGCCGGTAAAAGCATAAGCGCCAAAAGCAGACAAGAGTAAAACCCCGCCCAAAATACTCCCAACCAACCGTATAGATATGCTCATAACTGCGCTCCTGTGTCATGCGTTAAAATGTGGATGAATCTTTTTGACCCTTCCGTTTACGCACTATACAGCCCCAGGATTAGCACAAAATTAGGGAATAAATATCCTCAAAATCCGTGGGGTTCGCGACGCATGCAGCAGGGCCATGGCAATATGACCCCACCAGTAGGCCCATACCAGATTGGCAATCAGGGAATGGATAGCATGGGGAATAGCATAGGGATCGCCGGGCTTAACGCCGCCAGCAGCATAAATCATCACAAACATCACCACACCCGAAGCCCCCATGGCAGAAATAGCCAGAAGACCCAAACCATGGACCAGGCCCGGTAAGCCGCCACGCATACCCGCCGGAGGAAAAATACCGCGTGTCGCACCTTGAATATCTTTGCCAATGCGCTGCAAATAAACCCCATGATAGGGAAACAGATGGGCACGTAATTGGACGTTCCTGGCGACAACCAGCCAGAACAGGACGATCACAAGGGTACTGGCTATACCTACCCACATATGCGATACAAACAGAAAGTGCCGAAACGCTGAAATACCTACCTGTTTCCAGATGGCTTTCATGTCCAGCTCGCTCATCAACTGAAAGGTGATGAACAGCGCTAAAAATATATGTAGCCACTTGACACTGCGTGGCCAAGGTAAGCTATCTGATCCGTGCATAAATGAAACCCTTTTTATAAAATGTCCGGTTGCTTGCTTAAAAAAACGACTTGCTTATGGCAAGTCGTGAATTATATCTACAAGCAGCAACCCGAAGTCTATCCCTCAATTATGTACAGGCTGATACACATAAACCGCATGCGCCTCACCCACATAAACAAAAATCTTGTGGTTACTGGGGTCTACCGCATTGTCCGTACCAAATCACTACACGAGGATGGAGAAATTTCCATCCCTGCTGTGCAAAGGTTTTTAGAAGTCAGCAGAAATACTTCCATAGACGGTAAACGGCGCTCCGGGAAGAGCCAGCACCTGTCCTTGTGAACTCCCACCCAGCAAACCACCAGAAGTGACATACTCAAACGGATTATAATGATTGTTGGTCACATTCAGCATATCCAGGTTGAGCTTCACGTCTTTTAGCAAGGGTACCGATCCACGGGTAGAAATGACACTTTCCAACCCAAGGTTCAGCGTGTCATAGGCAGGAATTTTCTGGCTGCTGGGCATAACCGTATTGTTATTCCACATATTCTGGGCACCGGTATAGGTATACCAAATGCTGGGTGACATTAGAACGCCATCCAGGAAATAGCGATATTTGGCACCGATATTGAATGTACTCTCCGGGACGTTGGATACCGGCAAGCCCTGATAGCTGACGCCTCCCGTCGTATAGTGTGCAAATGTGGCTTTCTCGAAATTCAGGTTGGCAAAAACATGTACATTATAGATGGGATCATCTTCCAGAGCGATGTTCACACCCTGATAAATAGAGTCGCCATCGGCGTCACCCAGATAATTTCCATTACCATCATAGGCAGCAACAAACTGATTACTGAAATGCAAATGATAAAAACTAAACATTGCAAGGAAATGATGGAGATAGTCCGCATCATTAAAGTGCATTTTTATGCCCGCATTATAGTCCGCACTATGTTCAAGGTTATACACCGGCTGAATAGTCTGGTAGAGACCACCACCACCGCCAACCTGCGGTTCTTTATAAGCCTGGGCATAACTTGCAAATACCGCCAACCACTTCATCGGCTTCCAGTTGAAGTCCACAGAGGGTTCCACCTTGGTAAAACTGCGATTGGAAGCAGGTAGCTTACCTTGATTGGTTCCTGTTGCTCCGGGAATATCTGCACCCTGCGTATATTGGGTCTGGTAATTAATAAAGCGCACACCCGGAGTAATATGCAGATTATGCATGGGGCTGATCCGATCCTGCACAAATACCGCCAGATCTGTCTGGCTAAAAATATCATTCCGATAGGAATGATTGGGGAGCGCAAGAGAACCACCATCTGCCGGATTATAAAAAGCGTTTTTGGTATTATATTGACTGTTCAGAAAGAAGCCACCGAAGCTGACCTCATTATAGGGAAGCTTGGCGGAAATCCATAACTTGTCTCCGTACACACTGTCATGAGGATTATTGTATTCATAGAGATTGCTGGGATTACTCAAGCCGTAATTATTATAATGCTGATGCAACCGGTGACCGTAACGATACCAGATCATATTATGCAAACCAAAGGTATTATCCAGCTTCTGATTCAGCTTGCTGTAGATCAACCAGGTCGTATTACTGTCATCTTTGTTCCAGATATCAAAAGGAATGGACGAATAAAAACCGGTGGTCTTCTGGCTGTATAATGGTCCCGTTGCGGCACCGGTATAAGTAACGCCGGCAATAGGATTGACTGGAACCGGAACCGGACGATATCCAGACCCCTTAGCCAGATAGGCTCCCAATGAAAAATTCCCATCTGTATAGGTTTTTTTGGTTTTCAAAAACCAGGCATAATTGTAACTGGGATCCGCGAATCCATCCGGGCTTTGCCGATAACTGTTACTGGAGCCTGCACCACCCGCCATAATGGTCGACCATCCGTCTATACTGCCAGTGCGGACATTGAACACAATATTCTTGGCGTTATAGCTTCCGTAGGTCATTTTGATACTGGCGCCCGGCTGTGCCGTTGGCTGCAAAGGGACAAAGGCGATTTGGCCACCAATGTTGTTATACCAACGATCCACCGGATTACCCGGCCCGTAGGTGATACCTATTCCCTGCAAAATTCCCGTTTGTGGTACTTGCGGACTTTCCCAAAGACCAGTGGACGGATTGACCATGGGAACGCCATCAAAGGTCACGGAAAGGTTGCCGGCATCTATGACACTCCCGCCAAAACCACCCCAGCCCTGACTGATTCCATTGACACTAATGGATGTTTTGGTGGAACCGGTATTCCCGTATCCCGTCACGTTCACGCCCGGTGCGTAGGCTAGTGCCTGGGCACTGCCGCCTACGGGTCCTGCGGCTGCAATTTGTTGCTTGTCCAAGACCTTTATGGACTGACCGGAGTTAAATCGGTGTTTTTGAGTTAATGAATGAACCCCCCTGCTACCCAGAAATGATTCAGAAGCTGCGGCCGCATTGACCTCTCCCACATTCACCGATGCGTTGTTCTGACTGCTCAAGGTGGCAGCGGTGATGGTATCCGCCATGGCATCAGTAACCGTCAACAACATACCACCAGCTACAAGGGCCAGCACCAAAGGACGTAATAATATGGATTTGCTCATCATTTTGTTTCTCCCTGTTTTATGTAAGCGTTAAGGACTGAACTAGCCCTTGGTTTTGCAGCCGCACAATGTATCAGGGAAATATGTCAAACAGATGACAATTTGATGACGATATTATGACTATTTTCACTATGAAGCAGAGCCTATTGAAACAACAGCGTGCAACATGACATGCCACTCCTGACTTCTTCCAGAAATAACTCAAGAACTGCAGATTGTCATAATAATGTCATATAAAGCAGCTACCATATAAGGCTTAACGGGTTCTTACCCACAAACCAGTTTATCCAAAATGCAGGACCATACGCATGTTTTCACCTTCTATACTCCCCTTCATCTCCGCTCATCTGCACTGGATCATGATGGATGGCCTCGCCTGGTTACATTTGCCCACAGCAAAAGGCGTGTTCAAAAGTGATCCGGATATCGTGGTGTTGTCACCGGAACGAGATGCCCATGAAACCAACCTGTTGCAAACCATAAACTTTAATACCGCTTATATAGTACAGACTGTGAAATCCGCTCTGGACTACGAGAAAATGGTAAACCACTCAAATAAGCTGGTCGTCATCACCAATGGCTGGAATGATGAAATCAGGGAAATGCTCTTGGTTTTACAAAAAAATTATGGATCAAATCTGTCATTTTTGGTAATGGTTGAGGCTCAAAATGCTTTATTGGGCCATCTTGCCGAGGACGCCATAAAATCTGGAGCCCAAACCTTCATTCCCTGGAGCCTGGGTACTGCGCCTCTTTTAGCCTATCTGCACAGGTTACTTGAACAGGTTCCCTCGCCAGACTTCAGCGAAGCAGATCAGACCGCATCTATTCACATTTCGATTAATCACAAGGCTCGGATAGTCAACGTCGATGATCAAAAAATCTATCTCCCCAGCAATCTGTACACCCTTTTCTGCTGCATGGTTCAGAATCCTGGCCAGGCATTGTCTTACCAGCAACTTACGCAAGCGCTGAAAAATGGCAGAAAAGTGTTTATTGCCCCCAACACGCTGGTCGTAAAGGTATATCGGCTAAGACGCCTGTTTGAACATACCGGTTTACATCACTGGATGGAAACCGTTCCGGGGTTCGGGTATCGCTATAGTGGCCCCCAAATACACATCCTGGATTAGCGGCATTGGCAGAGACTTGACCCTCAAGCCAACTCCAATGTTATGGTTCCACAGTCAATTTTATCGAGCAGGGAATCTTTGCCATGACCAAACCCGCCAGCGCCAAACCATCCTCTGCGTCTCACATTTCCCGGCGTCAGTTTCTGACTTATGGTGCCGGCACTGCAGCGCTACTTGCTCTCCCGCCTGCCGTGGCCATGAATATGAGTGGCATGAATATGGCCGGGGTTCACAGCAAACCCTCGCCATTACCCAAGCCGGTGTTTTCTGGAGCACTACCCATTCCGCCGGTATATACGGGGGTCATGGGGCGCGACAAAGTACGGGAATTTCACTTGCACATGGCGGGTGGTCATTCCGTTTTGAGTGATGGTCTCAAAACCGCCACCTGGGGTTATAACGGAGCCGTTTTAGGGCCCGCCCTGCGCATCCCCAGAGGGCAGCCGTTGCGGCTGTATGTGCACAACCAGCTCGATCAAAGCACGACCACCCACTGGCATGGCGCCCATGTCCCCGGAACCATGGATGGTGGCCCGCAAAGCCTCATCCTGCCGGGAAAAACATGGACTTATGGCTATACGATTGATCAGCCCGAAGCCACCCTCTGGTATCATCCTCACCCTGCCGGCAGGACCGGACCACATGTATACGGGGGCCTGGCGGGTTTGTATCTGGTGGAGGACGGCACCGATCGGCGACTGGGTCTCCCCCACCATTGGGGGATAGATGACATTCCGGTCATCGTGCAGGACCGCCTTCTCGATGCGCAGGGCAGGCTGGTTTATATGCCTCAAGCCATGGACGTCATGGGGATGAAGGGCAACCGCTTTCTCATCAATGGCCGCGAATCCCCTATTCTCAAGGCTCCTGCACAGTGGGTCAGATTACGTCTGCTGAATGCCTCCAATGCCCGCATTTACAATTTTGCGCTGAGTGGAGATCGCGCTTTTTATGTCATTGCCAGTGATGCCGGCTATCTCGAAGCGCCGGTGAGCGTGCAGAGATTACTTCTGGCGCCTGCTGAACGCGCCGAAATACTGCTGGATCTACGCGCGCTCGCGGGTAAAAGACTATGGCTGCGCAGTGATTCTGCGGCAGTGGTTCCCGGACTCAGCCTGCATCCCATGGACAGTGACCATTTTGATCGCAGCAATTTTGATCTACTGGAAATTCATGTCGGTTCTGCCACGGGCTCAGCTGGACGCTTGCCCGATCATTTGGTACCCATCCCCACCCTGCACGCGGATGCGCCTTCGCGCCGTTTCGAACTCAGGGGTATGCCTATGGACAAAATGTCTCTCGCGCAGAGGGCTCTGGAAACCACTCTGCATAACGGTCCGGCGCAAATGTCTATGGGGGTTGGTCGCCAACCGCTATTTTCCATCAACAATCAGTACATGAACATGAAGATCATCAATCAGCGCCTACGCCTGGGGAGTACAGAAATCTGGGAGGTCTACAACGATGCGGAGATGGCCCACACTTTTCATGTTCATGGCACTTCGTTTCAGATTCTGTCCTGCAATGGCAAGGCGCCCCCTGCTTATGAAACAGGCTGGAAAGACACCTTGTTGATTCGTCGTACTGAAACCATACGTTTTATCGCCCACTATGGACAGCCCGCCCCCGACGACTTCCCTTATATGTACCATTGCCACATGCTGGAGCATGAGGACAATGGAATGATGGGGCAGTTTACCGTGAGCTGATCAGGCGACTTCACGCATCGCCGTCGCCCATGCGCTGGGCACGGGGAGTGAAATACACCCAGGCCGCCAGGAACAGGAAGGCGATGATGTAAATGTTGGTGGTACCCAGCACATCGCCTTTATTGGCCGTAATGCCGGGCAGATAAGGCGCGCCCCATCCCTCTGCCGTCGTCCACACCCCGAAGCTGTAAGCAATACCCACAGGAATAATCCAGCGCATACCGCGTCCGATGAGCAGGAAAAAAGCGATGATACTTTCCATGATGGCGGCGACGTAGCCGAAAAGCACCGGCCCTGCCAGGTTGATCACGGCAATCACCAAGGAAATGTAGGCGGCAATCCAGGCGGGCTCGCCCGGAAGTGCCTGCTGCAAATAAGTCACGGCATTGTGCAGAAAATAGGGTTGCCACTTCCAGAATGCATCAAAAGCCCAAAGCAGCCCGAAGAGAATACGGGCAGTGTGCATGGCCGGGGCATACAAAGGCTTATGCGGGCTCTTGCTCAAACTCAGACCTTCCCAACTTCGGGACCAGATCACATAAACAAAACACAGGGCGTAAATGATCGCCGTGCCCGGATCTGTGGCCCCTTGGGTATAGGGTCCGCCAAAACCACCCACCGTACTCCAGAGCCAGAGGTTATAAAGCACTCCTACCCCGGCCAGAAAAGGCAAGCCCAGCCCGGTGATCAGGGAAACCGCCAAAATGGCATCCAGCCCTACCGTTCCATAAGCCACAGCCTGTGGCCCTATGTGCTGCACAAGATTCGCCATCCAATGTCCATACTGGATGATCCAGTCAGGTTGTCCACTCACCCAGTCCGCGTTAAAACTGCTCAGAAAGTGGGCTGCATAGGCTGGATTAAATTGTAACCAGGTGTTGATCAGCCAGATCAGGCCAAAAACTATACGAACAACGCCAAAAGCCAATCGGCGTTTATGTTCCATGGACATTGAGGATTTCATAGCATCTCGGAATAGGAGCATCAAAAGGGGATTCATTGTATGCATATTCTCAAAAAGGTCAAAATAAGGCTTATTATGAAAGCGCCGAAATCTTCCTCATATCAGCCAGCAAGTTGTTATGACGACTAAACCAGAGTATTTTCCCCATATTCTGGTTTACTGAATTTTGACCTCTTCCCATGAAAATTCTGGTTATTGAAGACGAAGCGAAAACGGCTGCCTTTCTCAAAAAAGGATTCAACGAGCTAGGCTATGTGGTGGATGTTGCCGACAATGGCGTAGACGGCCAGCACCTCGCCGAAATCGGCGAACATGAAGTGATTGTGCTCGACCTGATGTTGCCGGAGAGGGATGGCTGGTGGGTTCTTCAGGACATCCGTAAACGGCATCCTGATCAGCCGGTCATTCTGCTGACCGCCCTGGATGCCGTAGCCCAGCGCGTGGAAGGTTTGCGCCAGGGCGCGGACGACTATCTGGTGAAACCCTTTGCTTTTTCAGAATTACTGGCCAGAATTCACAGTATTCTGAGACGGAGCAATGTGCGTACGGAAGAAATCATTTATTACGCCGATCTGGAAATGGATTTGCTCCGCCACAAAATCTGGCGGGCCGCCACGCCCATTAACCTGGCCCCTCAGGAATTCCGCCTGCTGGCCTACCTCATGCGCTTTCCCGGCGAGGTGCTGACCCGCACCCGCATTGCCGAGCAGGTCTGGGACATGCATTTTGAAAGTGATAGCAATGTTGTGGACGTCGCCATCCGCCGCCTGCGCCGAAAAGTCGATGATGCCTTTCCGGATAAATTGATCCATACCTTGCGGGGAGTTGGCTATGTTCTTGAGCTACGCCAATAAAACCTTACTCAGCCTGGGGCGCTCCATGGCGCTCCGACTCACGCTCTGGTACGCCCTGTTGAGCACCCTCCTGATTGCGGTGGCAGGGGCCGCTCTGTACTGGATTCTGGCGGAACAATTACGTGCGGCTGACAGCCAGATCCTCACCAGTAAAATCCATGCAGTACACACGGCCATCCGCAACAGCACGGACAACTTTTCCGAACTCCGTCACGAGACGCAGCTGGAGGCCAGTACTATCCGTGGGGTGTACATCTGGGTGACGCGATCTCAGGAAGGGATCATTGCCCGGGGTCGCACTTATAACCCCCTCCTCGACAGCAACAAACCCTTTGATCGCAAACCGCAGGCTTTCCAACCCGAACAATGGCACTGGAAAGTTAAAAAACACGAACATTTTCAGGTGATGGCACAGCGCTTTGCCGGCAAGCCAGCCAGTATCATTTACGTGGCTATCCGCATCAGTGAAAGGGAGCACTTTCTGGCTTTTTATCGTTACGCGCTGGCTTTGTCGATTGTTTTTGCACTGCTTATTGCCATAGTAGCGGGATATTTGATTGCCCGACGGGGATTGCGCCCTGTCCACCAATTAGCAAGCATGGTAGACGAACTCAGTGCCAGCCAGTTACATCGCCGCATTGCCGGGAAAAACTGGCCCAGCGAACTCGCCACACTGGCTGAAAATTTTGACCAGCTGCTGGAAAGACTGGAAGACTCCTTTGCCAGGATTTCCCGCTTCTCGGCAGATATTGCCCATGAGTTGCGTACGCCCATCCATATTTTACGCGGTGAGGGCGAACTGGCGCTTTCCAAGACCCGTAGTATCCCGGAATACCAGGCCTGTATCGCTTCCGCCATGGATGAATATGAACGCTTGTCGCGCATGGTAGATGCCCTTTTGTTTCTGGCCCGGGCAGAACAGGATCATAACGCACTGGATAAGCAACAGCTGGACATTCATCAGGAAATGGCTTCTCTTTGCAGTTTTTATCAGGCTATGGCGGATGAACAGGAGGTTATCCTGCACAATGATACTCAAGGATCCATCGCCGCAAACTCTGATCTCCTGCGCCGCGCTGTCAGTAATCTGCTGAGTAATGCCCTGCGCCACACGTCAGCAGGTGGCAGCATCCGGATGCACAGTGAATGGTCCCGCGATCAGATTCAACTGATCGTAAGCGACACCGGTTCAGGCATTGCCGATGCAGATATTGACCGGGTGTTTGACCGCTTTTACAGCGCAGATGCGGCACGCATGCGCCGTGGACAAGGAACAGGGCTAGGACTGGCCATCGTACAATCCATCATGCGCCTGCATGGGGGTAAGATCCGCTTAAAAAGCGTTCCCGGAAAAGGGACGACGGCCATTTTATTTTTCCCGATAATTTCCATGGATAATCATCATGGCAACATAAGATGACGATTTGGTCATCTTGCGGTCATCTTCTGGACATGCAGCAATGTCATAATAAAAAAACCATCCCATTCATAAACACATATTCCAGATAGTCGAGAAAAAATGCTTTTTCAATTTACACCGGATAATCGTCGGTCTGCTGCCAAAAATTGGCTACTGGCTTTAAGCTTGGGTTGTATATCTATTGGCGCCCATGCGGCTCCCCTGACGCTCGATCAGGCCATTAACAGCGCCCTGCATAATCAGGCGACCGTTCAGGCCGGCCGACACCAACTGGAAGCGCAACAAGATCTCAGTCGCAGTGCCGAAGCCCGACTGCTACCCGCTCTTTCCCTGAATGCGGCCACTATCTGGACCCAATCCCGCGCCGGTCAGCCTGTTTTTGTCAGCGCCAATGGCGCACGGGAAATGCTGGGGCAAATTCGCTTAAACCTTCCCATTTATGCGCCGCAAACCCGGGCACTCAGCAAACTGAGCAAAGATCAGGTCACTATTGAACGCTTTCATCTGCTGCAAACCCGCCTGGCAGTGGCCGCACAAGTGAGTATGACCTATTACCAGCTGGCCCTGAGTAATAACATGATCGCAGTCTGGCAACGTGTCCTCGTTGCTGCCAGGCAAGTATTTCAAGCCACCCAGGATGGTTATGCTGCGGGTACCCGTTCCCGCCTGGCGCTGAAGCAGGCGCAACTGAACCTGTTGCGCATCCAGGGCAAACTGGAACAAACCCTGGCCCAAAGTGGGGCCATCCGTCAGGTTCTGGCCTTGCAAACAGGGCTCGGAAGCCATTTACCACCACTGGCAAAAGTCAGCAGCCCAC
The DNA here is from genome assembly GCF_018853815.1 of Acidithiobacillus sulfurivorans. GTDB lineage: Bacteria > Pseudomonadota > Gammaproteobacteria > Acidithiobacillales > Acidithiobacillaceae > Acidithiobacillus > Acidithiobacillus sulfurivorans. The sequence continues at coordinate 92,678 of NZ_JAAOMP010000126.1, read as the reverse complement.
TCAAGCCGTTACCGGATTTATCCAAAATCCAGAGTCAAGCCATGCAGGCGCAACCCTTACTCCGGGCAGCTGATGCGCAAATTCAGGCGGCCCACGCCCAATTGCAATTCCATCAAAGTGCCCGCTTACCGGTATTCAGTGCCAACGCCGCTTACGGAGTCGATAGTGCGACCATACCGCATAGTGCGCAGTTAGGTTGGCAGGCGAGTCTCAATCTGCAGATGCCGATTTTTGGCTTTGGTCGTAACCGCGATCAGATTGCGGCAGCCCAGGAACAGGTTGCGGCATTACAGGCGGCCAAATCGGCTTTGCAAATGCAGATACGCAGTCGTCTGGCACAGGACGCCGGGGCCGCCCGGGCGGCCAGTATTGCCCTGAAAGATGCTGGGAAGATCATGCGCAGTGCTCAGGCGGTGTACTCCATGACCCGCAAAGGCTATCTGGCCGGTGCAGAGAGCGCATTAGCCTTGCAACAAGCTGAAGATGCCTGGGTTCAGGCTCAACTGCAGGCTACCAACGCGATGATTCGCGCCCGTTTAAGTCGCACACAACTGGTTCTGGACAGCGGCGTCCTGCCGGGACAGCGTGCATCCTCATGACAATCCACTCCTGGAAGCTTAACGGCATGAAATTTTTACCGCATTTTTATCGGGTATCGCTACCTTACTGCTTCAGCCTTTTTTCAGGCGTTCTGCTCCTCCTGAGCGTTCATAGCGCCTGGGGAGCTGCCATACCCGTGCGGACGGCTCCGGTCAGGGTAAGTGCTGCTATTCAGCAAAGCGCCCTGCTCGCCCAGGTTGAAAGTAATGGTGCCGCCACTTTGACAGCACCCGTAACCGGACGCGTCCTCGGTCCGCTGCTCCCCGATGGACCCGTAACAGCCGGAACGATCATCGCCAGGATCGCGGCGCCCGGGCTGCAGAGCAGCATCCAGACCGCCCAAAAACAGATCGCCTTTTCTCAAGGCCAGTATTTGCGCGATCAGAAATTGTATCAGGATGGCGTCATTGCCCAACAAAATGTCGCAACCAGTCGGTTGACGCTGGCAGAGGCGCAATCCCATCTCCGCATTTTACAGGCGCAGGCCGCTCAACAAACCCTCAGCGCGCCCTTTGCAGGCAGCTTGCATTATCTGGTTCCGGCAGGGGCCGTAGTCAATTCTGGAACAGCCATTGCGACCCTGGATGGTCGCGGAAAACCCTGGGCACAGGCCTATGTCACCCCCTCCCGCGCCCGAAGCTTGCGCCCCGGATGCACCGTCATTCTGCACGGTGCAGACTGGCACGGCCTGGGACACGTCCGTTCCATAGGACAAAGCGCCCGCCATCTGGGACTGGTGTCCGTCTATATTGATCTGCCGGCACAAAGCCTGGCGTTGCCCGGCGAATGGCTGCAGGCAGAAGTACAACAAGTTCAAGGCCACGCCTTCCAGATTCCCACCACCGCCGTGGTGATGCATGCCGCGCAGATCGAAGTGTTTGTTATCCGCAAAGGCAGGGCCATGGCTGTTCCCGTACATATCGTTGCCAGTCAGGCTGGACAAAGTTGGGTACAGGGCGCTCTGCAAACAGGCGAGCAGATCATTATCAGCGCCAATGATCGTTTGGTCAGCGGCACCCCGGTACAAGAGCAACAACCATGAGGGCGTATCTGCATTTTCTCTGGAGCAATCGCTTCAGCCTGTTGCTCAGCGCATTATTATTACTGGGTGCAGGCTGGTTTGCCCTGCAGAGTCTTCCGGAAAGCGTCTTTCCGAATGTCAATTTTCCAAGAGTGGCGGTCCTCGTCAATGACGGCAGCCTGCCCGTCAAGTTCATGGAAGTGGAGGTAACCAAGCCCCTGGAAGCGCTGGCAAAAGGTCAGCCAGGGGTGCGTCTGGTCCGCTCTCAAACCGGTAACGGATTGAGCAAGCTCAATATTTATTTTGAACCAGGAACCAACCCGCAAACCGCATACCTGATGCTGCAGGCACGCCTGGCTCAATACCGCCTGCCTGCCGGTGCGCAACTGCGGGTGATCCGCATGGCGCCCTATACCTATCCATTTGCTGAATATGCCCTGGTGTCCAATCAGCAGAGCAGTTCGGCAATGATGCCCACTTTTGCCTTTAAAATACGACCGGCTCTACTGTCCATTCCCGGGGTATATCAGGTGCAGGGCACCGGTCGCGGCTGGCCGCAGGTGCATGTGGACCTGGATCCGGCACGGTTAGCGCAACATCACCTCAGTGTCCAGCAGGTCATCCATGCCTTGCAATCCGCCCAAGGTCCATTTTTTTCAGGGATTCTGCACGCCTATCATCAGCAGTTGATTCTGGCGACGACAGCGCGGCCTGAAAACGATCAGACGTTGGCCGCCTTGACCCTGCCACTGGGGCCACCCGATGCTTCCGGTGCCCGCACTCCGCTGGCCTTGGGCGCCCTGGGTCGGGTGCATACCGGGCCTCCCCCGCTGCTGAGTGAAGCAGCCGTACCCGGTTATCAGCACGCTCTGATTATTGACGTACTTTCACAGTCCGGCGCCAATGACGTCACCGTCGCCCACGCCGTGCAAACACGTCTGGACAACTTGCGAAAACATCTCCCCCCGGGTGTCCATCTGGTACCCATTTATGATCTCAGCCACCTGATCAGTCACAGCCTGCGCGATGTCTGGATTGCCCTGGGGCTCGGCAGCCTGATTGCCTGGCTGGTCGTATTGGCCTTTTTGGGACGTCTGGACGGAGCTCTGGCGACTTTGGCCGTGGTACCTCTGGCACTTGCCGCCACTTTCCTGGTCCTGCACATTCTCGGATATGGCCTGAATATCATGACTCTGGGGGGAATAACCGCAGCCATTGGTGCTTTGGTGGACCATGCCATCGTCGTGGTCGAACGCGGACTCCATGGTCTGCAGGGCAAACCTTCCAATCGTCGCCAGCTGGCGTTACGCCGCAGCGCCAGCATTTTACCATTGATGAGTCTTGCCACCCTCACCTCCTGCCTGGTATTTCTGCCTCTGCTCTTCTTATCCGGCACCCTGGGGTTGCTGTTCCGCCATATGGCATTGGCCATCGTCATTGCCCTGCTGGCATCACAACTGGTGGCCTTGCTGGTCACACCGATTCTGACAGCATGGCTCGCCGGTCGTGTGACCTCACCTTCCCGCCGTTTGCATCATGCGGAGCGCTGGGTGCGCCGGCACTACAGTCAATGGCTCATCGCCGGGATGCGTCGCCCTTATTGGGCCATTTTCCCTGTCGCCATACTGGCAGGGGCCGCCGGACTGGCACTCACGGTTCTGCCGACCGCATTTCTCCCACACTGGGATGAAGGCATTATTTCTGTACCCTATCGCACCCAGGTGGGCAGCAGCGTTGCCGAAACCACCCGGATCGGCCGTGCTTTTATGCAGGTGGCACTGCACAATCCCAATGTGCAGCGTGCGTCCCTTATGGTCGGCCGTGGTTTCGAGTTCCGTCACGCACCGGCCAACAAAGGCGCCATCACCATCGTCCTCAAACCGGATCATCACGACAGCACCGAAACCGTAATGGCAGAACTGCGCAAACAATACCGCAGCATGGCCCCCAATCTGATCGGACTCTCTTTGCATCAGACCATGATTGTCCGTCTGGGCAACCTCTCGGGCGCACACGCCCCGTTGGTTATTTATCTGTTCGGCTCCCATTCCAGCGTTTTGCGTAGCGAAGGAACAAGGCTGGCTGCCGCCCTGAAAAACAGTCATGATTTTGCATCAGTCAATTTCAAGTCCCCATCGGCAGGGCCAGAGTTGGAAATCACCCCCACGCCCATGGCCGCACTTTATGGCATTACCCCGCCGGGTATTGCCGATCAGCTCAAGGCACGTTTCTGGGGAAGACCAGCGGGTTTCTTGCTACATGGCGAACAAATACTGCCTATTCGCGTTAAACTGGTGGGGCAGCCACAGACTCCGCAAACCTTGTCCGCGCTGCCTATCCAACTGCCCAATGGGACCATGACCTCTCTTTCCAGCCTTGCTTCCCTGCACATTCAAGGTGCCATTCCCTTTGTGACACATCAGAATCTGGTGCCTGATGCCTACATGTGGTTACAACCAAAGCCAGGAGAAGGTCTGGCCCAAGCTGCCCGTCAGGCCAAAAAAATCATCTCCCAAATGCACTTGCCCGGCAACATCACCCCGGTACTGGGGGGTTACTATCGACAACAGCGTCAAAGCTTTCAGCAGATGGCGCTGATTCTGGCCGGCGCACTGGGTTTATTGCTGATCCTGCTGGGATTTCAGTTCAGCAGTCAACGCGCCGCCGTGGCGGCGCTCCTTTCCATCGCCTTGGCAGCACCTGGCTCCCTGCTTTTGTTGTGGATTTGTGGATTGGAACTCGACAGTACGGCTTTTCTGGGCGTGTTGCTGGTTTTTGCTATTGCCGTCAACAATGTCATTCTGATTTTTGCACGCGCCCGCCAAATTGGGGGTGCCCATCCCCGCCCTGCTTTGGTGGCTTTTGCTGCGCGACAGCGCCTGCGCCCCATCCTCATGACCATGCTCGCGGATGTTTTCGGGTTTTTACCTCTGGCTATTGGCATTGGTCATGGCACTGATTTACTGAAGCCTCTGGCCATTGCGGTCATGGGTGGGTTACTACTCTCGATATTCATGTCCTTGTGGCTGGCTCCCGTACTGTATAGCGCTTTCATGACGCAGCCGTCAGATTCGCTCAAATCGAAAGCTTGATCAGCAAATAACTCAGCAATGACAAACAGACCAGCAAAGACAAGCCATAAAACCCATATAATTTATGGTGGGGATGATACGCACCATGCTCCACCTGATAAACGGTGAGCATAAAACCACCGAGTCCAACAGCAATATTGATAATCCCTAATATCAGGAAAATAATGCTCATTCCTGAGAAGCTCGCATGCAACGTAATCACCCGGTGCATCATCAGCGCCAGCTTGGTCAGAAAGAAATCGAACTTTTCCATCACAAAACCGAAAATCACAATACTGATCCCGGTTCTGATCCAGGAAAGAAAAGTGCGCTCCGCCGAAAAATAAATACGTGGATCCTGAATTTCTTTTGCAGTGACCGGGGCACCACGATTGATATAGCGCAGATCACGCACAAAAAAATAAAAAACCATAAATAACAAGATCAGCACTGGCCAGGTCAAAAGCTTATACAAGTCCTGAAAAAAAGGAATCAGCCCATAAAAATGCAAAGCAGCCAGTAACAAGATCATTTTTTTGGAAAGAATACCTGTACCAAAGGCTATAAACAGAAATTTCAAGTAAGACAGGTAAGTTCTTTCCATGCTCAGATAAAGCCTGGGCTCGCGCACACTGGGCAGGTGTTTTAGCAGAAGCATATTATCCGGCGAGTCTTTGGGCTATGGTCATGATTCCATTCTTATCTAAGGAGCAGCTGGAGGAACCTTATTACCAAACTGACGCATGTACACGCGCATGGTTTTATCCGCTACTGACTCACGAATAGCCAGATAAAATACGCTGAGAGCCAAAACCGCCAAGGCTCCCATACTGGGGAAAAATGCCAAAAATCCCAGACCACCAAGATCTTTAGGACCAATCCAACTGATGGCCCACATCCCTATAAAGTATGGGAATATCCACCACATGTATTGCCAGCCCATTTCTGCCCAGCGACCTTTTCGAAAAATACCAGTAAACGCATATATAGCCAATAAAACAAATAATGTAATAAAAATAAAGTTCAGCGTTCGCAAACCTGACCAGTAAACAATCCAGGTGGATACCACAAAGGCGATAGGGGCCAGCACCGGTGCTCCCCACAAACGAAATGGACGCTCCAGATTCGGCATGGCCTTGCGAATCTGAATCAGGGCAATGGGCCCGATAGAGTACGAAAGCACCGTCATGGAGGCAATATATCCGACCATTTTCTGCCAGGATGGGAAAGGCAGAAAAAATATAATGCCGACCAGGAACAAAAGAATAAGCGTCACCCAGGGAACGCCATAGCGATTGATCTTGTTCAGCCACATGGGCGCCGCACCGGTTTCAGCCGTAGCCAAAGTAACCCGCGCCGCAGTGGTCGTGTAAATCAGCCCTGTACCTGCTGGCGAAATAAAAGCATCCACATACAGTAAGGTCGCCAACCAACCAATGCCCACCGCCGCTGCCAATGCTGCAAAGGGACCATTCACCCCCTGGAAATGCAAATGTACCCATCCATCTTTGGCAATATCTGCAGGATTCACCGCACCGAGAAAGGCAACCTGAACGGCGATGTAGACTGCCGAAGCAATCAGCACCGAACCGATAACCGCAATAGGCACATCCCGCTTGGGATTTTTACTTTCCCCGGCCAAATCTATGGCATGACGAAAACCCAGCAAACTGAATATGACCCCACCGCTGGCAATCGCGATGAACATGCCATGCACATCACTCAGCGTATTGTGGGCGCGCATATGAAAGTTTCCAGGGTGCCAGGCCACCACAATCAACATCACCGCCGTTAATAAAGGAATACCAATTTTCCACCAGGTCGCCGCATTATTGATCCTGAGTACCCAGCCAATCACCATGAAATTGGTGACCACAAACAAGCCGAGCATGATCACGGCGATCAAAAACCCGAAACTACTCAGTAAATCGGTATGCGGCTGCAATAGACCCGGATAATAGTTGTTGGCATAGGTTAATACGGCCGTCACTTCCAATGGGGCGATGGAGGCGTAAGAAAGAAATAAAATCCAGCTCCACATATGTCCAACAATAGGTCCATTGCCGACATGAGCCAGATGGACCACCGCCCCGGCACGCGGAATCATGGGTGCCAACTCGGCAAACACCAGGGCCAACAAAAGAATGGCTGCCGCTCCCAGAATCCAGGAACCAATGGCCAATGGGCCAGCCATTTTTGCCGTGAACAAAGGCCCAAATAACCAGCCAGATCCTATAGATGCACCTACACAGGCCAATATCAGGCCAACGAGTCCGCCTTCACGTTTTAGAGCGTTTTTTTGAGAAGTGTCGGATTTCCTGGACACAGGCATGTTCGAACCTCCTGATTCATAAAACATGACAAAACATTGAAGCTGGACAAATAATATTTATTTTTATGATAAACAAATGTTGAATATTTTTTATATCTATCTCATATTTATATAAAAATGTCAATTTTTATCAATACGGCGACACGACAAGTATTCTAATTTATCATGCATATGGTAAAATATGGCCCATTGCAAGAGATAGAATATGATGGATGAAATCAAGAAAATTACGATTAAATCGAATGTGATTGCAGATGACATAACTCATCAGCCGCCTTACCTCTGGGCTGTCAAGCAGCATCAAAAATTGGCCAGTTATGAGTGAGTTTCAGCGCTTTGATTGATTCAATGGAATACGTGAGATTGCCTACTCAGTTCTTTAAAAGAGTCGATTTTTGTCATTATGAATTATTTCCTTCTAATGCCAAAACGTTAATCATCCATGCCCATGCCCATGTTGATGATTGTTTGCCTTTTGCTCACGCTTGAGGTACCAAATCACGCCAGCACCAATCAAATTGGACACGCCCATCACAATAATGAATGCAATCCAGTAATCACTCATGATTTGGCCTCTTTATCCTTGAGAAACGAAAGCACCCATACGGCAAACCATTGCAGGTTGACGAACCCCACTGCGGCAAGTGCTAGCTCCAACCATGCCACAGGGTGGGCATCTATTGCAGCATAGCCAAAAGCGCCGAACTCTGCAAAAGCCATTAGGCTAAACACGCTGGCTATATGTTTAAGCTGGTCATCATTCATTCATCACCCAGCATCCTCGCCAAATCCCTAACTCGCGGGTGAGTATAGCGCTTCAGCATCTGCAAGGTCATGTGGCCGGGATGGCCGCTACCTGCATGGGGCTCAGGCTCTTCTTAAAAAATAGATTGGTTGATTTTATTGGAGGCTGGGCCCGGAATCGAACCGGGGTACGCGGCTTTGCAGGCCGCTACATGACCACTCTGCCACCCAGCCTTAAAAGAAAAGGGAAAGCGTAAAACTTTCCCTCGATATTGGAGCGGGAAACGAGGCTCGAACTCGCGACCCCAACCTTGGCAAGGTTGTGCTCTACCACTGAGCTATTCCCGCATGGGCGCAAAGATAAAGGTATCACCCATCCTTGTCAAGATCAGCGCCAGAGGCCATCAGACTGGGCCAGGCAGCTTGCAGGTAACCGAGCATACTCCACAAGGTCATGATGGCGGCGACAACTAAAAGCCCGATTCCCACAATGCGGGCGGACACTCCCCACAACGCTTCGCGATATACCAGAAATAAAATGGCCAGCATCTGGGTGGTCGCCTTGGCCTTCCCCAGCCAGGACACCGCCACCTTTTTGCGCTCACCGAGTTCCGCCATCCATTCCCGCAGGGCGGACACGGTAATTTCCCGGCCCACGATCACACTGATGAGTATCCCGGCCAGCACTGGCGTCATTTCTTGCGAAGAAGCAATAAGTATCAGGGCGGTCACCACCATGATCTTGTCGGCCACCGGGTCCAGAAAGGTTCCGAATGGTGAAACGCCCTGATAGCGTCGCGCCAGATAACCATCTGCCCAGTCGGTAATGGCGGCAATGGCAAAAACAGCCGTTGCTGCATAGGTTCTTGCTTCACCCCCCCAATAAAACAGGGCGACGAATATAGGCACCAGCAGAATGCGGAGAATGGTCAGATAATTGGGTAAACGCTTTATCACAGTCCGCTAACTTCCTTAATGAAAATGATCATAAATGCGTTGGGCCAATTCCTGATGAATTCCCTCCACTCTTTGCAAATCGTCCAGACCCGCATCGCGAACTCCCTTCAGCCCACCAAAAGCGCGCAGCAACGCCATGCGCCGTTTGGAACCAATGCCAGTGATGCTATCCAGATCAGACTCCTGACGGTTCTTGCTGCGCCGCGCACGATGACCGGTAATCGCAAAACGATGCGCCTCATCCCTGATTTCCTGAATGACCAACAAGGCAGGGTCATCGGGCGGCAACTGCCGTGCCATCGGCCAACCGGGTACATGCAACAGTTCCATACCGGGTCGGCGGGTTGCCCCCTTGGATACGCCGCAAAGCTGGATCTCATCGATTTCCAGCATCGCCAGTGCCGCCTCGGCACGTGCCAGTTGCCCTGGTCCGCCATCTACCAGAACAATCTCTGGCAACGCCATTCCTTCTTTTTGCAGACGACCATAGCGTCGATAGACCGCCTGCTCAATCGCCGCGTAATCATCGCCACCAGTCACATCACGGATGTTGAAACGGCGATAGGCTTCCTTCATCGCACCATCTTCACCGAAAACCACGCAGGAAGCTACTGCCGCCTCACCACGAGTATGACTGATATCAAAACATTCCACTCTCTGCGGCAACTCAGGAAGCTCAAAAAACTCCTGCAGCAACATCATTCTTCGCCGCCCCGCACGAGCGTTCTGGGTACGCTGGCGCAATGCCCCCACGGCATTGGTATGTGCCATAGCCATCCAGCGTTTACGGGGCCCCCGCTGCGGCGCATCCATAACCACCTTATGCCCGGACTGGATTATCAAGGCCTCCGTCACTGCAGCGCCATTGCGAGGCAATATGTTGATCAAAAGATTCCCCGGCACATCCTTGTTATTATAGAACTGCATGAGAAAACCTGCCATGACATCCGGCCCGCGCAGGTCTTCAGCATGCTGAGGGAATAAGGCCCTGCCACCCAGTTGACGACCATTGCGGATAAAGCTGATGAAAATGACCCATTGTCCGTTTTCCTGGATCAGGGCAATCACATCAAAATCGCCACCACCCGCTTGTGCCACATATTGGCGCTCCTGAATTTTGGACAGGGCGGCGATTTGATCACGACGCCGGGCCGCTTCTTCAAAATTCAACTGTTCCGCCGCCTGTTGCATCCTTTCACCCAGATTGCGAATAGCCTCGTCACTCCTGCCCTCCAGAAAGCGGACGGCATCATTCACATCCCGGGCGTAGTCTTCGGGGAGAATATGCCCCACACAGGGGCCACTACAGCGTTGAATCTGATATTGCAGGCAGGCGCGACTGCGATTACGAAACGTATGATCTTCACAAGTCCGCAGACGAAAGGCCTTTTGCAGCAGCACCATACTTTCACGTAATGCCGTCACCGCCGGATACGGACCAAAATAATGCCCTTTTTTCTTTTGTGCGCCACGGTGCAGACTCATTTGCGGGAAAGACTCACCGGTTTCAATCAACAAATACGGATAACTTTTATCATCGCGCAGCAATATATTGTAGGGAGGATGGTGGCGCTTGATGAGATTCGCCTCAAGCACCAGGGCCTCGGTTTCCGTATGGGTGACGAGTACTTCGACAAGTTGCACCTGCGCCAGCATAGCGAGGGTTTTGGGGCTATGCCGCTGTTTCTGAAAGTAAGAACTGACGCGACGCTTCAGATTGCGCGCCTTACCGACATAAAGCAGGCGTCTGCCGGCACCGTACATCTGATAAATGCCGGGCTGACTGGTCAGCGTGCGCAAAAACTCCCGGAGATCAAAAGGTGAATCAGATTCCAGCCCCTGATTGGCAGGGTTTTCGGAGGGTTCTTGCGTCATCACTTTAATGGGATTTTATACTGTCTCGGCCTGCTGCGTATCCAGACGACGCAGATATTCCCAGGTAAAAATCCCGGTGCTGTGGCCATCGCTGAAATGAATCTGAATGGCATAATTCCCAACCGGCAACACATCGACAATACTCACGTCTTCCTTGCCGGTGATCACCCGGGCTTCATCCGGGGTGTGCCCTTTGCATTCCGCACAGGGGCATTCCACCCGCAGATATTCAAAACTGAGAGCACTGGTATGAGCATCTGCCCAGTCAATTTCCATCTTCCGACTGATCATCAAGGGGCGAATTTCCAGGGGCTGGGTGTGCGTGTCAGACATGAGAAACCTCTTAAAGGAGCGGACTGGTCAGAAATAAGCCTCTAGGGTACAATTCACGCCCTCTAAAGGGAATGCCCACAAGGATGATGGTATGAAGATTTCGGCCTTTGATATTCGCCCCGGCAACATTCTGGAACATGAAAAAGGGCTTTGGCGGGTACTCAAAACGGATTTTGTGAAGCCTGGCAAAGGCGGGGCCTTCGTTCAGGTCGAAATGAAAAACATCGAAACAGGGACCAAATCCAATACCCGTTTCCGCTCGGGTGAAACCATGGAAAAGGCCGTGGTGGAAGCCAGAACCATGCAATATTTATATGCTGACAGCACCGGATACGTATTCATGGATAACGAAAACTTTGAACAATCCATTCTCAGCGAAGACCTGCTGGAAGGTCAGACCGGGTATTTATTGCCTAACACGGAAATTCAGGTCAATTTGCATAATGATCGCCCCATTGGGGTGGAATTACCTTCAGTGGTCGTTCTTGAAGTGACCGAAGCCGATCCGGCCATCAAAGGACAGACGGCAACAGGCTCCTACAAATCGGCGCGTATGGAAACGGGTATTACGGTGATGGTGCCCCAGTTTGTGAATTCCGGAGAGAAAATCCGGGTAAATACCACTGATGGGACGTATATAGACCGGGCCTGAATGACAACACCGCCTTACCCGGATAGGATCAGGCGGTTTGTTTAAGAGTTTTCCGTTGCCGGAATCACCCAGACGAAAATTTCGCCTTTACTGACCATACCCAAATGGCGGCGCGCCAGCTCTTCTACGGCGCGATCCCCGCTTTGGAGGCTGACCACCTTGGCTTCCAGATGATCATTGCGCGTTTCCAGCTTTTTCAAAACCACTTCTTTGCTCTCCAGTTTGTGATGTAATTCACCCACATTCAACCAGCTACCCGTTCCAAACCACAGTGGGTATTGTAAAGCACATAAAGCGGCGAGCAACATGAAATCAACCAGGCGCATTTCTGATTTTGCCGTATTCACTTTGGCTTTGAACTGCGCCCAATCAAACATATCGAAATAATCTCCGGGAAATGCAAGCGTCTTTGCAAACGCTCTATAATATCTACCTTTTAGTCGAGATTATAAAAAGTTGCAAGTCCTGGATAACGTGCGACCTCACCCAATTCTTCTTCAATACGCAAAAGACGATTATATTTGGCCACCCGATCAGTACGTGACAAAGAACCGGTTTTAATTTGTCCACAACCCGTGGCCACGGCCACATCCGCCAAGGTCGTGTCCTCAGTTTCACCCGAACGATGCGACACTATGGCGGTATAACAATGGGTTTTTGCCATTTCAATGGCCGCCAGGGTTTCTGATAACGTCCCAATCTGATTGAGTTTAATCAAAATACTATTGCCCACACCGCGCTCAATCCCTTCACGCAAAATGGCGGTATTCGTCACAAAAATATCATCACCCACCAGTTGCAGACGGTCGCCCAAACGATCTGTCAGGGTAATCCAGCCCTCCCAGTCATTCTGGTCCATACCGTCTTCAATGCTGATCAAGGGATAACGATCGGCCAGCGCAGCCAAATAATCCACAAATTCTGCACTGCTTAATTCACGTTTTTCGCTGGCCAGATGATAACGACCATCCCGATAAAATTCGCTGGAGGCCACATCCATACCCAGCCAAATGTCCTTACCCGGTTGATAACCGGCCTGGGTAATGGCATCCATCAGCAATTCCAGGGCCGCTTCATTGGAAGGCAGGTTCGGGGCGAAACCCCCTTCATCGCCTACCGTTGTCGCTAACCCTTTCTTCTGCAAGACCCCTTTAAGGCTGTGAAACACTTCCACACCCATCTGCAAAGCTTCCGAAAACGATTCCGCACCCGCAGGAATCAGCATGAATTCCTGCATATCCACATCATTATCAGCATGGGCACCGCCGTTAATGACATTCATCATGGGTACCGGCAACTGTACCGGACCCAGGCCACCAATATAACGATAGAGCGGCTGTCCGGCGGCGTGGGCGGCGGCATGGGCAGCGGCCAGGGAAACACTCAGAATGGCGTTGGCACCCAGACGGGACTTGTTTTCAGTACCGTCCAGGGCGCACATGGCAGCATCCAGATGCTCCTGATCTTCCGCTTCCATCCCCAACAGGGCATCCTGAATTTCACCGTTAACGTGCTCTACCGCCTTGCGTACGCCCTTGCCACCATAACGTGAGCCGCCGTCCCGCAATTCCATGGCCTCCCGCTCACCCGTCGATGCCCCACTGGGAACAATGGCGCGTCCCGTGGCCCCATTTTCCAGATGAACTTCGGCTTCTACAGTAGGATTACCACGTGAATCCAGTACTTCACGACCTTGAATGCGGACAATGGCGTTCATATTAAATCCTCAGGATGATTTTCAGGAAAATCTTGGGCTTTGACCATCTGGTCGATGTGTTGAAGGGTGCGCAGCAGGCTTTCCAGCCGACCCAGTGGCCAGGCATTGGGACCATCAGACAGGGCTTCGGCAGGACGCGGGTGGGTTTCCATAAACAGACCGGACACCCCCGCAGCTACAGCGGATCTGGCCAGTACCGGTACAAACTCCCGCTGCCCGCCGGAACGATCTCCCTGCCCTCCCGGCAGTTGCACGGAATGAGTCGCATCAAAAACAACCGGGCAGTCAGTCTGGCGCATCACCGCCAGGGAGCGCATATCCGAAACCAGGTTATTGTATCCGAAAGAAGCGCCCCGCTCGCAGACCATAATCTGGGCATTACCCGTCGCCTTGGCTTTTGCGGCAACATGAAGCATGTCCCAAGGTGCCAGAAACTGGCCTTTTTTAATATTGACCGGCTTTCCGGCTGCAGCCACAGCCTGAATAAAGTCGGTCTGACGACATAAAAAAGCAGGAGTCTGGAGGACATCCACGACCTCGGCAACCGCCTTCACATGCTCTTTTTCATGGACATCGGTAATGACGGGCACGCCCAACTCCCGGCGCACTTTTTCGAGAATCCGCAGACCTTCGTCCATGCCCGGACCGCGAAAACTGGTGCCCGAAGAACGATTCGCCTTGTCATAAGAGCTTTTGTAAATAAAGGGAATATCCAGGCGATGACAGATGTCCCGGAGCGTTTCCGCCGTCTGCAAGGCCAGTTTTTCACTTTCTATGGCGCAAGGGCCCGCAATCAGAAAGAAAGGACGATCCAGCCCGACCTCGAAACCGCACAGATTCATGACTGTTTCTCCCGCTGGGTAACAGCCGCCGCCATGAAGGCATCAAAAAGCGGATGGCCCTGACGCGGGTTACTGGTAAATTCAGGGTGAAACTGACAACCCAGAAACCAGGGATGATCCCGCAATTCCACCACCTCGACCAAAGCACTATCCGCCGAAAAGCCGGTATATTGCAAACCAGCCGCCGCCAAAGGCGCTCGATAGCGGTTATTGAATTCAAAACGGTGGCGGTGGCGCTCATAAATGGCGGTTTGGGCATAGGCTTTAGAGACCAGACTGTCCGGCTGCAAAGTACATTCCTGCTCACCGAGACGCATGGTTCCCCCCAGCTTGCCGCCCTCTTCCCGATAAGCCGTATTACCTTCGGGATCAGACCATTCGGTCATCAGGGTAATCACCGGGTCCGGCGTTTCCGGGTCCAGCTCGGAACTGTTGGCATTGGCCAGCCCTGCGCAATGGCGGGCAAATTCCACTACAGCCAACTGCATTCCCAGACAAATTCCCAGATAGGGCACTTTATTTTCTCGCGCATAACGAATTGCGGTAATTTTTCCCTCTGTACCACGCCCGCCAAATCCACCAGGTACCAGTACCGCATCGACTTCAGCCAGTATGCCCGTACCCTGGGATTCAATATCTTCAGCATCCACATAGAGAAAATGCACCTTGCGCCGGGCCCGCAATCCCGCATGTAACAGGGCTTCCGCCAGCGACTTGTAAGACTCGGTCAGCCCCACATACTTACCGACCAGGGCAATGACAATCTCCCCTTCGGGATTTTCCAGGGCATGAATAATCCCCTGCCACGCGCTGAGATCCGGTGCCGGGGCCTGCAGACCCAGGTCCTGCAACACCAGATCATCCAACCCCTGATCATGGAAAAGTAACGGCAGACGGTAAATACTGTCTGTATCAATGGCTGAAATGACGGCTTTTTCAGTGAGATTGGAAAACAGGGCGATTTTGGCGCGATGATCTTCCGGGATCGGGCGATCTGCCCGACACAACAGTACATCGGGTTGAATACCAATAGCGCGCAACTCGCGCACCGAATGCTGGGTCGGCTTGGTTTTCATTTCACCAGCTGAGGGCAGATAAGGTACCAGGGTCAGATGCATGAACAGGGTATTGCCGCGCCCTTCTTCCACGGCCATCTGGCGGATGGCTTCCAGGAACGGTTGAGATTCAATGTCACCCACTGTTCCACCGATTTCCACCAAAGCCACATCCGCATCATTGGCACCAATACGAATCCGGCGTTTAATTTCGTCGGTCACATGGGGAATAACCTGCACGGTGCGGCCCAGATAATCACCACGACGTTCTTTTTCAATCACTGTCTGATAGACCAGACCGGTCGTGAAATTGTTGCGCTTGGTCATGCGGGTCGAAATGAAACGCTCGTAGTGACCGAGATCCAGATCAGTTTCCGCACCATCTGCGGTGACAAACACTTCGCCATGCTGAAAAGGGCTCATGGTACCCGGATCTACGTTAATATACGGGTCCAGCTTCATCATGGTTACTTTGAGCCCGCGCGCCTCCAGCAACGCAGCAAGAGCCGCGCCGGCGGCACCCTTGCCCAACGAAGAAACCACACCACCAGTAACGAAAATGTATTTGCTCATAGGTCTCGACGTGCACGCGCTTGATGCTGTGCATGGTAGCCAATTCGGACCTAAGGCACAACGCGAACAATAAGCAGGAAGGGAGAAACAGGGTCTTGTGACCGGGCCCGCTGTGGCAGGCCCGGTAGGTACATCTTTCGGAGCCCTTGTTACAGGGTAGCCATATCAATGACAAAACGGTACTTAACGTCGCTTTTCAGCATCCGTTCATAGGCCGTGTTGATGTAGTCCATGGGAATCATTTCAATATCCGAACCAATTCCATGTTCTGCACAAAAGTCGAGCATTTCCTGGGTTTCACGAATACCGCCAATGAGCGAACCCGCCAGCTGACGACGTTTGAATATCAGGTTAAAGACTTCCGGAGAAGGATGTGGCTCAGCGGGAACACCCACCAGCGTCATGGTGCCATCCCGCTTCAGCAGGCTCAGAAAGGCATCCAGATTATGAGAAGCGGCCACCGTATTGAGGATAAAATCAAAGCTGTTGGCCTGCTGAGCCATTTGTTTGGGATCCGTGGAAATGCAGACCTCATCAGCGCCCAGACGTTTACCATCTTCGATTTTACCGGGTGAGGTCGTAAATAAAACGACATGAGCCCCCATCGCATGGGCCAGCTTGACTCCCATATGACCCAATCCACCCAAACCAACAATACCAACCTTTTTACCCGGCCCCACCTGCCAATGACGTAACGGCGAGTAAGTGGTGATGCCCGCACAAAGCAACGGAGCCACACTGGCCAGATTTTTCTCGTCATGGCGAACTTTCAGTACAAAAGACTCCTTGACGACCACGCTTTGAGAATAACCCCCAAACGTATTCTCTCCGCCAAATACCGGGCCATTATACGTTCCGGTAAAACCATTCTCGCAATATTGTTCTTCACCCTCGTCACAGGAGCTGCAGTGTCCGCAACTGTCCACCATACAACCGACGCCTGCAAAATCACCTACTTTGAAATTTTTGACCTGATCACCGACAGCCACCACCCTGCCGACAATTTCATGACCAGGCACTGAGGGATAAATCGTGTTTTTCCACTCATTACGGGCCGTGTGCAAATCGGAATGGCAGACACCGCAGTAAAGAATCTCAATTTTGACATCATCCAGACCCGGCTGACGTCTTTCAATTTCATGCGGGGCTAAAGGGCTGGTGGATGATTGGGCTGCATAGGCTTTCGTCATAATATCTCCTTAAATCACTTATCGTGTGTACTTAACTGCCATCTGCCGACAAAGGCAGATGGCCCGTTTTAACCAGAATCAGACAACCTTCCTTGCTGAAAGGCTGGTGGGCACTCCAATGGGGGCTACGCATCCAGGTTCCGGCAGGATATTCGCCGTGCTCATCGGCAAATATTCCCTCCAAAACCAGTATTTCTTCACCGCCATAATGACGATGTGCCTGAAAATAAGTTTCCGGCTGCCAGCGCACCAGGGCGGTGTGCTCTCCCTCAAAGTCAGCCAGGGGGAGTACCGTGAGGCCATCTACCAGACCGGATGACCAACGCGCCTGGGCCATATTGACCCGTACCGGCTGTAGATCCCGAGGATTGAAGTGGCGCAACTTTACAAAAAGGATGCAGCCCTCATCTGAATAAGGGGCATGGGCAGAACCAGGAGGATTACGCAAATAAGTCCCAGGACCATAACTTCCTGTCTCATCGGAAAACGTACCCGTCAGAACAAAAATTTCTTCACCCAGAGGGTGTTGGTGTTCTGGAAAATGAGCACCGGGTACATAACGTACCACGGAAGTCGCACGGGCTGCTTCCTCCCCGTCCCGCTCCAGCAAACGGCGCTGAACGCCCTCTGCCGGAGAACCCTGCCAGGGTAAGTCCGGGGTGTAAATGACCACAGTTTTGGACCAATCGGTATTGAGCTGCATCACTATCTCCTGTTATTACATACCGTCTGGTTGGTATAAATTTTAGGAAATAGCGACCCAAACGTCAAGTCGCCAAGACATTAGACCAGAGGCAGCCACCAGGCCAGCATCAACAGGCTCAGAAACAACACGGGTGGAGTGATGATCAAACCGGTTTTCATATATTGCCCCCATCCCACGGTGACACCCTTACGGCTGAGCACATGCAACCAGAGCAAGGTGGCCAGACTACCGATGGGAGTAAACTTCGGCCCCAGATCGCAACCGATGATGTTGGCATAAATCATGATTTCACGGAGCATGGGATCTGCCGTGACAGGCAGATGATGAATGGCCAGCGCACCCACCAGCACAGCGGGCATATTGTTCATAATCGAAGAAAGCAGCGCGGCCATAAAACCGGTGCCCAGCGCCGCCACTACCGGACCATGGCTGGCAAAATCATGGAGCGCTATGGTCACATAATGGATCAGTCCGGCATTGCGTAAACCATAAACCACCAGGTACATCCCCAGACTGAACACCACAATGGCCCAGGGGGCACCGCGCAACACCTTGCGCACCGGAATTTGTGCATCGCGACCACCCTGCAACCAGCGACCAGCCAAAGCCAACATGATCAGGGCTCCAGTTCCGGTGACTACCGACACGGGTACATTCCAGTGCGCCGTCACAAAATAGGCCACCAACAATAAGATAAGCACCGGAAAACTGGCACGAAACACCAGATGATCTTTAATGACCGTCGCAGGATCCGGCAAATGCGCCGTAGGATAGCTGCCTGGCAAACTGCGCCGGAAATACAGCCAGAGGACGGCTAAAGTGGAAAGCAATGCCACAATATCAACGGGCACCATGACGGTCGCATATTGTGAAAAGGTAATATTAAAATAGTTGGCGCTGACGATGTTCACCAGGTTGGAAATCATTAACGGTAAACTGGTGGTATCTGCGACAAAGCCGGTAGCAATAATAAAAGCAAAAGTCGCTGTGGGTGAAAAATCCAGACGGAGTAAAATGGCCATCACAATGGGCGTCAACAAAAGAGCGGCACCATCATTGGCAAATACCGCAGCAATACAGGCACCTAACAATACAATCAGTACAAAGAGCAGGCGACCGCGTCCCCCGCCCCAACGCGCCACATGCAGGGCTGCCCAGTGGAAAAATCCGGCTTCGTCAAGAATCAGGGAAATGATAATCAGGGCTACAAAGGTGAAGGTAGCATCCCAGACAATATGCCAAACAATGGGAATATCACTCCAGGTAATGACGCCCGTAGCCAAGGCAACGACCGCCCCGCCCATGGCACTCCAGCCTATGCTCAGGCCTTTGGGTTGCCAGATGACCAAAATCAGGGTGACGAGAAAAATGACCACGGCCAGCATGGGGCTATACTCCAGGCGATTGGAAAGTGACGTTAGTCTTGACGAGGCGTTGATACTTGTCAATACTACAAGAAATGTTCGTGGGTAGAATTATGGAAATTTCAAAAGAAACGGAAAATATTGTTCAGCAACTGGAATCGCTTGCCTCTCCCGTGCGCCTGGAAATTTTCCGCTTGCTCGTTGAACAGGAACCCACAGGACTGGTTTCCGGTGAGATTGCCGAGCATCTGGACCAACCCCACAACGGCATTTCCTTTCATTTGAAAAGTCTTCAACATGCCGGTCTGGTTACGGTGCAACGCGAGGGTCGTTATCAACGTTATCGGGCTGACATGAGCGTAGTTCGGGCATTAGTCGCCTATCTGACAGAAAATTGCTGTCGTGGTACCCAGAATTGTTCTTTACCCCAACCTGCAGATCTGTCACTTGACGAGGAAATTCTCCATGAAAACTCCTGAAATCCTGTTTCTTTGCACCGGAAATTCCTGTCGTTCCATTCTTGCAGAAGTCACCATGAACGGACTGGCGGATTCACGTCTGCACGCGACCAGTGCCGGAAGCCATCCTGCGGGTTATGTCCATCCGCGTTCGATACAGCTTCTCCAGCAGGAAGGCTTTGCCACAGAAGGCCTGAGCAGCAAATCCTGGGATGAACTTAACACCACGCCGGACATTGTCATTACGGTTTGTGCCAGTGCTGCTGGCGAGGCCTGCCCCGCCTACCTCGGACCCGCCATTCGTGCGCATTGGCGTGTGGAAGATCCGGCCAAGGCCACCGGCAGCGAAGCAGAAATTGATGCGGCTTTTCAAACAGCATACCGTATTCTCCGGCACCGCATTGACGCCTTGCTGAAATTGCCTGTTGCTGAATGGCTCGAAAAAGATCCCGCACAGTTAAGGCAGGAACTGAATCGTATCGGCACTATGGAGCTCTGAGTGAATGGATACAGTCAATCAGAACCCAGTGATGATTCCTGCTGCCCAGGAATTTCATCTCAGTTTCCGGGTCAGCGACCTGGCTGAAAGCACCCGCTTTTACGAGCACTTTCTGGGGGTCGCGCCCAAACAAAGCACGGCACGCTTCAGCACCTTCATCGTCCCGCATTTGTGCCTGAATCTCGTTATTCTGGTGAATGACCGGGGAGAAACGCTGGATACTTATAGCCTTTATCATGTGGGGCTGGGCGTGAAAGACCGGGCGGCAGTCATCGAAAGTTATCATCGCGCCATGGCGGCGGGTGCCGAAATTGTTAAACCACCCCGCACCACCTGGCGAGGAATGCCTCTCCATGAACTTTGGCTGCGGGATCCTACGGGCTACAACATTGAAGTGTACGCCCGCCTGACTGATGCCGAACTGGCAGAAATGCCTGCTGATCAGGAGCCATTTTTCCTGGTACCAGGCACTGGACCGAAAGAAAGCCGCTGATTTATTAGGAATGATCCAACTGATCCGGCATTAGTCTTCTAACAAAGACACTTCCAGATCGGTACCCAGAAGACGGGTTTCCAGTTTTTTTATTTGGTCCCGCAATGCTGCCGCCTGCTCAAACTCCAGGTTGCGCGCATGGCGGAACATTTCCTCCTCCAGCTCCTTGATTTTTTTGGCAACTGCTTTGGGATCATTGAGCAGGCGGTAAGTACTGTTTTTCTCCGCCACCTTCGCCGCAGGTTGAGCATTGCGGCGATAAACCCCCTCAATAATATCAGTCACCGGCTTCACAATACCCTTGGGGATAATATGATGGGCTTCGTTAAACTGAACCTGCTTTTCACGGCGACGATCCGTTTCTGCCATGGCCGCCGCCATGGATTTGGTGATCTGATCCGCGTACAAAATGGCGCGACCGTGCAAATTCCGGGCTGCCCGGCCAATGGTCTGAATCAACGAGCGTTCCGAGCGCAGAAAGCCCTCCTTGTCTGCATCCAGAATCGCCACCAACGCTACTTCGGGCATATCCAGCCCCTCACGCAGCAGGTTAATGCCAATCAGCACATCAAAAACGCCTGCGCGTAAATCCCGAATAATTTCCACCCGTTCAACCGTTTCAATATCAGAATGCAAATAGCGGCATTTGATACCCAGGTCGTGCAAATAATCGGTCAAGTCTTCCGCCATGCGCTTGGTCAGGGTGGTGACCAGAATGCGCCAGCCACTGCGGATGACCACATGGATTTCATTAATCAAGTCATCGACCTGGCCTTTTGCCGGGCGTACTTCCACGAGCGGATCCACTAACCCGGTAGGCCGCACCACCTGCTCGACAATCTGCCCGGAGTGCTCCATTTCATAGGGTCCGGGAGTTGCCGAAATCATGATGGTCTGGGGCATGAGCGCTTCAAACTCAGGAAACATCAGGGGTCTATTATCCAGCGCAGAAGGCAGGCGGAAGCCATATTCCACCAGGGTTTCCTTGCGGGAGCGATCCCCCTTGTACATCCCCCCGAACTGGGGCACCGTGACGTGAGATTCATCAATGAATAGCAACGCATTGGGTGGCAGGTAATCCATCAAGGTGGGCGGTGCCTGCCCGGCGGTTCTTCCCGATAAATAGCGGGAATAATTTTCAATACCCGAGCAATATCCCAACTCTGCCATCATCTCCAGATCAAAACGGGTGCGTTGCTCCAGGCGTTGGGCTTCTACCAGTTTGTTGGCCTTGCGCAGATCTTCAAGACGCTGCCGCAATTCATCCTTGATACTGTCCAGAGCTTCCAGAATTTTCTCTCGGGGGGTCACATAATGGCTTTTGGGATAAATGGTATAGCGCGGCAAACGCACAATGGTTTTCCCCGTGAGCGGATCAAAAAGCGAAACCCGTTCAATTTCCTCCCCGAATAATTCCACCCGCACTGCTTCGTCTTCACTTTCTGCCGGCCAAATATCAATCACATCGCCGTTAACCCGAAAGTTACCGCGTTTCAATTCCAATTGGTTACGGGTGTACTGCATTTCTGCCAGTCGCTGAAGAATCGCACGCTGATCCATGAAATCGGATTCGCGCAAATGCAAAATCATGCCATGGTAAGAAGCGGGGTCACCCAGCCCGTATATGGCCGAGACTGTCGCCACAATAATGACATCAGGCCGTTCCAGCAAAGCTTTCGTCGCGGAAAGTCGCATCTGCTCAATGTGGTCATTAATGGAAGCATCTTTTTCAATAAACGTGTCCGAAGACGGGACATAGGCCTCCGGCTGATAATAATCGTAATAACTGACAAAGTACGCGACGGCGTTATGCGGAAAAAAGCTGCGCATTTCCGCATAGAGCTGCGCCGCCAGCGTCTTGTTGGGGGCCATGATAATGGCCGGGCGCTGAGTCGTGGCAATGACATTGGCAACCGTAAAAGTCTTGCCAGAACCCGTCACACCCAGAAGAGTCTGGAAAAATTCTCCATCCGTCAGTCCCTGGACCAGCTGACGAATCGCCTCCGGCTGATCGCCCTGGGGCGAAAAGCTACTTTCCAGAATAAGGCTTTTGTCCATTGGCCACTCCACGGGTTACGTTTTGGTTACTAAACTGCAGATCTGCGCCCTTCCCTGATCACGATGCCTACTTTACAATAAGTGGCCTTGTGCAAGCATCTGTTGTTTGTTCATGCGCCTGTAGCTCAACCGGATAGAGCAACGGCCTTCTAAGCCGTAGGTCAGGGGTTCGAGTCCCTTCAGGCGCACCATATAAAACAGTAAGTTACAATTTTCAGTTGATGCAAAAATGAATTTATGCCACCCTAGCGCCATACTTAGTCAAAAACTGAGGCGGCAAATATGGCAACCATTCGTTCACGAGAAGATCGGGATGGCATCACAATAGGCTGGCAAGCCCAGATCAAGCGCAAAGGTTTCCCGCTACAAGTCAAAACATTCAGGACCAAAGCTGAAGCCAAAGAATGGGCAACCGTTACAGAATCTGAAATGATGCGAGGGGTTTTTGTTCAGCGCACGGAATCCGAACAGACTACCGTACATGATCTACTGTCCAGATATGCAGATGAAGTGCTGCAAAATCTCAAGGGTGGACACAAAGAACTATCCAGAATCAAGGTATTACAGGCTGGATTAGGCAAATATTCGCTTGCTGCGATCAATTCTTCCATAATTGCAAAATATAGAGACAAACGCCTATCCACAATCAGCGAAAAGACGGGGCGCTTGATCGGTACGCAATCCATAAAACATGAGTTAGGTTTGTTGCAACGCGCATTGAAAATGGCGGCTATGGAATGGGGTATTGCTCTTCCGGGTGGCATCCCTACTGCACTTGTAAAGAAGCCTGCATTACCTGCTGCAAGAGATCGTCGCCTAGTGGATGATGAAGAGAAAAGACTACTGGATGCTTGCACCAATGCACAAAATGCTTGGCTGCAACCCGTCGTCATTTTCGCCATTGAAACCGCGATGCGCGCCGGTGAAATACTAGAAAGTTGGAAGTATATAAAAGACACTGACGGTCACAAGGTTAAAGTTAGAGTGAGCGATGGCCTGCAATGGTCAGACGTTGATCTAAACAAGCGTACCGCACACCTGCCCAAAACCAAGAACGGCGAGGCTAGAACTGTTCCGCTTTCCAGTAGAGCCATTCAGGTTTTGCAGGGCTTGCCAAGATCCATGGATGGGCGGGTATTTGGCACAACCTATGAAGGCATCCATCAAGCTTTTGCTAGAGCCTGCAAACGCGCGGAAATCGATGACTTACGCTTTCATGACTTACGCCACGAAGCCACCAGCCGCTTTTTTGAGAAAGGCTTACGCGAAATGCAGGTTGCCGCCATCACCGGCCATAAAACCTTGCAAATGCTGAAGCGGTACACGCATTTGAAAGCGGAAGATTTGGCAAAACTGTTGGGGTGATGGATAAACCATCATGACCGTGCAGGCCATTACGGGGCATAAATCGACACAGATGATGAAGCGTTTCACGCATATTTCGGGCAAAGTCTTGGTGGATGCTGTGAGGGGTTTGTAGTTTATCCTCTTGAAAAAGTCTTGGGCCTGTGTAAAAACCACGAATTGCAGACTAGGCTTTTATCGTCTAAGTTGTTTCTACTCATTACATCCAAAGGATGGTATCCATGAACAAATCCGAATTTATATCCGCCCTGTCACGTCACGGCGAAATGTCCAAAACAGATGTCGAGAAGTTTTTTCAGGCTTTTCGGCATACGCTGGAAGCGGAATTGCCGTCAGCCGGAAAGATTGTTTTTCCGGGTTTCTGTACTTTTGAGGTCGTGGAAAAACCTGCCCGTAAAGGCCGCAATCCGGCGACAGGACAGGAAATCGATATTCCCGCCAAAAAGAGTGTAAAGTTTAAGGCAGGTAAAGAATTTGCAGACAAAGTGAACAGTTAGAGGAATAGGCCATGACAGAAGTGAAAAAACGTATTCGTCGTACCGCAGAGCAACGGCTGGCGGATTTGGAAAAGAAGCAGGCGGAAATTCTTGAACGTCAGAGGGCCGCGCTCGCCAAGATTGAGTCCGCCAAGAAAAAGATCATGCAAACCCCTACCGTGCGGAAAAGAAACCTTGAGCTTGAAAAACGTTTTGGACGGGCGGCGAAGGTCATCGCCCCCGAATGGGATCATCGACATTACATAGCGGCCATTGAGAAGGTGCTGGCAGATTCCGCTGACGCAGCCGACCTTTCGGTGCGTGGTGAAGCCTTACTGGAAGAGCACGGAAAAGCCAGACGGGGTCGACGGCCCAAAGGTGGGTAAGCACGATTATAGGCAAAACAGCCTATTTTGATTCAGTAAAGGGCGACTATGATTCAGGGTGAGCGTTTGGCTGATGAGGCAGATGTAGGCGCAAAGAATACGGAAGAACACCTGATGGAAGCCTTGGCGAGACAACGTGAAGCCTTGGTGCCCCACGAAGAACCTGACGAAGACGCACAGGGGAATCGCTATTGTCTGGATTGTGCCGATATCATTCCCCCCGAACGGATACAGGCGGTACAGGCTGTTCGCTGCGTCAGATGTGCCGCCAAGCGGGAACGCTTTAACAAACTGACCCAAGGTCGGGGTGGTGCTGGACGTGTGATGAATGATGAAGGGGATTATGGCGGAAAATAATGTACTCATTCTCACCATCAACGAATGCCCCGGTATGCGCGTGGTTCGGGTCATTGGGCCGGTCTATGGCACAGGGGTGCGTTCCCGTAATTTTGTCGGCAATTTTATGGGGGGTGTTCGTGCCGTCTTTGGCGGAAAACAGTCAGGCTACTTAAAAATGATTGCCCAGACCCGCGATGATGCTCTGGAACAACTGGCGGAACATGCCCGTTCCCTTGGGGCCAATGCGGTACTGGGGATGCGTGTTACCGCCTCTTAGCTTTCAATAACCGTAGTCACCGCCCTTCCTACACGCCAGACGGAAGAGATTTCGCGAGGGAATACTTCCATCGCGGCATAGCTTGCGAAGGGGTATGACTTGCTGTAGGTTATGAAATCATAATGGGGGGCCAGTTTATGGCTGATCAAGAAAGATACGTTGCGAGTGTAACTTTAGCCAAATCAGATAAATCTGATACGCTTTGCTGCCAGAGATAATGACCCATGGGAATCAAGAGCATTGTAATCATAGTGTTGGCAATGTTTGTGGTTCTGCTGGTAGGCTATCTGCTTGGACAACGGCGCAGGAATCCTAGTATCGATGGAAACTATGTGTCATCAGCGCCACAGCCTGACACCCACGCAGTTGCCTCTGTAGGTGTACAGCCTATATCCAATTCTGACGCCAACGAAGTCGCCCTTGCAAAAGTGGAAGTGATATCCCCTAAACCGAAGCCTAGAGACTACTCAAAACAAATAATTCAGGTAAAGGAATTTCACGAGAATGCTGCAGATGTGTTTGCTGATCTGTCTTTCCAAATAACTTATTCTTGCTTCATCGGCCAGATTGGTAAGGTAAATCGTATAATTGAAGTTTATGAAATAGAGAAGCAAAGAAACGAAAAGGAAGCTTATATCTCATTTATTAAATCTTTATTAGACGCAGCAAATTTTAGTAATATCCAAAGAGGTGTAAGTAGCGCAGCTAACGAAATTGCCAAGCTTATTATTCAATACTACGATGATCAAGTGTCCATGATTTTTACAGATAAGCCATTTTCTCACCTGACATCAAGGTACGCTCTAAACGCAGATCTTCGTGAAACTCAGATAACAAAAATTTCAGGAATTATCTGTGGTCATTTTTCTCATGTTATTTCTGAATTAAAAGAATTTGAACAGATTCGTAATTGGCTTCAGGCTAATTTTCACGTGCTAGCATCTACCGATAGTGATGACGTTGATTGGGGATCTTTTTCGCGATTGGTTGGTTCTGGGTTCCTCGCAGGTCTTAATCCGCTTATTGGTATTCCCGCTGCGGTTGCCAGCTATGCAACGTTCTCAAAAAACATCAACGACAAAGCTGAAAAAAAATCTGCACAAAAAGATCAGTATGTTGAATTGCTACTTGATTTCTTGAAAAAGTATGACGTTATTACGGATCAAGTCGGACAGTGTGAATGCCAGACAGCGAAGTACGTTTCCGAAAAATTCAGCGAATTAAATGTGATAGCAATTCCTACAATACTCACAGATATTACGGCAAATGGCTACGAAATTGATTATTACATCATATCTCTCAAGAAGACACGGAAACTTATAGGTAAGCATGAAAAAGAGGTAGAAAAGTTTGTGGCTAGTATTAAACAAATTAAAGGGGATGAAAATGGATGATATCTTCTCAGTTTTAGCAAATATTTTTGGTGGTGTGAATATCACAGATTCCAGTGGTCACATTACAGCGCATACTCAGCCAAACATATTTGGTGGACAAGACACCTTCCAAAATGGGCAACCAATTGATTATGCTACACCTAATATTTTCGGTGGCATGGATCATCACGAACCTAATGGGATGTTATCAAATTCAACACATCCGAATATATTCGGTGGTGTTGATGTAACTGATCCTAACGGGCCTGTGATCGCGCATACTCAGCCCAATATATTTGGTGGGGTTGATATATTTGATAGCCATAATGCTTTAGAGGGCCAAACAACACCTGACCCAAATGGCTTCCACGCAAGGTTTTTTAAGTAATGTATTTTTCAGGCCGCAGCAGGGGTAGTGGGTGGCTTCTTTTATGTATAGACTTGTTTTGTTCGTTTAGAGGCTTTTATGCGCTCTCACCATAAATTATGCTCGGCGATAGAGTGGTTTTCTGAGCTGATTAAAGGTCATAAAAAGACAGGATCATTTTTGAATAGGTCAGATTGGAGTTTTTTGAATGTACCTGTAATGAGGTATCCAGTAAGCAATATTGGTAACCAATCTTCAATTACCCTGTCAGCCAGTGGCGGTAATTTTGAAGAAAAAAAGCAATGGAATTCTAATGAGATAAAATCATACATAAATGAACGCGTTGAAGAGCTACAGAAAATAATAAAATTAAGAACCGCGTTCTCCTTTGTGCTTATTGCAACGTTTGCAGATTTCTTGTTCTGCGCCATTTCAAATCAAAGATCGTCAAGTATATTGTTAAAAAAATCCTTCAATGATTTTCTAAAATGTAATCATATAGATAGTTTAAATAACGATAATATATCAAGCACACTGACACAGATACTTAGAAACGGGGCTATCCATAACCTTTCTGCCAACCCCCCGACTTGGAAAAAAGAAGATTTAAAAAATCTTTACCGTGTCATTATGGCTCATAAAATAGACTGCGGAAAATATAAAAACTTATCTGTCATTAACGACCAATACTTAATTGTTATTGCTGAAGATATGCTTGATTATTTACATCGCTATGTCAATATGAAATGTGATGATCCTACGAGCATGGAAAATATAGAACAATGGTTTAATGAACATCCACCCATTTATCCGCTAACACCCGCAAGCATAAACCTTGTAAAAGATAATAAATAAGAAGCTATTATAGTTCCTGCCAAAATACATTAATTCTATTTATTCAACTGTTCTTGATCTTCTTAATTCGTTTATTTGTCTTTGAATTGTAAGCCTGGTATCGTTATAAAGCGCATTTAATTCTTGATCCTCATGTATCATTGCACCCCATATTCCGTGAGTGGTTTCCAGATATCCCTGCCGAATGCGTAGGCCTTCCATTTCCATACCTTGAACATCTTTGAGTGCCTCAAGACACCTCTGTAATTCAGTTTTGTTGGTGATTTGGGATTCTTCACAACATTCCGGCGAGATTCTATTCATGTTAGCGTCCTCGTTTCTGATTGGTTCGAATATCCGGTTATTTCTTGGTGACCCGCGTTAGCGTTTCCTCGAAAGGTTTGCCGTCGTCATCGTAGGGTTTTACTCCTTCCTAAAATTCTAGCACAGAAGCGCCACATCGTCAGTTTGCCTGTAAATACTGCGCCGATGCTTCCATGAATCCCGAAAGGTGGGCTTCTGGTTGGCTGTTTCGACTCTGGCGTTGAAAGTGCTGTAGGTGGCCTTGGCTTCCTTGGCCCAATGCGGAATCAACCCCCATCGCGCTGTAATCCATTCAGGGCCAGCACCGACATCCCGGATAATCGGCACATTCTGGCCGGGGCTGATATTAAAGTGTGCCTCGAAGCCCGGTAGAGGCAAAGACAACACCTTGATGATGCGGTCCAGCTTGCGGGGTTCCAAAACATAACGGCCACACATAGACACCTCAGAAATAGGGTTTAATTGGATTATGGTACATGTTTTTCAGCATCAGGATTTTCTGGGAAGCCGCATCGTGATAGATTCCCGCAATGAGTAATGTTCACCCATTCCCCGCAGGCGGTAAGTCCGCCAAACCCTTGCGCAAGAAAAGCCACCGCACGAAAAGCAGTGATAATGCCTATGGTCCGGCGCTGCTGCTACAAGACTTCGACGATATTCCGGTAGATGTGCTCGACGCGATTATTCAGGCGGGTAGCCTGTACCTTGCGCAGTCCGGCCTGGAACACACTGAAGATGAATTGGCTTCCCCCTGCGCCCAGTTTCTGCGGACCCTTCACGGCATGAATGCCCTGACCGAAGCGGCCAATGTGCTGATCTGTGAAGCGCAGAGATACCCGGAACAGACGAATCAGGAAGCCGTGGATTGGCTGCTTCAACGGACCAAGGCCACACACAAGGTGATGCGCAAGCTGGATGAAATGCTTCCACAGGATGCATTCATTCTTGCTTCAAACAGCTTTGGACCGGACTTTATGGCGGAATATGCCACCAATGCCGCCATGCTGTTGGTCAGTCATTTTGCGGAAGACCTTCTGGCGTACTATGACGAAAATTTCATCCAGACCAGGAAGGACCGGCGCAAGGTGATGATGATCGACTATCGGGATGCCTACCGGGAAGTGATTCAGGATTGCCAGATACACATGGGTGCCCATGGCTTTCTGATGAAAGAACTGGCCTCGGCACAACGCGCATTGGATAAAGGGATGAAAGAACTATGACCGTTACAAAAGCAGAAATAGCTTATTTTTTGATGGATGAAATGGGGCTGACCCGTCTAACCAGCTTGGAACTGGTGAATAGTTTGTTTGATACGATACGGGAAACGCTGGCGTCCGGTGAAGACGTGAAGTTGTCCGGCTTTGGGAATTTTACGTTACGGCATAAGGTCGCCCGACCGGGGCGAAATCCCAAGAACGGTGAACCTTTCGAGATTGCCGCCAGACGAGTGGTGACATTTAAGGTCAGCCAGAAGGTCAAGGAACGCAGTTAACATCCCTGTCCGTGGATAAATCCATTTGATAGTTCCTGCTATTCCTGCGGACGATCCGCACCACTCAAAAAAGCTACAGCTTTTGACGCGTTGCTTTATCTGGCGTTCACCTTATCCCATTAAAACAATAATCACTAAATATATAGTAACGATAACCAACCATTTTTCATCTACCGGAACCCATTCATTTGGTTGCGCCATCCTTAATAAATAGTCGGCCACTACTCAATTAAAGCTATGCCTGAATAGTGGGTCATCACTTAATAAGGCTGCGCAAGAATGGTAAACGATCACCTAATAAGGCCAACCCTGAATAGTAGGCCGCCACCTATTAATGCCGACCATGAATGGTCTGCCGCACCCAATCAAGTCACCTCAAAATAGTCGGCCATCACCCAATAAAGCTATACCCCATATGGTTCGGCTATACCAATCATGACGGAATAAGCCGTGATGAGATTTGTGAGGATGGATGTCATGAAAAAATCCCTATTGGCAGGACTGGGTTTGGATGAACTCAACTTGAAACCTGTAGCGCGGGAACCCCTGCGCAAGCCGGAACAGCCGGTACCAACCCGACCGGAACGTGGCTATCCAGTAAGCCCGCCGGAACCTGTAGGTCAGCCGGAACCCACATACTCGCCTGCACCGGCTATGGAACAGCCCTCTTTGGTCCAGCCTGTAGTTGACGCCCCTGCCCCAAAACGTAAAGTGGGCCGTCCACGGCTGTATGCCAACCATGTACTGACCCCTACCGAAAAAGCAAGGCGGTATCGGCATAAGCGGAAAATGATGGCACAGAGTGCGTTGGATGGTTCTTTGCTACCTGTTGATGTGGTATTGATGGGCCATAGGGATTTATGCCTTGCCGTGTCGAGGGTACTGGGCCAGCCCGACAATCTGGAACTGCGGATGAACAGCGCGCCGGTCATCAAGGAACTGAAGCGTCGCCTGAATCACTTGTGATTTGCATTGCGCAAGCTGGAATCTTAAATGTGGTTTTTCATGGAAACCTAAATATATTAACATATTGTATTTTGTGCTTTATAAAGTCAAATTAAAATTGGTAAAAATATTTCGAAATAATGTTGATAACTTGGAACTATTGGACTATATATATGTCCATAGGAATGGTGTACGGTTTATCCCTTCATGGCTAAGTCTATACCATCCCGTGGATACAAAAACATCCACTCGGCGGTGCCTCAGATGTGTTCTCTGGCCGCCCGGCTGGTCACCGGATTCTTTGCTGCCCAAGCGATGGTTTCCCGGCCAGCACACAGGTGAGTTCCCTTATTAAAGGGGGCACATCTGAGGCACACACCGAGTAATTGACCGTTGTATGAGGAAACCAAATTGAGAGTAATTGACCATCACACGAGGAAACCATTATGAACAGTAAAAACACGCCCAGCGCATGGGCCGAATTTCGCGCATGCATATACCGCTATGGCGGTATTACCATCTTCCTTGCTGCCTGTCTTGGTCAGCTTGGCTTTGTGCCAATGGCAGATGCCATAACCATTATCACAATCCTTATCCCCATGGTTCTTCTGGCGGGGATGCCACATGTCTGGGGGCACATCTCTGGCAATGTCACATTGGTGAGAACTGAGGCTAAAGCTTGGGCTATTACCAGCCCTACAGCTGCCTATCCAGCCCAATTGCGCGAGCGAGGTGCCGTTGGTGCAGATTTGGTCGCCCATGCCCACAGACAACAATCTGCTGGTCGTCAGTCTGGCCATCGCAAGGCTGGCGGGCATAAAAAGCCAGCCAGCAGCAGTAGTTCCGACGATAGTGATGGTGGTGAGCCGCCTGCGTCTCTGCCTTTACTCTGCACGGTCCATGATCTGGCTGTACTGCTACAGGTCAGCCCTAAAACGCTTCAGAACAAGCCCCATTCTGCACTACCCCCTGCCGTCTTCATCCCCGGTTGTCGCGGTCCCCGCTATCATTATCGGGATGTCATCGCATGGCTGAATTGCTTCCCTGTCGGGGGCACGAAACCCCCAAGAAAGCCCACCGGCAAGAGGGGCCGTCCAAGGATTGCCACATCAGCCCAGATAGCCGCTGTTCGCGGTAAGGGGGTGTGACATGGGATTAATTAACGACTTCAATCATACCCAGCCCGAAAATAAGGCTGAAGCGACTGTTCAGACTGTCCAGCCCGTAGCACTGGATGAGATTAAAAATCTCACCCGTGAAGACCTGGCTCGCTCGGGGCTGACACCGACGAAAATACGGGTTGGGTCCAGAACACCAGAACAGGCACAACAAGCGTTGGGCTTCAAAAGCAGGATACCCGCTCGGGGTGCCTACGCCATACCCTACTTTGACCTCGACAATAATCCTATTGAGGACCAAGGTATGCCTTACCAGCGGTTCCGACTGTTGGGCTTAGAGGAAGGCAGTACACTCGGTAAGTACCTATCACCCAAAGGCAGTCGGTCGCATGTCTATATCCCATCGTCGTTTCGAGATGCCCTGAAAAATAGCAAGGTCGGTAAAACGCTCGTCATCACGGAAGGCGAAAAGAAAGCCACTGCCGCTTGCCTTGCCGGTATTCCTTGCGTGGGTCTGCCCGGTGTTTACAACTTCAAGGCGAAGGACAAAGAACTGGCTGTTCTATCCCCTGAGATTACGGCGCTTATTGAACAGTTACAGAAAGAGGATGCCATAGATACCGTGGTGGTCCTCTATGATAGTAACGGCTGGCCCATGGAAAAGGCCTCTGCCCCCAGAAATGCGGAAGAATTTGGCCAGCATGGCAAACTTTGGTCGCTGGGCATGGGGCGCTGTGCGTTGAATGCGGACGTACACCATGCGGCTCGCAAACTGGCGAAGCTGATTCGTGAGATGTTTGTGGGGCTGCCGGTCGCTGCACAATGGATGAAACCCGATCTGGAAAAATGTACCGGGCCGCGTGGTGGGCAGTACACCATGCTTCGGTGCAAAAGCCGTGGTCTTGATGATGCGCTTGTGGCGGGTCAGTCCTCTGAAGTTTTGAAAACCATCGCAGAAGCTGCCAGCTGGGCCAGTGTGGCCAAACCAGATGCGGATAACGAGGGTTTTATTCCTTTGGGCACCCTCAATCAGGGCCTCTATGTGGCTCTCTGGTCAAATCGGTCGAAAAACCTGATTACGATGCCCGGAAAAGACCTCAGCAATGCCAGCGCGCTAACCCTTATGGTGGGCAATTCTTATCTGGAAAAGCACTACTCGAAAATAGACAAACAGGGTAACAAAAGCGTCGATGCCCCGCGCGCAGCGCGGGAAGTTGCGGATGCCTGCAGCCTTGCGGGCCATTTCAACGAAGCGGACCGTGTGTTTGGGACCGGAACATGGCTAGGTGAGGATGGCGATCTGGTCGTGAATACGGCAGAGGGCGTATTCAGGGCAGATGGACAATGCATTCCGCGCATTGTAGAGGGCAGAAAAGCCCTCTATATCAAAGAAGGTCCTTTTCCACCCCCAGCCTACCGTGCAACGTCTAATGCAGAATACAGGGCGGTTGTTTCGCGCATTATGTCTTCACTCGAACAGTGGAATTACGCAGGCGGCACGGCGGCAAGCGCAAAGATGGTGCTGGGCTGGATGACCATGACCATATTTCTGGGGGCCATGACTTCGCGACCATCCATATGGCTGGTAGGTCAGCGAGGTAGCGGCAAGTCTGAACTGCTGCGTTTCATCAAGTCCTGTCTGGGGGGATATATGTGGCATACGGACATGGCCAGTGAATCCACATCTGCCGGTGTTCGGCAGATGTTTGGGCGGTCATCCGGCCCTTGTGGTCTCGATGAGATGGAAAAAGACAATACGGACAATGTGAACGCCAGATCCGAGCGAAACACGAACGGGTTTCTTAGTCTGAACCGTAGTAGCTATTCAGCGGGTTCCGACGTGCGGAAAGGCACTGCCGATCAGGTTGGCAAAGTATTCCGCATCATGACGAGCTTTTGCTTTGCTTCAATCGCTGACCCTGCATTGGAACCTGCCGACCTGACACGCATTGCAAAAATCTATCTGAAGCCCCTTCAGCACGATGGGCACATTGGCAAGCCACCGGCGAAGCTGAGCGCAGAGGACGCCGCTGTGTTCTTCTGGGGCACAATTCAGCGGTGGCAGTCTTACCAGAGCTTGTTTGCTGAAGTGCGGGAACACTGGTTGTCCTATGCCGGAAATGGCGAGTCACGCGAAGTGGATACTTTCGGTGTGTTGATGGCTGCAGCAATGACGGCAGTAGATCAGAATGTCAGCAATGTATGCACAACAATGGGACAGGCTTTGCCCGATCTGATGGGCCAACTTCAGGAAGCCCGAGAAGCATCCAAAGAATCGGATTTGATTCTGGATACGATTGCGGCCATGACCATTGAGGTTCTGCGTCCCGAGACGGATGAACGTGGAAACTCACGGATTAATCGCGACAAGATGAGTGTTGGGCGGGCCATGCAAACCGAAGTAGTCAGGCTGACCAAGTCACCTAACAGCACCATGGTCAGCGAGGAAGCCCAAGCGCTGGGCAATATCGGGATTCGTCTGCTGGAAAACGCAGGGAAACTATATGCGGCTATCGTTGCACGGCATGCCGGTCTTTCAGATTTGCTGAAAAACACCCGCTGGCGTAAAGACGGCGCTTGGACGGGCGGGTTGCGTGATGTGGATGGGGCAATACGCAACCACCCCGTGCGCGTGTCAGGGATGCTAAGAAAATGCACCTTGGTACCGGTAGCGGCACTTAGGCTGGATATTCCTGACACCTTGTTTTCAGGGGACGATGCGGCGACTACCAACAATGTAGTGCCTCTTATAGCCAAAGGTGAAGCCAAGAAACCGGAAGAACCGACGCCACCGGCACCCAAACAGGCACCACCAACATTTGTGGTGAATGACCCCACAACCCCCTTGCTGGACCAACTGACCAAAATTATTGAGGTGCCCTATGTCGACCTTGATGCTTGATATACCAACGCGTAATTCATTCACAGGACCAGAAATTCTGCAGGCACTGTCAGAAGCATTACCCGACGCTACAGTGCATGGTCCGGTTGAAATCGTCTTGGACGTGGAAACCACGGGCCTGACACCATGGGCGGTGAAAAAACCCCTCACCAATGGAAAGGATGGGGATGCCACGCCCCGCTGTCGGGTTCTGTCACTGTTCCTGCCCCACAATGGATTCCAGACTGCCGTGGATTTGGACCAATTTTCGTCTGAACAAAAACGGACTTTGGTAGGGATGCTGCATGGGCATGTTTGGGTTGGTCACAACCTGCTGTTTGATTATCAATGGTTGCTGAACCTGCATGCGGATATACGGCCTGCACGGATTGTGGATACGATGCTCATGGCAACGGCCATACGACCAGAAGCGGTTTATTATATGCAGTCGGTTATTGTTCAGGCTGAAACCCGGCAGCCATCCCCCCGAAAAAACTATGCGGAATTTGCCCGGCATGTGAAAGACAAAATGGCACACAAGACAAGGTCTGGTGACAAAGAAGGTGGGGCATTGAGTCTGGATGATCTGGCGCTCTGGTTGTTCGACCAGAAACTCGACAAGACTTTCCAGAAACCGCAAAACTGGATGCCGGATTATCTCTCACCGGCCCATTACGATTACTGCATGGGAGATGTGGATATTCCCCCAAAAGCCGCACGGGCATTACTCAAGATAGACTCGGATACAGACATTCATGGGGTGCTGGACGCCTTGGATAACCACAATGGCGGCAAGGCATATCGAGACATGGAAGAAGCCTTGCATGTGCTGGTGCGGATGCAGCGAAAGGGTTTGTACTGGTCTCATTCAGCGGCGGCAGAACTGGATGCGGCTTTAAATATGGCAGCAATAACGGCCATGGATGCACTGGAACAGATTGTTCCCGCTTTGGGGGCGTTTCGCGAACGGTTGTTGAATCCCAAGCAAGGTATGAACGATGCGCTCAAAACATCCATAGATCAGGCCATTCGTGCAGAAACAGGGCAGGGATTACCTACAACAGACAAGGGGAACCCTTCTCTTTCGGCCAAAGACCTAGAAGAAGTTTTCCCGGATAGCCAGGTAGTAACGGCCTTGCAGGGTGTTCTCAAACCTGTTTCAGAGCGTGGGAAAATCCCCCAATATGCAGCGCTGGTGGCTGAGGATGGGCGTATTCATCCGATGACGGGTATCAATACGGTGACAGGCCGGACTTCATCACAGGAACCCAATTTGCAGAATATCCCGCGTGATCCACGTTTCCGGGCCATCTTTGCGGCACCAGAGGGGCATAAAATCATTGCCACGGACTTTTCGAGTATTGAATTGCGTATTGGCGCGGCCTTAGGGGTCAGGTCTTGGCGCATGCTGCGTTTTCTGCGGGAAGATAACCAATGCCAGTCACCACAACGGCAACGGATAGCTTGGATAGTCCAAAAAGTCCCCGAACTTTTACCATGGCTCAGTGACCCCTCTGAGCCTGTTCCGGCAAGGATCGCCGAAGCGAACCCGTTTCCGGACAGCAAAAGCCAACCGGACATGGATACCTGGGCACTGGCGATAGCCTGCCAGCTTTGCGTCATCGTGAAGAAGATTCACACGGCCACGGAAGGGGATGAGGCCAAATTGCCTTTCCGCTTGGCGTACATCAAAGGACTGGACCCGCATATGATTACCGCCCTTGCTATGGAATCCATGAGTGGACGGTTTGAGTTGGGTGGTTTGACCCCTATCGCATACTTAGAGTCTCTGACGCGGGATGCGCAGGATGCGCTGAAAAAGACGCTGAAAGGCCCAAGACAGGCGGCAAAGGCGGTGAACTTTGGTCTCATATACGGCATGTCTGCGGAATCCCTCTGGAAGTATGGCAGGCAGTCTTACGGCCTGAAATGGACCGAGGCAGAGGCAGAAGCCGCTAAAAACGCTTATTTTGAATTGTTCCCGGAAATGGGTCTTTGGCACTGGCTACTGAAAAATGCTTTCAGCCAAAAAGCGGATATTTTGAATCCCTACAAGGCTTATGAAGTGCAGCCAGCAACAGCAGGGGGGAAATTATATCTCGGAAGTACCCTGTCTGGCCGTTTGACCATATCTTCTAAAATGACGAGCGGGGCCAACTATCAGGATCAGGGAACGGGGGCTGAAATTGCTTTCCGGGCACTGCGAGCGTTACCGGAAGATATACAGAGTTATCTTATTAATTTTGTCCACGATGAGCTGTTGCTGGAAGTGCCTGAGGCTCGTGTTGCCGAGGTGCAGGCCCTCGTCGAAAAAACCATGATTACGGCAGCGGATTCATTGTTGCTCAGATATGGCATCCCGACCGAAGTGGAAACATCTATGGGCGACTGTTGGGTACACTAGGCCCTCACCCGTTCTCGCCTTGCATGGTTGAGATCACCACAAAAGGGCCATTAAACATCAGCGTGATTAACGCTTCTACCGCATAACCAACCGGTGTAGATTTTTACTTCGTATGGTTTCAGGGGACAGAGATGCGCAATGAAAGTCCCGTGTTACCGGTAACAGAGGCCGACAGGTAACAAGCTGGTAACATAAATACATAATAAAATCAAAGCTGTTACCTTGTTACCTCTGTTACCCGCAAAAACGACACCCCTATACGGACAATTTCTCTATTATAAGAGTGCCCTCTATTTATAGCGGGGAAAGTCCCGTGAACGTATCAAATAGGTGGTAACAGAGGTAACAGTGGTAACAACATTGATTTATTGGGTTTTTCTTGTTACCTGTCTGTTACCTGCCCACTACCAACTGGTAACAGCGGGTAACAAGCCATGGACGCCGCCACGCTGGCCCTAACGGATAAGTCCTATGTGAGTCCACAAATAGGACAATGCTGGCTGAATTTAGGCGGGCGGGGCCTTGTGTATTTATGTCGGTTCATCCACCACGCGAGATCATTGCTGCGCAACATGGCTTTGAAAGGCCCGTTAGCCACCATCGTCACCCCAAAAGGGCGATGGCACACTACCTTGTCATCTTCTGAATAAGGCTTGGCCGGCTTTTAACGGACTGATGATCCGCTCTTGGAAAAAGCCTGAGAAATTGCGGGGCGCTTATAAATAGATGCCCCCCACAGTTGGGTTAATCCCACACCTGCCAGTTATCCCGTATCAAAGCCACCCCCCAAAAGTGCGGGGGGTGCATCCTCAAGAAGCGATCCCTCGAACGGTCTGGAACCCGCTTAAACATTGGGCACCGAAACCAAAGAGGCACCCATTAAAGTGCGGGGGTATTACCCTGCCGTTTTATGTATACGTTTTAATTTTATTTTTTATATTGTTATTAAAGGGAACGCCAGATAAAGGGTAGGTTCAAAAGATGTAGCTTTTTCTGCCATCCAGCCCCGTTTTTCAGGATACATTTTGCAGGTCTGCCCCGCCTTGTACACCCAGTTCTCTTGGCGACGCTGTGGAATTTGACCATTACAGGATAACGTTGCAATATATCGTTACACTGTAACTGCCGAAGAGGATTAACCATGGCAATGACAGCAGCAGAACGGCAAGCAAAGTATCGAGAAAAGGCCCTGAAGGACCCCGACGGGCATTTGTTGGTCAGGGTGCAGACGATGCTTCCGCCTCAGGCACACGCCAATCTCAAGCGGCTACAAAAGACCACCGGATTGACCCAACGCCAATGTATCGAACAAGCCATAAATCGGTTGGCAGAAGAACTCAACTGCTCGACTGAATAGTTACAGTATAACGGTTATAATATGGGAAACACTGTGCCAATGTTGACACGGTGTTTGATATGTATGAACGATAGGCGGAAATTTTTCGCGGTGTCGGTGCAACATGCAATCGAGGTTTTCGATATGCTTGCTGATCTAATGAATGGTGGGCGGACACACTGATTTTTGGCACTTGTAAGTTATTGATTCCCGCGCCACCCTGACGCCATACTTGAAACGGGAATGATAGGGAATATTAGGGATTGGTGATGCTCATATGATTTCACAACCCATTGTATATTATAAATTATTATCTTTAAGGCATTGATTCGGAAAGGCTAAAAAATGGCTATATTTGGCCTTCTAAGCCGTAGGTCAGGGGTTCGAGTCCCTTCAGGCGCACCATATAAATCATTAAGTTAGAAATATATTTATTCCCTATTATTATTCCAGGATCCCGTGGGTTGGTCCCCCTGTGGTCCCCTTTTGCGGAATGGTAGACACTGAGGCACGGTAAATTTGTTCTCAGCCACTCCCATGTGCTGAGGGTGCTGAGTTTTTCGTCATGCGCAGATAATCGAAGACGAGACGCGTCCGGAAGCAGAGGTTGCGCATCATTTCGGCGATAGACTGCTGGGGTTTCTGGAAGGATTTGAGGATGGCGAAACGGCGCAGGCGGGTAAGGTAGACCGTATCAGCATGGGCATACTGAGCTGCATATAGGGCGGCCAGCGGAATCCACCAGCCGGTCTTGAATGTCAGCCATGACAGCCGAATCGTTGCAACGATGAGCGTTTTCATGGCGTTGCCCTCCGCTGTTTCATGTACTCCCGCATGTATGCCCTGTACTGCTCCGGATCACGCGCGCGATGCGCCGCAACTCGCGCTTTCGTCTGCTCCCGCACCTTGCCGGGCTTTTTCGGCGCGAACCGCAGCCACAATTGTTGCCACTGAGTCCATGTCAACCCCCTTGTGATGTTCCGTTACTAACGCTAAACCCCATGCCCAACCTGCATGGCCTTGCGCGCGGCGTAGGCCAAAAACCCAGAGCGGCTCATGCTGCGCGCCCGCGCCTCATCATCGATGGTTTTCACCAGCGCTTCAGGCAGGCTGATATTCACGCGCACCGCGCGGGTACTGATGCGCGACAAATCAATGTCCGCCAACATCCACACCCCGCCGTCCTGATAGTCCGGGTGCAGCATCACCTCCTGCAAGAGCGACGGCAGCGGCACCTCCTCATCACCCAAGCCGTAGTGGCACTCTGCCGCCTCCTGAATGTTGGCAGGCAATTCCTCCCATGTATCCGCCGCTGAAAAGCAACCGGGGAAGTCTGGAATAATGACCCCATGCGCGTGTGTGTCGTCGCCGGGGTGAATGTACACTGGATAAAGCATTTTAATCCCTCCACGGCCAAGCGGCCTGTTTGAAGATACTGCGCAGCGTAGGCAAGGGAACATCCTTGCGCGGATGCGGAACCGTTACCTTGCCCGGCTTGGACGGGTGGCGAAACTGATGATGCGAACCCACCACATGCACCTCTTGCCAGCCTTCGGCCTTTAACCGCTTGATGATCTCTGCGCTTTTCATCGGTGGATTATACTATTTGCGCAATAATACACAACATAGGCGATACCACCATTAAGCACGGAGATAACCAGCTTTTCACCCGTTACGATTTTCAGTTCCAGTGTGACTTTTCAGAACAGCAACAGCTGACACGTCTTTACTCATTCGCTCAACACACTCAGTTTTTGCCTGGGAACCTGCGGCGCGCTACCCGCACTCCCGGTTTTTGACAGACAAGCCCTCGCGGGGCTATCTTTGAACGATCAATGTCTCTGACCGTACTCACCATGACGAATGATCCGGCATTCTGGCTCTGCGTGTCCAATGCCGACTATGAGGCTTCCCTCGAACCTCGCAAGGTTTATGAGGGATTACCTGACTCGGACGCGCAAAAGTTGGGCATGATTCGTGTCATTGATGAATCGGGCGAAGATTATCTGTTCCCTGTGTCTCTCTTTCACCCCATAGCGCTTCCTCATGATGTCGCTGTTGCCGTTCACCGCTTGGCCGTTTGAAAGGCTGAGCACCGGCTGCACGAAGCACTAAGAATGAGCGCATAGCGGGAGTCGTCCACGTGGCGGGGGCCATGGGTAAACCATATTGATGCGGTTTTCTGCTAAAAACTGATAAATCTCAGGCGCTGTTTGACATTTCTTGCCCATATTGCACAGCCATTAAAATGGCAAAAGGAATTGCCTGACCCTCCAGCCAGATAAATGTATCCGCAAAGCTACCCAGCACAAACCATAACCAGGTAACTACCTGCACATAGCGCAGCAGTGGATCACTATGACGCCATGCCCGGACTCCCAAATAGCCTATCAAAATAACCAGCGGAATAAATCCAAACAAGCCCAACTCTGACAAATAAGCCAAAAATGAATTATTGGGTCCGATCATGCTATCCACAACAGGCGGCAATTTAGGCTCCAGACCTCTTCTTGCCAAATCATAATAGGACGTTCTGAACTGCCCTGCCCCCACTCCCAAAAAAGGATGTTCAGCAAACATTTGTAAAGCTGAGTGCGCATAGACCAGACGTAAACCTACACTGGTAATCACCCAGCCATTAAAAAACAGATAAACATCGTACACCGCCTGAATCCAGCGGCTACGCAAAACCGGCGAAAGCAAGGCAATGCCCGCCAGCACAAAACCGGCTATTGTTCCGGCAACCCGATAGCGCGGAAACATCCACAATAACACCAGCAAAGCCAATATAAAATATACCGCCTGCCCCGTTCTGCCAATCGTAAACATCAACTGCCAGAGCAATAATATAAATATGCCAAGAGCAATACGCGGGCTCCAGAACAAAGTTTTTTCCCTGATGACAAACATCAATAGCAACAACCCTGAGGCCAGCATCATGCTGAAAGTGATATGGGTCTGCGCCAGACCAATTGGCCCCTGCCCAAGAAGATCCCGGAAGTGCCAACCCAGTACTTGCAATATACCTATCAATCCATTGACGGTCAGCGCCACAATAAAAGATCGCAACAGGTAAACATAGTCTTTTTTTTGCCAGGGCATTACCGCCACCAGGGGCAAAAACCATAAATACCAAATATGTCTTACTGGCTCGTAATCATTTACAGCCAAATGATAATGAAATAAATCATATATATTGATAATGGAAATAATAGAAATCGTCAAAACAAAAATATTTGGCCGTAGTTTTCGCCAATATCCAGACCATAAAAACGTAATAAAAAAAATTATGGCCGCATATTTTGTGAGAGAAATAGCCAAAGGAATGGTTAGAAATACCAACCATAATGCCATGAAAGGGAATTTTTCCCGACACCAAAGAACTGTTTTCGCTCCCATCTAAACACTTCCCTGTGGCGATTAAAAAATCAACTCAAGACGAATGACTTCCACTGCGTCTTTTCATGCGGCGGCTGCGGATTTGCCAAAGGGTCAGCACCAAACCCACTGCCACGTATATAATCCCGGCAAAGAAGAGCACCAAAGGAGGATGCACGGCGATCAGGGCGACCACCAAAACGACAATAATAGCCAAAGCAAAAGGAACCCGCCCGTGCAGATCAAAGTCCTTGAAACTGCGAAAACGGACATTACTGACCATCAGCAGCCCCAGAACATAGACCAATCCCAAGGCGACATATTCACTGATTTGGGTCAGCCAGGGATACCCCTCGCCAACAGCCACCCAGACCAGACTGGCCAGAACGGCTGCAGCAGTGGGGATTGGCAAGCCCTGAAAGTAGCGTTTTGAAGCACTGTGTACCTGGGTATTGAAACGCGCCAGACGCAAGGCACCACAAGCCGTGTAAACAAAAGCACCCAACCAGCCGAACTTGCCGAAATCCTGAAGCCCCCAAAGCAGCACCAGAATGGCTGGAGCCAATCCAAAGGCGATGACATCGGCCAGTGAATCATATTCTGCACCAAAAGCACTTTCCGTATGCGTCATTCGGGCAACCCTGCCGTCAAGACCGTCAAGAATCATGGCAATGAATATGACTATTGCGGCTGTACGATAATGACCATGAATAGACGCAACAATGGAATAAAAACCGGCAAAAAGACTGGCTGTCGTAAACAAATTGGGGAGTACATAAACGCCCCGCCGGGGATACCGGGGATTCATGATATGGATCCAGGTAAAGTAGCGAGGCACTGCGCGCCGGAACGCACCCTTTCACCAATCCGCACCTGAACTTCCGTATCCAGTGGTAAATAGGTATCTACCCGCGATCCAAAACGAATAAAACCGAAACGCTGACCGGTGGCCACGTCATTATCGTTACGGACATAACAGACAATGCGTCGAGCCACCAGGCCCGCCACCTGCACCACGGTGACATCATGCCCCCCGGGAGTTTTCACCCAAATTGCATTGCGTTCATTTTCCAGTGAGGCCTTGTCCAGGGCGGCATTAAAAAACCTGCCCGGGAAATACCAGATATTTTGTATGTGTCCAGTGACCGGCATGCGATTGACGTGCACATCAAACACATTCATAAAAATACTGATTTTGAGCGCTGGCCGCGAAAGATAAGGATCATCGACCTGCTCAATGGCAATCACCCGACCATCCGCTGGACAAAGGACAGACCGGGGGGACAAATCCGGTAATGGCCGACGGGGATCCCGAAAAAACTGCAGACTGAACAAAAACAACAGATAAAAAATCGCCGAGAGGAGCAACCACCAACCCGTCAAAAAAATTTGCAAGACAACGGCGATGATCAGAAAGGCGAGCAGAAAAGGCCAGCCTTCACGCGCCAGAACAGGATATGGATAGTCAGTTTTCATGGGCGGAGCGTATCAGGACCGGAGCCATGAGAAAAGGGCGAACACCCAAGGCAAAGGACTTGCCCAAGAGGAATTCACCCTTTTTCAAAAACGCAAACAAATTTAGTTGCGTGAACGGTCCACAATCCGGTTCTGACCAATCCAGGTCATCATGGAACGCAGTTTGTTGCCCACCACTTCAATAGGATGCTCGGCACCTATCCGGCGCATGGCCTGCATGGTCGCCTTGCCAGCCTGATTCTCCAGAATGAATTCCTTGGCGAACTGACCCGTCTGGATTTCGGTGAGAATTTTCTTCATCTCGGCCTTGGTATCGGCATTCACCACACGCGGGCCACGGGTGAGATCCCCATATTCGGCCGTGTTGGAGATGGAGTAACGCATGTTGGCAATACCCCCCTCGTACATCAGGTCCACAATCAGCTTCAGCTCGTGCATACACTCAAAATAGGCCATTTCCGGCGCATATCCTGCTTCGACCAGCGTTTCAAAACCCGCCTGCACCAAAGCCGTAGCACCACCGCAGAGTACCGCCTGCTCGCCGAACAAATCAGTTTCGGTTTCTTCACGGAAGGACGTTTCAATGACACCAGCACGGGTACCGCCATTGGCCTTGGCATAAGCCAGAGCAATGTTGGTGGCGTTGCCACTGGCATCCTGATGCACCGCAATCAGACTGGGCACCCCACCCCCCTGGGTGTAAGTGGAACGGACCAGATGGCCGGGACCCTTGGGCGCCACCAGAAAGCAGTCCAGA
The DNA here is from genome assembly GCF_018853815.1 of Acidithiobacillus sulfurivorans. Taxonomy (GTDB): domain Bacteria; phylum Pseudomonadota; class Gammaproteobacteria; order Acidithiobacillales; family Acidithiobacillaceae; genus Acidithiobacillus; species Acidithiobacillus sulfurivorans. Next base: position 48,607 of record NZ_JAAOMP010000126.1, on the reverse strand, counting down.
TCAGCGCGGGGATGAATCTGACCGAAATGCACGTTAAAGCCGTGAGCAAATACCAGTGCCGCACCCTGTTTGATTTTGGGGGCAATTTCATCACGATACAAAGCGGCCTGACCTTCATCCGGGGTCAGAATCATGACCACATCGGCACTGGCGACCGCATCCCCCACTTCTTTCACGTCCAGTCCGGCCTTGACGGCCTTGTCCCAGGAAGTGGAGTCCTTGCGCAGACCCACCACTACGGAGACTCCGGAATCCTTGAGATTCAGCGCATGGGCATGTCCCTGTGAGCCGTAACCAATGATGGCTACTTTCTTTTTCTGGATAAGGGCCAAATCAGCATCGTTATCGTAATAAACTTTCATGTAAACCTCTGCGTATGTACAAAAAATGAATAATAATCAGGAAAATCAGATGGCCTTGGCCCCACGGCTGATGGCGCTGGCGCCGCTGCGCACCACCTCAATGACCATACCCGGGTCCAGAGCGTGAATAAAGGCATCCAGCTTGTCACCCGGACCCGTGAGCTCAATGGTGTAAGAGCGATCAGTGACGTCAATGATCCGCCCCCGGAAAATATCCGAAAGCCGCTTCACCTCTTCGCGATCAGGGCCGACCGCGTGAACCTTGATCAGCATCAGCTCACGCTCAATGTGCGGTCCCTCGCTGAGGTCATGCACACGAATCACTTCAATCAGCTTGTTCAACTGTTTGAGTACCTGCTCCATGATTTCTTCGGAACCACTGGTGGCTACAGTCATGCGCGAGATGCTGGCATCATGGGTTGGTGCTACCGTCATGGCTTCAATGTTATAACCCCGCGCCGAAAATAAACCCGCCACCCGCGACAAGGCACCCGCTTCGTTTTCCAATAAAATAGAAATGATATGGCGCATGCTTACACCAGGATCATTTCAGACAGTCCTGAACCGACAGGCACCATGGGATAAACATTCTCCTTGGCATCCACGCGGAAATCCATGAATACCATACGATCCTTGAGGCGTAAGGCTTCGCGGATGACTGGCTCGACGTCAGCGGGAGTATCCGCACGCAAACCAATATGCCCATAGGCTTCAGCCAGTTTCACGAAATCCGGCAAGGCATCCACATAGCTCATGGCATAACGATCTTCATAAAAGAACTCCTGCCACTGACGGACCATTCCGAGGTAATGATTATTCAGGCAGGCCACCTTGAGGGGCAACTTGTATTGCTGACAGGTGGATAATTCCTGAATATTCATCTGGATACTGCCATCACCCGTAATGCAGACCACCGTAGCATCCGGTTCAGCCACCTGCGCGCCCATGGCTGCAGGCAAGCCAAAACCCATCGTCCCCAAACCACCACTATTCACCCAGCGACGGGGTTTATCAAAACCATAAAACTGGGCAGCCCACATCTGATGTTGTCCCACATCAGAAGTAACAATGGCATCTCCGGCAGTCAGTTCAAACAGTTTTTGTACCACAAACTGCGGCTTGATGATCTGATCATCCTGCTGGTAATGGAGACAATCGCGCTTGCGCCATTCTGCAATCTGCGCCCACCAGGCCTGCATGGCATGGGGGTCGTTCAGCGCATCCAACTCACCGAGCACCTGATTCATTTCTGTCAGGACCTGCTGGAGATCGCCAACAATTGGCACATCCACCCGGACATTTTTGGAAATGGAGGAAGGATCCACATCCACATGAACAATTTTGGCATGCGGCGCGAACTTGGCGAGATTACCGGTAACCCGGTCATCAAAGCGTGCTCCCAGCGCCACCAGCACATCACAATGCTGCACCGCCATGTTGGCTTCATAAGTACCATGCATGCCCAGCATACCCACAAACTGAGGGTCAGAGGCGGGATACGCGCCCAGGCCCATCAGGGTATGAGTAATGGGCACATTCAGGCTCCGGACCAGCTTGCGGAGCTCTTCAGAAGCATTACCCAACACCACGCCACCACCGGTATAAAACATCGGACGCTGGGCACTGGCAATCATCTGCATGGCCTTGCGCACCTGCCCCGGATGTCCCTTGACCGTCGGCTTGTAGGAACGCAAGGAAATCTTGTCGGGGTAGTGGTAGACACACTGATGGGCGGTCACATCCTTGGGAATGTCCACCAGCACCGGGCCGGGTCTGCCGGTTGCCGCCAGATAAAAAGCAGCCTTTAAGGTGCTGGCCAGATCCTTGACGTCCTTGACGAGGAAATTGTGCTTGGTGCAAGGCCGGGTAATACCCACCGTATCCACTTCCTGAAAGGCATCATTACCAATCAGCGCAACGGGAACCTGTCCACTGATCACCACCAGAGGGACGGAGTCCATATAGGCTGTGGCGATGCCGGTAACGGCGTTGGTGGCACCCGGACCACTGGTCACCAGCGCCACACCCACCTTGCCGGTCACCCGGGAATAGGCATCCGCAGCGTGCACAGCCGCCTGCTCATGGCGTACCAGTACATGCTGCACGGCTTCCTGCTTATCCAGGGCATCGTAAATGTAGAGAACGGCACCGCCGGGATAACCAAAAACGAATTCCACACCTTCATCACGCAGGGCGCGCACCACAATCTCGGCACCGGTCAAGGTTTCGGATTCAGTTTTTGGGCTCAGGCGCTCATGGGTGGTGGTCGGGGACGTCATCGTCGTACTCCTCAGGGAATAAAGTATCAGCGCAAAAAACTAGACAGTTTTCCCGTGCAGGTCAAATAAAAATGCCTTGGCGTAGTTTGCCCGCCATCTATAGCCCGCCATCAGTAATGTTTATGTAAATTTTCCATGTAATCGCGGGCCTTGGCGATCAGGTTTTCCGGCAGGCCGTGCTTGGCGGCAATCACCAGTCCCAGCGAGCGTCCGGGCACACCAATTTCCAGCTCATAGGTAGGCTCCAGCCGCTCATGATCAAAACGCATGGAAGCATTACGCAGGCAGGCATGGCTTTCAGCAAAGGATTTGAGTGGGGTCAGATGAGTAGTCACCATGCCGCGCACCCCCCGTTCGGCCAGATGGTCCAGTACCGCCATGGCCAGCGCGGCGCCCTCTTCAGGGTCGGTACCGGTACCCAATTCATCCAGTAAAATCAGAGTATGATCATCGGCATCGGCAAGAAGACGTTTGAGCACCTCCACATGCCCGGAATAGGTAGAAAGCTGAAAAGCCACACTTTGCGGATCTCCCATATCCACAAAAATCCGGGTGAAATTACCGACCACCGCCCGCCCCGCCACCGGAACATGCAGACCACAATGGGCCATTACTGTCAGTAGTCCCACGGTTTTCAACGAAACACTTTTCCCGCCCGTATTGGGTCCTGTCACCACCAGAATCGGGCAATCGGCATTAATATGTACCGTCAGCGGCTTGGGTTGCGGGCCGCGTTTTTCAGCGTAGGCCAGGATCAGTTGCGGGTGATAGGCCTCCTCCAGAATCAATACCGGCTCATCTACCATTTCTGCCGCCTTGGCATGCAAATGAATGGATAATTGCGCACCCGCAATGGCCAAATCCAGCCAGGTCAGAGATTCCACCAAGTGCTGCAGGGCACTGAGCCGTTCCCTGCCTGCATCACTGAGCGCACGCAGAATGGCCTGATTTTCCTGCTCAATACTCCCGGCGATTTTTTCCAGCCGATTATTGCTGGCCACCAGTTCCATAGGCTCTACCAGATAACCATGACCACCCGGACCAGTACCCCGCCGCACGCCGCGAATCTGATCCGTAGCACCATCGGGCAAATGTACGCAGGCACGTTGCCCGGACCAGTGCAATTTGGCACCCGGAGCGCCCAGGTGTGACTGCATGGACTTCTGAATCTGATCGCGTTCGCTCTTGAGTTCGGCATGTAATTGGCGCAGCGCGGCGTTACCGTCTTCGCGAACGCTACCGTTGGGCATTAACACGGCGTCAATTTTAGGAAGGAGATCGGCGGCTGCATCCAGACGTTCCGGCCCGGTCGGCAACAAGGCAGGCCGTTTTTCAGCAAAAGGGCGTAATTCCTTGCCCACGCGCAACACCAGCGCCAGGTTGCGGAAAGCGGTTCCTGCCAGTGCCGCGCCAGGACTGGCAACCTGGCGGATAGCAGCCCGAATATCAGGCAATTCCGGAACCACCGGCCCTTCCCCGGACTCCAGACCAAAGCGCGCCGCCGTAATGGCATCCTGCAACTGCCGGGCGACACCGACACTGGGGGCAGGCCCCAAATTACGGGCCGCATCGGCGCCAAAAGGTGTCGCACACAATTTTTCCAGTAATCGGCGAATACCCTCGAATTCCAGGGGTTTCAGGTCGGCTTCCATGGGTTCTCCTCAGTTTGGAATTTTATCAAGAGTACAAAAGCTACCGTCTAATGCCAATCCGCTTAAGCTTGAGTCAGTTCTCGCCACCAGCGTTTGCGGCCCTCCGGGACGATAAAAGATCCCAGATCATCGGGTGCCATGCGCGACAAAATCCAGCCGGGAGGAACCAGCTTGCCACTGCTGCCACAAGATGATCCGAGGTTGTTGGGATCATATATTTTAATGAGTTGTGGATGGTCGAAATCATCCACATACACAATACCCAGATATTTTTCGCGATGATCCTGATGCAACAAGGCACTGATGGCCGTCAGCCGCTGCCGAAAAACTTCAGCTTTCACCGGCTGCTCAGGATAATCCACCCCGACAAAATATACATACCAACCATCATCGGCGTGGGCATCCAGGGTTTCCACAAAAGTATCCCATCGTGACCAGTCTTTGATACCCCACAACATTCCCTGATAAATCGCTGTAAATTCAGACATTTACAATTCTCCTGCTGCGCCCTGAAAACTGAGCAATACCTGCCGGGTCAAGGGGCGGGTGCGATGTTCAAATAAAAAAACACCCTGCCAGATCCCCAAGGCTGCGCGGCCTTCCCTGACCGGTATGACCAGACTATTTTGGGTCAATACACAACGCAAATGCGCGGACATATCATCCGGTCCTTCATTGCGATGATAAAAATGGGGATCATCATCGGGCACCAGACGGGCAAAATACCCGAGAATATCCCGCAGCACGTCTGGATCGGCATTCTCCTGAATAATCAGACTGGCCGAAGTATGGGGAACAAACACATTCACCAGCCCCTCCCGGGCACCTATGGTCTGCAACCAATCCTGGAGCTTTTCCGTCAGCTCATGCAGCCCCCGGCCACCCTGTTGAATTTTCCACTCCGCACTGAGATGCTTCATGCTTTACCTCTTTGCTGGGCGCGCCGCACCCGAAAAAAAGCCCTCAATAGGATTGCTGACTGTTCTGCCAACAAACCACCTTCCGCCTGAATACGATGATTAAAACGCGAGTCGTCCAGTAAACGATAAAGACTTTCCACAGCCCCCGCCTTGGGATCAGCTGCTCCGTAAACTACCCGGCTTACCCGGGCATGGAGCATGGCTCCTACACACATGACACAGGGCTCCAAAGTGACATAGAGCGTGGATCCAGTCAGTCGATAATTTTCAGCCAAACGTGCTGCTGCACGCAATACCCGTATTTCTGCATGCGCGCTGGGATCGTGTTCGGCAATGGGTGCGTTGTGGGCTCCAGCCATGAATGCTCCGTCATGATTCACCAACACTGCACCGACCGGCACTTCTCCGACAGCAGCCGACTGCGCCGCCAGATCCAGAGCCATACTCATCCAGTGTATATCAGATATTTGCTGCTCTGCCGTCATCAAGGTTCCTGCTATTTGCCGGATTTATCGCAGTACCGGACACTACAAGATCAATCATTTGTAGTCTCGCGCCTTGACAGAATCCGGAATGCTGCTAATTTCCACCGCAAGTTGCGAAAAAGATACTGGCCATGCATACGTTTCATCAACTTAAATTTGCAAGGCAACGATTGTAACATTTGTCAGACCATAAAAAAGGAATAGACGTGCTAAGCATACCAAGTTCTCCTTTGCTGGGCCTGGATATCAGCTCTGATGCCGTAAAGCTCGTTTCTCTGGCCCAAAGCCGTGGAAAAATCCGGGTGGAGCACGCTGATTCCGAGACATTACCGCCAGGGGCTGTCAGTGATCGGGATATTCTGGATAGTGAAGCCGTTTCCCGCGCCCTGCGCACTATTCTGGAACGTTCACGCATTCGCACCAAGGCTGTTGCTACAGCCCTTCCCGCCAATACGGCCATTGTCAAAGTCATTTCTCTGCCGGCTGATCTGGACGAAGTGGGTATTGAAGACCAGATCCGCTACGAAGGCAGTCAATACATCCCCTACAGCATTGATGCCGTGAATTTTGATTTTTCTGTTCTTGGTCCAGATGAGACGCGCAAAGGCTTCAACCATGTTTTGCTGGTTGCCAGTAAAAAAGAAGCTATTGAAGATCGCGCAGCAGTTCTCGAAGAGGCGGGCTTGAAGCCGCAGATTGTCGATGTCAAACCGTTTGCACTGTGGTTACTCCATGAGCATCTCAATGGAGCAAATACCAAAAACGGTAACCAAGCTGGCAAAGGCATTGCTCTGGTAGAAATCGGTAGCATCACCACCAATATTTACGTTTTTCAGGATGGACATCCCGTATATTCCCGAGAACATAATTTTGGCCTGAGCCGACTTTTGGAAGAAATTCAGCGTCGCTACAATCTGGATAGTAACGATGCTCAGCGCATGGAGCGTTTTGGCGGCCTCCCACCAGAATATGACAAAGAGGTGCTTCAGCCTTTTGCCCGCAATATGGCTCAGGAACTTTTCCGTTCTCTGGATTTCTTCCAGGCCAGCATGCCCGACGTACCCACGGCAGCCGTCCACCTTTTTGGAGTAGGTGCAAAAATCCCACAACTGGCCGACCAGTTGCGGCAAATGGTCAGTTTTCCGGTTTTGGTCCCAGATCCCTTTGCTGGTATGGAAATTTCACCCCAAATCAGCAGGCGCTTCATGGATTCCGATCGTTCATCCCTGGCGGTTGCCTGTGGCCTGGCTTTGCGGAGGATTTCGGCATGATTCGCATCAACCTGCTTCCCTATCGCGAGGCGCGCCGCGCCAAACGCAGCCAGCTCCTGGCCGCCGCTCTCCTCGGCATTCTTTTGCTGGCAGCACTTTTTTATTATGGAATTTACAGTATTTTCAGTGCCCGCGTCGCCAGTGAACAGACCAAGGTCAATTACCTGCAGGGAGTAACCACGCAACTGGACACCAAAATCGCGTCCATTGCCGACCTCCGCAAAAAGCGGGATGAATTACTCGCCCGAGAAGGCATCATCACCGATCTTCAGGATAAACGGGATATGGTGGTTCAGGTTTTCAATACCCTGGCCGCAGAAACGCCCGATGGTGTTTTTCTGACCCATTTACAGCAATCCGGAAATTCCATGACCGTGAATGGTTATGCGGAAGATAACGATCAGGTAGCCGCTTTCATGCGTAATATTGATGCATCCAAAATATTTACCGAGCCGCAGTTGAACATTATCAGCAAATCCAAACTGGGTTCCGAGGAGGTTGGACAGTTCACCTTACAAATGAACATCCGCAAACCCACCGCAGCCGATAAAAGCGCTCAGACAGCGGGCACACAGGAGGTCCAGCCGTGACTTTCGACGAAATTCGCAATTTGCAGGTGGATGACATCATCCGCTGGCCGTTAAAAACCAAATTGATTGCCATTGCCATCATTATCGTGATTTTGGGCATTGTCGTCTGGTTTGAATTCATCTCCCCGGAAAACGACAAATACGATGCACTGCATACTCAGGAACAGAGCCTGAAAATCCAGATCAGGCAAAAGCAGTTACTGGCTGCATCGTTACCGGCCTATCAAGCGCAAATCAAGGAAATGAATGTACGTTTTCAGAAATTTCTGGAACAGCTTCCGAACCGGACACAAATTCCATCACTCCTGGATGATGTGACTTTGGCAGGACGCAGTCGTGGACTTGATTTTGAATTATTTCAACCTACTGGCGAAATCAACAAGAATTTTTACGCTGAAATCCCAGTGAAGCTGAAAGTGGTTGGTACCTATAACGATATTGGACGATTTGCTGCAGCAGTAGCCGCCATGCCCCGCATCGTCACTATCAGCGGTATCGATATTACCCGGGTTCCCGATGCCGGTAGCACACCTGCCGCCAAAGCCCTTGCTGCCCAGCAATTAGCCATGCAGTGTACGGCAACTACCTATCGATATCTGGATAATGGAGACAAAACCAGTAACACTCAGGCCGGGAGCAAGCCATGAAAACGCGCGGAGCGAGTTTCTATAAAAAAACACGTCACATTCTGGCTATCAGCGTCGCCCTCGCTTCGCTGGCTGGCTGCTCGGACAGCGATAATTTAAGTCATTTACGTGAGTTTGTGGCCAACGGGCCAAAAACCAACAATCATATTACGCCGTTGCCCAAAACCCCGGCTTATCAGCCTAGCGCCTATAATAACCCGGCCAATCGTGATCCGTTTACCAGTTTTTCCGAAATCCTGCTGCGCAAGGAAGCCGCCAGTGAAGATACCGGTCCTCGTCCGGCCTCTCATGGCCCTGTTCAACCCCTGGAGAAATATGCACTTTCCAGCCTGAGCGTCAGCGGCATCATGCGTACCGCTGACGGACAGCTCTGGGCCGTCATTGAGGCACCAGACTCAAAAGTGTATCGCGCTACATTAGGTAGCTACATTGGGACGCATAACGGACGCATAACGGGCATTGACGACAGCATGGGCAAACAATCTGTTACCGTTGAGCAATATTTACCCAATGCTTTTGGTGGTTACAAAAAACAACAGACCGTTTTACACATGCAGAGTGGTAACTGAACATGACGAGCCTGACCCCGAAGAATACAGAGGAATACAAAAAGATGCGCACAGCCAACAATGCCCACCTTCCACTCAGTAGCCGTTATCCGCGCCTGCGCCCATTAACCAGTGCCATTTTAGCGGCGGCACTCGGCCTGAGCTCAGGGGCAGCCTGGGCGGAGAGTCTCATCAGCAGCATCACGCCCAGCTCGGATCAGCATGGCACCGCTTTCATCATTCATAGTGATTCGCGACCTGCCTACGACGTCAACACTCTTAACGGCGGGTATCGGGTTCAAATCGATTTCACCAATGCACACTTTCTGCCCTCCGTGGGCACCGTCATGGGTAGTGGGGCGGTACAAAATGTCCTGACCGAAAATGAGGGACATAATGCCAGGCTGGACCTGCTGCTGAAATCTCCCCAGGCAGTCATGATAGAACCGACGGTTGGCGGTTATCGCCTGGCGTTTGTCGACAGCACCGCACCGGCAGCAGCCCCTGCCCCGGCGGCAACTTCAAGCGCAACAGCAGTCTCCAGCCCTGCAGCAGTGATGGCAAGCCCCGCAGCGGCCCCTGCTCCGGCCATGACCTACGGCACTCAAGTCAACGGCCTGAATTTCAAGCGAGGCAAGCAGGGTGGCGGCATTCTGGATTTGTCCATCACCGGACCACAACCGGAAATGAATGTTACCCGGGAAGATGGCAAGCTGGTAGTTGAACTCAAAAATACCACACTGCCCGCCAGCTACACCCATCGCTTTGGGGTGACCCAGTTTGGCACCCCGGTACAGTTTGTGGATAGTTATCCTATTGGCCAGAATACCCGCCTGGTATTTGCCATTAATGGCCCCTATGAATACTCGGCTTATCAACTGGGTCAGCAGACCATGATTGATGTGCATCCCAAGACCGAAAGTGCCGTTCAGAATCCCAAAGACAGCGCCCGTCTGAGTATGGATTTCCAGAACATCAGCGTACGGGATGCCTTGCAGGTTATTGCCGACTTCACCCACCAGAATATTGTGGTTTCCAATAATGTGACGGGCAGCCTTTCCATTCGCTTGAAAAATGAACCCTGGGAACAGGCTCTCCAGGTCATTCTCGAATCTCAAGGATTGGCGGTCAAACACATTGGCAATATTCTCTGGGTGGCCCCCGCCAATCAGATTACCAGCCAGGAAGAGGCGGAACTTAAAGCCGATGCCAGCAAGCGCAAACTGGAACCTTTGGAAACCCAACTCATTCAGATCAAGTACGCCAAAGCCTCGAGTATTGCTTCACTGCTGGAAGGGTTTGATCAGAACAAGCAACCTGGTGCTCCTGACAGCCAGATGAGCAGCTATCAGCAACAATCTCTTGCCAACGCCCTTGGACTGCCAAAATCCAGCATTATTGGCAACTCCCTGCTTGGCCCACGCGGGTCCGTGGCCGTAGTAACCCGTACCAATAGCCTGCTGGTTCGGGATACCCCGCGAGACATTGAAAACATCAAAAAGCTGATTGCCAAAATCGACAAGCCCGTACCACAGGTCCTGATTGAGGCGCGCATTGTTCAGATAACCACCAGTGCGGCGCATTCTTTGGGCGTCAACTGGGGTGGCACCTACACCTCTAACGGTGCAGGTGGCGTCGTCAATCTTTCCGGAACCGGAGCCACTGGCACAACAGCAACCCAGGGCGGTGCATATCCCATCCAGGGCAGCAGTTCCAGTTCCACGACCGGCACGGGCTTCACCGTACCCGCCCTGGCCAATCTCGCTGCTTCCAATGCGGGTACGGCTTTGGCCAGTGCTAGCCCGGCTTCTCTGGGCTTTGCCCTGGGAACGGCTGCGGGTAATCGTATTCTGAACCTGCAGTTGCAGGCTCTACAGGTGAATAATCGCGCTAAAATCATCTCCAGTCCGAAAGTCATGACTGAGGATAATGAAAAGGCAGTCATTTCTCAGGGTCAGGAAATTCCCTATCAGCAATCCACCAGCAGTGGTGCCACTTCGGTATCCTTCAAAAAAGCCGAGTTGAGTCTGGATGTGACGCCGCACATTTCACCCAACGGCAAAATCACCCTGGATGTGGACGCCAAAAACAATCAGCCCAATTACGCCGATGCCTTGCCTTCCGGTATTCCTATCACCACCCAGGAAGTCAAAACCAAATTGCTGGTCAACAATGGACAGACCATCGTTATTGGCGGTATTTATACGGACACCACCAACCACAACCAGACAGGCATTCCTCTATTGAAAGACATTCCGCTGCTGGGCTGGCTCTTCAAAAGTAACGTTGACAGTGTCGCCAAAACCGAATTACTGGTATTCATCACCCCCAAGGTCATTGGTGGTGACGCCCAGGACGGCCTCGCAGGTGCCAGCGGCGATAGCAATCTCGGGCAATGACCGGAACGGTCATTCTGATCGGGCCGATGGGCTCGGGCAAATCGACCATCGGGCGGCTTCTGGCCGCCCGTTTACGTATTCCCTACGTCGACAGTGACCAACTGATTGTCACCCAAACGGGTGTGGACATACCCACTATTTTTGAAATTGAGGGAGAAGCCGGTTTTCGCGAGCGCGAAGCAAAAGTCATTGCCGATCTGGCCGGACACAATCAGGATATGGTCCTTGCCACTGGCGGTGGCGCCATTCTCGACGCCCACAACCGCGCCCATCTTCGCCAGATGGGTCAGGTGATTTATCTGGATGTCAGCATAGAAGAACAATTAAAAAGAGTACGCCACGACCGTAACCGCCCTTTGCTGCAAACCACAGACCTGGAAAGCCGCCTGCGCAGCCTCGCTCAGCAAAGAAGCAGTCTTTATCAGCAGACAGCTCATTGGCGGGTGAGTGGTGATGGCCTCCGCTCAGATCAGGTACTACGGCGAATTTTAAGGTATTTACAGTCACAAACAGGTTAAATGAGGGCACCCCTCTTGCCTGCAGGCCCAAGAAACTCAACAATGGAAGAGTAAACCCGCCCACAAGAGCTCAGATTATATGCAAAGTCTTCGTGTAGAACTTGGTCAGCGCAGCTACTCCATCCATATTGGCAGCGGCATTATCAGCGACTCAACCCTCTTCGCTCCGGTTTTGGGCAAGGGTCCGATCGCCATCATTACCGACACGAATGTCGCCCCACTTTATCTGAAGACCCTGCAAAACACCCTGAATGCCCTGAACAAGGATTCACTGGTGATCACCCTGCCAGCGGGCGAAGAAAGCAAATCTCTCGACAATATCCAGATCATTACCGGGCATCTACTCAGCGCCGGTTATGGCCGCGATTGCACACTCTGTGCGCTGGGCGGTGGGGTGGTTGGTGATATCACCGGCTTTGCTGCTGCCGTTTATCAACGCGGCGTTGCCTGTGTGCAAATTCCCACCACCCTGCTGGCCATGGTGGATTCTTCCGTGGGTGGGAAAACGGGTGTTAATCACCCCTTGGGTAAAAATATGATCGGTGCGTTTTATCAGCCCCGTACGGTCATCGTCGATACAGATACCCTCGACAGCCTGCCAGAACGGGAGTTTCGTTCCGGTCTTGCCGAAGTGATCAAATATGGGCTGATTAACGATCTCAGCTTTTTTTCCTGGCTGGAAGATAACCTGGATGCCGTGCTCGCCCGCGACACCGAGGCCCTGGCAAAAATCATCAAAACTTCTTGCCGGGACAAGGCGGATGTGGTCGCCAGGGACGAACTGGAAGGGGGGCTGCGCGCCATCCTGAATTTTGGCCACACTTTTGGTCATGCCATTGAAGCAGCCAGTGGTTATGGACATTATCTGCATGGCGAAGCAGTAGCTATCGGGATGGTCATGGCCGCTGATCTGTCCCGTCGCCTGGATCTGCTTCGGGAAAGCGAACAAAATCGCATTTTCAAATTGCTCAAGGCAGCGGGACTCCCTACTCTGGCCCCCCGTCTGGAAACTTCCGTCTATCTGGATTTCATGAAGGTCGATAAAAAAGCGGAAGGCGGCCAAATCCGCTTCATTCTTCTCAACAGCATTGGCAGCGCCCTGATTACCGGCGATGTGCCTCCTGCGGCCATTATCCAGACCCTACAGGCTTTTATGGAGCTTAGTGCATGAACGACATCAACAAGGCCACTGCAGAATTGCAGGCAGAAATGGAACAGCGCATGGTCCTCAACCCCGAGGGAACCCGGCGTATTGGTAATTTTGGCTTCATCGAACTGGAAGAAAGCTGGGGAGATGAAGCCACCATCATCAATACCGCCCGTATCAGCACCACCAATCAACGCCTGAAAAGTGGTCATGACTTTAACGAGCGCGATCGTAATTTGCTCTACCAGTTGCTCCGCGATCAGCATGGCACCCCCTTTGAAACCATCTACTTCCGTTTTCGCTTTATCGCGCCCATTTTTGTGCTTCGCCAATGGGTCAAACACCGGGTTTCCAGCTGGAATGAATTTTCCATGCGTTACCGCAAACCCATCTCTGTGGCCTATATCCCCGATGAGGCAGCACGCACGGTAGATGGTTACGCCGTTTTGGACGATACGGTGATGGCCGAATACGAAGCCCTGATGGGTCAACTTTTCCAGTGGTACGAAACCCAGTACAGCGCTGCCTGCACACGCATTGATGGGGCTCGCGAATCCGGCGAACTGGCACCCAAGGAAGGGGGGCGTGACCCTTATCGGGGCCGTGCCCGGGAGCTTCTCCGTAACGTTATGCCGGTTGCTGCCTACTCGGATGTGTATTGGACCATCAACTTTCGCAGCCTCATGAATTTTTTCAAATTGCGGCGTAAAAAAGATGCTCAATATGAAATCCGCGAATATGCAGATGCGGCCTATGCGCTTTTTGCCGCCCGCCTGCCATTGCTGGCCGAAACCATGCAGCGGGTCATCGACGAGTCGGAACAAACCCCATCCACCGAGGAGCATGCTGGTCGTGCAGGATAATCAAGGCAGCGCTTTTCAGGGGATGCTGGCCCCCTACGCCGCCCGTGCCGAAAGCAGCCTGGGCCGCAAACATGCAGAAATCCCTCCGGAAAGCCGTAGTCCCTTTCAGCGCGACCGCGACCGGGTGATTCATTCCAGTGCTTTTCGCCGTCTGGAGTATAAAACCCAGGTGTTCGTCAATCATGAGGGTGATTTGTATCGTACTCGCCTCACCCACACGCTCGAAGTCGCGCAGGTTGGGCGTGCCATTGCCCGGCAACTGGGACTGGATGAAGATCTGGTAGAAGCCATCGCCCTGGCCCATGATCTCGGACATACCCCCTTTGGTCATGCGGGACAGGATGCCCTGCAGGAATGCATGAGCGATCTCGGCGGCTTCGAGCATAATATTCAGTCCCTGCGAATTGTGGACCGTCTCGAAGTCCGTTATGGAGATTTCCCTGGTCTGAACCTGAGTTTTGAGACCCGGGAAGGCATTCTCAAACATTGCGCCAAAAGCAAAGCCGCCGATCTGGGCGATGTGGGCGAGCGTTTTGTGCGCGGTACCCAACCTTCCCTGGAAGCGCAAATTACCAATCTGGCCGATGAAATCGCCTACAACAATCACGATATTGACGATGGCCTGCGCGCGGGTCTGCTGGATCTCCCGGAACTGTGCAGTAACAGTTTGTACGGCTCCATATATACCGAAGTCCAAACCCATTACCCGGATGCTTCCGTGACCATTCTCCGTCACGAAACCGGAAGGCGCCTGATCAATCTGCTGATTAATGATCTGGTCGCGGAAACGCGACGGCGTATCCAGAGCGGTCATATCACCAGTATTGTCGAGGTCCGGGCCAGTATCCGGCCACTGGCGGCTCACAGTCCGGAAATCGCTGGCCAGATCAAATCGCTGAAAAGCTTTCTGTTTCATCGTATGTATCGGCACCCCCGGGTCCATCGGCAGGCGGAAAAAGCCAAACGCCTGGTGCGCCGTCTTTTTCACACCCTGCGCGAAGATCCCCGCCTGCTTCCCCTGAAATATCAGGCCCGTATCCAGGCCACGGATCAGCAGGAAAAAAGCAAGGCCCGCATAGTCGCCGATTACATTGCCGGCATGACCGACCGCTTTGCCATTGCTGAATATGACCGCCTTTTTGATCCTCATGGTGAGGCCTGACAAGCGGATCTCTCGCGCCTCTTGGACCTCGTCCATAAGCCCGCTATAATGTCTAGCCCTGCTTTGCAGTTCAGCGACAGGGTGACGGAACGGACCAGGTGACCTAATGACGCAAAGCTTATACTCCTCCGATTTTGAAAGAGATTCCTGCGGCTTCGGGCTGATTGCCCAGATGGATAATCAGGCCAGCCATGCTATTGTCGCTACGGCCATTGCCTCACTGGCCCGCCTGACCCATCGCGGTGCAGTGGCCGCTGATGGCAAAAGTGGCGACGGCTGCGGCCTGCTGGTCCAGATGCCGCGCGTGTTCTTCCACAGCATTGCTGCAGAAATGGGGATTAAGCTCCCTGAACATTTTGGTGTGGGTCAGTTTTTCCTACCCCAGGACGCCGCCCTTGCCCAGACCATTCGTGATGCATTAGATGCAGAAGCCCAAGATCTCGGCCTGAGCAGTGTTGCCTGGCGGCAGGTCCCCACCGACAACTCAGCTTGCGGAGAAGAAGCCCTGAGCAGCTTGCCCACCGTCTGGCAGGTATTTGTCGGCCTGCCCGAAGATCAGGACGTGGATACGCATGAGCGGCTTTTGTATCGCCTGCGTCGCCGGGTAGAAAAGCGTTTCGTCGCAAATTCAGAATTTTTTGCTGTCACCTGTTCTTCTCAGGTAATTGGCTATAAGGGTCTGGTCCTTCCGGAAAATCTCCCGGTATTTTATCCCGATCTGCGCGACTCGCGCTTTAGCTCGGCACTGGTCACCTATCATCAGCGCTTTTCCACCAATACCTGGCCGGAGTGGCGTCTCTGCCAGCCTTTCCGGATTCTCGCCCATAATGGTGAACTGAATACGGTGCAAGGTAATCGCCTCTGGGCCAAGGCCCGGGAAGCGCAATTGCAAAGTGACCTGTTACCCATGGCTGAAGTACTTCCCGCCGTAGGCGGTGGCAGCGATTCCTACAGTCTCGACAATATGCTGGAGCTACTGGTGCAGGGTGGCATGGATTTTTTCAAGGCCATCCGTCTGCTGGTGCCTCCGGCCTGGCACAATGTTCCGCATATGGAACCGGCTCTGCGGGCTTTTTATGAATATCACTCCATGCGCATGGAAGCCTGGGATGGCCCCGCCGGCCTGGTTCTGAACACCGGCCGCATCGCCGCCTGCGCCCTGGATCGCAATGGTTTGCGGCCCGCGCGTTATGTCATCACCAAAAACCGCATCATCAATATTGCTTCGGAAGTAGGCGTTTTCGACTACCAACATCAGGATATTGCCGTGCAGGGGCGGGTCGGACCCGGCCAGCTGGTCGCGGTGGATATGGCGAGCGGACGCTTCCTCGACTCGGAAAGCATTGATACCGAAATCATGAACAGTCATCCTTATCGGGAATGGCTGGATGAATATGCGGAGCATCTGCATCGCGATGACCATGATCTGACCCCGGCCCTGCCCGTTACCGACCTGCTGCTCAGCGAAAAGGCCTTTGGTGTCAGCTTTGAGGAAGAAGATCAGGTCATCCGCATTCTCGCCGAAGGCGCTCAGGAAGCGGTGGGCTCCATGGGTGACGACACCCCGATGGCCGTACTTTCCGGGCAAAAACGCCACATTGCCGATTATTTCCGGCAGCAGTTTGCGCAGGTCACCAATCCCCCCATTGATCCCCTGCGTGAAGCCCTGGTAATGTCCCTGAATACGGTGATCGGCAGCGAGAGCAATCTGTTCGCAGAGCGTCCCGAATATGCCCGCCGCATCGAAATTCATTCGCCGATTCTTTCCGACAGTACTTTTGTCGCTTTAACCAGTCGTGAAGAGCCGGCCTTTCGCAGTCAGACTTTCAGCCTCTGCTATTCCGCCGCAGACAGTAACCTGGGTGGGGCTATTGAAGCGCTCTGTGAAGAAGTGATTACCGCCGTCCGCCATGGTGCCGTCATTCTGGTGCTGTCCGATCATGCCCTGGAGCGGGATCGTCTTTACATTCCGGCGCTCATGGCCGTAGGTGCTGTTCATCATGCACTCATTGATGCGGGCTTACGGACCCGGGCCAACATTGTCGTCGCCACGGCGCATGCCCGCGATCCCCATCAGTTTGCCACCCTGATTGGCTATGGTGCGACGGCCGTCTATCCTTACCTCAGCTATGCCATTGTCCGCAGCCTCAGCGAACGGCACGCCTTCAGTCAGCCCCTGACCCTGGTCAAGGCCCTGGAAAATTATCGCAAGGGCATCGACAAGGGGCTCTACAAAATCCTCTCGAAAATGGGCATATCCACCCTCGCCTCCTATCGCAGTACCCAGCTTTTTGAAGCACTGGGGCTGGATGAACTGGTCGTGGAGCGTTGCTTCAAGGGTACCGTCAGCCGGATTGCCGGGGCCAGCTTTGAACTGCTCGAAGCCGATATCCGCCAGCAGGTGCGCGATGCCTACATTCCCAGAAAAACCCTGCCCGTGGGTGGACTACTGAAATATGTGAATGGGGGTGAGTATCATGCCTACCATCCCGATGTCGTCCAGAGCCTGCAAACAGCCGTAAAATCAGGATGTTACGAGGATTACCAGGTTTTTGCAGGGCTGGTCAACGAACGTCCGGTCACCAACTTGCGGGATTTGCTGCAACTGAAAACCACTGCGCAACCCATCCCCCTCAGCGAAGTGGAACCCATTGAATCCATTACTCCGCGTTTTGATACGGCAGCCATGTCCCTGGGGGCACTGTCGCCGGAAGCCCACGAAGCCCTGGCGATTGCCATGAACAGCATTGGTGGGCGCTCCAACTCGGGTGAAGGCGGCGAAGATCCTGCCCGATATCACAATAACAAGGTCAGCAAGATCAAGCAGATTGCTTCCGGACGCTTTGGTGTGACGCCAGAGTATGCGGTCAATGCCGAAGAGTTGCAGATCAAGGTTGCCCAGGGGGCCAAACCCGGTGAAGGGGGTCAACTGCCCGGTCACAAAGTCAGTGGCATCATTGCCCGTTTGCGTTATGCCAAGGAAGGCGTGGCGCTGATCAGCCCTCCGCCCCACCACGACATTTACTCCATTGAAGATCTGGCCCAGCTCATTTTTGATCTGAAGCAGATCAATCCCCAGGCTTATGTGTCCGTCAAACTGGTTTCCGAAGCGGGCGTCGGTACCATTGCTGCGGGCGTGGCCAAGGCCTATGCCGATCGCATCACCATTGCCGGTTATGATGGCGGCACCGGCGCCAGCCCGCTGACCTCGGTCAAATATGCCGGATCTCCCTGGGAGCTGGGGCTCGCCGAAACCCAGGTCACCCTGCGTCGCAACCAGCTGCGGCATCGGGTCCGTCTGCAGGCTGATGGTGGCTTCAAAACCGGTCTGGATGTCATCAAGGGGGCCTTACTGGGTGCAGAAAGTTTTGGTTTCGGCACTGCGCCGATGATTGCCCTGGGCTGCAAATATCTGCGTATTTGCCATCTCAACAACTGCGCTACCGGCATTGCCACCCAGGATGAAACTCTGCGCAAGCATTTCACTGGCCTACCGGAAATGGCCATCAATTACTTCCGCTTTGTGGCCGAAGAAGCCCGTCAGATCATGGCGCAGCTGGGCATTCGCCACTTTGATGAACTGATTGGTGCCAGCCAGTTGCTGGAAATCGGTGGCGCCCAGACTGAAAAGCAGGAGCGCCTGAATTTGTTGCCACTGCTCGCCAATGCCGAGCTGCGCAATGCCGATGTCAACTTCCACACCCAGGACCGCAATCCGCCCTTTGATCAGGGCGAACTCGCCGAACAGATGGTCAAGGATGCCCGTCCGGCACTGGAAGAAAAAATACCTACCCGTTTGCACTATCCGATCCGCAACGTCAATCGCTCCATTGGTGCCCGCCTGTCCGGAGAAATTGCGCGCCGTTACGGCAATAGCGGCCTGCCTGATGACAGCATTCATGTGGAACTGACAGGCACGGCGGGGCAGTCTTTTGGTGCCTTCTGCGTGCAGGGTGTAACCCTGCAACTACATGGGGATGCCAATGATTATGTGGGCAAAGCCATGAACGGTGGCACCATTGTCATTGCCCCCCCGGCAGGAACCAGTTATGCCAGCCAGGACTCGGCCATTGTCGGCAATACCTGCCTGTATGGAGCCACGGGTGGGCGCTTGTTTGCCGCAGGGCGCGCCGGAGAACGCTTTGCAGTGCGCAACTCCGGTGCCGTTACTGTTATTGAAGGCGCAGGGGATCATGCCTGTGAATACATGACCGGAGGCCAGGTCATCATTCTCGGCTCCGTGGGTGTCAATTTTGGTGCGGGCATGACGGGTGGTCTGGCTTTTGTCCGCGATCAGGCCCGGCAGTTTGCCGATCAGGTTAATGGCGAACTGGTCAACTGTCACCGTATCGAGACCGAATCCATGCGCGGCTATGCAGCCCTGCTCCGGCGTCATGTCGAAACCCACGTTGCCCAAACCGGCAGCAGCTACGCCGCCAGCCTGCTGAAAGACTGGTCCCATTTCATTCGTGATGTCTGGCTCGTGGTGCCCAAGGCAGCGAAGCTGGATGTTTTGCTGGAAGAAGCCAGCTGATTCTCAGCGCTATCCCGAGGAAAAATTATGAGCCATTTTGCCTTCATCGAAGACCCACGGCAGGACCCGAAAAAACTGGACGTAGAAGAACGCCGCGAAGTGTTCAAGGAAATCTACAAAAGTTTTGATCTGGACAGTGCCAAGCTCCAGGCCGATCGCTGCCTGCATTGCGGCAACCCCTATTGTGAATGGAAGTGCCCGGTGCACAATTACATTCCCAACTGGCTGCAGCTGATTGTTGAAAACCGCATTGAAGAAGCGGCAGAACTTTCCCATCAAACCAATACCCTTCCGGAAATCTGCGGGCGCATTTGCCCGCAAGACCGGCTTTGCGAAGGGGCCTGCACCCTCAATGACGGCTACGGAGCCGTCACCATCGGCAATCTCGAAAGATTCATCAGCGAGGAAGCCCTGGCACGCGGCTGGCGTCCCAACATCGGTACCGTCAGTCCCAACGGTAAAAAGGTGGCCGTCGTCGGAGCCGGGCCCGCAGGACTGGGGTGTGCGGATGTTCTCAATCGTGCCGGCACCAAAGTCACCGTTTTTGATCGTTATCCCGCCGTGGGGGGGCTGCTGACTTTTGGTATTCCACCCTTCAAGCTGGAAAAGGAAGTCATTGCCCGCCGCGCTGATCTGCTGCAGGAAATGGGCATTGAGTTTCAACTGGGAACAGAAATAGGCAAAGACATTCCCCTGGCACAGTTGCTGAAAGACTTTGATGCCGTCTTCCTCGGCATGGGCACCTATACCGCCAAGACCGGCAATTTTCCCGGAGAACATCTCCCCGGCGTCATCAAGGCATTGTCTTATCTGATTGCCAACACCCGTCATCTGATGCAGCTTCCGGACCCGACTCTGCCCTACATCAACCTTTCCGGGAAAAAAGTCGTCGTACTGGGTGGTGGCGATACGGCCATGGACTGTGTGCGGACGGCCGTGCGTCAGGGCGCCAGCAGCGTCATTTGTGCTTATCGTCGCGATGAAGAAAACATGCCCGGCTCCCGACGGGAAGTCGCCAATGCCCGCGAAGAAGGCGTGAAATTCCTCTTCAATCGCCAGCCTGTAGAAATTATCGGCACGGAACAAGAAGGTACCAAGGCTGTCCGTATGGTGGAAACACGGCTGGGCGAACCCGACGTCAAAGGTCGCCGCCACCCCGAACTCATCCCCGGTTCCGAACAAATTCTGGATGCGGACGTGGTCATCATTGCCTTTGGCTTTGATCCCTCCCCCGCCTCCTGGTTTGGAGAACACGGCATTGAAATCGACGAGCGCGGCCGGATTCGCACCAATGCCCAATTCCAGACCAATAATACCCGCATTTTTGCGGGCGGCGACATGCGGCGAGGTTCGGATCTCGTGGTCACTGCGGTGGATGAAGGCCGCAAAGCCGCCGAAGGTATTCTCGATCAGTTGGGAGTTTAGGGATTATGGCCAGTGTCTTGCAGAATGATCGTTTTCTGCGCGCCTGCCTGCAGCAGAACGTAGATCAGGTCCCGGTCTGGCTGATGCGTCAGGCGGGACGTTACCTCCCGGAATACCGTGCCACCCGTGCCCGGGCGGGTGACTTCCTGACCCTCTGCACCACGCCAGAACTGGCCTGCGAAGTCACCTTACAACCCATCGACCGCTTTCCCCTAGACGCCGCCATCCTTTTTTCAGATATTCTCACCATCCCCTACGTGATGGGTCTGGGGTTGAGTTTTCAGGAAGGAGAGGGCCCGGTTTTCGAAAAGCCCCTGCGCTCTGCGGCAGACATTGCCCGTCTCAGTCAACCTGATCCTGAAAATGAACTGCGTTTTGTCATGGATGCCGTACGCCTGATTCGTCGCGAGCTGGATGGGCGCGTACCCCTCATCGGTTTTGCCGGCAGCCCCTGGACCCTCGCCTGCTACATGATCGAAGGTCGCGGCAGCCGTGATTTCATCCATATCAAAAGCCTGCTTTACAGTGACCCCGCTACCTTACACCAGTTGCTGGCGCACCTTGCCGATTCAGTGACCGCCTATTTGAATGCCCAGATTGCGGCTGGTGCCCAGGCCGTCATGCTTTTTGATACCTGGGGCGGCAGCCTCAGCACTCCCGCCTATGCAGAGTTTTCTCTGGCCTATATGACCCGGATTATTGCCGGCCTGCGCCGCGAAGCAGACGACCGGAGGGTTCCGGTTATCCTGTTCACCAAAGGCGGCGGCAACTGGCTGGAAGTCATGGCCGACAGTGGTGCAGATGTCATCGGACTCGACTGGAGTACAGAACTGCATATCGCCCGGCAGCGACTGGGTCAAAAGGTCGCCCTGCAAGGAAACATGGATCCTGTTGCTTTATATGGCAGCAGCGAAGGAGTAAGGCAGGAAGCCTTGCGGGTTCTGAACAGTCACGGTAGTGGAGCAGGTCATATTTTCAATCTGGGACATGGAATCACGCCCCAAACACCCATAGAGAATGTTGCCACCCTCGTGAATACGGTGCATAGCTGGAACCCTGCAAGGCAGTCCGTTTGAGGCAGTCAGCTTGAGGTTTAAATAATCTCAGCCACCATGGCTCCGTCGCCAGGCTGCCCAGGCATCGCGCAACGGATGACGCCCACGACGCGGCTGCAGATAAGTCACCGAAGCACCCTGCTCCATGCGCTGCAAAGCCTCGCTGATTGCCATACGGGTTTGCTGTGCGAGCTGCCGACGCCCCAGTTCAGAAGGTAAGGCGGGGAGAAATTCCACACGCAGGGTTAAAGGTGCAGCGGCGGCCAGCCGCCAGAGATGTCCGAACAAACTATCGTCGCCAATAAAGGGGCACAATGCATCGGGTTGCCCCGGTTGCAGCACATCCTCATAACGCAGGGCCACCGGAACCGTTTCAGCTTGGGCTGCTGCGGCTGTTTCAAAAGGAGCGGCATAAAATTCGCCCACCAATTTACCATCGCTGGTGGTTCCTTCCGGAAACAGCACAACGCTGGTTCCTGCCATAATAATGTCGCTGGCCTGACGCATGGTGCGCTGACTGGCCCGGGCATCGCTGCGATCAATAAACAAGGTCCCCAGCCAGACTCCCATGATCCCGAAAAAAGGCCAGTCCCGCATCTCCTTTTTCGCTACAAAACGGCCGGGAATCAAGGTCGCCAGAGCCAGAATATCCAGATAAGACACATGGTTCGCGGCAATCATCACGGGTCGATCGGGAACTTTGCCATCCACTCGCAAACGAATCCCCAAAACCCGCAAGGCGCGACGACTCCACCAGGCAAAAGCCCGATAACTGGAGGCATCAGGTTGCGCTTTGCGGGCACAAGTCCACAGCGCCAACGGATAAGCCAACAAGAGATAAAACAACAGCATAGGGACCCGCCAAAACCGACGCATGGCATTGGGCCGCATACGCCGCAAACGCCGCCCCGGATAGTGAATAAGAACCGGAGCAGGCGTTTGTTTGCGCCTTCTCATTTTCTGCGGCCCACCGGTTCCAGAAAACGTTGCTGATAACGGGGGGTCATGAGGCTGGATTCACACCACACAAAAAAATCTGCACAGTGAAACTGGGGATCCCAGAAAGGCTCTCCCCCCACCCGAACACCGGCCCGCAAATAACCCTTCAACAGCGCAGGTAGAGAAGCGGCTTCCACCTCTGCCAGCCGGTCAAAACCCGGAACCTCGCGCAGCGGGAAAACCCGTTGTTCCTGCGGAGTCAAATATTGCTGAAGTTGCTGATACAAGGCCCCAAGGGCCGGGCCATCCGTACTGTGCACACTTGCGCAACCCATCAGGTAATCTA
Source organism: Acidithiobacillus sulfurivorans (assembly GCF_018853815.1). GTDB lineage: Bacteria > Pseudomonadota > Gammaproteobacteria > Acidithiobacillales > Acidithiobacillaceae > Acidithiobacillus > Acidithiobacillus sulfurivorans. The sequence goes on along the minus strand of NZ_JAAOMP010000126.1, from coordinate 25,465 downwards.
TCTGCCACATGGACATGGCCTCGGCCAGCCCCGACCAGAGCAGGGCAATCACCCCTCCCTGACGGTAATCGGGATGTACGCAGGAACGACCCAGCTCCATAATCCGGCTGTTCAGAGCGAGCAGACGGGATAAATCAAACTCGGTCTCGGCATAATAGCGGCCCACTGAAGGGACTTTTTCGGGCAGGAAAAGGCGGTAAGTACCCACCACTTCCTGACGGTTTTCATCTTCGACAATCAGGTGCTCACAAAAAGGATCATATTCATCCTGATCCAGACCCGGCCCACCACTGAGTTGGGCACCATATTCAGCACTGAACACTTCATAACGTAAACGTTGCGCTGCCTCCACTTCGTCCTGATGACGGGCCAGATAAAGTCGCAAGGAACGATCTTTTTTCTTAGTCACGTGATCGGTACTGCCGTGAGATTGAGTGCTTAACATGCAGAGCTCTCCGTGCAAAAACGATAGCAAACCTTCCTTATTATGACTCACAAATATGACAATAGTGCGGCACTTTTATGAACTTTTTGTGACAAACAAGATCCAGTTCACCCAATAGGGCCATTTTATAGCATGATTCAGACATTACCAGCCCCAAGTGCAAAATAATCGGTCTCCTGCAAAAAACCGCCGCCGAAGTCTTGCACCCCGCGCCCGCAATGGCTACTGTATAACATTGTTTCAGCATACCTTGCCAAGAGGTGAAGTTTTTATCATGTCTGCCGCACCCGAGGAAGCCGATGACAGCCCATATTGCTGTTGTTCGGCCGCCACTTTTATGGAAATTCTGGAGCGCCAACGCGCTGAACCTTTATCTTTTATGGAACTGCTGATGGTCCACGCCGGTTGTGGCGGCGGTTGCGGAAGCTGTATTGACGATCTTGAGGCTTACCTCCGTCAGCACGACGCTTACATCGAAGATTGAAGTTGTCCTGTGACTTTCAACCACCCTGGTGGTCTTGGGGTGGGCATCAGCAAACTATCTGGGCTCCCTTTTTCGCCCGCTCCGGCAAGGTTCCCTTGCGTCGTGAAATCTGGACAACACCCGATCATGATCAAGTAGCCGTCGATTGGATAGACGCTCCTCTCAAGGCGCCCGTGGTCATACTGTTTCATGGCCTGGGTAGCAGCTCACGGGGGCATTATGCACTGGCACTGGCAAGCGCCCTGCGCCACAGGGGATGGGGCGGCTGTTTCATCAATTTTCGTGGCTGCGGTGGCATCGACAATCGTCTGCCCCGCAGTTATCACGCAGGCGACAGCAGCGAAATTGCCTGGATGCTGGAAAAGGTTGCAGAGATCCTGCCCGACAGAAAGCGTTATGCAGTGGGTGTTTCCCTGGGCGGCAATGCTCTTCTGAAATATCTCGGTGAACAAGGGGCCAAGGCCGAGCCGATCCTGAGCAAAGCCGCTGGCGTCTGTGCCCCTATTGATCTGGTAGCTACTGCTGAATTTTTGCAGAAAGGTAAAATCCGTTTTTACAATCGTTACTTTCTGAAAAACATGAAACAAAGCGTGCGCCGCTTGCAACGACGCTATCCGGAACTGGCAGATTGGTCACAGGTTTTTTCCGCCAAAAACCTGTATGATTTCGACGAGCATTTTACGGCCCCGGTACACGGTTTCGCAGGCGCACACAGTTTTTGGGAAGAAGGATCATCTGCTCCCCTGCTTCGTCATATTACCGTGCCTACCCTGCTGCTAAACAGCGCGGATGACCCGATTGTACCCATAGCCAGCGTTCGTTCGGCTCTATTGAGTCCGGCGATAACGCCCTGCGAAACCCCACATGGTGGGCATGTAGGCTTCATGTCCGGGCCTTTTCCCGGACGTCTGGACTGGTTACCGCACACATTGCTGGATTATTTTGACGGGAGGAACAACGCATGAGCGATCATCTGCAACCACGCCTGCGGGTTTTACTGGCAGAAGCCATCGCCATTGGCCCCGGCAAAGCCGAGTTGCTGCGCCATATCCGCGAAACCGGTTCCATTTCCGCTGCGGCCCGCTGTATGCACATGAGCTACCGACGCGCCTGGTTGTTGGTGGACACCATGAATCACAGCTTTCTTACGCCCGTGGTCAGCACCGCTACCGGCGGCAGTCACGGCGGTGGTGCGCATCTGACGGAAATGGGTGAAGAAGTGCTGCGCCGCTACGAAGCCATGGAAGGAAAAGCCAATGCCGCACTGGCTCCCGACATTGCCGAATTCCGCAAACTCATGCAACTCCAGCCTCGGGAGCAGCCAAAATCGTGAAAAACCTGCTTCGGGAAGTACTCTGCAGCCGGGTTTATGATGTCGCCCGGGAAACCCCGCTGGAAGCCGCACCCAAGCTGAGTGCACGCCTGCAGCGCGAGGTTCTGTTCAAGCGCGAAGACCTGCAACCGGTATTCAGCTTCAAACTACGTGGTGCCTACAACAAAATCGCCCAACTTTCCGACGCCGAAAAAGCCGCAGGCGTCATCACCGCCAGCGCGGGTAACCATGCCCAAGGGGTCGCCTACTCCGCCCAGAAACTGGGCATTCGCGCCACCATCGTCATGCCTGCCACCACCCCCGAAATCAAGGTCAATGCGGTACGGGCGCGGGGCGCTGAAGTGATTTTGCACGGCGACAACTTTTCGGACGCCCAGACCCACTGTTTTCAACTGGTACAGCAATCGGGCATGGTATTTATCCCGCCCTTTGATGACCCCCTGGTCATCGCCGGGCAGGGAACCGTGGGGGCAGAAATATTGCGGCAGCGGGGCGCCGGTCTGGAAGCGATTTTTGTGCCCGTCGGTGGTGGCGGGCTGATCGCCGGAGTAGCCGCTTACCTCAAATCCATTGTCCCGGAAATCCGCATCATTGGTGTCGAACCCTTTGAAGCCGATGCCATGTATCAGTCCCTCCTAGCCGGGAAAAGGATCACCCTGCCCCAGGTGGGCATTTTCGCCGACGGTGTGGCCGTCAAACAGGTCGGGGAACACACCTTCGCCCTCTGCCAGCAATACGTGGACGAGGTCGTCCGGGTCAGTAATGATGAAATCTGCGCCGCCATCAAGGATGTGTTTGATGAAACCCGCTCCATCATGGAACCCGCCGGCGCCCTTGCCCTCGCCGGACTGAAGCGCAAGGCGGCTGAAGACCCTGGTCGGGGTGGAGCCTGGGTCGCCCTGCTCTCCGGCGCCAACATGAATTTTGACCGTCTGGGCTTCATTGCCGAGCGCGCCGAACTGGGCGAAGCCCGGGAAGCCCTGTTTGCCGTCACCATTCCGGAAACGCCCGGTGCCTTCCGGGACTTTTGTACGGCCATTGGCCAGCGCGTCGTCACCGAATTCAACTATCGGCTGCACCGCCGGGATTGCGCCCATATTTTTGTCGGCGTCGCCATTCGTAATCGGGAAGACGCCGCCGCCCTCCTCCGGCAATTACAGGAAAGCGGGCACCAGGCGCTGGACCTCAGTGATGACGAAATGGCCAAACTGCACATCCGCCACATGGTCGGCGGACATGCCAGCGAAGCACAAAGCGAACGCGTCTACCGTTTTGAGTTCCCGGAACGGCCGGGCGCCCTCATGGCGTTTCTGGAAAAACTGGGCGGCCAGTGGAACATCAGCCTGTTTCATTACCGGAATAACGGGGTGGACCTGGGACGCGTCCTGGCCGGTTTTGAAGTCCCTGATAAGGATTTACAGCGCTTTGAAGACATGCTCAGCAAGGTAGGCTATCCGCATTTTTCCGAAAGCAGCAATCCCGCCTATCGCTTTTTCCTGGACCAAGGTGACGCCCCGGCCTAAGACTCCCGAGGCGCGAACATCAAACGCAGGGACTCGCCAATGCCAGCGGCCATCCCGTGCCAGCGTTTGGCCACATCCGCGTCCATGTGGTCCAGCATGGTCTCGTGAAACAAAGCCAGCCAGTCATCCACTAAAGGGTTGGTGACTCCTACCGGGGCGTGCTTGTCCCCCAGCGCGTAACGGTAGTCCTTGTAGGGCAGCCCACCCGATACCGTCCACCAGTAATGCACCAGACGATCCTTGTGCAAGTCCCAGTCCTGAACAATGGAAAAGGGCTCGGCCAGAGTCGGATGCACCTGAATACGATTGTAAAAGTCATCCACCACGGCGCGAATCACCGGCAGGGATATTTTGTCACAGAGCGGCTCAAGCCGCCGCCTGGGGGGGGTGCTGGTTTCCATTGGATTTATCCGAAAAGCCTTGACCGGAGGATTTTAGCAGAATTTTCTACCGGAAGCAGAGGCATTCTACTGCAACATCAGAATGCGATGTTTGTCTTGCCATCCAAACCCTTTATAATCAGCCTACATGCAAACCATCGGCCCCCCCCAATGACGCTCCAAAAGCCACGCGTGGCCATCATTCATGACTGGCTGGTAACTTATGCTGGTGCCGAACGCGTACTGGAACAGATGATCCAGTGTTACCCCCAGGCGGATTTATTCAGCCTGGTCGACTTTCTTCCCGACAACAAACGTGGTTTCATCGCTAATAAGCCTGTTCACACTTCGTTTATTCAAAAACTACCCAAAGCCAAAACCAGGTACCGCAGCTATTTACCCCTCATGGCTCTAGCCATCGAACAATTTGATCTCTCCAGTTATGACCTCATCCTCAGTAGTAGTCATGCCGTCGCCAAAGGTGTACTCACCGGGCCGGATCAGTTGCATATCAGTTATGTACACTCACCCATACGTTATGCCTGGGATCTCCAGCATCAATACTTGAAGGAATCCCGACTGGATCATGGTATCAAGGGCTGGATAGCGCGCATTATCCTGCACTATGTACGTCTTTGGGATACCCGCACAGCCAATGGCGTGGACTGTTTCATTGCCAACTCTGCCTTTGTTGCGCGAAGAATTTTCAAGGTGTATAGGCGCCAGGCACAAATTATTGCGCCACCGGTAGACATTTCCAGCTTTACCCTGCAGGAAGAAAAACAAAACTATTATGTGACGGCCTCGCGGATGGTCCCCTACAAAAAAGTAGACCTGATTGTTGCGGCCTTCACGGCCATGCCCGACAAAAACCTGATCGTCATTGGCGATGGACCGGACTATGAAAAAGTCAGGGCAGCAGCAGGTCCTAATGTGCAGTTACTGGGCTTTGCCGAAAGCCAGGTGTTGCTGGACCATTTGCAGAATGCGAAAGCCTTTGTATTTGCGGCAGAAGAAGATTTTGGCATAGCACCCTTGGAGGCACAGGCTTGCGGCACGCCGGTGATAGCTTTTGGCAAGGGGGGGGCGCGTGAAACCATCGTTCCGCTACTTGAAGAAAATGCCCAGCACAATGGACCAGAAAGGCAGCAAGCTACCGGCGTCTTTTTTTACGAACAAACCCAGTCAGCTATCATGGCAGCCGTAGAACACTTCGAAAAAAACATTGCGCTGATCAAACCCATCAACTGCCGGGAAAACGCTTTGCGTTTCGGCTCTGAACGCTTTTGTGAAGAATTTAAAGAGGTTACCGAGAAAGGATGGATAAGATTTGATGAAAAAAATTAAACCATAGAGAAAATTCAAGAATTAACGAACATTAGAATAAAAGTTTTTTCTTTTAAGCGAAAGGAAGCGCATTGAAAAAGAATGTGGAAACATACACAAAACAAAACCTATAACACATCGAGGTGATCTATATTTCTTGATACAAAGCGCAAATAATTCACGCGCTTCTTTCCTGTTACCAGAAATTAAACGAGCTTTTGCACTTCTGAATGTAGCATCAGTAATCCTTTTATTAATCAGTTCATTCTTATCCGGAAACCATAGCTCCTGAAGCAAAAAACCATAAATAAATCTTTCTGAATCAGGAAGTCTGGATGTACCACCGTTAGTTTCCGAATCTCCATGAACACGGTAACTTGCTAAGCGTTCAGGTATATAGTAAATGGGTAGACGAGAATGTACATATATGCATGCCATCCACAAATCAGCACAAACGCCAACATCTTTATAGGCCATTGAGCTATCAATAAGGGATTTTCTGAATACGCTCGTCGAACCGACAGAAATAGACCCATTAAATAATGCATCAACGGGGTTAGTCAACTCTCCTTCAGCCAGAAAATCACGATGCCAATATACTGTATTACTATCACTTACTTTATTTTGTACAATTCCAAACTCATCAATAATCCAATGATCACAAAATACCAATGACAAATGGGATTGATTTTCCATAATCCTGACAGAACGCTCCAGAAACTCAGGAGCGATCAAATCATCATCATTCAATACCGTTATATACCGGCCATTAGATTCAGATATGGCATTATTGCAACTTACAAGAACACCAAGACGGACTTTGTTCGATCGATAAGTCAGCCTTTTGTCTTCGAATTCATGACAGATTTTTTTAATTTCTTCCGAATCAGAATCGTCCACAACGATAATTTCAATGTTTTTTAATGTTTGCGCGAGAGCCGATTTGATAGCATATCCAACATAACTAGTACGCCTAAAAGCAGGAATAATTATGGTTGCAAATATCTCTTTATTTATTAAATTACCGCTATTGTTTATCACTTTACAAACCTCACGAAATTATTAGTTTTTAAAAACTGCGGCAATCTTCGGACGCATGTGAAGACATGCAATCATATAAATCAACATATTTTTTGGAAATAAAATCCCACGATAAATTTATGGCAGAATCACGCGCAGCAGTTGCCATTTCCTTGCGTTTAGATAAACTCATTTGAGAGAAATCCTGCATAAAATTTGCAATAGATTGGTAGTCGTCAGGATCATCAAGAATCCACCCACCATTAGCAGGAACCTGAAAGGAAGCCCCCACTGTCTTGGCGGTAATCACCGGCACAGCACAAGCCAGAGATTCAGAAACGATCATGGCCCAAGGATCATAACGCGAAGGGAAAACCAGCAGATCGGCAGAATGCAAAAAAGCCGCCACATCTTCGCGATAGCCCATAAAATGCACGCGATCAGCAAGATCCATGTCACGAACCATATCGGGATAGGGGCTTTGTTCGAGATACCCAAGAACAATCAGGTGCCAGGATCTGGCGATATTCAGAGCACGTAACACTGTATCCAGATTTTTTCGTGAGGAACGCAAATCTCCTGCAAATAGGGCCACATTATCCATTTTCCTAAATGCAGACAACTCTCGCACAGCAGTCCCTGGGCAATACTCCTGAACATCTACTCCATTAGGTATAATAATAATTTTTTCTGGGTCAACACCAATACCAATCAGCTCCTCGGCAATTTTCGGAGAAACTGCAGTCACCCAACGCGCCTGCTGATAAGACCGGCGCTCCAGCACTGCATTTATCCAGGTAAATATCTGATGATATGCCTTCTTGAGCCCCTTTTCAGTGCGGGTTTCATTGTAGGGAGAATCTTGCCATGCTCCATGGACGAAGTGCGCCGAATTGATTTCAGCCGGATACCAGGTGATAAAACCATTTGCATGCACCAAGTCGAAAACCTGTGATGTTCTCTTCAGCCACCACCAGCTGCGCAGAGCAAAGACCTGGTTTCGCAACAACTGGGTAGGCCAGCCCTGGACCGGGATAGAGACCCATGTCACGCCCTCCAGGCTGGCCACTTCTTGGGCACACTCACTGGCCAGAAGTGTGATGACATATCCTACAGCCCGAGCCGCCATCAGGATTTCATAATTGACGCGCCCCTGACCGTCCCCTTTTTTCAGTTTATGGGTAATGATGCACACATTTTTCATGACTGCAGAACTCGTTGATACAAGGTCAGAGTTTCTTGGGTCATGCGTTGCACGGTGAGCCATTCAATACCAGTGCAAGCCCGTTGTGCATATTGTTCGCGCAAATCTGGATCGCATAAAAATCGATGCAATTGATGACTCAAAGCAGTGACATCTCCAGCAGTAAACAATTGACCCGCCTTCCCGCCTTCCAGTGCTTCAGGAATTCCATCCACATCACTGGCAATAATGGCACAAGCATTTTCTCTCGCCTCCAGAACAACCAACGGAAACGGATCTTTGCGAGAAGCGAGAACAAAAATATCCGCACTTTTCAAATAAGATTGCGGCTGAGACTGGAAGCCTTCAAAAAAAATGTGGTCCCTACGTGAACTGTTCCTTGCCATCTCCTCAAAAACCGCACGGTCCGGCCCCTCTCCAACAATATACAAATAGCCGGGGAGGTCCTCAGGCAAGCTTGCAAAAGCGGCAATCAGATCGCGAATGCCTTTCCTTTCATACATCCCAGCAACCGTAACAATGGCCGGATGAACCAACGACTTGGCTTCGACTCTCTGCATACGCGGGCTGTTGATTGTGCCATTACGGACCACATGCAATTTTCTGGCTGGTATTCCGCGCCCTGCCATGGAACGACAGACGGCATCACTGACTACAATTACCGCGTCACCGACAGACATGATTCGAGCACTTTTTTGAAATTCATTATGCACATGGGTAATCAACCGGTAGCGCCTACGTAATCGCAGTAATTTTGCAAGCAGGGCTCCTGTCATCATATGGGCATGGACGATATCGGGTCGGGTTTGATGTATAATCCGTTCAAGATTGACGATCATTTTAGGCAAACTGAACATAGACTTGCTGAAATTCATCGAATAGTGTTTCACCCCATGATGATCCAGAAGACTTTCATACTCTCCGCCGCCGGAAGCATAAAAAACTTCATGTCCAAGCGCACGTTGTGAGCAGGCCAAGTCAACAGCAACGTTGACGATACCATTGCCGACCTCGAGGACGTGATTAGTGATATGCAAGATCCGCATTTTTTTTACACTCCCGTGCAGATCGCTGCCGAGTGTATCCTCAGTCATTTTTCATTCCTTCCACCTGACGATAGTGAATGCCGGCAATAGCAGTTCCTGCAAATGCCCAAAACAGCATCCCGGTACTACCAATTAAAGTATCCACAAATATTAAAGTGGAAAACACCGCCAGGCTGATCCCGGAAGAAATGGCTATGAATGGATCTTTTTTTGACCACTTATTATTTAATATTGATATTAATGTCCAAATAGTTCCCAGAAAAAACAGGGTACCGCCTGCCCATCCGAGGACATAAGGAATTTCCATGATACCACTGTCAAAATTGACCACATGCCCTTTTTGACCGAGTCTAGCTGCAGTCCCGGTACTACCAATGCCGGCTCCTAATGGTGTTTCAAAAGCCTCTACAAAGAATTCTTCATAGAACTTCGTCCGTGCTTGATAACTGGCATTTTGTTTTACATTTTCAATGGAACTAAAACGCGCTTCCAATCGATCATAAACCGGCTTGTAAAGCAACATAGGTGTTGCAAGAATAACAATTACAATAATCCCCATAAAATAACGTAGCATCTGTTCTGGTTTTAGCCGGGACATAATATAAACCAAGCCAATAAACCAACCACCCCAAGCCGCCCGAACAATAGATAACAAAAAAGCTAGGTAACCAAAAAGCGCCGCAGGAATTCGCCAAAAACCGCCTCCGGCAAACAACATCAGCAAGGTTCCCATCAATTCAAAGGCGAAAGGTCCTGGAGAGTTCATTGTGCTGAAAATACGCACCTGAAAGGGTTCTGGACGACCGATACTCAACAATTTGGAGGCAGCCATCCAGTAGGCATCCCAGGGTAGAGGATGGGCATATTGAATCAGGCCATATCCCCCCATAACCAGGGTTCCCCAAACGAAAGTATGATACAGGGTGCGACGTACTTGCGGATAATCCCGCCAGCGAATAGCCATGTGCAAGCCAAATAAAACCGGAAGCAGCCAGTTCAGCAAACCATAGGTGGCAGGCATAAAGCCTGCAGTCAACATTCCGACCACATAGGCATACAAAATGCCTACAACCACCAGCGCCATGGGAAACAGGGTTTTTCGACGCAATTCCGGGAGATAATTTATTACAGTAAAAAATGCAAGCCCCGTCACCAAATAAGGAGTAAGCATAATTGGGTCAACGGGCTGAAATCCAATTTGATAATCCACAAGGCGCCTTATTTCCGGCGTAACAAACCAGAGCCACCACATATTACTGACATATAATGTTGGAAAATCCCGGTACAGCTTTACCCCTAAAACAAACCCAAAAAGCGGAAACAAGTAATTGGTTAATGAGCTTAGGTGGGCAAAATAAAAAGCAAATGGAAATGTCCAATAAAGAACAATATAAAGCCATATCCCACTTACACCTCGACGATAGTGAACGCTCGATCTGAGACTTTTCAATGTCGCAGCCAAGAGCGCACCCCCATATACCGACCATAAAAATTATCCCGAAACTTGGCCAGCGCCTGTTTTTTTTCTTTCGGCGCATAACGCAGCATTTGCACCACTCCATAACATTCACTGGTTCCGATAAGAATGGCCCAGATCAGAAATATCAATCGGCTGATACCCTGCAAATAACCCAACAACACCAGAGTTTCATTATGACAGCGATTACGCACTTCTTCGAGATTATAAACATCTCTTGAACGATCCCCAAAAAGTTTTCCTGGATAGTGGTTTACTCGTATTTCCGGATCATACAGCAGGCGCCAGCCTCTTTGGTGCAAACTCAGACCCAGGGAAAGTTCCCAGTGCCATTGCGCACCCCTTCCACGCAAGCGTCGGTCAAAACCAATCTCTTTCAATACAGACAAACGATAAGCACCATTGACCCCTTTCAGCAAATCGACAAATTGTGCTTTATTCGTTCGCAAGTGATGATTGGCAATAACTTTTCCATACCATAGCACTTGTCCGACCCTACGAACCGGGTCATCTAGCAGCGTACCATTCTGACGAATCAAATCTCGTCCTCCGACGCCAGCAAGTGTTTGGTCCATTTGAAAGACCTCTTCAATACGCTGCAACCAATCCGGGAATGGCGCCGAGTCATCGTCCGTAATAGCCAGTATATCTCCGTCTGCTGCATCCAGACCCAGGTTCATCGCCGTAACAAGTCCAGGAAGATCCACGATGACCACACGCAATGGCAGGGATGTTGCTGCATCACCATTCAGCACATCATGGGTTTCCAGGTCATCACGTCGCGCCACAACGATGATTTCATCGGCGGCACGACACTGATCACCCAAGGCACGCAGGCATCGCTCCAAATCCTTTGGGCGACGATAGGTGGGAATCATCACAGACACGCGCATTATTATTCCTTTATCCTTTGGATGCGAATTAGGTTGTCAGGGAACCTCCATATCTGCATACCTTTATAGCGTCCTCGCAATGCATCCAGAAATTTACGGAAGGCCAAACTCCCTTCTCTGGGCCAATAACGCATTAATTGCAACAAACCGTAGCTGTCCCGGCTGCCAACCATGAGAACGTACATCATACAAGCGAAGCGTCCGAACATACTCAGGTATTTCAGAAGAAGATAAGTTTCGTTTTGCGCCCGTTTGCGAGTCGCGGCAGACCAGTAACCATCCTTTTGATCAGAAAATAGTTTGCCGGGGAAATGTTCCACCACCATGTCGGGATCATACCACTGCTTCAAACCTTGTTTTTTGAGTGCCAGGCCAAGCGCCAACTCCCAATACCACACCGTATCCTGTTGCCATTGCAAACGTTGATTGAGACCTGTAGCCATCAGAATATCATGACGATAAGCCGCATTAACCCCGGAAAGAAAGTCAACTTTTCGGGCACCCGAACAGGGTAAATGCTGATTGGCGATAATTTTTCCATACCAGGTAACCCTGCCCACCACATCGCAGTAAGGCGTATTTTCAAATTTAGATGACGCCGGCAAATCTCGTCCTCCCACACCCACGATCTCGGGCATACAAGCAAAAACTTTCTCTATCCTCCCCAACCAATCCGGGCGAGGCGCAGCATCATCGTGCGTAAAGGCAACCACATCACAGGGCATTAAATCTAAAGCTTTCAACATTGCCACAATAGGGCCGGATTGATCTTTGCAGATCAGGGTATAAGGGATAGCGATGCCCACTATGTTTTTCAGTAAATCAGCAGTCTCAGTATCCCGGGGATGAATCAAGATGAACAGCGCATCAAGCATGCGATTTTGCGCCATTAACGTCTTCAGCAGCCTTTCCATATCCCGGGGCCTGTTTCCACCATTTATTAAAACATTGATTTTCATATTAGCCTTTCTTAAAAATTTTTGAAATATAAAGATTTATATTATCTGCAGCATTGGGATGATTTGGCATGCTCTCTGATATAGCCCAATGCTTTAACGCTAATAAAAAAAGATTTTTTAATACCACCAAACCCGTCATGCTTTATTCTGGATAGCAACAAATGCGCCATGGAAATCACCAGAAAAATCAATGATTTCAACCGCTTATGATCCACCATATTGTAGCGCTTAAACGTCACATATATCCTTGATGACTCTGTATATGGACTATAATAATCTCTATTTACCAAAGAAGGATAATGGTACACGTTAGCTTTATCACAATATTTGACAACAGCTCCGTAATGGCGGCATCTGGCGCAAATATCCACTTCATCATAACCGTACACCAACAGGTCATCAAAACGGACCTTACTCAACATGGAACGGGGGAAAACGGTAGCCATTATATTTACTGTATTAAGCTCTTCACCAGGTTGATAAGATACATTTTGAAAGCCCAAAAAACTTTGATCATGCGGTTTTATAATCACCCCATCTTCTATCTGATTTCCAGTGATCATTGTTTTTTGTAAATTTAATTTGTCTTTGGCTACCAATTCGTCAACAGCAGCAACAAATCCAGGATCAATTTCAGAATCATCATCCAGAAAAATCAAGTACATACTGCTAGCACTATCAATGGCACAATTGCGGTTAGCGCCAAGCCCTTTTTTTGGACCAGAGACATATTTTGCAATGGGAAACTTCACCCGAATCATTTCCGCAGCCCTGGAGTCTGTGCTGTCATCAGAAACAATTATTTCATTGATTTCTTTCCCACAAGCAAGGACCGATAACAGACATCGCTCCAACTCATCTGGCCTGTTTCTGGTGCATATGCACACACCAAGATTACCCGCAATAGTCTGCTTGTTAATTGTTCTTTCACTTATTTCTAACATTTCACAAATCTCTTTACTTCTATACAACAACCGCGCCACCATGCAAAGAAATCTTCAACTATCATTTTTGTACCTCTTTAAATTTATTTCCAGCAATTTTCCCAAGCCATGTAAATATCGTATCTCTCAGCACCTGGGAAATATATCCTACCCAAATTATGGAAAGAATAATCAGCAATATTGAGAAAAAATACCAAGCCAATTCTGCTTTAGAAAAACTCCAAGCCAAAAATTCAGCAATAAAAATCCATGCCACTGATTGCCAAAATATTTTGTTCCTGAACAGGGGAAGTCCCGCCCCAAAAAACAAAAAAATCATATCCAGAACAGATACAAATAATAACCCAATACCTCCTCCAATCAAACCTAAATAATGAATGGCTGTCCACAGCACCAAAAAATATGGAAGTAACTCCAAAATACGCAATTTTGCTGCTATATCCGGGCGTCCACGTGCTTGCAACAACATTGAGGGGAAGTAATTCAAGCCGACTATCCAGATTGTTGCAGCGATGATCAATCCAACCGGTCCGGATTTTTCTGCTACCGACCAGCCCACCCAAATGCCGAGAAAAGGCTGCAAAATAAGAATGAGCGCACAAATCAAAGGCGTCTGAATAAGGATTAACAGGTCCAAGGAACGTAAGGTCGTATCTCGTGCATCATATTCATTCCCAGCCGACAATTTAGGGAACAATGCGCGAGTAACTGCGCCAGGCACTATGGCACCTTGCCGCGCCAGACGCTCTGGAATGGCAAAAAAAGTAACAGCAGCTGGACCCACCATACTCCCAAGCATAAATTTGTCCATGGCACCAGTTATCGGCACCACCATACTTGAAATAGTGGTCCAACCTCCATATCCCAACAACTTTTTTACCCAGTGCCACTGAGGTAACTCAGGCTTGACCGCCCCAAGAATCCGGATAGCTACAACGCCCATGGGCAACGCTCCAAACAACAATCTGGATAGTACCGTCACAGCGATAATCCATGTCAAATTGGGGCCGTGGAGATAGGCTGTCAATAACGGCAGGACTTGCAAAAAAAAAGTACCTGCTACGCCCAGTGCATTGAGCATCAAAAATTTTTGGCGGCCATCTATTACTCCGGAAAAAATTCCGCTTACTGTTATTACTGGAACCGCCAGCGCCAACCAAGGCAAAGCACCCACTACCGATGCGTGCATCTCGTTGGACATTTTGAACAGATGTTCGAATAAATAGTCTCCCAGAAAAAACAGGGCTCCCGCACCTATTATCCCCAATACCAGGTTGGTCCATACCCCTGTCCAGAAAACGCTGGCCATCTCTTTGTGATTAGAGAGTTTTGCAAACTGGTTAGCTGATGCCATGCCCAACCCAAGATCAAAAACCCCAAAGTAGCCCAGAAACAGCCAGACTATCGCCAGCACTCCGTATCCATCCACACCAATCAGATGTAAATACAAAGGAACAGTTACCAGCGAAACCACAACAGGCAATAAACTACCCATCAAGTTATACAATGAGTTACGCTTTAGGCTAGCGGTCATGACCCGGTATCCTCATCACCAGATTGGCGCTTACTGCGTGCGTTATTGTCATTTCAACGCCTTCTCTGGAACTGACTAATGAAGCTGCGCACTCGTCGCTCCATATCCAAACGCACGGAAGGTCTGGGGTGGTAGTGGTATACTCCTCCCTGAGAGGTTGGGGCCCCATTAATTAACAAAGCCTGTGGGCAACCAATTTCCGCCACCCCTTGCATATGCTCTTTAAAAGCCGACCGAGGGGTTTCACCGACGCGAATTACAGAGACCAAGCGGTCGACCAATCGAGCGATGATCAGCCCATCAGACAGCACTGGAAACGGTGGGGTATCTATGAGTACATAATCATAATCGGAACGAGCTTTATCAATTAGTTCAGCAAAACGCTCCTTGCCAATCAACTCCACTGGACTATCGGGAGTTTGACCAGAGGGCAAGCAAGTCAGCGGCACATCAAATCTAGTCATGACGCGCGTACAGTCCTCCAATTTTGCGTTTCCCGCCAGATATTCCGCTAATCCCGGACTTTGTTTGCAATCAAATGCCGAATGTAACTGTGGATTTCTGAGATCAGCATCAATCAACAGTACTCGTTTTCCGTCTTTCGCCAAAGCCACTGCCAACTGACTGACCACAGTTGTTTTTCCATCTCCCTGGAATGCTGATGAAAACATTAATATCTTGCTTGCATTTCCCGCCCTGGAATCAAGATAAAGCTTCCCGCGCAGCAAACGCAACGCTTCTCCATATGCGGAACGAGGATCAGAGGGAAATATTGGCTTGATTTTTGCCGAATCACCTACGCTCTGAAAAGCATCAGATTCTGGCAATTTTCCAAATAGTGGTATCGAAGAGTATCTGCTCAGAATGCCTTCATCCGAATGAAACCCTTTGTGCAGGAGAAACTTCGCAAAGACGACAGCGAGACCAAGGAGTAAACCCAAAAAAGCGCCTATGAGAACAGCCTTGGAAGCCTTTGGTGAAACCGGAACACTATGAACCAACGCCGTATCCAATATGCGATTTTTGGTAATTGTGCTCGCCCTACTGATGGCAGCTTCCTTCTGTTTTTCCAGCAAGAACATGTACAATTTACCTAATACTTCCGTGGATCGTGTGAGAGACAGAACCTGTAAGGCTTCTTTAGGATATTGCCCCATCTTGCTCTTGTATTGTTCAATCGCGCCATCCATCGACTTGAGTTGCTGTTGGGTTTGCACTTCCTGATTATGAATCACGCTGCTAATCGCAGATCTAATAGAAGCAATTTCCTTATCCAGTTGCTGCATTTCAGGGGCGCGGTCAGTGTACATGGTCGCTAATGAAGCCTTACGGTTTTGAGCAGTTACCAGCTTGTCAGAAAGGCCATTGAGCACACTATCATTCAACGAAGTGACCAAATAAGTATCAACATGACTGCCATCTTTACTACTGAGTTCGGAATACACTTGTTGAAGATTTTTTAGCTTTAGATCAAGAGCATTGCGTTGGCTTTCGTAATTGGTCATCTGGGTGATCATCGCCTGAGCATTCGATGTCACCGACAACAAGCCACTGTGGCTCTGATAGCCGGCCAGATTACTGTCCGCTGTTGCCAAAGCGGTCCGCACTTTTTCCAGTTGCCCATTCAAATAATCATAGGTGGAGGACGCTTGACCCGTAGCCCATGCATGCGTTTGTTCCAGATAACTCAACATCAGACTGTTCAGAAATCTTTGGGATACATAGGGATTGGGATTTTTGAAAGACAAATAGATCAAATAACTCAGCGTAGGTGCCCCACCACTATCCTTACTCTCTTGGCTTATCGAAATATTGCCCGAAAATTCCTTGTAAACAGCTAATGGAGAACTAACGGTTAAATGATATGTACTGTTATTACTCGGAATAAACCCTTGAGCATCAGGCTTAATGATTATACGTAAGTTGGGGCTTACCGCAGGCTCGCCAAGAACACCATTCAATATCAAATTGTTGCCATCGAATATTTGATAGTGACCATCTTTAGTAAACTTCAGATCCAATGACTTTCCATAGATATCAGGATTTACGGCTTCTGCAAGCGTAGCACGCAAACCGGTCTTCTGATGTTCATAAATATTAAAGGAATGACCGCTAACCAGCCAATACCAAAAATGGACTACAGGACTCTGATCTGGATTTAAAATCGAAACATTTACTCCCGAACGCACGATGGCCCGCTCAACCACCTGGCGACTTTGCATAATCTGGACCTGAGTCTCAAGGTTGGGGGCTTGAACCAAGCCAGGCACCAGTGACAGGCCTTCCGTGGCAGCAGACACGGCTGCTTGATCCTTTTCTGCATTACCCAGATAGACAGAACCGGAAGACTCGAATACGGGCACCGAAAATAGGGTAATAAGAATGGCCAGAACAGCACCAACACCGGCAAGTCCCAAGGGTAAACGCCAATGTCTTTTCAACGATCGAAGTAGTGCAGAAAGATCAATTTTTTCTCCCTCATCTCCAATACGTTCAGAGTTGTTGGCAATTGATGGCCGCCGTTGCAGATCAACGTTCTCGGACGGATGCATATTTTCAGTGTGATCAGTCACGGTATCTATTCCTAATTATTAGATTGAGACAAATACTTAATGGATACAAAAGGATTTAATATCCCTGATATGGCTTGCAATGATGGTAAAATTTGCTGTATTACCTGATTCCAGTTGCTGACAATCGTTTGCGGCACAAACACCACATCACCTGATTTCAGAAAAAATGGTGCTGCCTTCCCTTGGAGAATTGCCTGCGCATTGACTGTAATCAATTCTCCGCTGGCACCTTCCGAACGAATAATACGGATATCACTGAGTTGTGCATTGGTAAGGGAAGTGGTGTCCATGCCCGCTGAAGACAGTGCCTGCAACAATCCCAAGCGTCCATCTACAAAAGCCACAGGACCGGGCTTGTTTACCGCCCCGAATACAAAGGCCCTCATTGTGGCAACGCTGGGCACCACTACCGTGTCGCCACTTTCCAGGGGTATATTCTGGTTCAAATTGCCATCCCTGAGAAGCTGATGGAAGTTGACCGGCATCTTCTTGCCGTTTTGCACAATATAAGCTCCACGCAAATCGGCCTCTGGTAGATTCACGGTGCCACCCAAGGCCATGGCATCCAGCAGGCTCAGATTTCTATCAGAAAACTTCAGGCCAGGCGCAGTAAATTCACCGAGCAGATAATAGCGAATGCTATGTGCGACCTGAAGCTGAACAGTCACATCTGGATTAATAATGTATTTGGCATACATTCTGGTTAGTTTTTTCTGCAGCTGGGCAGTTGTCATACCAGCCACGTGAATCAGGCCGAGTTCTGGTAGTTGTATGTTGCCCTGATTCGTCACCAAAGCACCAGGGATGCCCGTACCATTTGTCACACCTGCAGCGGAAAGCATTGGATGCAGATAAACCGAGACCGATACCACATCTCCGGCTCCCAAATGATACGCTATGTCTGGATGGAGCATTTTTTTTATCGTACTGGCAGGTAAGGATTCGGGTTTAACAGCAATTACAGGACTTGGCAGTCTCTTTATAGAGACCACATGGTCCGCAGAAAAAGTCGAAGCGCAACCCGCCAGTAAAATTGGCACACCAGCAACCACCAGCAACAACCTTAATCTGTTGATCATATAGAATAATCCTTAAATACTAACAATACGTTATCAACTTGCCTGCATCTCAGCTATGACCTACAACCCAGACATACAAAAGCAATAGCAAACAAACCGTGATCACAAACAACCATAGCGCATTAAAAGCAAAAATCGTACCAACATACAAGAAGCCATATCAAGAAGCGTAAAAAAGATATACTATATTTAAAAACAATAAGTTGTAAATTTCAGTTCTGGAAAATTGAATACCGCACACTATGTTCAAGACTGCAGAAAAGGTCTTGTAACAAACAAAATAAAAATTATGTATCGCATAGCTTACAAATCGAAAATAATAACTAAACAATCGGCAGCTTCTCTGCTCAGATCCTCTTTTAATATAAATCTTCTCCTCTTCCCTTCGGCCAAACTGAACAAATCGGTTTTTAAAGTCAAGAAGATATCACTTAAAACAAACAAAGTAAGTGTCATCAGCAAGCAAGAGAAGGGAATGGATCAGTGATCCTGGCGTTAGCTACCAGTATAACAATGAACGTACGCTAAAAAAATCCCCAACTTACATAACGTTGCAACAATTTCAAGACAAAACTTACTATTGGATGTTACAAAAACAATACAACCCTATTCAGCCCTCTAAAGCATCATATTTTTTAACTTTATATTTTTATTGAATTAATTTTTTGGCACGTTAAATGCTTATATACCTGCCAAGGTGGGCATTCATACATCACACTTGACCTTATTAACTCATAGCAAGCTCAGTAACCTTAAAACAATTTGGAGAATGGCAATGACAACTGCAGATCACATACCCGCTGAATATGAACATCTTAATGAGTTTTTTGATGCCAAGAATGTTCTGGTTACTGGTGGCTTCGGCTTCGTTGGTGGCCATGTCACAAAACGTCTCGTTGATCTGGGTGCCAACGTGACAGTGGTCGATATCAATACAGATCCCCAACGAGATTCAATCATGAACTGCGCGTCCATGGATCTTCGCTCCAAGGTACTCGTCCAGAAAGCAGATGTGGTTGATGCTAACGCCATGAATGAAATCATTCATGAAGGCCGGTTCCACTTCATTTTTCATTTTGCCGCGTACGCTTCAGTGATTGAAAAAGCAGTAAGTGCGCCTTACGACACCATCATGGCTAATACCATGGGCTGGGTAAATGTTCTTGAAGCCTGCCGGACTGCAAATCATAAGCCAAACATGATTTTCCTGTCCTCCACAGATAAGGTTTATGGAGAGATGGAGGGCGATTCCTACACTGAACATTTAACCCCTCTCCGTGGCATCGGCGTGTATGATTCAGCAAAACTTGCCGCAGATGTATTTTCGAGAACTTATCACGAAGCCTTCGGCTTGCCGACAGTCACACTGCGCATGTGTAATATATATGGCCCCTATGATTTCAACATGGGTTACCGACTTCTACCTAAGGCCATGGCCAATATATTTGGAAACCCCGAGCCGACAGCTCCGGAGCTCTATTTTGATGCCATTGAACACCATCGCGACTATTTGTATGTAGACGATCTGGTCACAGCCATCTTGTTACTGGCTCATGGTAAAAAATGTCGTGGCGAAGTCTACAATCTTTCTGCTGGAACCTATCTGCCTACCCCACAAATGCTGAAAACCATCGTCGAGCAAGCCGTGCAAGTGGAAAAAGAATTTGACAGTGACCGGGCTGAAACCATCCTGAATAATGGTATATCCATACACGTACGCAGCACTGGCGCTACGGTACATGCCATTACCAAGCAACATCTTAATGGAAGCAAAATTGAAGATGCTACAGGTTTCAGGTCACAAACTGATTTTCTGAGTTCATTGCGCGAGACCATTCGCTTTTACCGTAATTATCTTAAAACCAAGAATGAAGGTTGCTGACATGAATCCATTCTGGAGTGGGCGCCCATGCCTCGTCACTGGGGGAGCCGGGTTTGGCGGCTCTCATCTTTGTGAGCATCTCCTGAATTTAGGAGCCCTAGTGTATGTGCTTGATCGCTGGTTACCCACCAACTCATATCTTGTCCTCACCGGCATGATATCGAAAGTCAATTATATTCAGGGCGACATCAGAGACATGGATCTGCTTCGCTTAACCTTGGAACGCTTTGAAATAAACACGGTTTTCCATCTTGCAGCGCAGCCTATCGTTCCCATCAGCAATATCCTTCCACAGGAAACATTCAGCATCAACGCTCAAGGCACATATACAATCCTGGAAGCTGTAAGAACAGTAAGCTGCACTGAACGACTTGTTTTTGCATCAAGTGGGGCCTATTACGGAGCCACATCAACCGATAATGCCATTCTGGAAACTCACCCACCGCTACCAGCTACCAACGTTTATGCACCTTCAAAAGTAGCAGGTGATGTGGCGGTGAGAACATACGCACATGTATATGGTATGAAAACTGCTGCGTGCCGTTTTATGAATACATATGGCCCAGGAGATAGTAATTTCAGTCGAATCATCCCCCGCGCAATTAAAAACATGATTACTAATGCACCCTATGACTTTGGTTCACGCGATGATGGTAGTTCGCAAATTGACTGTCTATACATCGGTGACATGGCGCACGCCTACACTAGTGTTGCCGAAAATCTGGAAACAATTGCTGGCGAGGCGTTTAATTTCGGGACAGGTATACCCACTGCTCTGAAGGAACTCACCAACAAGGCCTCTCAGGCATACGACGGGAAACAAAGGATACCTAAATTTTCCGGTCCTATTAAGTCTGTTCCATCCATTAAGTATCTCGACATCAGCAAATCGCAACAGAAACTTGATTGGTATCCAAAAACAGCGCTTACAGAGGGACTGGAGAAAACCATACATTGGTATCAGAAACACTGGGATAATTTTTAATCTGGAAAAAACAATGACATACAATATACGCACCTTACAACTAGGTTCATCATGGTTTCCCGAACATTCTGGGGGCCTCGAAAGATATTATTTTGATTTGATCCAGCATCTACCAACCCAAAACATTCAAAGTCGTGGTCTCGTAATTGGGACGAACGCAGTAGAAAAAAACACCAACAATCAGGTCAGAGCATTCTCACAAAAAAATTTACCCCTTTTGCAACGATTGTACAATGCACGCATCTCGACCAATAAACTAATCAATGAGTTCAATCCAGATCTTGTTTGTGTCCATTTTGCCTTATATGGTTTTCCTGCCTCTGATTTACTTTCACGACGGGCTCTAGTGGTCCACTTCCATGGTCCGTGGGCTCAAGAAACAGCAGTGGAAAATGGAAAAAACAGATCTGCCATAAAATATTATATTGAAAAAACAGTTTACCAAAAAGCAAACAAATTAATTGTTCTTTCTGAAGCATTCAAAGAAATCTTGATAAAAGATTATCGAATCCCGGCGGATAGAATTTCTGTCGTATCTGGCGCTATTGATACAGAAAAATTCAATATAACCATTGGTAAGTTAGAAGCTCGTGAAAAACTGGGATGGCCCACTGATAGACCTACTCTCTTCGTTGTCCGTCGTCTTTCCAGGCGGATGGGACTAGAAAACCTTTTAACCGCATTAAAAGAGGTGCGCAAGAAATTTCCTGATATACTGTTGATGCTTGCAGGCAAAGGTAATATTGCTAATGAACTTGCAAAAAATGCTGATGAGATGGGCTTGAAAAACAACATTCGCTTTCTCGGCTTCGTACCAGACGATAATCTTTCACTGGCTTATCGTGCCGCAGACTTCACTGTTGTTCCCAGCACATCTTTAGAGGGATTTGGTCTCATAACAGCAGAATCTATGGCAACTGGAACCCCTGTGCTGGTTACCCCCGTTGGGGGGTTGCCAGAAATCATAAGCCCTTTCAATCCTGAATGGATAACCAGAGATTCCGGGAGCGGGGCAATAGCTGATTCAATTAATAGTATTTTATCCGGGACAATCAAAACCCCTTCGCCTGAATCTTGCCAGGACTATGCAAATCGATACGATTGGAAAGTAGTTACTCCAAAGATTTCTGCCATTTACCGAGAGGCAATATCATGAATATTTTATTCGTTGATCAAACTGCAAAGCTCAGCGGTGGTGAATTAGCTCTTTTGGATATTGTTACACCATATAAAGGCGGTAGTAAAGTTATTTTATTTGAAGATGGTCCTCTCCGAGTTGAACTCGAAAAGCGTCAGGTTAAAGTTAAAACAATTATTCCAAATAATGCTCTTAATAACGTTCGTAGGGGTTCTCGTATTCCCATGGCAAGCCTCTCTTCATTGGTTCGTTTAGCCAGAAGCGTTGCTCAGGAAGCAAAAAATTTCGATTTTATCTTCGCAAACTCACAAAAGGCTGGACTTATCTCTGTTCTTGCTGGTCAATTGGCGCGCAAACCTGTCGTCTGGTACTTGCATGATATTTTGAGCTCCGAGCACTTTGGCAAGGCTCAATTATTTGCCGCTCGATATACTGCAAACAAGGCTACGCAAATTCTGGTCAACTCCAAGTCAACAAAAGAGGCGCTCCAGATTTTGACTGGTCGGACCGAGAATACTCATCTGGTTTATAATGCCTTTAATACGGAACCATTTTTCCAAACCACCAATTCTCAGGAAAATCATCGTGAATCCTTGGGCTTTGATAGCCGGCCACTGGTTGGTGTTTTTGGTAGGTTATCCCCCTGGAAAGGGCAGGATGTCTTCTTACGGACACTTGCTATGATGCCGAATGTACAAGGCTTAATTGTTGGCAGTCCCATGTTCGGGGAGGATGCTTACGCTCAACACCTGGACCAGGAAATCAAAACTCTTGGTCTGGAAAACAGAGTAAAGCTGCTCGGTTTTCGGAGTGACATCCCTGAACTCATGAGGACTTGCGATATTGTCGCACACACGTCGATTGCACCTGAGCCTTTTGGTCGCGTGATCGTTGAAGGTATGCTCTCCGGAAGGCCCGTAGTTGCCAGCAAATCCGGAGGGCCCAACGAAATTATAGAAAATGGCGTCACGGGAATGCTCTATACCCCGGGCGATGCTCAGGCTCTGCAATCTGTTCTTTCTGAGATCATTAATGAACCAGAACAGGCTTTACTAATGGCGCAACGTGGCAGGGAAACAGCTCTCAACCGGTTTTCCCTTGACAATATGCACAAACGTCTGGATGACATCATCACCGTTTATTTCAACCAGCAAAAAACAACCCTTTGTGGAGAATCTGTCTAGTTTCCGCAGAAGATATCATCATTGCTCTCGATAGTCGTCACAGGATATGCTGGTTCTTAGGTTTTCTCTGCGGCTGGCCTATCGGGAATTGTCCATGCCGAAGCTCGGAGAATGAACAATGGCCACGATAAGAACTAGCATGCGCACACACTCTACCTTCCAATGGTCTAGCTGGACGCCTTTTATTATGGCGCTGGGAGATGTATTGGCCTTTCTCGCCGCTTTTTACTTCGCCCGGCTTTCTCACGCATTCTATTATGATATTAATCCGTTGTGGGTTCTTCAGCATTGGTGGGGGAGCCTGGCTCAAATTAATTCATTGCTTTTTTTGATATTAACTGTCTCCGTCATCATCAGCTTTGCCATCAAGGGACATTATAGCCAAAGAAAATCTTTTTGGGATGAAGCAGGGGATGTATTAGCCGTTCTTATTCTTTTTATTGCTCTGAATTCAGCCGTCGCATTCATTGGAAAATGGCCTCTCTCAAGGCTTTGGTTATTTTCCACATGGGGTCTTGTGTTTTTGTTTTTACCCGTTGCCCGGCATTCCACGCGGTGGATGTTAACTCGTCTTGGGGCCTGGGCCAAGCCGGTTGTCATTATCGGTTGTGGAAAAAATGCGCTGGAAGCTATTCGTGCCCTGACCAACGAGCCCTTGCTGGGCTACTCCATCAAAAAAATCCTGATTCCGGACAACGCCTGCCTGTCAGCTGAAAGGCAAGATTACCCACTTGTTGGGATGGAGCCTCTGAGTCATGACCCGATCGGCCAATTAGCGGATTTAGGCAATCCGCATGTTGTTTTAGCTTTGGACATGGAGCAATGGGAAGCACAGGAAAAGTTGGTGCGTACCTTGGGTTTTGGTTATCCCCGTTTGACCATTGCACCACCCTTGCGGGGTTTACCGCTCTTCGGACTGGAAGTCATGCACTTTTTCAGTCAGGAAGTTTTCATGCTTCGGGTGCGCGACAACCTCGCTCGGCCCGGCCCACGTATTCTGAAACGTATATTTGACCTGCTTGCTGCGTCTTTGATCATCATTGCGGTCTCCCCTGTCCTTGCTTATTTATCCTGGAAAATAAAATCTGAAGATGGTGGAAAAATATTTTTCGCACAAGAACGGGTCGGCTATAATGGAAAAACTTTTCGTTGTTTCAAGTTCCGGAGCATGGTTCATGATGCCGAAGCAAAATTAAGTGAATATTTGGAAACCAACCCGGAGATAGCTGCTGAATACTCCAGAAATTTCAAGTTGAGGAACGACCCGAGAGTGACTCGAACCGGGCGTCTGCTAAGAGCCACCAGTCTGGACGAATTACCCCAGTTGTTCAATGTGTTACTGGGTCAGATGAGTCTGGTTGGACCACGCCCCCTGCTGGCACGCGAAATCAACCGATATGGTGACGGTATCAATCTCTACGCCCAGGTAAAGCCAGGTATAACGGGTCTTTGGCAAGTGAGTGGACGTTCGGAAACCACCTTTGCAGACCGGGCAGATCTGGATGCATGGTATGTAAAGAACTGGTCACTCTGGTATGACATTGTCATTTTGTTGCGCACCTTCAAGGTGGTTCTTTCGAAAGGCGGGGCATACTAGACTGACAAGCACCCCTCTCAAAAGCATGCTCTATCGAATATTGTTCCTATGGTTTTTAATGTGAAAGAGATGGGGTTACGGGCACAGAAGCCCCTGGCCTGTGAGGACCATTTTACGGGATCTTAAAGCGGTTATGCCGGATCGGGCAGGAATCCGAACTTGATCAGCTTTTTCATCCAGCGTGCGGCATTACGTTGTACGCTCAAGGCTTCATAATCGGTGGCGGCGTCCCGGTAATATGTGCCGCGAGAGAGCATGAAGTAGATGATGCGCAGCATTTTGTTGCGGCGCCAAACCAGCCAGCAAGTAGTCTCCGAAGCGCGCGATCTGTGCTTCCAGGGCTTCGATATGGTGCATCATTTCGTCCAGAACAAAACGATGGCAGGCACTCAAATCGCCCTGCAACGCATCCAGAATCTCCTCCCGGCTGGCCTTGAGGCGATGGCTCGCCAGGGACAG
>NZ_JAAOMP010000125.1 GCF_018853815.1 Acidithiobacillus sulfurivorans | reverse complement strand
CTTCTGCCATGTCCAGAACGTCTAAACGCCCTAAACACAGCTTGGGCCTAAACCCCACACATCTCCACTCGGCTTTTAAAGAACATCCGGACCGGAGTCCGGTGCGGCTCAACGCCGCGTCGTGAGGGCGCATTATACGCAGGCATCGAAGGGTGTCAACACAATATTTTCGTATCTTTCCTGCATTCTGAACTCGACCATCAGGAAGTCTTCATATTCTGTCAGTTAGCGTTTTTCTCCGCGCGGAGCGCCACCCTGGCAAAGTGGCGTTTACCTAGTTGCAATAAATACTCCTCCCCAATATTCAGCGTTATCGCCGGATCGCCTGCTCGTTCGCCGTTCACTCGTACAGCATTTTCGCGGATTTTGCGCATGGCTTCGCTGTTGCTACTTGCTAAACCGGCCTGCACCAGCACCTGCGCCAGGCGTGGATGGCTATCGAAGGCATAACTCTGTAAAGGTAGATCCTGCGGTGTTTCATGGCGCTGAAAGCGTGCCAAAAAAGTCTTACGTGCCTCTTCTGCCGCTTCTTTCGTATGAAAACGGGTCACCAGCTCTTCTGCAAGATCCAGTTTTATATCCCGAGGATTCAGTAATCCTTCTGCTGCTCCACGACGTAATTGTTCCTGCTCCTGAACAGAGACCCGGGACAGCAGGGTGAAATAGCGCCACATCAAAACATCCGAAATGGACATGATCTTGCCAAACATTTCTACGGCAGGATCTTCTACGGCAATAAAATTACCCAGGGATTTGGACATTTTCTGAACCCCATCCAGACCCTCCAGAATCGGCATGGTCAGCACCAGTTGCGCTTTTTGTCCGTATTCTCGTTGTAGTTCCCGACCTACCAGCAGATTAAAACGCTGATCGGTCCCACCCATTTCCAGATCCGCCTTGATGGCTACCGAGTCATATCCTTGCAGCAGGGGATAGAGAAATTCGTGGATGGCAATGGGTTGATTCGCTGCATAGCGCTTACTGAAATCATCGCGCTCCAGCATCCGGGCTACTGTATAGCGTGCGGCAAGCTGGATCAGTGCTTCTGGAGCCAACGTTCCTAACCACTTGGAGTTAAAAAGTATTTCAGTCCGCTCAGGATCAAGAATTTTGAAAACCTGGCGCTGGTAGGTTTCAGCATTGGCGGTCACCTCCTCACGGCTGAGAGGCTTGCGGGTGACATTTTTGCCTGTCGGGTCACCGATCATCGCTGTAAAATCACCCACGATGAATAATAATTTGTGCCCCATGTCCTGAAACTGTCTTGCCTTATGGAGTAATACCGTATGACCGAGGTGAAGATCCGGAGCGGTCGGATCCATACCGAGCTTGATTCTTAATGGTTCGGATTTTTCTGCCGCGAGCTCCAGACGTTTGGATATTTCTCCTTCCGGAAGTATATCCACCGTGCCCAGAGCAATTTGTGCTTCTGCCTGTTCTGTATTCATGGTCATAAATAATCCGCAATTGATCGGGTAGGCCGCATCTTAGCATTTACGCAAGCCGCGCTGAATGGAGGCGTCATCATTCATGTAACGTGCCGGCTAATCTGACTGAAGTCCTGCCTCAGCAACAAGTAATTTCCAGCAAACCAGCAGCCATCTCCCGATTTTGGGATGGCTGCAACCATTCCCCCATCACCCTGCAAGGGGTAAACTCGACAACCATTAAACTTGTCGGGAGATACTCTCATATGCTTAGTCTCTGGGGAGAAATTGTGATCATGGTCGGAACCCCCCTGCTTCTGATTATTGTTGCGGTGGGCGTCAATCGCCTGGCCAAAAAGCACCAGCAGGATGACGACCGCTCATGACTTTGCTCACCTTACTCAAGGGCAAGTTGCATCGGGTTCGGGTTACCGCCGTGGAACTGGAGTATGAAGGCTCCTGCGCCATTGATGCGCATCTGCTGAAAAGCGCGGGCATTTATCCTTACGAGCAAGTGCATATTTATAACGTCAATAACGGCGACCGGTTCAGTACTTATGCCATTTCTGCAGCACCCGGTTCGGGGATCATATCTGTAAATGGTGCAGCTGCGCGCCGCGTCGCTTTGGGCGACATTTTGATTATTGCCGCTTACGCACAAATAGCTGAAGATCAGGCTGCAGAATTTCAGCCTCGGCTCGTGTATGTGGACCCGCACAATCAAATCACCCATGCCCGTCATGAAATCAAATAAACTGTCCCACTGAGCCTTTACCCCATTGCTTTCAGACATTCCTCGCAATGCTCGTCTGCTCATGGCTGCACGGGTTGCCCGGAGTGTGGGCCAAGGTGCGCTGGTCGTAGATTTTGCCCTCTATCTCCATGCCTTGCATTGGTCAGCCATCCATATCGGCGGCTTATATTCAGTGAGTTTGCTGGTGGGCGCGCTGGCAACCCTGATTGTTGGGCCACTCAGCGATCGTTTTGGCGCCAAACGCTTTTTGTTGGGCTATGAGGCCGTCCAGATTGGTGTCGCAATCATCGCCTTGAGTACGGCCCAGCCCCTTTGGCTCAGCTTGGCGGCCATTCTCGGTGCATTTGGCAGAGGGGCTAATGGTGGTGCCGGCCCCTTCGCCCCCGCCGAACAATCCTGGATGTCCCGGAGCGTTTCCAACAAGCAATGGGGACAGATTTTCCACCTGAATACCAGTGTCGGACTGGCAGGTATGGCCGTTGGCGCATTGTTGGCGACGCTACCCGGACTACTGAATGAGGTATTGCCAGGACCGGAAGCATATCGGTCTTTATTTGTCGTAGTACTACTGGGTTCATTGCTTTGCCTGTTTTTCTTGCTACGCGCTGGAGAGTCCTCTCTATCGGCTGAAGAGGTTGATCAGGATGCTGCTCCTGCCACAAAACTGGAAAACCCTGCGATCGTTGCGGACAAACCCTCGTCTGTAGGACGAGTCCTGCTGAGATTTGGCGCCATCAATGCTTTGAACGGATTAGGTATTGGCATGGTCGGTCCACTGATGGCCTACTGGTTTCATCTGCGCTTTGGCGTAGGTCCTGCCGCTATTGGTGCGGCCATGGCTTTGGCGTTTTTCAGTGCAGCGCTCATGTCGCTTCTGGGATTACGCCTGACCAGACGTTTTGGCATGGTTGGTACGGTGACCCGCATGCGCCTGCTTGGTTTGATTATGATGTTGGCCTTACCTTTTGCGCCCGTATTCTGGCTGGCCGTGCTGCTCTACATTTTCCGGGCTGCGCTGAACCAAGGCAGTACCGGATCGCGGCAGGCGTTGTTTCTGGGATTGGTTGGAAAAGACAAACGTGGTCTGGCAGCCACTGTAAACAGTTTGTCCCTACAAGCACCCAGAGCCATCGGGCCCAGCATTGCCGGACTGTTCTTTGAAGCCGAAATGCTGGTTACCCCGTTTTTATTAGCCGTGGCCTTGCAGGGAATGTACCTTGCGCTGTTTCGCCAGTTTTTCGGCAAGCAAAAGCCATAAGCATCTGATCAGATCTCGCGCCGATCCTGTTGATTCTCACAATAATTTACAGCCAGACGTCCAGCGCACTGGTCATCAGATTATTACCGAGTCCCAGAAAACCGGGTTCATCCGGAAATTTATAACTTCCCGTAAGAATGCAGCCCTGAAAGAAACATATTGACGCCCAGAAAACAGAAACTCACGACCCAAAGGCTCATGAATGACCACCAGGCCATGGCCGAACCGCGCCAGCCCTTAACTACGCGGGCATGTAAATAGCCGGCGTAATTCAGCCAGACAATCAGTGCCCAGGTTTCTTTGGGATCCCAGGACCAGAATCCGCCCCAGGCTTTGGCGGCCCATACCGCGCCCAAAATGGTTGCCACCGTAAAAAACAGAAATCCCAGGGCAATGGCCTTGTACATCACGTCGTCCATGACTTCACTACTGGGCATGACCCGAAGCAGCAATCCCGAACCACGGCGACGCGACCGCTCCGTCAACAAATAACCCACACCAATGAGACTGGCGATGGTAAAATTGGCATAACCCACAAACATCATGGGAACGTGTAATTTCATCCAGAAACTTTGCAGGGCAGGAATGAGTGGCTCAATCTGGTCCATGTGCTGGGCAAACGTCAGCCAGAGTAAAAATCCCACTCCGGCGGCCACCAGAGGCATCACAAAAGCGCCCAAAGCGCGCGCTTCGTTACGCTTTTCATAATACAAATAAAATAAGGGCGTAGAAGCGCAAAAGAGGACCAGAACTTCCCAAAGGTTGCTTACCGGTATATGCCCCCAATCTGGATGGCCCAGGTAGGTTTCCCGCCAACGTACCCCAAGGCCAATGAACCCCATGATGACGCCAGCCCAGGTCAGGGCTGTGGCCCACTGACCCACCCACTCACGTCCGGTAAAAAGATAAAACAGATAACAGGCGGTGGCGGCGAGCAGCAGCGCGGACATCCACATAACTGCTGCGTAGCCCTGTAAAACATCACGCAGGAGTATATCATTTGTGGTGGTTTGGCCGATGCTATAAAGCCACACAGCCAACAACGCGGGCAACACGATTCCGATGCTGGCCAACTGCACGGGACGCCAGGCAAGCCCCGCTACCAGCAGGGCGCTATACCAGGCACCCAACACCACAAATTGCCAGTAACCAAAACTGCTGCCGTACAGCCCTAAAATAATTCCGGCAGCAATACTCAATCCAGCAAACCATGCCCAGTCTCTTAATTTCCACTGTGCCCACCAGCTTGGCTCCGGGCTTAATTCTGTCCAGCTTTCAACGCGTGTGTTGGCCATCTTTTTGCTCCTTGTATTCGGCGTGATCGACGCCCAAGGCCTGCTCCAAGGTCCCGGTCCATCGCTTAAACTCTTTGGTAAAATCCAGACGGTTGCGGTCTGCAGAAGCCCCCAACAACAACTCTACTCCCTCGGACTCCTGTCCCTGGGGACGAAGGCGGAGCCAGATACGCTTCTGAGGAATATAAAACAGGATGAAAATGCCCAGCACCAGGGCCACACATCCCCAATAAATCACAATGGTCCCCGGCCACTTGGTCACCTGCAAGCCGGCTGCCCAGCGATGATCAAAACTACTTAACGATAAAATGAAAGGCATGGGGTAATCGTGTAGTTGCACCAAGGTTTGCATACTCGCCTGCAAGAAACGGGATTGTTCCGTCGTGCTCATTCCCGGAGCATGACGGGCGACAACCTGCTGAAAGGTCTCTGTGAAAATAGCCTGAGAAGCGTTGGCACCCGTACGGGCCGCAGACTGCAAGGCCGCCAGATAATCCATGAACAAACCAATGCCCCCGTTAGGCCCGGTAGGGATATATATGTATCGGTAGGCATCTCCCAATGCCTCGCGATATCCCTGAACAAAAAAACCTTGTCCACCCCGCCGCATGGGCGTCATGTACGTCTTGAATTCGGCGGCCTGACCATTGGGATTGTGAATGATGTAGGTAAAGCTGGGGCCCAGATTGAGGGTCGGATGATCTGGAGTGGCTTTTTCGCCTACCGCCGCCTTGGGCACAATGTTGTAAAGATTGAAATTTTTCAGATCGACGGCGTAGCCGGAATGACCGGCATGAAGGGTTTGTCCCACCCGCCCGGAAAGTTCGCCGGGGGCGGCGCCCGAGGCTCCAAGCAGATAGGTTTTCATATGCAGCAATGAACCCCCATCACTGAAGCTCGACTGATAAATATATACCCCGTCATAGGACATGGGGTGATTCACGCGGACATTACCCGTTTTGAGGACTTTCCCCTGCGGGCTGAAGAGCACGACCCGGGAAGTAAAATCTTTGGGCATTCCGGTGGAATAATAAGAAATATGAAACGATTGCAAATGAATCCGAAAAGGCAGGGGCTGCACGAGATAACCATTACCGGCGAGTTCAAATACCGCATTGGCGGTCTGACCTTCGGGCAGCGTGATAATCCCCCGGTAAGCCGGATTGTTTTGGGACATCCAGGCCGTCCGGGGGATTTTTGAAAGCGGAAGATCAAAATTCTGCTCTGGTTTAAGTGTTCCTTGCCACTCTGCCCATTTAACGGGCACGTCGGCGTTATAAAGTGCCGCCGCACAAATGACGACAATGGCGATATGGGTGAGAAAGTAGCCTAGACGATGGTAGCGGCCCTTGCGGGCAGCAATGGCCATATCGCCATCTTTTTGTTCCACGCGGGGTTTATAACCAGCGGCTCGCAACACTTGCAGGATGCGCTCTTGTGCCTGAGCCATCGGCAACGCCGTGGCCATACGTACCCAATGATCCTGACCCAAAATCACGGTATCGCGTTGGCGGATTGGAAATTCGCGCATTTCGCGCAGCATCCGGGGACTATTGCGAGTGACACAAGTTGCCGTGGATAACACCAGAAAAGCCACAATCGCCGTGTACCACAAGGTGCGGTACACATTGTACAAACCGAGTTCACGGTATACCGAAAACCAGAACGGCCCAAACTGCATAGCATAATTCTGGTAAGGCTGCTGTTGACTGAGAATAGTGCCAATCACCGAAGCAATGGCCA
This sequence comes from Acidithiobacillus sulfurivorans, assembly GCF_018853815.1. Classification (GTDB taxonomy): domain Bacteria; phylum Pseudomonadota; class Gammaproteobacteria; order Acidithiobacillales; family Acidithiobacillaceae; genus Acidithiobacillus; species Acidithiobacillus sulfurivorans. The sequence continues at coordinate 14,752 of NZ_JAAOMP010000125.1, read as the reverse complement.
GTAATACCAGCAGACTGACCGCCAGTCGCATGGACCCTAAAAACTGTACCAGCAATCGCCAGCGCGGCTGCTGCCAGGCAAGGCCATCTACATGTGCTTGCAAACCTGTTCTCCCTATTTTTTTCAGTGAATTATTCCACTTGAATTGTTTTTTCGCAGTCTAGGTCCTGGACCGGGTGGCAGCAAGCTCCCTGAGCATGACTTTCAGATTGCCAGAACCAACTGACGACGACTATGCTCTCAGCATGAACCATACCAACCCAACACCTTTCCGTTTCGCCCCGTTACGTCGGGCCAGCTTTCGCCTCAGCGTGACCCAAGCGGGACAACTCCCCCCGGATGATGGGGCCGAAGTGGCCATTGCCGGACGTTCCAACGTGGGCAAGTCCTCTACCCTCAACATGCTCACCGAACGTCGCGCCCTGGCACGCGTCAGTCGCACGCCCGGCCGCACTCAGGCCATCAATGTGTTTGATCTGGATCCTGGCCAACGCCTCATCGATCTACCCGGTTATGGTTATGCCAAAGTCCCCGAGGCCTTAAGGCGTTCCTGGGGTCCATTACTGGAACAATACCTGCGCCGACGCAGCAGTCTGCGCGCCCTGATTCTGGTCATGGACATTCGCCATCCTTATGGGCCACATGATGCTGATCTGATTGGTTTTGCTGCGGGTTGTGGTCGCCCGGTCCACGTCCTTCTCAATAAGGCCGACAAACTCAGCCGGGGGGCGGCCTTGCAGGAAATGGCCCGATTGCGGCGGATGCCGGAATTGCAGGGGGTTGCCATGCAACTGTTTTCGGCGCAAACCGGACAGGGTCTGGACGAGCTTCATCAGTTAATTGCGGGCTGGCTGGCTCCCTGCGAACAAAAAGAAACCCCGACTTCTGCCGGGGTTAATAACGAGCCCTCAAAGGGAGGGGAGGACTCATGATCCGGCCAGGGAGGGTAGACCGGATCCAGACAAACAATTCGTTACTCATCGGGTTTGAGTGAAGCATGCTGGAAAAGTTCAGTCACACACCTCATCCCTGGCATATTTTACGCCCGAGCTGGCGTAACCGCTGGCGAGGACGCGCCGAGCGCTGGGCAAGACGCCTGCAGCTTGAACGCTGGTACCCACATACACCCATTGCTGCAGCGGTAGGTTTTCTGGGGCTTTTCAACATTCTTCCGGCCATCGGACATTTGCTGGGCCTGAGCTATGTTGGCAGCCTTGCAGACATGTCCAGCGGCTTTGTGCTGGACGCCTTTCGTGGCCTTCCTCAGGGTGCTGCAGGCATCATTCTGTTGATCATGTCGCTGGGACTGTTATTTCGTTCGCGTTTCGCCTGGGCCATTGTTCTCACTATTGCATCAGCGGTTCTTGCCGTTGGTATTTACCGCCATCCCCAACATATTTCTGCATTGCTTTACTACAATGCGGTTCTGGTGTTTTTTTTATGGATTTTCCGGGGTCGTTTTAATCACAGCAGTCTCGCCACCGGTACCCTGTTTGCACTGGTAGGCGCCATTATGGTTATGGGTTATGGGGTTTTCGGTGCGTATATTCTGGGTGACGGCTTCAAACCGCATATTCATAGTCTGACGGAGGCACTTTATTTTTCCATCGTTACCATGTCTACCGTAGGTTATGGCGATGTTCTGCCCGTTTCCAACGAGGCCAGACTTTTTGTGGTATCTTTGATTGTGCTGGGAATCACCGTATTTGCCACTTCGTTATCGGCCATTATTGTTCCTGCAATCAATAACCGACTGCAGTCGGCGCTACAAGGAGAAAAACGCCGCATGACTCTGAAAAATCATTACATCATCGCGGGCGATACGCCGCTGGCGCGTAATAGTTATCGAGAACTGAAAAGTCGCAATTTACCCGTCATCGTGATCATGGGACACCAGCCCGATGACTCTATTTATCAGGCTGATGATTTGATTATCGGTGACTCCAGTGACACCGATATATTGCGCAGTGCCGGTGCCGAGCAGGCTCTGGCGGTTCTCGCCCTGCGCGCAGATGATTCAGAAAACGCCTTCGTAGTGCTGGCAGTCAAGGAAATGGAAGGCTCCGCCAAAACCGTTGCCGCAGTCAACGACAGTAAAAATCTTGGCCGGGTGCGCAGGGTCCAGCCGGATATGATCATCGCTCCCCAGGTACTGGGTGGCGAGCTGCTTGCCATGGCACTCAATGGCGAGCAACTGGATAACAACGCCGTCATGAAAATGTTCCGTTTCAGTACTGGCGCCACGCCCAATAAAGGCTAGCCGTGCGCAGCATCCCAATGTTTTCCCACCCCGATGCCCACCAGTAGGGGAACTGCCAGCTCTGCCACGCCTTCCATACGCCCCCTGAGGGCAGCACGGGCAGCTTCAAGGCCATTCTCGGGCACCTCCAGAATCAACTCATCATGCACCTGCAAAATCATTCGACCCCGGCCCGGGTCTTCCTGCAACCAGGCATCTACGGCAATCATGGCTTTTTTAATCAGATCAGCCGCCGTGCCCTGCATGGGCGCGTTGATGGCAGCCCGCTCGGCGTAATTGCGCCGCGCCGCATTACTGGAGCGAATTTCAGGCACATACAAACGGCGTCCGAACAGGGTTTCCACATAACCCTGCTGGCGCGCCAGAACACGGGTTTGCTCCATGTAAGTGAGCACCCCTGGATACCGTTCGAAATACCGATCCATGTAAGCCCGGGCAGCGCTCTGCTCAATACCTAGCTGCTGGGCGAGGCCATAGGGGGTCTGGCCATATATCAAGCCGAAATTGATGGCTTTGGCTGCACGCCGGGCATCACTATCCACCGCCTCCGGAGCCAGATTGAACACTTCTGCCGCCGTCGCGGCATGAATATCCTGGCCCTCGGCAAAAGCCTGCAAAAGACGGGCGTCCCGGGAAAGGTGGGCCATGATGCGCAATTCAATTTGTGAGTAATCGGCACTCAGCAGATAAAATCCATCTTCCGCAACAAATGCCTGACGAATACGCCGACCCTGCTCGGTACGCACCGGGATATTCTGCAAATTCGGCGCACTGGAGGACAAGCGTCCGGTGGCTGCCACGGCCTGCTGAAAATGGGTATGTACCCGACCCGTCCGGGGGTTGATCATTTCTGGCAGGGCGTCTGCATAAGTGTTTTTCAGCTTGGCCATTCCCCGATATTCCAGAATCAGTCGGGGGAGATCTGCCTGAACCGCCAGTTGAGCCAACACATCCTCACTGGTAGAGGGCTGGCCGCCGGGCGTTTTTTTCAGGACCGGCAACTGCATTTTATCAAAAAGAATTTCCTGGATTTGTTTCGGTGAGCCGAGATTGAACGATTGTCCGGCTGACTCGAAGGCCTTGGCTTCACAAGCTGCCATATCCCTGCCCAATTCCATGCTGAGGGTCTTCAACTGCTCCTTGTCCACCCGTACACCTGCCTGTTCCATACGTGCCAGCACCAGCACCAGCGGCATTTCAATGTCCATCAGGACGCGTTGCAGGCCCGGTTCATTGGCAAAGCGTAGCCACAGCTGGGCATCAATCCGCCAACAAACGTCCGCATCTTCAGCCGCATAGGGTAAGGCCTCGGATACGGGCACGTCGGCAAAATTGCGCGCCGACTTGCCTTTGCCCGCGACTTCTTCGTAGGTGATGTTCTGGTGCTGCAGATAGCGCTGCGCCAGAGTGTCCAGATCGTGGTTGTTCTGGCTGCTGTCCAGGATGTAACTTTCCAGCAGGGTATCCCGGCACAAGCCTGCCGGATGAATGTCGTAACGCCAGAACACCCGCCAGTCATACTTGGCATTTTGGGCCAGTTTTGCTGCCAGCGGATTTTCCAGCCAGGGGCGCAACGCTGCTAAAACATGGTCCAGCGCCAGCTGCGTGCGGTCATCCCGATGTCCTACCGGAATATACACCGCTTCAATCTGATCGCCTTCCTGCCAGGCACAGGAAATACCCACCAGATCGGCATTCAATGGGTCCAATGCCGTCGTTTCCGTGTCCAGTGCCACCAAGTCCGCCTGCTGCAGCTTTTGCAGCAGGTTTTCCAGCGCTGCGGGGGTCGTAATCGCCCGATAACGGCTGCGATCAATAGATATTAATCCCCCCACAGCGGTTTCATTTACCGACACCTCGGCATCCTCCGTGCCCGGCTCGACTGGATATTCCTTGAGCCAGGCATGAAAGCCCAGGCGCAGGGCGAGGCTGCGCAATTTTTGGGTGTTTTCGGGAACGCGTTGATAAGATTGCTCCGGCAGATGGAGATGGCAGCGAATCGTGGTCAGATCCAGACTGAGGGGCAGATAGTCCAGAGAGGCCCGCAGTGCCTCGCCTATTTTGCCACCGATTTCATCGGCGTGAGCCAGAACGCCATCCAGACTGCCATATTGCTGAATCCATTTGGCCGCTGTTTTTGGCCCGGCTCCGGGTACCCCCGGAATGTTATCGACCTTGTCACCCGTAAGCGCCAGTAAATCAGCGATACGTTCAGGGGCCACACCATAACGTTCCCATACCCCGGCCACGTCGGTTTTCATGCCCTTCATGGTATCCAGCAGGGTGACCTGATCATTCACCAACTGGGCCATATCCTTATCACCCGTCACGATAATCACCTGCTGGCCCGCCTGCGCCGAGCCCGCGAGCGTCCCAATGACATCATCGGCTTCTACATCCGGCACCAGCACCAGCGGCAGACCTGTTGCCTGAATCCATTCATGCAGCAGCGGAATCTGGGCGCGTAAATCCTCCGGCATGGCTGGACGCTGGGCTTTGTATTCCGGATAAAGCCGGTCACGAAAAGTCCCGCCAGGAGCATCAAAAATCACAATGATTTCATCACTGGGATATTCTTTCGCCAGGCGCCGCAGCATGTTGGCCACCCCGAATATCGCTCCGGTAGGTAGATTATCCGGCGCTCGCAAGTCCGGAAGGGCATGAAAAGCCCGATACAGGAAGCTGGAGGCGTCAACGAGAATACGAGGGTCTTGGGGCATGATCTGGGACTTGTCTGCGAATTTCCGTCATAATACGGAAAATCTCCATCATTGACACGGGAACGAGGCATGCGGGCGCATCTTGAGGAAGAAAAACTACGGGACGGGGGAGAAGGACGACTCACCCGCGAGGCTTGGAAAATCTTCCAGATCATGGCGGAATTTGTGCGCGGCTATGAAAAACTGGTGGACGTGGATCCCTGCGTCAGCATTTTCGGCTCCGCCCGCCTGGGACCCGATAATCCCTGGTATCTGAAAACCCAGGAAATTGCTGAAAAACTCTCCAATGCGGGCTTTTCGGTTCTGAGCGGCGGCGGCCCCGGCATCATGGAAGCGGCTAACAAGGGGGCTTTCCACGGCACCGGCTACAGCATCGGGCTGAATATTGAGCTCCCCCATGAGCAGCACAGTAATCCTTATCAGGACATTGCCATTTCCTTTGAGCATTTTTACTCCCGCAAGGTCATGTTCATGAAATATGCGGTCGCCTATGTCGTCATGCCCGGCGGTTTTGGGACGCTGGATGAGCTGGCCGAATGTCTGACCCTCGTGCAAACCGGCAAAACCCGACGCATGCCCATTATTCTGGTAGGTTCGGATTTCTGGAGCGGGCTGATTGCCTGGTGGCAGGAGGCCATGCTCGGCCTCGGCACTATCAACCCTGAAGATTTGAATCTGATTACCGTCATTGATGATCCTGACAAAGTCGTATCGGCTATATTTAATCATTATGAAAAGCGCGGTTTTGCCCCATCGGCCGCCGAAACAGAAGCCCTTCTCAACCTTTAGATATTCAGGGAGTTCCCATGTCTACTCGTATCATGATGACCACCATGGTTGCCGCTCTTGCCCTGGGCGTCGCCGCCACTGCCTTGGCAGATACGGATGCTGCACTACCCAATTCGGCACAACAAAACATCAAAAAACTGAATCTGCCCAAACTCGCCCCACAAAAAATCGGTCCCAATGCCGAAATCAAGGCACCGACCGGATCCAAAATCGAAGAATACAAGGTCAACGGCAAGGTTTACATGGTCAAGGTCATTCCGCCCAAACCCTTCCCGCCCTACTATCTGGAAGACAAGGGCGGCACCGGGCGTTTCACGGAAGTTCCGCAAACCGATGCGGAGCACCTGAGTGTTCCGCAGTGGATTTTATTTCGCTGGTGAAGCGCCTGTTAGAGTAAAACTGCATCCATGTCTGTTTACACCAATGTCTCCGATCAGGAGCTCGCGCAATTCCTGGAAGACTATGATCTGGGAAAAGCGATCTCCCTGACCGGCATTTCTGCGGGCGTCGAAAATAGTAATTATTTTCTGGATACGGACCAGGGCCGTTTTGTACTGACTCTGTTTGAGCGCCTTTCCGCCGCTAAAATTCCCTATTTTCTGGATCTTACCGATTGGTTAAGCACCCATGGCATTCCCTGCCCGCGCCCTATGCACACCCGTAGCGGGAAAAGCCTGAATAGCTTATGCGGCAAACCTGCCGCCATTGTGCAGTGCCTTCAGGGTCGGTCCATTGAAGGGCGGGCACCCACGCTAACGGAAATTCGCGCTTTGGGGCAATTACTGGGACAAATGCATCTGGCGGGAGAAGATTTTCCCCAGCGCCATCCCAACCCTGCGGGACTGCCCTGGATGCAGGAGACCGCCCGTCATCTGGTGCCGCATCTGGATCCTGCCGACAACCAGATAATTGCCGATGAACTGGCCTATCAAAGTCACATTCAGCGGGAAAAACTACCGGGAGGGGTCATTCATGCAGATCTTTTCCCCGACAACGTGCTCTTCGCAGAACAACAGATTTCCGGCACCATCGACTTTTATTACGCAGGCGATGATGCCTGGCTTTATGATCTGGCGGTCGTCACGAACAGCTGGTGCGCACGCCCTGACGGCCTGCTGGATCCTTCTCTGAGTACGGCACTGTGGGAGGCTTATGTGGCGACACGTCCGCTGCGCGATGACGAAGCCCCCCTGTGGTTTGCCATGCTCCGGATAGCCGCCTTGCGCTTCTGGCTGCTCCGGCTGGATGCGGTGCACTTCCGCCGCCCTGGCGCCATCACTTTCTGCAAGGATCCGGAAGAATACCACCGGATTTTGTTACAACGCCGTCAAGGGCTATAGCCCTTCGCTTGTGGGTTCAGGACGATTCCTGCAGGGAAAAATGCCGGTAATGAAAGGCGTTACTGTCGGGGCTACCGTTCAGAATATACCCGTGACTACCTTGTCGTATGGCCCGCTCTTCTCCGGCTGGTATCGCCTTTTTTCGTGAAGCCGCTTTCCCGGCCGAACAACCCGTAACGGACGATAGAGCCGTCGTCTGACCATCCAGTGCCAGTGAGGGGCGCAATCTTTCCAGCAGTTTGCTGCCAATGCCATGCACCTGGGCAAGATCATCGAGAGTTTTAAAAGATCCGTGCGCCTTGCGATATTCCACAATAGCCTGTGCCTTGGCGGGACCAATACCCGGCAAACTATCCAGTGCAGCAACATCTGCGGTATTGATGTTGACGGATGCCCACAATGGCAGGGCAAACAAGGACAAAGCCACACCCAGTAGTATTCCCATCCGTATTTTCATCACGCTCCTCCCATTATTCTAAAAAATGCCTGTTGCTTTTGGGGCTTTGCAGCGACTTTGGCGGTTTTTGCTTTTGAATGTCAGGGTAACTGCTGTAATTGCACTACACCCAAAGCCAGCCACTTGGCCCCCGAACTGAACTGCACCTGGATTCGGCCCTGACGACCGCCTGCCTCGTAATCCAGCACCGTCCCCTCGCCAAATACCGGGTGCTGTAAACGGGAGCCCAGCGGATACGGCATTTCCGGGGCTGCAGGTCGTAGCGCCATGGCGGGACGACTGATGCGCGCGCGCGGACGCAAATCCTGCAAAAGCTCCTGGGGGATTTCCCGCAGAAAACGGGAGGGCATGCTCATTCTTTCACTGCCGTGCAAACGCCGGCTTTCAGCATGACTGAGCACCAGCAGGCGCATGGCCCGGGTCATGCCCACGTAACAAAGGCGGCGTTCTTCCGCGAGACCCTGACCATCTTCCAAAGAGCGTTGGTGCGGAAACAGACCCTCTTCCAACCCCACCAGAAAAACCAGAGGAAACTCCAGGCCTTTGGCGCTGTGCAAACTCATCAGCTGGACGCAATCTTCCCAGGCATCTCCGGCCCCATCGCCCGCCTCCAGCGCTGCATGCGTGAGAAACTCGGAAAGCATGTTGCCGGGTTGCGGTGCCAGCTCACCCAGTTGCGGATCAGCATGCCAGTCCTGGCCGTACGCACGCGCGGCATTGATGAGTTCATCGAGGTTTTCGAGGCGGCCTTCAGCCCGGTCGCCCTCACGACTGTGCCATTCGCGCAGGGCGGTATGCTGCAAAATAATTTCCACACGCGAGTCGAGGTCCCTCTCTTGGGTCTGCTCGGCAAGCGCATCGACCAGATTCAAAAATCCATTGATTTTTGCCTGATTCAGCGCTCCGGCCGCCTGCCAGAGCGACAGGCCCTTTTCGCGGGCAAGATTGCGCAGCCGTTCGACACTGACCGCCCCGATGCCACGCGAAGGCACATTCACAACCCGCTCGAAAGAAGCATCATCATGACGATTGGCGGTCAGGCGCAAATAGGCGAGGGTGTCCTTGATTTCCGCCCGCTCAAAAAAGCGCAGGCCACCATAAACCCGATAAGGTAAGCCTTCACGCACCAGAACTTCTTCAAAAGCGCGGGACTGGGCATTGGAACGATAAAGAATGGCACAATCAGAGCGTCGCCCGCCCTGATCCTGCCACTGCTGAATTCGCCCGATGACATACCGGGCTTCATCAAATTCATTGTAAGCCGTGTACAGGTGCACCGATTCGCCACCAGGCTCGGCGGTCCATAGGGTTTTACCCATGCGGTCGGGATTGTTGGCAATAACGGCATTGGCTGCCTGGAGAATGGCGGCGGTAGATCGGTAATTCTGCTCCAGACGCACGACCTGGGCACCCGCAAAGTCTTCCCCAAAACGCAGCAGATTCTCGACCCGTGCGCCGCGCCAGGCATAAATGGACTGGTCATCATCCCCAACCACAAAAATCTGGCCATGCCGCGCCAGCCCTTTCAGCCAGGCATATTGCACCGCATTGGTATCCTGAAACTCGTCCACCAGAATATGCTGAAAACGTCGCTGATAATGATCCAGAATCTCCGGAGACTCCCAAAGCTTCAGGGCATACAGAAGCAAATCACCAAAATCGAGCAGCCCGGAGCGTTGCTTGGCGACTTCATAGGCCTGATAAATCGGCACAAAAGCCGCAGCCACCGGTCCCTCGTAGCGCAACACCTGTTCCGGTCCCCAGCCTTCGTCCTTCCAGCGGCCAATGCGCCCCGCCATGGCCCGGGGCGGCCACTGCTTTTCGTCCATCTGCGCCTCGCGCATGAGGCGGCGCAACAAACGCTGACTGTCTTCGGAATCCAGCACCTGAAAATCAGCGGGCAACTTCAGTGCTTCATGATGCAGGCGAATCAGGCGATGTGCGAGGCCGTGAAATGTCCCCATCCACAGGCCGCGCAGTTCCATGGCGACCATTTTATCGAGGCGTTCGCGCATGGATCGTGCCGCCTTGTTGGTGAAGGTGACGGCCAGGATTTCTCCGGGATGCACGCCCTCTTCGAGCAGATGCGCGATGCGGCTGGTAAGCACCCGGGTTTTACCGGAACCGGCACCAGCCAGCACCAGTGCCGGACCAGGGGGAAGCGTCACCGCCTCCAGCTGACGAGGGTTCAGGGTTGACCAATCAGACAAAAAACATTCCTCCCACCCGACCTGGCGGGCTTGAAAACACGGTATAATGGCCGCATTGTGAAAGCAGACTTACAGGCTTGGCCCTGTCTGCTATAACCCATGATAAGGGGGAACCATTGGAATACAAAGACTACTACAAAATTCTCGGGGTGGAACGCGGGGCCGATGCCGATGCCATCAAGGCCGCGTATCGCAAAATGGCACGGAAATATCACCCTGACGTCAGCAAGGAAGCCAACGCTGAAGACCGCTTCAAGGATTTGCAGGAAGCCTATGAGGTTTTGAAAGATCCGGAAAAACGGGCGGCCTACGACCAATTGGGCAGCAACTGGCGCGCCGGGCAGGATTTCCGTCCACCGCCCGGCTGGGGTGGGCAGCCTGGCGGTTTTGGGGGTGGTGGGTTTGGCGGCGCAGATTTTGGGGGCAACGGCGGCTTCAGCGACTTTTTTGAATCCCTGTTTCGCCAGCAGCATGGCGGTGCTGGCGGTTTTCATGGCGGCGGCGCGGGGTTTCGCAGCCAGGGCGAAGACAGTGAAGCCAGCATCCAGATCAGTCTGGATGACGCCGCTCAAGGAGCGCAACGCGACATCAACCTGGAAATGCCCACGCTTGGACCCGATGGCCGGATGCGCCGGGAAGCGCGCCGCCTGACCGTCAAAATCCCCAAGGGCATTCGCGAAGGCCAGAGATTGCGCATGGCAGGACAAGGTTCACCGGGCATGGGCGGCGGACCCAATGGCGATCTTTATCTGCAGGTCCATTTTCAGCCGCATTCCAAATTCCGGGTAGAGGGGGCCGATCTGTATCACGACCTGCACATCACCCCCTGGGAAGCAGTGCTGGGTGCCAGCGTTGAGGTTCCTACTCTGGAAGGCAGTGTCCGGATGAAAATCCCGGCGGGCAGCAGCAGCGGCCAAAAACTGCGTCTCTCCCAAAAAGGACTGCCAGGAACCAGCAGCAAACCAGCGGGTGATCTTTACGCTATTATTCAAATAGTCGTCCCCAAAAATATCAGCGATGAAGAAAAAGCTTTGTGGACCCAGTTAGGAGAAATATCCAGCTATCATCCCCGCCGTTAGAGAGGAGAGTGCACGATGGTCTCAACGCCCATTCAGGTTATTGAAGCGGAACTGCTGGAGGAGGGGGCTTTCTGCTTTGATTTACCGCGCTTCTGCACCTTGCTGCATTGTGCCGAAGGCGAAGCCGTGCAACTGGTCCACTATGGCGTCATCCATCCCGAAGGCAGCGGTCCCGAGCACTGGCGCTTCCGCAGCCTGGATCTTTATCGGGCCAGACTGAGCCGCCGCCTCGCCCGTGATCTGGAAATTGATCTGGCCGGGGCCGCCCTGGCGGTGGATTTACTGGAACGCTTGCGGCATTAGTGGCTCTTGCAGGGCTGAAAGCATGTCTCTCAACAAATCCGTGGACTGGCGTATTCATAGGTGCAATACCCCTTTGGGGGAAATGCTCCTGGTAACTGATCCGCAGGGCATTTTGCGGGCTTTAGATTACTGGGAGGACAGCCAGCACAGTATTCTTGAAGATCTCGGACGATTGTACGGTACGGACCGAATCACGCTGACAAGCGGCCCCCTACCCACGATGATACGTCATAGTCTGGAGGCTTACTGGGCGGGAGATTTGCAGGCACTGACGGCCATTCCTACAAAGTCTGCCGGAACGCCCTTTCAACAGGCAGCCTGGGCGTGGTTACGCACTATTCCCGCCGGAGAAACCCGCAGCTACAAGGAACAGGCCCAGGGTATGCGTCATCCTTTGGCAATTCGCGCAGTAGGACGCGCTAACAGCCAGAATCCCATTGGTATTGTCGTACCCTGCCACCGGGTCATTGGCAGCAATGGCACCCTGACTGGATATGCGGGCGGCATAGATCGCAAACGCTGGTTGTTGCAACATGAAGGCGCCCTATCCTGATTCGCATTCTGACCAGAATCCTGGCATGACGTAAGCCCTCCTGCATGTGGGGAGAACCGGAGGAAGCCCTGCATGGGTTCAATCAATTGGTTGAGGAGCCTAGTCGCTCATGAAACTTTTCGCTCAGGACAGCGCCATACTGAAACGCAATGCCGTAACCAGCAGACCTTGGCGGTAATAAAAACGGATTCATCGCATAATAAGCGGCAAGCACAGCAGCCCCGAACAGCCAATGAATAAAACTGAGATCAGATGCCGCAACGATATGGTGATTTTGTGTTCCACTATTTCTATGCTTTTTTGTTTTTGCGAATCCAGGCAAGAAAAGTCGGATCCTCTATTCGGTAAGATCCCGATCCACCTGAACTTGCAATGACACCCTGACCCATGAGCCTCCTGATGGATTGCTGTACATTGGATATTTTGGTTGTCCCTGTGGAGATGCCGAGAGTGTGATCCATGTTGGCGCGATGTTCTTTGCCGTAAACCTTGCCTGACTCAACGATCTGGAGCAGCACAGCCTTGTCCATAGGGCTAAAGCTTTTCCATTTTTCTGGGTAGTTGGCCGCGCTTTCTATATTTTCTCGGACTTCCTGCAGGGAAAGATCAAAGTCCTGCGATCCTGTAAGCACCATTTTTTCCAAAAGCGAACGAAAATACAGTGGCACACGGTCCAGTTCCTCAAAGGCTTGCCATGCGCGATTTTCGTCCAGCTTGTTTCCGGTGATTTTTCCATAGGTGCCTAACAAGTGTTTGACGAACGGCCTGTCCATCAAGGGGAACAAGAGTTGCTGGCTAAACTGGTACAGCGGGGCTTTTTCCTTGTTAAACATCTGCCGCAGACCTTCTTGCGATGACCCTGTGAAAATGACCTTAATCTGATCTTTGTACTTGTCGAGTGCGCTGCGCAACGCGGCCACTAATGCGCCGTAGCGGGGTTCGTCGGCCAGCGTTTGCACCTCGTCGATGAGGAGTAACACTGGCCGTTTCCCTTCCGCCAGGTGGCGCATCACCTCACCCAGTTCAATCAGGTCTTGTGAACTTATTTTTTTATCTTCTTCCCCGCCTACGGTCAGACTGCCTTCTGCGCCCATGAATCCGGCGCCAACTTTGAGCTTTGGCCCGGTGCGCACTTTCTGGACCACTGTGCGGAAAAAGCTTTGTTCTCTGGCTTGGATCTCCTTGATCAGCGCCTGTCCTGGATCTCCTTTCACTTCCCAAAGTGATACATAGATGACCCAGTATCCCGCCGCCGCTGCAGCCGGGGTGAGGTCTTTGCGCAGGAACTCGGTTTTCCCCATCCGGCGCGGCGCAAACAGTGCAAGCGCGTTGCTCAACCCGATATTCAGAATTTCTACGTACTTCTGCGCGAGGTCGGTCCTCTGATAGTGCCATATATCGTTTCTGTCCATGTAGCAAATTATAGCACAACTTTTGCTATATAGTATTTTTTTAATATTTTTTGCTATTTAAAGGCCCCGCCAGATCCAGCAGTTGCAAGAGGATGCGACTGGATATGAAGATACCACCGAAAGATCGGAAAATTTCTCTTCTCTCTAACGTAGGGTTCGTTTCCCATGATTTATAGCAAATTCATGCCACCATCGACCATCATCACTTCACCCGTTAGATAAGTCGATTCGGTCAGCATCAGCGCCACATCGGCAATATCTTTCGGACTCGCGCTGCGGCGCATAGGCGCTTCACGTATCCACTGCGCACGAATATCGCTCCAATTCTCGGTCAGCGGCGTATCCACCAATCCGGGAGCAATTGCGTTTACCCGAATACCGGGCCCCAGGGTTTTGGCCAGTAAACGGGTAACATGATTCAGTGCGGCTTTGCTGGCAGCGTAAGGAATAGAGGCGCCCTTGGGCCGCACCCCGGCATGAGAGCTGATATTTAGCACGGATGCAGGATGTTCATCTGTCGATGCGGCGCGCAGGTAAGGCTCGCCAAGCGCAATAAGCTGCCAGGGTGCGACCACATGGAGCTCGTAGAGACGGTGCCAGATGTCCGGGGTTGCGGCCAATAAATCATCATGCGGAATCACGCTGGACTCACCCGCATTATTGACCAACACATCCAGCCGACCATAGTGCGCAATCACTTGATGGATCAGTTCACGGCGCGCGGCATCGTCCAGAAGATCAGCCTGAAAATAATGGGCGCCCGCCAGTGTCGCTGCTGCTTGAAGGCCTGCAACTGAGGAAACGCGAGAATGCAGAGCCACCCGATATCCGGCCTGAGTCAAACGATGTGCAATGGCGAGGCCAATGCCGGAGCTCGCACCGGTCACCAATGCGACACGCGCCCTATCAGTCATGACCATTTAATTGCCGATTCATAAATAGACACCTCCAGCAGATTCCCATCGGGATCCCGAAAGTAGACTGAAGTAATCGGACCTGCGGCTCCAGTGCGGGGCACGGGACCCGCTTCAAGGGCAACACCACAGTTCTGGAGATGGGCGAGTAGCTCGCGAATTTCTCCCTGAGCGATGAAGCACAAATCAGCGGATCCAGGAACAGGATGGGCCGCATGCGGGGCAATGGGGCATTCTGCCGGATGCAGATTGATTTTTTGCTGCCCAAAAACCAGAGCGTTGCGCCCCTCGCCAAAAGTGACTGCCTGCATACCTAACACCTGTGAATAAAAGGCGATGGTTGCAGATATATTCTGCACGGTCAGAACCAGATGATCCAGTCGGTCGATTTGCATGGGGGGTCTCGGACAACAAAGATGAGCGACCAATTTAACACAGAGCTGCGTCAGTTTCTTAACCGAAAACCGGGTGATATTTAACTTCAAAGGATCAGAATGTTACCATTACTTTTCGTGAAAAAGGGCCTCCACATGCGCCATGGCTATCCCTTGAAAATCCTGTGATATGCGCTGGTCGTGGGCAACTTCTGCCCAAAACAGCAGAGCCAAATCTCTGGCCATCGAAACCATACCATGTTCTGCGGGATAAGCCGCTACAGGACGGAACTCGGGCACCACGGATCCCTGCGCATCCGGCGCATATTGCATTGGCAGCA
>NZ_JAAOMP010000124.1 GCF_018853815.1 Acidithiobacillus sulfurivorans | reverse complement strand
CCGCCGTGGCAGGAACAGGACGGCCGATCATGGCGGTTGATCCCAGTTTCGTCATGTATCGCCTGCTCGCCGAGCAACTGGGACTGCCCTTCGTCGGCGTGCCCCTGGATGCGGAATTTCGGCTGGATTTGCCCGCCATGCTCCGGGCTATCACCGAACACCAGCCCGCCATCGTGTTTCTCGACTGGCCCAACAACCCCAGCGGCAGCCTGTTCCCGGAAGCCGACTTGGTGGCCATTATCCAGGCAGCTCCTGGTCTGGTGGTTGTGGATGAAGCCTATCATGCCTTCAGTCAAACCACTTTTGCCGGGCGACTCGGACAATATCCCAACCTGCTGTTGTTGCGTACGCTTTCCAAAGAAGGTCTGGCAGGACTCCGCCTCGGCATGCTGGCAGGGCCATCCGCCTGGATTCAGGAACTGGACAAATTACGTCTGCCCTACAATATCAATATATTGACCCAGCGCAGTGCCGCCTTTTACCTCCAGCACAGCACCGTACTCAATGAACAGGCGGATATTCTGCGCGCCGAACGAGACAAAATGTTCAAGGCCATTGCTGCCATGAATCTGCCAGTCTGGCCCAGCGCTGCCAACTTCCTGCTTTTTCACACACCCGGGAAAGCGGCGCAAGTCTATTCAGGCCTGAAAAACGCTGGGATATTGATCAAAGCCTTTACAGGCCACCCCCGTCTCGGCGACTATCTGCGGGTAAGTGTCGGCAAACCTGCCGAAAACAGCCGTTTTCTCTCCGTACTGGAGTCATTACTGTGAAGCCTCGCCAAGCTGAAGTCGAAAGAAACACCCTTGAAACCCAGATTCGCGTCCAGATCAATCTGGATGGCTCGGGACAGGCAGATCTGCATACTGGCCTGCCTTTTCTCGACCACATGATTCATCAGATTGTGCGTCACGGGCTTTTTGATCTGAGCATTCAGGCTCAGGGCGATCTCGACATTGATGCCCATCATACGGTCGAGGACATCGGCATCACTCTGGGTCAGGCTTTCGCCCAGGCAGTGGGAGACAAATCCGGCATCCAGCGCTATGGACACGCTTATGTGCCTCTGGACGAAGCCCTGTCACGGGTGGTTGTGGACCTTTCCGGCCGCCCGGGCTTGGTGTTTGCCGTAGAATTCCCGCGTGCCCAGGTCGGCGGCTTTGATGTGGACCTTTTCTATGAGTTTTTTCAGGGATTCGTCAACCACGCCATGCTCACCCTGCATCTGGATACCTTGCGCGGCCGTAATACCCACCACATTGCCGAAACCCTGTTCAAGGCCTGTGGTCGCGCCCTGCGCATGGCGGTCAGCCCCGACCCCCGCATGGCCGGTAATATCCCCAGTACCAAAGGAACCCTGAGCCTATGAACGGCACCAGGGTGGGCATTATTGATTACGGGATGGGAAACCTCTATTCCGTAGCCAAGGCCGTGGAATACCTGGGCGGTAAAGCCGTTGTCAGTGATCAGGTAAGTGAACTGGCCACTACGGATCGCATTATTTTCCCCGGTGTTGGTGCCTTCGGGGATTGTATGGCGGCATTGGAAGCGCGCGAACTCAGCGATTTTGTCCGGGTGGCTGCCCAGACCCGCCCTTTTCTGGGCATCTGTCTGGGCATGCAGATGCTGATGGATAGTAGTGAAGAACATGGCGAACATGCGGGTCTTGGCATCCTGCCGGGCCGCGTCATCCCCTTTCCCGAAGAAGTCCTGCACTGTGCCGATGGTCGTCGTCTGAAAATCCCGCATATGGGCTGGAATGAGTTGCATCAACTGGTGGATCACCCGCTGTTCGCTGGCGTTCCTCAAAATGCCCAATTTTATTTTGTGCATTCCTATTACGTGGAGCCTTCTGCACCGGAAATCCTGGCGGCTTTCAGCGATTACGCTTTTCCCTTCTGCGCAGCAGTCGCGGCGGACAACCTTTTTGCCATGCAATGTCACCCGGAAAAAAGTGGCAGCGCCGGCCTACGCCTGCTCGGCAATTTTCTTGCCTGGGATGGAGACTGCGGCTCCCAATGTGCCATCTAAGCTGATCTTGCTGAAAAATTTTTTACGGAGGATGTTGTCATGCTGTTGATTCCGGCCATCGACCTTAAAGGCGGCAGTTGTGTGCGCTTGCGCCAGGGACGAATGGAAGACCATACCATTTTTTCTGATGATCCCGTGGCCACCGCCCAGCGCTGGGTAGATGGTGGCGCAAAACGTCTGCATATTGTTGATCTGGATGGCGCCGTACAGGGTGAGCCGGTCAATGCCAAAGCCATCGCTGCCATTTGCGAACGCTTTCCAGACCTGGAAATTCAGGTTGGCGGTGGCATCCGCAGCGAAGAACAAATTGAAACCTACATCCAGGCGGGGGTACGCTATGTCATTATCGGCACCCAGGCAGTCAAGGCACCGGGCTTCGTCCGCGATGCAGCCGTCAGCTTCCCCGGCCACATCATGGTCGGCATTGACGCCCGGGATGGTAAGGTAGCCACCGAAGGCTGGTCCAAGCTTTCCCGCCACGACCCCGTGGATCTTGCCCAACATTTTGCCGCTGATGGCATCGAAGCCATTATTTACACCGATATCAGCCGCGACGGCATGTTGAGTGGACCCAATATACCCGCCACGGTAGCACTGGCGCAGGCCGTCCCGGTCCCGGTCATCGCCTCGGGAGGCATTGCCGACCTCGCCCAGGTGCTGGCTCTCAAAGACCACGAAGACGACGGAGTAATGGGGGCCATCACCGGCCGGGCGATTTATGAGGGAACACTGGACTTTGCCAGTGCCCGCGCCCAGGCCGAGGCTTAGGGAAATGCTTTCAAGGCGCATCATTCCCTGTCTGGATATTGACCATGGCCGCGTCGTCAAAGGCGTCCAGTTCGTCGCCCTGCGCGATGCCGGTGACCCGGTAGAAGTTGCCAAGCGCTACAACGACGAAGGCGCCGACGAGCTGACTTTTCTCGATATTTCAGCCAGTTATGAACAAAGGGGCACCCTGGCAGAGGTGGTTTCGGCAGTTGCTGCTCAGGTATTCATCCCCCTGACCGTCGGTGGCGGGGTGCGCAGCGTCGAAGATATCCGCACCCTGCTGCTGGCAGGTGCGGACAAAGTCAGCATCAATAGTGCGGCCGTCAAGGAACCAGAACTGGTGCGTGCGGCCGCCCGGCGTTTTGGCAACTCCTGCATCGTGGTCGCTATTGATGCCAAACGCGTCGATGACCACTGGGAGGTGTTTACCCATGGGGGCCGTCATTCCACGGGTCTTAATGCCATCACCTGGGCGCAACAGATGGCGGACTATGGCGCCGGAGAAATCCTGCTGACCAGTATGGATCGGGACGGAACCGGTGTGGGATTTGATCTGGAGCTGACCCGCGCCGTCAGTGATGCGGTTCCGGTTCCGGTCATCGCTTCGGGTGGCGTCGGTGCCATTGAACATTTTGCCGAAGGCATTGTGCAGGGTCATGCCGACGCCGTACTGGCCGCCAGTGTCTTTCATTTTGGGCAGTTTCGCATTGCCGAAGTCAAAGCCGAAATGGTCAAAGCCGGTATTCCCGTGCGGGAAAGCATCTGAAAACGCCGGGTGTGCATCCAGCATCAGGCATATTGCGTAATCAATAAAGACACATACTTCGGGGGATTATGCGGCATGGGTGATAACCAGTACAACGCTCTCCTGGCAGCCGTACGCTGGAATTCCGATGGACTGGTTCCGGCCATTGCCCAGGATGCCCGCAGCGGTCGGGTCCTGATGCTCGCCTGGATGAATGCCGAAGCCTTAACAGCCACTTTGCAGGACGGGATGGGCACCTACTGGTCACGTTCCCGGCAGGCCCTCTGGCGCAAGGGCGAAAGCTCCGGCCATTTTCAGCATCTTGTCGATCTGCGCCTGGATTGTGACGGTGACACGCTACTGATGCGGGTTATCCAGGAAGGGCCTGCCTGCCATACCGGCGAGGCCACCTGCTTTTTTCAGGGAGCGCCCGGTGCCGAGGGCTGGCAGCACCAGACTCCGCCCCCAGGCAGCATTCTCGACAGCCTGCAGAGCACTTTGCATCAACGTCGGCAGGCTGATCCCGGCCAGTCCTACGTCGCGCAACTGCTCCATGGCGGCCAGGACCGGATCCTGAAAAAAGTGGGCGAAGAAGCCACTGAATTTGTGTTGGCCTGCAAAAATCATGAGAAAAAACCGATAATTGCCGAAGCTGCCGACCTGCTGTTTCACCTGATGGTGGCTCTAGAGGAACAGGATTTGCATATAGATGATGTCCTCGCTGAACTGGCGAAACGCGAAGGAATTTCCGGCCTGGATGAAAAAGCTGCACGGCGTCCGCTGGCTTGACGCAACAGAATTTTTTTTCTATGGTCAAAGAGTTAGGTTGTAGCGCATAGCCCTTTCGGGGCAAGGAGAGCAGTGATGGGCGCTTTTAGTATCTGGCATTTGGTTATTATTTTATTGATTGTTGTAGCCCTGTTCGGCACCGCAAAACTGCGCAATGTCGGCTCGGATCTGGGCTCTGCAATCAAAAGCTTCCGTTCTGCCGTCAAGGAAGAGGAAGAAGAGAAAAAGGATGCGAGCATCGGTCATACCATTGATGCCAGCGTTCAGCCCAGTAAAGAGCACGAAACCGTTAATCGTTGATCTCGCATGTTTGATTTCAGCTTTGGCGAACTGGCACTTCTGGGCATTATTGTTCTGCTGGTTGTCGGCCCGGAAAAAATGCCTGAAATGGCTCGAACTGCAGGCAAGTGGTACGGTGCCATGCGCCGTACCATGACTGGTCTGCGTTCTGAAGTAGAGCAGCAGCTATTGCTGGATGATTTGCGTAAAGAAGCAGACAAATTGCGGGATTATGCCAACGAAGAAATTCTACCGGGTGACATAACAGCCTCTGCGTCGCTTCGGGAAACCCGTGCCAATGAGCTTGCCTCCGAAGCATCCCCTCCACAAGAAAGCGGGCCAAGGCAAACGGAACTCGATATTGATGTCGTGCCAACGGCCATACATTCAGATGACCTGCCTGGCCCGGAAGATCGCCTGCATTGATGGCCGTTCCCTACTGCTGATGGAGTAGTTATTTTCACTTTTCCCGGTATGCCTTCTATCCCTCCGTACGGTCTGGATGGTTGCACACACATTTTTTTTTGTATTCCGCCTGAGGAAATTGTTTAACCATGGAGAAACTGGCGGAAAACACTTTTATTGGTCATCTGCTGGAACTGCGTCGCCGGGTACTGGTTTCCGTCATCGCCATTTTTGTTGGTTTTCTCGTTTCCTATCCCTTTTCCAAAACCATTTATAATATTCTTGCTGCCCCCCTGATTGCGGTTCTGCCCAAAGGCAGTCACCTGATTTACACCAGCCTTCCCGAAGTATTTCTCACCTATATTCAGTTGTCCCTGATTTCAGGATTTGTGCTGGCACTGCCCGTAGTGCTTTATCAATTCTGGGCTTTTCTGGCTCCGGGCTTATATGAACATGAACGCAAGGCATTTTTCCCCCTCATTTTCGCTTCGATTTTTCTGTTTATAGGCGGAATGCTCTTTGCCTATTTTGTGGTGTTTCCCAATGCGTTTCGTTTTTTTACCAGTTTTTCTGGTTCAGATATCACCGCCATGCCGAAAGTGGATAGTTATCTGTCCCTGATCGTCAAGTTTTCCCTGGCCTTTGGCCTGGCCTTTCAAATTCCTATTTTGATTGTCGTGCTGGTACGCATCGGCATTCTCAAGGTTGCGACGTTACGGCGGAGTCGGCGCTATGCGTTTTTAGTGTGCGCCATCGCCTCAGCTATCCTCAGCCCCCCCGATGTCATGTCTATGGTGCTGCTCCTCATCCCCATGTACATGCTCTTCGAATTGGGCTTGTTCTTCGCAGGGCGTATCCGCATACCTCAGCCCGTCGAAGAAAATACTGAAGAAGAAACCCCTGAACGCAGTGCTGCCGACGAAATGGATGCGGCAGAGGAGAGTTTCCGGAAGAAGGATGACGAGGAGTAGTAAAAATTAGACTTCAGCGGTATCAATTGGTCGCGACCAACCAGTGGGACACCCTGTGAGCAATGCCGACAAGACCATGACATGGATAGGGAAAGCGCCAAGGTGAAAAAAGTGGCACTCGGCTTCATCTTTTCAATCGGAACCTGACCACCTACGCGGAAGTTTTTGCCTGCTGTGAAATACCCGTAATATTTCCACGGCATCATCTCGCACCCGATAAGGGAGAATGTACGGGTGATCCGTCATCACTAATTCCCTGGTTCCAGAAACCCGCCCAGGCCTGCCCATGGCCGGATAGGTGCCTAACAGGCCTGTGCACTGGTGTACTGCAGCCATGAATTGCTGCGCGGCCTGTGGGCTGTAGGTAGCGATATAGGCCGCTTCATCATCAAGGTCACGCAACGCTTTCCGAACAAACTTAATCTGCACGCGAAGCCCATTTGTCGAACACAGCCGCAACTTCCTCTGTGGTGGCAAAATCTCCGGCATCAGCTTCTGCAAGCCCAGCATGAATCTGGGATACCTGCCATTGCTCCCTTTCCAGGTACTCTTTGATAGCCTCCATAGCCAACCAGGACCGGCTACGTCCGGTCATTTCCGCCAACGATTCCAAATCATGCTGAACGGCTTCTGGCACTCTGATAGTCAATACAGACGACATGATGCACCTCCATGCTCAATGTATGACTAAGTATACATAAAATACGACACAACATGAATGGGGTCTGAAGTCCAATGGACCGAAAACTTATGCGAAACCTTAATACGCTTAAGTCGCGTGAAAATAACATAAAAAAATCAAATTTATGGGCATACACTCTCGGAGTGATACCGATCGGGTTACCTCCGTGCAGGATACCCTGGATCATTTACGACAAACTAGAGCCATCCAATCTGGTGTCGGGCACCCAGAACCAAATGTTTCAATCCACGCCCGACTTATTAGTCGGGCGATATTATCCAATGAATGGAGCGCGTCCTCAAAATGGCAGTGCAACTGCATCCCGCACCTGAGCATGTAAAGCGGGCAGGTCATCAGCCTCGGTAAAAATGTCCATACCAACAGCGCTGGCTATAAAGCCACCTTCCGGAGCTTCTTCAACGACAAAGTGGAGTTCGGACATGGGGCTTCCTCCTCATATTTTACGAAGCAGCGTAACCCCTGATGGCACTTCTGCGTCATTCACGAATACTTCGTAACCGGCAAAGCTGCGCGGGACATCGGCGGTACGTGTTACATGAATGCGCTCAAACAGAGTATATGCTGACGCATTTCCCAATTGAGAATCGTGCCGAAACACATATAAACCCCGTAAGGCACGCACATCAAGGAAATCCTGACACATCCAGGCGCAGGCGACGGACGGAGCCATCACGTTGTAGCTCACCGTTTCCACCTTCATTTCCGGGCGGGTGAAGAAGGGCCAGAGAGTTCCAGACAAAAGGTTTTCAAGTGCTTCTCCTCCATGTCAGATGGCCAGTATTTGAACGTTACCGACCTTACCGTACTCTCTGATTTTGCGGTCAGCCGTGACTAGACGCAGACCATGAATGCGCGCCGCTGCAATGAGGAACCGGTCGGCTGGATCTCCGTGCGGACCGTCGGGGAGCTGGGTGCTCTCCAATGCTGTTTCTGCGTCGAGCGGCAGCAGGCGCAAACCCGGAAAATCCAGGGCGCGTCGTATCCAGTCACCGAAAGGCTGATTTTTCTTTGGCGCAAAGCATTCCTATCTCCCACACGCTGATGGAGGAAACATGGAGGCGGTTACCTAGTCTCGCCTGGTCAATGGCAGCCAGTACGGCAGATGGTAATTGCCCCTTGCTGCCTTCTGCGTACCAGACCCAGGCGTGCGTATCGAGTATTAAAGCATCGCTCATTTTTTGCCTTCGCCGGGTCGCAAGCTGGTGTAGAGATCATCTTCATCGCTATTTTCCGCTGACCACAGCTCGTCCAGAGGGGCGAGGATATCTTCATGGATCGTGACGGTGCCCTTCATATAACCAAACATGCTTTTTGGCGTTTCATCGACGATAGGAACCAATTTGACCAATGGTTTGCCACGCTTGCTGATAACCAAAGGCTCGTGTGTTGTAGCGACTTCATCCATCAGTTTCAGACATTTAGCTTTGAATTCGGAGGCGTTAATGTTCATGACCCACTCCATATGACCACTATCGATGGTCATCTTAGAGCGCCCTGTGCCGAAGAGCAAATGGCAACGCGCTGCAGCGCCTCAGGTGATGAGATGGCCTGCCTGCATCGGTTTACCCTCAGGCAGCAATCCAATCTGCTCGTCGTAAAGCCAATCGCTCAACTGCACGAAGAGCCCTGGCATAATTTCTTCGATATCGCCTTGCCCAAGCAGTTGCATGGCTTGCGAGCGATGCAGATTGAAGGTGTAGCGTTGCAGTTTCCGCATCAGCCAGTGCTGCGGACCTTCTTTGCGCAGGGTGTCCAGCCACTTATCGATGCTGTCATCCTGTCCGTCACTACCGAGGTAACGCACAATAATGGGTGCGCTATCTTCGTCCTCAATAAGGCGGAATTTTTCAGCAGCACTACGGAAATTAACGGCCAGTGCCGCAGGCGGGTCCGCCTCCAGAGACTCTGCCAACTCCGCCCGACTGTCGGTGTTATCGAGGCGCGCCTGTAAACCACCGAACCAATCTTCATCCTGTGCGGCATGGGCAATGGGTTTATAATTCACGCCCGAAACACCACCCGCCCCTCCACCAGGGTATAGCGCACCCGCCCACGCAAATCCCATTGCGCATAGGGCAGGTTGCGGCCCCGGCTGGCTCCGGATGCGGGATTGAGGGTAAATGCCGCTTCCGGATCAAACAGGCACAAATCCGCCGCACTGCCGACTTGCAGAGAAGGCACCGGCAAGCCCAGCGCCTGAGCAGGACCGGTGCTGAGTAATTGCAGCGCAGCCATTAAACTCAGCAAGCCATCGTCCACCAAACGCAAAGTCAGCGGTAACAACCACTCCACCGCACTGATGCCGAAGGGGGCCTGGATAAAGGTCATGCTCTCGCGGTCTACCCCCCAGGGACTATGATCGCTGCTGATGGCTGTGACATCGCCCCCGGCCACGGCTCGGCGCAGGGCATCCCGTTCTGCCAAAGAGCGCAGCGGCGGCAACACTTTGGCATGGACGTTGAAAAACCCCACGTCCTGCTCACTGAGCAGCAGGTGGTGGATGCTGACCCCACAGTGCACCGCCTCGCCACGCTGCCGGGCGGCTTTTACCGCAGCAATAGCTGCACCCGTACTGAGATGGGGAAAAAACAGGGGACAGCCGCTCAGTGCCGCAATGGCTATATCCCGCTGGATGCCCACCTGTTCAGCCACGGCCGTGCGCCCTGGAAGGCCCAGCCGCATGCTCAATCCGCTTTCGTTCATCACGCCGTGAGCAGCCAGTTCGGAGTCTTCCGGGTGGAGCATTACAGGCAGTCCGAAATCAGCCGCGTAGCTCAGGGCCAGACGCAGCAGGGCAGCGCTACGGATAGGCTGCTTGGCCTGACTGAATACTCGCGCCCCTGCGTCCAAAAGTGCCGTCATTTCACTTAAGGCTTGCCCCTGCAAACCCGTTGTCAGGGCAGCGCTGACCTGCACCCGCGCCAAGGCCAGTTTTTCAGCCAGCAGTTGCTGCTCCTGGAGGACGGCAGGGGTATCGGCAACGGGCTGGGTATCCGGGCGCAACACGACCTGAGTCACGCCACCCGCCACTGCGGCCTGCAACTCGCTGGCCAGATCACCATCGCGTCCATGACCGGGACTATGCGCCTGTAGACTGCTTTCGATGAGCCCCGGACAAGCTACCAGCCCTGTACCGTCCAGAATTTCTTCCGCCTGAAAATCTTCAGCAATAGCACCGCGTATAGCGATTTTTCCAGCGACGATAGCCAGGTCGGTTACCGCATCAAAACCATCGCTGGGGTCCATAACGCGGACATTGCGGATGATTCTATGCATGGTTTTCGCCTCCGCCCGCAGCACCCGCCAGGAGCGTCAATACCGCCATACGCACTGCGAGACCGTGTGCAACCTGTTGCAAAATCACAGCCTGATGACCGTCCGCCACTTCCGACGCAATTTCGACGCCACGATTCATGGGTCCCGGATGCAGGACCAGCGCATCAGGCTGCGCCCACTGTAAGCGCTCCGGAGTCAGGCCAAAGCGGCGATGAAATTCATCCAGACTAGGCAGACGATGGGATTCCATACGTTCCTTCTGCAATCGCAGGGCACAAATGACATCGACACCCCGTAATCCCGCCTGCAAGTCGTGGTACACATGCACCCCCAGCGCGGAGAGTTCTTTGGGAACCAGGGTTTGCGGTCCGATGACCCGGATTTCCGGGCAACCGAGAATCGACAAGGCATGAATCTGCGAACGCGCCACCCGCGAATGCAGGACATCACCAACAATAGCCACGACCCGGTCTTCAATGGGTCCGGCCAGACGCCGAATCGTGAATACGTCCAGCAAGGCCTGGGTCGGATGGGCATGCTGGCCATCACCTGCATTGATCACCAGCGCCGAGTCTCCCAGATGCCGGGCGATCAGATGAGCGGCTCCGGCTTCCGGATGGCGAATCACAAAACCATCCACCTGCATGGCCATGAGATTATCCACCGTGTCGATCAGGGATTCGCCCTTACTGGCACTGCTGGTACTGACCGCAATATTCAAAACATCTGCAGAGAGGCGCTTGGCGGCCAGCTCAAAGGTGCTACGCGTGCGCGTGCTGTTCTCAAAAAACAGGTTGACGATGGTTTTGCCCCGGAGCGTCGGGGTTTTTTTGACGCTCCGCTGAGCGATGCTGAGGAAGGATTCGGCCGTATCCAGAATCTGCAGCATTTCGGGTTCACGCAGCCCTTCGGTATTGAGCAGATGGCGGAGGCGACCCTGGGCGTCATATTGAGGATTACCATCACCAAAACGGAAAGTGGAAAGGCTCATGAAGCCGTCCTTGGCGATGTCAGCAATTCCAGACGCAGCGGATCGGGGCCCCGGAGTTTGATTTGTCCACCCGCCGCAGCGTTGAGGCGCAGGGCAGCAATGTCGGCCGCCACCGGGACTTCGTGCCCACCGCGATCGACCAGTACGGCCAGGAGAATGTTTGCCGGTCGGCCATAATCAAATATTTCGTTCATGGCAGCGCGGATGGTACGCCCCGTATAGAGCACGTCATCCACCAGAATGATGGAGCGACCATCCACAGCAAAGGGAATATCCGACGCCCGCACCTGCGGGTGCAGACCAATCTGACTGAAATCATCCCGATAAAAAGAAATATCCAGCTGCCCCAGCGCCGTTTTCAGCCCCAAAGCGCGGTGCAGCGCCTGGGCTATCCAGACACCACCCGTAAATATACCAATCATGGCGGTCTGCTCCGGGTCCACACGCGGGCGCAAATCCCGAACCATTCCTTCCAGCAGTGTTGTCACATCCCAGTCTGCATTCATTGCATGGCTCCGACATCCTGAAAAGTCTGGAGAATTTCACAGGCAGCGGCCTGATCCAAAAGCCCGGCGCGCTGCTTTGCGGAAAGCGCCCGTTCTTTCAGCATCCATTCGGCCGCGTGGCTACTGAGGCGTTCGTCCACCCAATGCACCGGCAGGGGGAAACGGCGCTGCAGACTCCTAGCAAAATTGCGCACCCGGCGCACCATCAAGCCTTCACTACCGTCCATGTTCAGGGGCAAACCCAGAACTACCGCGCGCGGTTGCCAGTCCTTGAGGATGCGTGCGAAGCTCTCCCAATCCGGGCCACTCTCGCCATTGCGCAGGGTAGCTACACCCTGCGGCGCCCATCCGGATTCGCCCAATATGGCAATACCAATACGTCTTTCGCCAAAATCAACCCCCAGAAGCGGCCCGGAGCCCTCAGGCATGGCCCGCAGCACCGCTGAGCAGGCGCATATCCACACCGAGCGAGCGCGCGGCGGCCTGCCAGCGTTCACTGGCGGGCAACTCAAACATGACCTGCATATCCAGCGGACCGTGCAACCAGGAATTTTCTTTCAGCTCTTCTTCCAGTTGCTGTGCGCCCCAACCGGCATATCCCAAAGCCAACAGATAACGCTGGGGTTCCTCATGCTGGGCAATGGCTTGCAAAATATCGGGAGAGCTGGTCAATGCCAGGTCCTCGTTCAGCTCCAGACTGGAAAGCCATTCACCCTTGGGCGAATGCAAAATAAAGCCGTGTTGCGGCTGCACCGGTCCACCCCAATACACCGGGCGATGAATCATTTCTTCGGAAGGCTGGATATCTACGGCCTTGAGGGCTTCGGACAGATTGATATCCACAAGACGATTGATGACCACGCCCATGGCACCGTCGGGGCCATGCTCGCAAACCACAATCACCGTTCGGTCAAAAATACCGTCATGAAGCGCCGGCATGGCAATGAGCAGATGATTTTTAAGTGAAGAGAAATTCGTCATACTGCCTATCATACGGGTTTTCGATGAAAAACGGCAGATTGTATTCCCGACTGTGCCAGCTCAGCCATTACTGTCCTTGTTCCAGACGTTGCCAAAGCAGCTCGGCGGCATCCACAGCAAAAAAGCGACGAATCTCCCGCGCCCCGGTGGGACTGGTGACGTTGATTTCGGTCACAAAGCCGCCAATCACATCCAGTCCGACAAAAAGCAATCCTGCAGCACGGAGAGCTGGCCCTATTGCCGCACAAATATCCTGATCCCGCGCACTCAGCTCGGCGGCTACGGCCGTAGCCCCTGCTACCAGATTTCCGCGAAAGTCTTTTTCAGAAGGCACCCGCAACATGGCGCCAGGCACCGCCACGCCGTCCACCAGAATAATGCGCTTGTCCCCTTCACGTATGGCCGGAATATAGCGCTGGGCCATGACATAATGCTGCCCCCAGGCCGTCACGGTTTCGAGGATGCTGCCCACATTGCGGTCCTGCTGATGCAAGTAAAACACCCCTTCGCCGCCGCGCGCAGAAAGGGGTTTGACTACCACCTCGCCATGCGCGGCCAGAAAAGCGCGCAGGTCACCCAGATCACGACTGACCAGAAAAGGCGGGAGAAACTCGGGGAAATGCAAGGCATATAATTTTTCATTGGCATTACGCAGGCTCACCGGGTTGTTCACCACCCAGGTTCCGGCGTGTTCCAGCAGATAGCAGGCGGTCAGATATTCCAGATCGACCGGAGGATCCTTGCGCATCAGCACCACGTCCATATCTGCCAAGGGCCGCTCTTCAACGGCAGCCAGCGTCGCAAAGTCGGTACTTTCATCCTGCACCGTCACCGCCCGCAGGCGTGCCCAGACCTTGCCATCGCGCATAAACAAATCCGGCAGGCCAAAAACCCAGCACTGGTGCCCCCGTGCCTGCGCCGCCAGGAGCATGGCGAAAGTGCTGTCTTTGGCGGGTTTGATCCCAGCTATGGGATCCATAAGAATGGCTGCTTTCAACTGGGTCATCACTCGATACTCCGGATTTGCTGCCGACGCCAATCGGCCATTTCCCGGGCCGCCGCCACCAGGGTCAGGCGGGCAATGACGCCATAGGCATAGTAACGGTTTACCGGAGCATCGGGCGGCGACTTCCGGCAAGGCAGTACGCAAGGCTCACCAAAGGCCATGGGCTCAAAATGCGCACCGGGGGCATTCAGGTTTTCATCGCGACCTCGCCCGGTATGCACCCGGTAAAAGCCGCCCAGCACCTGCTGACCCACCATATAGACCACCGGCTCAGCCACCGCTTCCTCGGCAGTCTGCTCAAAGGTATACACCCCTTCCTGAATAAAAACGTCACTCACTGGCAGGCCTTCCTTACTTTTAGCCATGCGCGTGCGTTCCTTGCGATTGAGATCCATGAACTCTTCACCGGAGTAAGCCGTCATGATACCCATGCCATAGGTGCCCGCATCGGCTTTGACAATCACAAACGGACGCTGGGTAATACCATAATGGGCGTAGCGCTCGCGGGTCAGTTCCAGAACCGCATCTACATTGGCGACCAGGCAATCACGACCTTCGGCACGCATGAAATCAATACCCTGACAACGCCGGAAAAACGGATCAATCAACCAGGAGTCGATATCAATCACTTCCGCCAGTTCATGCGCGGCGGCACGATAATGGGCAAAGTGCTGGGACTTCCGCCGCGAGCGCCAGCCCGCTGCCAGAGGCGGTGATATGGGCTGTTCGAGATTCTCCAAAATTTCCGGTACGCCGCCAGAAAGATCGTTATTGAGCAAAATCAGCTGGGGATCAAATCCTGCCGCCTTTAAGCGTCCGGCTTCACGAAAAATAGGCTCCAAAAGCAGGGAATTACCAGAAGGTAAATCATAAGCGGTGCGCTCTTCCAGTAAGAGCGAACCCACCCGTACTTCAAGTCCGGACATTTCCAGAAGCTCTCGCAATCTGGCCACATTTTCCAGATAAAACAGGTTGCGGGTATGATTTTCAGGAATGAGTAGCACGCGCTCCAGGCCCGGATGATACTGATTCAGATGGTGCTGAATGGCCGATACATAGAGCGATGAAAATTCAGGATTCAGATTATTGAAGCCTGCCGAAAACAGATTGGTATCCACCGGTGCCAACTTGAACCCGGAGTTGCGCAAATCGACGGACGCGTAAAAGGGCGCCGGGGTTTTTTGAAACTGGCCTCGAAACCAGCGTTCAATGGCCGATTGACCGGCAATCAAATGCCGCTCAATATCCAGCAAGGCCTCGGTACGTTCCGTAGCGAGGAAGGGAATATTTTGTAAAACTTCTGTCATGCCTGTGCCTGATTCCTTTTGTCCAGCGCTACATAAGCCCTTGGGCTTGCACCATTGTAAACCTGGGTGGGCCGAAATATCCGGTTGTCTGCCAGCTGTTCCCGCCAGTGTGCCAGCCAACCTGCCGAGCGCGCCATGGCAAATATGGGCGTAAACAAATCGGCCTTGATTCCCATTTCGTGATAAAGAACACCAGAGTAAAAATCGACATTGGCATGAATTCCCTTGGGGCCGAGGCGATCAGTCGCCTGCTTTTCGACCTCAATGGCAATCTCAAAAAGCTGGCTATGCCGCAAATGCCCATTGCTGGCCAGTTTTTCCATCATTTCTTTCAAAATGGCCGCACGAGGATCGCGGGTTTTATACACCCGGTGACCAAAGCCCCAGATTTTTTCCTTATTGGCCATTTTGGCGTCCAGATAGACACCCACCTTGGCCACACTGCCAATTTCCTCCAGCATCTCAACCACCTTCTGATTGGCACCGCCGTGCAAGGGGCCCGCCAGCGTACCAATCGCACTGCCAATCACATGGTAGGGATTGGTAAGCGTAGAACCGGTGACCAGCACTGCAAAGGTACTGGCATTGATGGTATGTTCGGCGTGAAGAATCAGACAGGTGTCGAGGATTTTCGCCAGTGCCGGATTAGGCTCCTTACCGGAAATCATATACAGAAAATTGGCGGCATGATTCAGATCAGTACGCGGCACGATGGGATCATTGCCGAAACGCATCTGCTCCCACATGGCGACGATGGTGGGCATCCGGGCGATGATGCGCATTGCCATGGCATCCAGATGCGGAGTGTTTTCGCGCTCGGCATCGGACAGCTCTTGCTGCGGATAAAACATCCCCAGACTCGCCACGGCACAATGCAGCATATCCATGGGATGCCCGGTTACCGGCATGAATTTCATGATTTCCCGGACGTTGTATTTGACTTGCCGATGACTGCGCAGCCCCTCATCAAAAGCTTTGAGATCTGCACCATCCGGAAGTGCGCCGTCCAGCAAAAGCAGGGCCACCTCTTCAAAACTACTATGGGCTACCAGATCATCAATAGCGTAACCACGATAACTCAGCAAGCCTGCCACACCATCTATGTGAGAAATACTGGAGTGCGTTGCCGCCACGCCTTCCAGACCGGGAGCCACGTTCGTATCCGCCATGCCGAACTCCTTGTTATTCTGGTCAGTAATGAATCCAACTGTCACGGGGCAACTACCCACGCACAGTTACTGTCCTGATCAGGACAGCAAAAGCCTGAGTATCATCATAACGCGCTGGAAAAATAAAAGGGAGGCCATGAGCCTCCCTTGGAGAAATTCTTATCTCTGCAAATTCAGGCAGAGAAAGAAGATCCGCAACCACAGGTGGTGGTCGCATTCGGGTTCTTGATCACGAACTGGGCGCCTTCCAGGCCTTCGCTGTAATCAATTTCAGCACCAACCAGATATTGGTAACTCATGGGATCAATCAGGAGGCTGACACCAAACTGATGCACTTCCGTATCACCCTCATTCATATTCTCGTCAAAGGTAAAACCGTACTGAAAACCGGAACAACCGCCGCCTGTCACAAAAACTCGCAGCTTGAGGTCTTCAGAGCCTTCCTCTTCTATCAAAGAAGTAATTTTATCCGCCGCGTTTTGCGTCAGGGTCATTACCGGAGGAATGGAATCCAGATTGGTCATTGTTTCAGTTGCTGTGCTCATTGTGCATAACTCCATGCGCTGCAGCGCGTTGTTCAGTGAATACCCGACCATTTTGCTCGCTTTTTCGGGGCAGCGTCAAGTTGCCCGGACAATTTTCGGGACGGATATGGCCGTCTCAGTCTCTTTCGGGGTTCTTCGGAGCGTACTGAACAGCGACAACCCGGGCACCGACCAGCACCGCAAGAAGCACTGCCGTTGCGATCAGATCCATGGGTCCGAGACGATGGGCATAAAGGCCGATAAACAATTCCCGCAAGACAAAAACAATAGCCACTTCCGACAGCACCCGCAAGCGAATGCGGTGAAACTCCAGGTAATCGGTAAACGTCCGGAATAGTTCAATGAGCACAAATACCGACAGCACATCAGCCACCAGGCCCTGAATGGCCGCTTCTTCCCGAAAGGACAGGATGGTTGCGTACACGTCCCAGACCACCCCCACCACGGAGGCCAGCAAGGTGATCAGCATGACAAATATCAGCACCACCACGATGAGGTCGAGGAATCTTTCATAAAAGCGCAGGATGCGTGCGCGCATCCCACTGATACCTACTGCTGGCTGCGATTCCTCAACATCCGGCTTAGCCAACTTGTCAGCCTGCTGCCCGTGCCGAGCGCCGCAAGCGCGACAGCAAACGTCTGGCCATTTCTCCGAACAACTCAGTCTGGGTGGGATGCGGATGAATAGCCTCAGCCACCTGTTCCAGTGTCAACCCGGCACTGACCATCATGACGGCCTCGCCCACCAGCAAATCAGCGTGATCGGCAAGGAAATGCACACCGACAATGCGGTGGCTGACCTTGTCGGCCACCATTTTGATGAGGCCATCGGTTTCACCGGTCATCATGGCCTTGGCATCAATACTCATGGGCACCTTGACCTCAGTCACATCCATGCCTGCAGCCTTGGCCTGCTCCATGGACAGACCAACGAAGGCGCACTGTGGCCGGGTAAATGTCACACCACTATCTTTGGCGGCATCATATTGAGCCGCATGACCCAGCAGGTTGGCAGCGGCTACCCGACCCTGCTGACCCGCCGTGTGCGCCAGCATGTAACCACCCACCACATCACCTACCGCATAAATATGCGCCACGCTGGTCTGACCGGTGCTGCTCGCCGCAATCGCGCCCCGCTCAGCAAGAGTCACGCCTGCTGAGGACAAATTCAGCGCGCCGGTATCAGGACGTTTGCCGGTAGCCACCAGCAGAAGATCACAGGCATGATGAGTGACTTCTTCACCAAGCTGATAACGGATATCCAGAGCTCCAGGCTTACCGGTAACTTCCTGCACTTTGACGTCAGTCAGAACCTGCAGACGCGGGCTGTTGTGCGCCAGCGCCTTCATCAACTGCTCGGAAACTTCCTTTTCCATTTCCGCCACCGGTCGCGGCAGCGCCTCCAGGACCAGCACTTCGGCGCCGAAATCATGGAACATCTGCGCCATTTCCATACCAATAGCACCCGCGCCAATGACGCAAAGCCGCTTGGGGGGTTGGGCCAGATCCCAAACAGTATCCGAGGTGACTGCCGCACCACTTTTCAAGGCTTCCTGAACGCCGTTAATAGGCGGCACAAAGGCGGGAGCGCCGGTAGCAATGACACAGGCCCCAAAACGCAAACTGCGCGCGTCTTTACCGCTGATTTCGACGCTGTGCTCACCGGTAAACCGCGCCGTGCCTTCGAGTACCTGAATTTTCATGCCTTGGTCGGTTTTCAGGGCCATTTCTCCGCGTGCCTGCAAGATGCCCCGACGATGTTTTTCCAGTTGCGCCCAGTCCAGCTTCGGCGTACCCATTTGCAGCCCCATGGCGGCATCATGTTCCCGATCACGAATCCGGTCCGCTGCAGCACGCCAGGCTTTGGAAGGAATGCAACCGCGCCACAGGCATTCTCCGCCGGGATAGGGGGCATTATTGACCATGGCTACCTTGACACCGTTTTCTACGAGTTCCCGGGCGCAATCCTCGCCGCCCGGTCCGGCGCCAATGACCAGCACCTGAACATCATAATCGCCTTCGGGAATGGGCGAGGCAGCGGCCCCTAGCCAGCCTTCCGGATGTTCAATGGCTTTTTTGAGATCTTTCAGAAAGAGTGCTGCTTCGGCACCATTGACCACCCGATGATCTGCCGTGATGGTAATGGGCATGCCTTCCGGACTATTACCGGCAATGGCAATAATGGCGGCCGTCCCCGGCGTGACAATGGCATCAAACTGGCTGATGCCATACATCCCCATATTCGAAATGGTGAAGGTGGGGTGCGTATATTCGGGAGGACTCAAACGCCGCTTACGCGCTTTTTCCACCAGCGGCGTCCATTCACTCTGGAGTTGCGCCAGGTCCTTGCCCTCCACCGCGCGCAACACCGGAACCACCAGCCCGCCGTCTTCCGTCGTCGCGGCGATGCCAATATCATGCTGGGCACGCTCCACGATTTTGTCTGTCGGCTGATAAGCGGCATTCACCAGAGGATGCTTGGTCAACGCCTGGGACGCGGCCTTGGCGATAGCCACAGTCAGCGACACTTTGTGCGCTTTGGCAGCGCGCATCAGAGCTTCGGGTTTAACCTTCACGGTGACATGAAATACCGGAATACTCAGGGAGGCCACCATGGCCTGACTGATGGCCTTTTCAATGGCGCTCATCGCCCGCCCTTCTCCAGGCACGGCAGGTTCAGAAACTCGGGCGCCCGTCGTGGCGGG
>NZ_JAAOMP010000123.1 GCF_018853815.1 Acidithiobacillus sulfurivorans | reverse complement strand
ACTTTCAGACCTCCCTGCGCGAGCGCGTGCGCTTGCTTCAGGGAACACCCGCCAGCACCATCGACGCCATCATTCGCGAACGCCTGCAACTCAGTCCAGGAGCCAGGGAACTCATCCAGGCGGCCAAGGCGCAGGGTCTGGAAACCGGTGTGGTTTCCGGTGGATTCACCCAGTTTACCCGCAATCTCCAGGAAATGCTGGATCTGGATTATGCCTTTGCCAATACCCTGGAGATTGTCGATGGTAAAATCACCGGGCAGGTTTTGGGTGATATTGTCGATGCCAACGCCAAGGCTGACATTCTCGATTTGCTGGCCATCAGTGCCGGAACCGATGCCAGTCACTGCATTGCCATTGGCGATGGCGCCAATGATCTGCCGATGTTACGCAAGGCAGGTGTAGGTATTGCCTATCATGCCAAAGCGGTTGTCCGTGCCCAGGCCGATTTTCAGATTCGCTATGGCGGACTGGATACGGCAGCCCATTTTCTTGGCTGGTAGTGGTTAATCCATAGCTTTGCTGCTGGGAAAGATTCAGCAAATTATTGTTGCATCGTGTTTAGACTTATTCTATTATTGTTCATAGTGCAGAACACATCGTGATGCATTGTTTCCACAACCGCACAAGGAGATCGTTATGAAGCTTACCAGTATGGAAGGTAAATCGGTTCCACAAGCCACTTTTCGCACCCGCGTCGATAACCAATGGCGGGATATGAGCAGTGACAATCTCTTCAAGGGCAGAACTGTCGTGGTATTTTCATTACCCGGTGCTTATACCCCGACCTGTTCATCCAGCCATCTGCCTCGTTACAACGAATTGGCCCCGACTTTTCGGGAAAACGGTGTGGATGAAATTATCTGCCTTTCAGTGAACGATGCTTTTGTGATGGATGCCTGGGCCAAGGAACTAGGCGTAGAAAATATCCGTTTGATCCCCGATGGAAATGGTGATTTTACACAGGGTATGGGTATGCTGGTGGATAAAAGCGATTTGGGATTCGGTAAGCGTTCCTGGCGCTACTCCATGCTGGTCAAGGATGGCGTCATTACCAAAATGTTTATCGAGCCGGACAAGCCCGGTGATCCCTTTGAAGTTTCCGACGCAGATACCATGTTGCATTACATCAATGCCGAGGCCAAGGATCCGGAGTTTGTTACCGTATTTACGCGTGAAGGTTGTCCGCACTGCGCCCGGGCCAAAGCCCTGTTAAAAGAACGCAATATGGTTTTC
Organism: Acidithiobacillus sulfurivorans; assembly: GCF_018853815.1. Taxonomy (GTDB): domain Bacteria; phylum Pseudomonadota; class Gammaproteobacteria; order Acidithiobacillales; family Acidithiobacillaceae; genus Acidithiobacillus; species Acidithiobacillus sulfurivorans. The sequence continues at coordinate 21,938 of NZ_JAAOMP010000123.1, read as the reverse complement.
GAGGAAATCCATACCGGCATGGGTACGGGCATCAGCTCGCGCAGTATTCGTGCAGTCAGTGGCCGCTCGACGGTACCCCAGGTGTTTATTGGCGGACGCCATATTGGTGGTGCAGATGATCTGGAGAAGTTTTTAGGTAAATAAATTTGTATTAATCTGAACCCGACAGCTGGTGGGGAAGCTTTTTGCTCCAACGTCCCTTGCCTGTTGTTCTAAGGCTCATCCTGCTGTCAGGAGAGAACTCGCCCTTTGGGCTCAAACAGCTCTCCTGACGGGCGCAAGATTTCACCAAGAACAACCACGGCGCGGGCCAAAGTCGCGGCAAAGCTTCCCCACCAGCTGTCGGGTTAACATCCAGAAAGCCGGAATAAACGCAGTAAAACAAGGAGAAATCAGCGTGAACCAGGATTATGATTTAATCGTCATTGGCGGCGGCAGTGGCGGCATTGCCACGGCCAACCGGGCAGCCAGCTATGGGGCCAAAACCGCACTGATCGCAGCAGGACCACTGGGAGGTACCTGCGTCAATGTCGGTTGTGTGCCTAAAAAAATCTTCTGGAATGCCGCTCACCTGGCCGAACAAATGCGGATGGCAGAAGACTATGGTTTTGATGCAGTCGCCTCCCGTTTTCATTGGGAACGGCTCAAGGCCAAAAGAGACGCGTATATTCATCGCCTCAATGGCCGCTATGCACAGGGACTGGATGGTAACGGCGTCACCTTGATTCGCGGACATGCCTGTTTTCATGGCGAAAATCAGGTGGAAGTAGATGGTAAAATTCTGCATGCCCCGCACATCCTCATCGCTACCGGTGGTCAACCCACCTGGCCGGATATTCCAGGGGCCGAGATGGGTATCAGTTCGGATGGTTTTTTTGAGTTGGAACACGCCCCGCGCTGTGTCGCCATTGTCGGAGCCGGTTATATTGCCGTGGAACTGGCTGGCGTTTTGCATGCTTTGGGCAGTGATGTATCACTGCTCATGCGACGCAAGCATTTTCTGAATGACTTCGAGCCAATGCTCCGTGAACATCTGATGGATGCCATGCTCCATCAGGGCATCAATTTGCTGGCCCAGCGTCAGGTGCGTGAGCTGGAAAAACGCCCTGACGGTTTATGCCTGCACTTTCAGGATGGAGACTGCCTGGGCGGACTGGATGCCGTCATTTGGGCCATTGGCAGACGTCCAAACAGTGCAGAACTGGGGCTGGAAAATGCGGGCATTACCAAAGACGCGCAAGGCTTTATTCCCGTGGATGCTTTCCAAAACACCGCTGTTCCCGGCATTTATGCGCTGGGCGACGTGACCAGCGCTCCCGCCCTGACCCCGGTGGCTATTGCTGCCGGGAGAAGACTGGCGGATCGTTTATTTAACCAGCAGTCCGAACGCCACCTGGATGCCACGCTCGTGCCGACGGTGGTCTTTAGCCATCCCCCCATCGCCACAGTAGGCCTCAGCGAAACGGCCGCGCGGGAAACTTACGGGGATGAAGCCGTCAAGGTTTATCAAACCCGTTTTACCCCCATGTTGCGGGCATTTTCCGAAGACCCTGAAAAAACCGCCATGAAACTGGTGACCGTAGGACGGGAAGAAAAAATTGTCGGTTTGCATGCCATTGGCGATGGCGTCGACGAAATGTTGCAGGGTTTTGCAGTAGCTTTACGCATGGGCGCCAGCAAGAAGGATTTTGACGATACCATCGCCATTCATCCCACCAGCTCGGAAGAGTTGGTCACTTTACGCTGAAAGCCCAAAAAGCAGATCCGATTGGCGATCTGCTACTTTGGCCGCTTGTTACTTGCGCCGACTGTGCAAATGTTTAAGTGCTTCCGGGCCTACTGAAACGCCACAATCGCATTGTGGGCAATCAGCCAGCAAAGGCACCGTACTCGCCAGAATCGCCCGGACTCTTTCCATGCCCTCATGCATGACGGCGTCAATGGCCTCCATGGTGATGGGCTCGCTGGATTTGCCAGCGGCCGGATTGACCACCAACGATAGTGGTGCGTAACAAAGACCGATCTCCCGGGCCAGGACCGCTTCCGGTGCTCCGGTCATGCCCACAATATCCCCGCCATCTTTTTCGATACGCCGAATTTCCGCAATGGTTTCCAGACGGGGACCTTGGGTAGCCGCATAGGTAGCCCCATCTACTACCCCCACTCCAGAGACTTTAGCCCCCTCTAAAAGACGTTCACGAATACGTCCGCAGTAGGGCTCGGAAAAATCAATATGGACCACCATGCTTTCGCCACCTTCAAAGAAAGTGCCAGGCCTTCCGCTGGTGTAGTCAATCAATTGGTCCGGAACACAAATCACCCCGGATTGCAGGGCTGCACTGATACCACCCACTGCCGCCACGGCAAGCACATGGGTCACGCCCACATGGTGCAAGGCCCAGATATTGGCACGATAATTCACCCGGTGCGGGGGAATGGTGTGCCCGTATCCGTGCCGAGCCAGGAAAACCACTTCCTGCCCGCCCAGATCACCAAAAGTCAGGGGACCCGAAGCCTCACCAAATGGCGTTCTCACCACCCGACGATTGTGGATCTGCAGATTATTGAGTCGCGTCAAACCACTTCCACCAATAATGCCGACCACACCCATTCAGTGATCCTCCGGGAGGAAAAAAATTCCTGGGGCATTACGACCCAGGCCTCGGGCATCCAGACCATAGCCAAACACGAACTGATCCGGAACCTCCAGACCGACATAATCCACCTGCAGATCAACAGATCGTGGCCGCATCTTGCGCACCATCACCGCCGTATGCACCGCCACAGCACCTTCTGCCATGCAATAATCCTGAATGGATTTGAGCGTAATACCTTCATCCAGAATATCATCCACCAGGAGCACAACAGCCCCTGAGAGAGACTCCTTGGGACGCGTACGCCATTGCAACTCGCCACCACTGATTTCTGAACCGTAGCGACTGACCTGTACACAATCCAGCGTCATGGGAAAATGCAAATGCGGCATGAGCTGGCCCACCACGACAATGGCGCCAGTCAATACACAAAGCAGCACCACTGGGCGATGTGGTGTCAGATGTTCAAGATCCTTATTAATGGCAACGGCCATCCTTTGGATGGCCGCTTCCACCTCTTCCGCGCTGAACAGATGTTCAGCGGGCCCCAGATGGGTAGGTGTCATCTTGGCATCAATACGTAAAGGTGACCACGTCGTCGTCCATGGCCTGCTCAATCACATAAGCGCCACCGACCACGTCAGATACTTCAGGAATCAAATCTTCCTTGGTGCAGTCCCATAATTCCAGAGTCGGGGTGCAGACAAAAAACTTTACGCCAGCCTCATGGGCATCCTTGATGAAATCGTAGACGCTTTTGGGACTGCCAGGCATCACGAACATTTTTTCCGCCACGCCTTTTTTGGCCAACTCACCGGCACGGGCGGTCAACACCACTTCCACGTCAAAATCCATTGCGGCAGCAACGGTAGCCTGAAAGAAAGGCGCGCCCAGTTCCTGGGGGTTGGAAGGGTCGGTGTTTACCATAACCATCAACAATTTATCAGCCATCTGTATCTCCTTAAGAATTCGGTCTGCACATCATAGCCGTCCCGACCTGCAACCGCACCATGAAATGATTGATTACACCATAAAAAGTCACGTGTTGAACACTGAGATCAGATGTTCTCTTCTTCTTCCAACAGCACTCCCCGGCGGGCACGTGTACTTCTGGTAAGGATGTCCCGCTCGTCGGCCAGAGCCCGTTTGGCTACCTGGATAGCCTCCAGCAAATCCTCACGTTTGGATTCCATCATATCTCCGCCAGCATCCATCAATCGAGCGGTTTTTTCCTGAATTTCATCAATCAACACCGCAATGCGTTCTTCCGCCAAAGATTCGAGGTTGTAAAAACGCTCTCTACCCTTGTCCATCGCCTTACGCAATTCCTGGCGGGTTTCCGCACCGCTGGCTGGTGCCAGCAACAAAGCGCCTACTGCACCTACCAGAATCCCCACTACAAAACCTTCTGCGTTTCTCATGGCTTTTCTCCTCGCCGTTTCCGGCTTTAACGTTTTCGTGAAAAATAGCGCCAGCCTGTTCGCAAAGCCCGATACCACATACCGAGTTCCTGTACAGGCTGTACCAGGGTTTCGGTGGTTTCCATGATTTCCCGACTGAGATATTTCATGGTGGAATCCACCCGATTCATTTGCGCCCGCCCCACCTGGGTCATTTTCTTGAAATCTACCAAGGCCGACTTCAGCTCAAAAATCAGGGGGCCAACATCCTGTTCAGCACGGGCCAGCAATCTTTCCAAACGCAAAAAGGTCCGAATAAATACGCCCGCAGTCACCGCAATGATCAGCAAAATAATGATCAAGACAACGGCAATAACGGTAATGCCTGCGTTAATACCCATTATTCCTCCCTACGTTTTGAAATTTTCCGGCAGCCAGCCTGTGGCTTCCATAAGCCCCGCAGCAACCCGCATATATAACCATTATAGGCAGTAACAGCGCACCGGGTAAAATAACACCCATTTTATCCACCCCCACCATGGAAATGCTGCCACAAAATCAGTAACAGCAAAGCAACACCGACGCTGCTCAAAACAAAAACGGCTGCCGCCCCACAATCCTTGGCGCGAGCAACCAGGGGATGAAATTCGGGACTGACCAGATCCGCCAGCGACTCTACTGCACTATTCAATAACTCGGTAGCCAACAGCATGGCCATCAGCAGCAAAGCCAAGCCCCACCACCATAAAGAGACCTGTGCCCAAATCAAAAACACCCCGGCTGCCACCACCGCCCACAATTCTGCGCGAAAACTGGCTTCTTCCCGCGCGGCAATCCTCAGCCCGCGCAGAGCATATAGAGCGCGCTGCCAGATGGGTTTATTTTTATTCACCATCCCCCCTGCTCACGCAAAGACAAGGGTTCACCTTCACCGACAATAAAATGATCGAGCAAACGCAACTCCAGTAACTGCATAGCACTTTCCAGACGCCGGGTCAGTGCGAGATCAGCAGAGCTCGGCTCAGCCACGCCGGAAGGATGGTTATGCGCCACAATCAAGGCGGAAGCATTCAGCTCCAGCGCGCGCTTCACCACTTCGCGAATATGGACTGTCGCAGCATCTATAGTCCCCAAAAACATTTCTTCGAGCTTTAAAACCCGATGGCGATGATCCAGAAAAATGACAGCGAATATTTCCCGGCCGCGATCGCGCAGACTGGCCGACAAATACTGGCGAACGCGTTGTGGGGAATCCAGACAACTACCCCGCTGCCAATCTTCTGCCAGATGCCGTCGCCCCATCTCCAATACCGCCTGCAGTAAAGCATATTTCGCATCACCCATACCATGATGCGCACAAAACTGATCCCGGGTAGCGGTCAGCAAGGCCCGCAACCCACCAAAACTTTGCAGTAATTCGCGAGACACATCCACTGCACTTTTGCCTTTCACACCAATCCGCAGGAAAATTGCCAAAAGCTCGGCATCAGACAAACTTTGAGCCCCTTTCTGTAATAATCTTTCTCGCGGCCGCTCGTCCACCGGCCAATCAGTAATAGCCATTTGCTCCCTCCTTCCCTTAAACTGGGAATATCATGATAGAAACCCTATTCAACACGACCGAGCCCCTGGCTGGCAAACGAATTCTGCTGGGGATATGTGGCAGCATTGCTGCCTATAAAAGTCCGGAAATAGTCCGCCATTTGCTGCGCCTGGGTGCCGAAGTCCGCGTCGTCATGACTCAAGGTGCCAAGCAGTTTGTTACCCCCATCACTTTACAAGCCCTGAGTGGTCAGCCGGTACGCCAGGATTTATTTGCCGCCGAGGAAGAAGCCGCAATGGATCATATTCGCCTGGCGCGCTGGCCGGATGCCATTATTGTGGCGCCGGTGACGGCAAATAGTCTTGCCCGCTTTTCCCTGGGTCTTGCCGATGATCTACTCAGTACCCTGCTGCTGGTCACGCGCGCACCCATTTTTCTTGCTCCGGCCATGAACGCCAGTATGTGGTCACATCCTGCCACCCAAGGGCATGTCCAGCGACTGCTTGAATTTGGCACCCAATTTCTGGGCCCTGATGCCGGGGTTTTAGCTTGTGGCGAAGAAGGCGCGGGACGAATGCTGGAACCAGAGCAGATAGTTGCCCAACTACGTCTGGCCCTGGCCGGCAAAACGCTTTCTGGAAAGCAAATACTGATTACAGCAGGCCCCACCTGGGAAAGCATGGATCCAGCCCGGGGACTAACCAACCGGGCAAGCGGTAAACAAGGATTTGCCCTGGCTCAGGCTTGTGCCGAAGCCGGTGCGCAGGTACGACTCATCAGCGGCCCCAGTCATGAACAAACACCGCCGGGGGTGCTGCGTGAAGATGTCACATCGGCTCAGGAAATGCTGGAGGCCTGCCTGCATAGCCTGGAAACACCCACGGATTTATTGATCGCCAATGCGGCAGTTGCGGACCATCGGCCCACTCTGCAAAGCCCACATAAAACGCCCAAATCAGCGGTAGCTGATCAGATTGCGTTAACGCTGAATCCAGATATCGTGTCCAGCATCCATCGTCATCCCCAACGTCCACGCGTCATTGTCGCCTTTGCCGCAGAAACCCGGGATCATTTAGATTCAGCACGCGCCAAGGCATCTCGCAAGGGGGCCGATACCATCATTGTCAACGACATCAGCAGCAGCACGACTGGAATGGGCAGTGAAATCAATGCCTGCACCCTACTCCACGATAAAACGCAAATAGAAATTCCAGCTTGCCGTAAAATTGATATGGCAAGAACACTCATCCGTCACATCAGCAAAATCCACTTCGCCAGCGAGGCTCAGCATTCCCGTGACTAAATTGCAAATTCGCATCCTCGACCCGCGCATTGGTAAACAATGGCCTTTACCCCATTATGCCAGCGCTGACGCCGCCGGAATGGATTTACGCGCCTGCCTGGATGAGCCCCTGCATCTGTCGGCAAACACCGTGGAGTTAGTATCAGCAGGCTTTGCCATGCATATCGCTGATCCCGGAATCACCGCACTCCTGTTACCCCGCTCCGGTCTTGGACATAAGGGACTGGTATTGGGAAATCTGACAGGCCTCATTGATGCGGATTACCAGGGACCCATAAAAATGTCTCTATGGAACCGCAGTCGAGAAGAAATTATCATTGAACCGGGAGAACGGGTCGCGCAGATGGTTCTGGTACCCGTTATTCGTCCCGAAATTCTGGTGGTGGATGAGTTTGCTGCCACAGAGAGGGGTAGTGCCGGATTTGGCAGTACCGGACAGCAATAATTCAGTGATCTATTTTTTCGGCATATATACAGCGCAATACCCATGGGGACTAATTTTACCGGACACTACCTTGCAGGCCCCATCTTCGTTGGGCTTGGCTCCTGCGATAAAAAATTTGCAATTGCTGCACATTTCCTTGCCGTTGGGGTGGGTAACATACTGCACTGAGGCCTGACTGGCTTTACTGGTTGCTGCCTCCGCAATATTGGACAGCATTGCCGGTGCCACTGCGGCCACCAAAACCACCTTACCACTCGACCGGAACCATTCACGACGGGTCAACTTCTTCATACACTTCTCCTATTAGCTTGGGTATCGAAGAACAAGCACAACGATACCAAACTACTATAGTACATAGTCATGTTGAATGTGTAGCACGGAGCTTGAAAAAAGGCACAAAAAAACGGCCCCGATTTTCATCATGGGCCGATTTGGGTTTAAAAAACCTTGTAGAGCGATATCAGGCGGTGGCAGCCTGACGGTCGACCAACTCAACAATAGCCAGAGGTGCATTGTCACCAGCTCGGAAGCCATATTTCACAATACGCAAATAACCACCTGGACGCGCAGCATAATGTGGGCCGAGATCATCAAAAAGCTTGACCACGGCCTGACGATCACGCAAGCGCGAAAAAGCCAGGCGACGTTTGGCAACCGTGGCATCCTTCGCCAAGGTTATCATCGGTTCGGCAAAGCGACGTAGCTCTTTGGCCTTTGGAAGCGTTGTGACAATACGCTCATGATGAAACAAGGACACCATCATGTTGGCAAACATGGCCTGCCGATGGCTGCTATTTCTATTTAGTTGCTTACCACTTTTGCGATGACGCATAACCCATTCCCTCTACCAAATTCTGAACATTAGCCGTTAACATCAACGTCTGCGCCGCGCCCGGAAATGGGCGGCAGGTTCTCCGGCGGCCAGTTTTCAACACGCATACCCAGACTGAGGCCATGGGCCACCAGCACTTCCTTGATTTCAGTGAGTGATTTTTTGCCGAGATTAGGAGCTTTCAATAGTTCCTGTTCGGATTTTTGAACCAGATCACCAATGTAAAAAATATCTTCTGCTTTGAGACAATTGGCAGAACGAACCGTCAGCTCAAGGTCGTCCACCGGACGTATCAGCAAGGGCATCAGATCCTGGCCGTTTTGAACCTGTGAAACTTCAGGCTCCTGCTGGTTTTCAGCACCAGCCAAAACGCCCAACTGGCTACGCAGAATCCGTGAGGCCTCCTGAACCGCCCAAACCGGATCAACTACGCCGTTGGTTTCCACATCCAGGACCAAGCGATCCAGATCAGTACGCTGTTCTACACGGGCACTTTCGACCTGATAACTGACTTTCAAAACCGGACTGAAACTAGCATCCAACGCCATCACACCAATGCGTTTCTCATGATTCTGACGCCGGGTAGCCGCAGCATCATAGCCGCGACCATCGTCAATTCGCAGATGCATGACCAGTTCTACATCCCGGGTCAAAGTAGCAATGACCTGATCAGGATTGGCCACTTCAATACCATGCTCAGAAACAATATCTGCACCAGTCATCAAACCCGGGCCACGCTTACGCAATGTAACCATCACATCACTGTGTCCCTGGGAGCGAACCGCAAGCATTTTCAAATTGAGGAGGATATCTACGACATCTTCCTGCACCCCTTCGATGCTGGAATATTCGTGCAGAACACCCTCAATCTCCACCTCGGTCACTGCCGCTCCCTTCAGCGAAGAGAGCAGAATACGCCGCAAACCACTGCCCAAGGTGTGACCAAAGCCACGCTCCAGAGGGCCCAAAGACAGGCGCGCACGACGTGCGGAAATTTCTTCAACTTCTACGCCCTGCGGACGTAACAAATCACCTACATCAGTCATAAGCGTTCCTCAACCCCCGGTCTTACTTAGAGTACAACTCCACGACGACCTGTTCGTTCAAATCCGGTGCGATATCTTCACGCGCCGGTACGGCTTTAATTGTTGCACTGAGTGTGGTGGCATCCATGCTCACCCATTCAGGGAACCCGCGACCACTAGCAGCTTCAACCGCAGCTACAATCCGTACATGTTGACGGGCAGATTCAGCCACACTCACCACATCGCCGGCACGGACCTGATAGGATGGAATATCCACGCGCCGACCATTAACCAGAATATGACCATGGCGAACAACCTGGCGCGCTTCCGCACGCGAAGATCCAAATCCAAGTCGGTACGCAACATTGTCCAGGCGCAGCTCGAGCAGACGCAGCAGCGTCTCACCGGTTACACCCCGGGTCTGACTGGCCCGCTCGAAATAACGTCGGAACTGACCTTCTAGAACACCATAAATGCGCCGAATTTTCTGCTTTTCACGCAGCTGACCGCCGTATTCGCTGACTCTACCACGACGCTGACCATGCTGGCCTGGCGCATAGGCACGAATGCTTACTGGACATTTGTCGGAAAAGCATTTCTCACCTTTCAGAAAGAGCTTGCCGCCTTCACGACGGCACAAACGACAACTGGGACCCGTATATTTAGCCACTAACTACCTCCACCTAAAAATTAAACACGCCGCTTTTTAGGCGGACGGCAGCCGTTATGGGGAATCGGCGTGACGTCGCGAATACTCGCAATGCGGAAGCCGATGGAATGCAGCGCACGAACGGTACTTTCCCGACCGGGCCCAGGGCCGCGCACTTCTACATCCAGATTTTTGACACCATATTCCTGAGCTTTTTTACCTGCATTTTCCGCTGCCACCTGAGCGGCAAAAGGGGTGCTTTTGCGCGACCCACGAAAACCGGAGCCACCAGAACTGGCCCAAGTCAGGACATTTCCCTGACGGTCACTGATGGTAATGATGGTGTTATTGAAAGACGCATATATATGCGCTACTCCATCAAGTACGTTTTTCTTTACTTTCTTCCGCACACGGGAGTTTGTCTGAGTTTTCGCCATTACTGGAATCTTCCTAGTTAACGAGTGATCGATTTGGCAGGACCCTTACGTGTCCGTGCGTTCGTCTTGGTACGCTGGCCGTGAACAGGAAGTCCACGACGATGCCGAATACCGCGATAACAACCAAGATCCATCAATCGTTTGATGTTCATGGTTACCTCACGACGGAGATCACCTTCCACCAGAAACTTGGCGACCTCAGCCCGAATGCGTTCCAGCTCGGGTTCGCTGATGTCCTTGACGCGCATATCAAAAGCAATATCAGCTGCAGACAAAATACTCTGCGAACGAGTTCTGCCGATACCATAAATATACGTCAAAGCAATTTCTATTTGCTTGTTGTTTGGAATATTAACACCAGCGATGCGGGCCATCCGCAATTCCTCCAAAAGACTAAGTGGGTCGACCCCACAGACTGATAAATTTAGTCGCCTTAACCTTGACGTTGTTTGTGACGGGGTTCCACACAAATGACCCGCACTACACCGTTACGACGGACTATCTTGCAATTACGACAGAGCTTTTTTACTGACGCCCGAACTTTCATTACAACCCCCTATTTGGCACGATATATAATGCGACCCTTGGTTAAATCATAGGGCGTCATTTCTACAGTCACCTTATCTCCTGGCAAAATACGGATATAATGCATACGCATTTTACCGGATATATGTGCATTCACTACATACCCATTTTCGAGACGCACCTTAAAAGTTGCACTCGGCAGGTTTTCAATCACTTCGCCCTGCATTTCCAGAGTATCTTCTTTAGACATCTAATCTTTTTCCCTCACCGCTTCCACGATTCTGGCAAACACTTCATCCGCCTCACCATGACCATCAATCAGATGGTAGGCTGGCCGATCGTGATAATAAGCGATCAAAGGAGCTGTTTCCGCCTGATAAACGGCCAGGCGCTTTCTGATCACATCCGGATGGTCATCTTCACGCTGGACCAGACTGCCCCCACATAGATCACATACAGAACTGACCAATGAAGGATGATAACGTTCATGATAAATGGCACCACAACCAGAACAGACACGCCGCCCTGAAAGTCGCTCTACAATTTCCTCATCATCCAGCGCAATATGCAGTACAGCAGATACATCTCCACCGGCATCCTGCAATAGTTGGTCTAGCGCATTCGCTTGATGTACTGTGCGCGGAAAGCCGTCGAATATCACTCCGGCAGCCGCATCTTCCAACCTCAAACGCTCTGCAACAATACCAATGATAATGTCGTCGCTCACCAATGCTCCAGAATCCATCACTGCAGCAGCACGACGTCCAATATCACTACCAGACTGAACAGAGGCGCGGAGCATATCACCGGTAGAAACATGAGGCAAGCCTAAATATTGAGCCAGGCGCTGAGCCTGTGTACCCTTACCGGCTCCGGGGGCACCCAAAAATATGAGGTGTCTGGCCAAACTCAACGTCCGCTCAGGGGATTCTTACGAATCAACCCTTCATATTGATGCGTGAGCAGATGGCTTTGAATCTGACCCATAAGATCCATCATCACTACAACCACAATCAGCAGACTGGTGCCACCCAGATAGAAAGGCACGTTGTACTGAACAATGAGAAATTCCGGCAACAAGCATACCAGTGTCAGGTAAATGGCTCCCCAAAGGGTCAGACGGGTTAAAATCCTGTCCATGTAACGGGCAGTATGTTCACCAGGCCTGATCCCGGGCACAAATGCACCGGATTTTTTGAGGTTATCGGCCGTATCTCTCGGATTGAATACCATTGCTGTATAGAAGAAGGCAAAGAACACAATCGCCGTCGTAAATACGACGACATAAAGCGCAGAACCCGGACTCAAGGCCTGACCGAAGCGCGCCAACCATTCCATACCTGGAACATTGGCAAACCACCCCGAAAGCGTAGCTGGCAACAATAAAATGCTGGTGGCAAAAATCGGTGGAATAACGCCACTCATATTCACCTTGAGGGGCATGTGCGTACTTTGTCCGCCATAAATTTTGCGTCCAACCTGGCGCTTGGCATATTGAATAGGAACACGTCTTTGGGCGCTTTCCATAAACACTACAAACGCAGTAACCAGAAGGGCCAGAACAAATAACGCAACCACAAACAGCGGCTGGAATTGCCCGGTTTGCATCAATTCAAAGGTGGTCCCGATAGCATCAGGAAGTCCAGCGACAATCCCCGCGAAAATGATCAGCGATATGCCATTGCCAATGCCGCGCTCGGTGATTTGCTCACCAATCCACATGAGGAAAACGGTACCACAGGCCAGGGAAATAGTCGTGGTAAACAAAAACAAAGGACCTGGGTCAATCACTACCGGAACATGACCGGCGTGCATTTTTTCAATAGCAACTGCAATACCCAGTCCCTGCATGAGTGCAAGTCCAACCGTCGCATAACGCGTGTATTCGGTGATTTTTCTTCGACCTGACTCGCCCTCTTTTTTTAGTTCTTCCAGCTTTGGGAAAACAGAACCGGCCAATTGGAAAATAATGGAAGCACTGATATAGGGCATGATACCCAATGCAAAAACCGTCAAGCGCGACAGAGCACCACCGGAGAACATGTTGAACATGCCGAGAATTGTGCCGCGCTGCTCATTGAAAAAAGAAGCCATAGCGGCAGGGTCAATACCCGGCACCGGAATATGCGCACCAATACGAAAAACCAACAAGGCACCCAGCAAAAACAAAATGCGGTTGCGTAATTCATTGATCTTACCAGCACCCTGTGCGGCACCCGCAATGTTACGCAACCCGGCCATTATTCTTCGACCTTTCCGCCAGCACTTTCAATCGCAGTCTTGGCTCCCGCACTGACTCGCAATCCACGCACGGTAATGGCTTGGCTTAATTCGCCCGTCATAATAACCTTAACCACATCCGGACGGCCCCGAACAATGCGCCGCAACAGTAGTCCTTCCATGTCTACCACACCATCAATCGCCGCATTTTCCAGCTGCGACAAGGTCACCTCGCAAGTACGGGCACCAAAGTTATTCCGAAATCCTCTTTTAGGAATACGGCGTTGCAAGGGCATCTGACCGCCCTCAAAACCAACCTTGTGGTAACCACCTGAGCGCGCATGTTGGCCCTTGTGACCACGACCTGCGGTTTTACCGAGGCCACTTCCAATGCCACGTCCGACACGACGTCGATCTTTCTTGGCGCCCTCTGCAGGCGCTATCGTATTTAATTTCATGACAACTCTTCCCAGCGCAATAGGTAAGGCACTTTATTGACCATGCCACGAATTTCTGGCGTATCAGGACGTTCAACGGTATGGTTGGTGCGGCGCAAACCAAGGCCGACAACAACACGGCGATGTTTCTCAGTCACACCAATTAAACTTTTGACCAGAGTGATGCGTAACTGTTTACTCATCATGACCTCCCTCACCACGAATTTCCTTCAGGCTTTTGCCACGCTTCATGGCGATGGCCTGGGGGCTGGAAAGTTTGTTGAACGCATCAAAAGTTGCGCGGACCACATTGATAGGATTATTGGAACCTAGGGACTTAGCCACCACGTTGCGCAATCCTACTGCCTCACAGACAGCGCGCATGGCACCACCAGCAATAACCCCACTACCTTCTGGGGCAGGACGCAACATGACGCGAGCAGCACCATGACGACCCTCAACCGGGTAAGGAATTGTGCCACCACGCATCAATGGGATTTGCGTCATCCAACGACGAGCCTGGTCTGTGGCTTTCTGGATTCCCGCAGGAACCTCCTTGGCTTTACCACGACCAAAGCCGACCTTACCATCACCATCACCGACGACCATCAGTGCCGCAAAACCAAATTGCCGACCGCCCTTGACCACCTTAGATACACGATTGATATGAATCAGCTTTTCCTGCATACCATCGCTGGGCTGAGCATCACGATTTTCCCTTGCCATTTTTCAGATCTCCGTCAGAACGACAACCCGCCCTCACGGGCGGCGTCGGCCAGGGCTCGCACCCGACCATGATAACGATAACCGCTTCGGTCAAAGGCAACTTCCTTCACACCAGCAGCCAATGCTTTGGCGGCAACCCGCTGACCGATGGTCACTGCAGCCGCCACATCGGCACCACGCGGCATGGCTGCACGCAACTCACCTTCCACACTGGATGCCTGGGCAATGACGACCCCCTTGGAATCGTCAATGACCTGTGCATAGATGTGCTTTCCAGAACGAAAGACGCATAGTCTTGGTTTGGCCTGAGATGCAATCCGGGCACGGGTTTTACGTGCACGACGGAGTCTGGATGTATTTTTATTCATGATTACCTGCCTCAACCATTATTTCTTCTTGGCTTCTTTACGACGGACATTTTCACCTGCATACCGCACACCTTTACCCTTGTAAGGCTCAGGAGGACGATACGCACGAATGTCTGCGGCAATTTGCCCAATTTTCTGCTTATCAATACCCTTGATCACGATTTCTGTCTGGGTCGGAGTTTCAATCGTAATATCGTCAGGCACCGGATAATCTACAGGATGTGAAAATCCCAGACTCAAGCTCAGGGTTTTGCCTTTCGCTTGCGCACGATAACCCACACCGATAATTTCGAGTTTCTGCTCAAAGCCTACCGAGACACCATGCACCATATTATTTAACAAGGCGCGCATTGTGCCGGCAAAAGCATTTTGCCCTTCAGCCCAGGCTAAAGTAGCGACACCATCGTCCACTTGCAGCGTCACACTGGAGTGAAACGGCGTGGACATCTGACCTTTGGGGCCTTTCACATGCAAATGCTTATCAGCCACATGAACTTCCACACCTTTAGGAAGAGTAACAGGCTGTTTCCCTACTCGAGACATACTGAATCTCCCTTTAAGAGACTACGCAGAGTACTTCACCACCAATCCCGGCAGTACGTGCCGCACGATCAGTCATGATTCCCTGCGAAGTGGAAATGATGGCAATGCCAAATCCATCCCGAACCTTGGGAAGATCATCAGCACCCCGATAAATACGCACACCCGGTCGACTTACACGACGGATTTCGGCAATAACCCCAGCTCCAGCATAATACTTAAGAGTCAGGTTCAGAACCGGATGACCATCCTGAGTTTCTTCCCGGAAATCGGTAATATAACCTTCTTCAACCAGAACGCGAGCAATGGCGCGTTTCAGTTTTGAAGCAGGCATTAAGACTTTCGCTTTATTTACTTGTTGCGCATTTCGAATGCGCGTAAGCATATCAGCAATAGGATCCGTTACGCTCATCGTGTTTCCTCACCAGCTCGCTTTGACAATACCGGGAATTGAACCCGCCGAGGCATGCTTACGCAGGCACAAACGACACAAGCCAAATTTCCGATAGTAACCACGTGAACGTCCGCACAATTTGCAACGGTGGTA
Organism: Acidithiobacillus sulfurivorans; assembly: GCF_018853815.1. Classification (GTDB taxonomy): domain Bacteria; phylum Pseudomonadota; class Gammaproteobacteria; order Acidithiobacillales; family Acidithiobacillaceae; genus Acidithiobacillus; species Acidithiobacillus sulfurivorans. The sequence goes on along the minus strand of NZ_JAAOMP010000123.1, from coordinate 6,347 downwards.
CGCACGCACCTTAAACTTTGGGGTCCTTTCGGACTTTGCTATCAATGATTTTTTTGCCACGCGTCAAACTCCCTTCAAGGCCGGAAGGGCATCTTGAAGGCTTTTAACAGCCCAAGGCCCTCTTCATCATTCTTGGCGGTGGTAGTGAACACCACGTCCAACCCGCGCAAACGATCAATTTTATCATATTCAATTTCAGGGAATATGATTTGTTCTTTCACACCCAAGGTGTAGTTTCCACGGCCGTCAAAAGATTTTGGTGACAGACCACGGAAATCGCGAATACGGGGAATAGCTACCGTTACCAGGCGATCGAGAAACTCATACATCACCAGACCACGTAAAGTCACCATGCAACCAATTGGATAACCATCCCGAATTTTAAAAGCAGCAACCGATTTACGGGCACGGGTAACCACTGGCTTCTGACCTGCAATTTTAGTCATGTCACCAACGGCTGCTTCAAGAATCTTCTTGTCACCTACCGCTTCACCCACACCCATATTCAAGGTGATTTTGAGAATCTTGGGTACTTCCATCACGCTTTGATAACCGAAATCCTGCATCAGCTTGGGGGCGATGGCGCTTTTGTACAAAGTATGTAAACGTGCTTCCATTTTATATTTTACCCTTAACGGCCGCTGATAACTTCGCCGCTGCTTTTGAAAACCCGAACCTTACGTTCGCCTTCCAGCGTTTTATAACCAACTCTGTCTGCAGTTCCCGCAGTAGCATTGAAAATAGCCACATTGGAAATATGAAGTGGTGCTTCTTTTTCGACAATGCCGCCAGGCTTGCCCATACGGTCGGGTCGAACGTGACGCTTGATCATGTTCACCTTTTCCACCAGCACCCGTGAATCGTTACGAAGGACTTTCAGCACCTTACCGCGCTTACCTTTATCCTTACCGGCCAAAATCACGACTTCATCATCCTTACGCAACTTCAACATGGTCATCCCCTACAGCACTTCTGGCGCTAACGAAATTATTTTCATGAAATTAGCCCCGCGCAATTCACGGGTTACCGGTCCAAAAATACGCGTACCGATAGGCTGCAACTGATTGTTAAGCAACACCGCTGCATTGGTATCAAAGCGGATCAAGGAACCGTCCTCACGACGAACACCTTTGCGAGTACGGACCACCAGAGCATTGTAAACATCGCCCTTTTTGACCTTCCCACGAGGGACCGCATCCTTGATGCTGACCTTAATGACATCGCCAATGTCCGCATAACGCCTGTGCGAGCCGCCGAGAACCTTGATGCACATCACTTCCCGCGCACCACTGTTGTCCGCTACGCTTAATCTAGTCTGCATCTGAATCATGCGTTATCTCCTTCGACAACACCCTGGCTGAGCACATTCACCAGACGCCAGCTTTTGGTTTTAGACAAGGGCCGACATTCTTCAATTTTTACCGTGTCACCAATGTGGCAGGCATTATCAGCGTCGTGCGCATGAAACTTTTTGGAACGACGAATATATTTTTTGTAAAGCGGATGCTGGATACGTCTTTCGACCAAAACCACAATGGTTTTATCCATACGGTCGCTAACAACAGTGCCAACGAGACTACGGGGGTTTTTTACTTCACTCATCACTGCACTCCCTTCTTGGCACTAATCGCTGTACGCACACGGGCAATATCTCTGCGCACTGTACGCAAACGGGTGGTCTTAGCGAGCTGACCAGTAGCATGCTGCATGCGTAATTTGAACTGCTCTTCCAGCAATTGCATGAGTTCAGTCTGGCAGCCAGCCAGATCCAGTTTTTGTGTTTCTTGCGCTTTCATCCCATCACCCGCCGACTTACAAATACGGTCTGCATTGGAAGTTTGGCCGCACCCAGAGCAAAAGCTTCGCGGGCCACTTCCTCACTGACACCTTCCATTTCATAAAGGACTTTACCAGGCTGGATCAGTGCTACCCAATATTCAGGATTACCCTTACCTTTACCCATACGGACTTCTGCCGGCTTTTTACTGATGGGCTTGTCGGGGAAAATACGGATCCAGATCCGACCGCCACGTTTTACATGACGGCTAATGGCACGTCGCGCAGCTTCTAACTGACGTGCAGTAATTCTTCCCCGGCCAACGGCTTTAAGACCAAATTCGCCAAAGCTTACCTTACTCCCACGCGTCGCTATGCCGCGATTACGTCCCTTGTGTTGTTTACGAAACTTCGTACGTTTAGGCTGCAGCATCTGAAGCTCCCGTTACTTCTGGTGAGCACCGGTATTTTGTACCGTGCTCCATTCCAGAATTTCGCCCTTAAAAATCCATACCTTGACGCCAATAATACCGTAGGTGGTTTTCGCCTCAGCGAAACCGTAATCAATATCGGCACGTAGAGTGTGCAAAGGTACCCGCCCTTCCCGATACCATTCAGTACGAGCAATTTCTGCCCCACCCAAACGACCGGCACAATTAATGCGCATACCCAGCGCTCCGAAACGCATGGCATTGGTAACGGCTCTTTTCATCGCCCGTCGGAACATGATTCGACGTTCCAACTGTTGGGCAACACTTTCAGCAACCAGTTGCGCATCGAGCTCGGGCTTACGAATTTCTTCGACATTAATATGAACCGGAACGCCCATGCGCTTCTGCACATCATGACGCAACTTTTCGATATCTTCACCCTTTTTACCGATTACGATACCAGGTCGCGCAGTATGTACCGTGATCCGCGCACTCTTTGCAGGACGTTCGATAATAATATCGGAAACAGCTCCACCGGAAAGTCGCTCGCGAATGAACTGGCGGATTTTTATATCTTCCAGCAGTTTTTCCTGGAAATCGCCCTTCCCGTACCAACGGGAGTTCCAATTCTTAATGATTCCCAGACGCAGTCCGACTGGATTGGTTTTTTGTCCCATAGCTTCCTCAGTTAACTCTCTGCGACCACAATCGTGATATGGCTGGTCCGTTTCAGGATCCGTGAGCCCCGACCTTTTGCCCGGGCCGCAAAGCGCTTCAGTACCGCACCACCGTCAATCAGAATCTGTTCGACGAAAAGGGCGTCCACATCGGCACCTTCATTGTTTTCTGCATTAGCAATTGCTGATTCGAGACATTTACGAATGGGCAATGCTGCTTTCTTGTTGGTAAACTGCAAAATCTCCAAAGCCTTGTCTACCGGTTTGCCGCGCACCAGATCAGCAACCAGTCGCGCTTTCTGGGGAGACATCTGAAGTCCTTTAAGTACTGCTGATGATTTCATCTGATTCCCCTTTATCGCTTGGCTTTTTTGTCAGCCACGTGACCTTTGAAGGTCCGTGTCAGTGCAAATTCACCGAGCTTGTGGCCGACCATATTTTCGTTGACCACTACAGGAATGTGCTGACGACCATTATGTACACTGATGGTCAAACCGATGAAATCAGGGGTAATAGTGGAACGACGCGACCATGTTTTGATCGGGCGCCGGCTACTACTCGCCTGTGCACTTTGTACTTTACGGTCCAGATGTTCATCAATGAACGGACCTTTTTTAATGGAACGTGGCACGTCAAATCCCCTTAACCACTAACGCGAACGACGTCGTACAATCATATTGCTTGTACGCTTGTTTTTACGGGTACGATACCCCTTGGTCGGTTGCCCCCAAGGTGAAACCGGGTGCCGACCACCGGAAGTGCGACCTTCACCACCACCGTGGGGGTGATCTACCGGGTTCATTACCACACCACGTACGGTTGGACGAACTCCACGCCAACGTGTGGCACCAGCCTTACCCAACTGCTGAGATCCGTGTTCTTCATTACCGACCTCACCAATGGTAGCGCGGCAGGATACATGAATTCGACGCACTTCGCCAGAGCGCAAACGTAATTGAGCATATTCCCCGTCACGCGCCATGAGCTGAGCTGATGCACCTGCCGAACGGGCAATCTGCCCACCCTTGCCCGGACGCATTTCAATATTGTGCACCACCGAACCTACCGGGATACCGCGCAGAGGCATACAGTTCCCGGGCTTGATGGGCGTTTGATCAGCAGAAAGAATGGGGTCACCGACATTCATACCTTTGGTGGCCAGAATGTAACGACGTTCTCCGTCAACATAACAAACGAGCGCAATATGCGCCGAACGATTGGGATCGTATTCCAGACGTTCCACTTTACCAGGAACGTCAAACTTATTGCGCTTAAAATCAATAAGCCGGTAGTGTGACTTGTGCCCACCACCTTGGTGACGACGGGTGATTCGGCCATGATTATTACGGCCGCCACTATGTGACTGGGATTCCACCAACGTCGGATACGGGTCCCCTTTATGCAGGCGCGTATCTACGCTTTTAACGACAAAACGTCGACCTGCAGAGGTGGGTTTGGTTTTAATCAATGCCATTTTTTAGATCCTTTCCTCAGGCCACGCCGTAGTCAATGCTGTTGCCTTCGGCCAGACGTACATAAGCCTTTTTCCAGGAAGAGCGGCGGCCAACGTGCCGTCCCATACGCTTTTCCTTGCCCATGTAATTGCAGGTTTGAACAGACAACACCTGAACTTCAAATAGTTTCTCAACAGCTGACTTAATTTCAAGCTTGGTAGAGTCGCGCGCCACTTTGAATACAAACTGGTTCGACTGCTGCTGCACCATGGTGCTTTTTTCACTGATGACCGGGGCCAAAAGGACCAGATATTTACGTTCTGCGTTCATCCGTACACCTCACCTAATTTCATGACTGCGTCCTGATCCATCAGCACACGGCCATATTGGAGAAGATCTGCAGGACCTATATCCTGCCAGCCGGCAATACCGATTCTCGGGAAATTGCGCAAGCTTAAGAATAAATTGACTGGCACTTCTCCCATGACCAGGAGAAAATCCGTACCACCGGCCTGATCAATCCAATCACGCGCATTCTTACTGCGTGCTTCGGAAAAATCTTCCTGCTGAATAATCTGCAACCGCCCCTGGCGCAACAACTCCGCCAAGACCGTACGCATGGCACCTGCCCACATCTTTTTATTGACCTTTTGATGATAGTTTTCACCACCAGCAGGGAATACCCGACCACCACCGCGCCAGATTGGGCTGCGCGTTGTACCAGCGCGCGCACGACCGGTACCCTTTTGCTTCCAGGGTTTACGTCCACCACCGCGCACGGCAGAACGATTCTTCTGGTGCGCAGTGGCAGCCCGCATACCAGCCTTTTGCGCCACAACCACCTGGTGCAACAGCGCTTCGTTGTAGGGAACGTCAAAAACACCGTCGGCAATTTCAACCGGGCTGTTTTTGCCGCTGGCAATTTCCAGACTTTGGACTTGCATATTTATCTCTCCTAACCGCGCACTGCATGACGCACGATGACATCACCATCGCGAGCACCAGGTACAGCACCTTTGATCATCAGCAAATGCCGAGCTTCATCAATGCGCACCAATTCGAGGTTCAGCATGGTAACCTGTTCATCACCTAAATGACCGGCCATCTTCTTGCCCTTGAATACCCGCCCGGGGGTCTGCCGGCAACCAATGGAGCCCGGTGCATTATGCGCCCGTGAGTTACCGTGACTGGCGCGGTTACTACGGAAATTATGGCGCTTGATGGCCCCAGCAAAACCTTTACCTTTACTGGTACCAGTTACATCGACTTTTTGACCAGCAGTAAACACATCAAGACCAATCTCACTACCGCTGCTGTATGCTCCGGTATCATCAACCCGGAACTCTCTCAACAAGCGACCGGGGACTACACCACTTTTACGGAAGTGTCCTGCCAGTGCAGACGTTACCCTTTGGGGACGTCGTTCACCGCAGGCTACCTGAACGGCACAGTAACCATCAGTGGCGATATCTTTAATCTGGGTCACCTTGTTCGGTGCCACATGAATGACGGTTACCGGCAAAACCCGTCCATCATCGGAGATGATGCGCGTCATACCTACTTTCCGTCCGATCAGACCCATTACCATTTTCTTGTCCTTTCTAAAATTACAGCTTGATCTCGACGTCGACACCCGCTGCAAGATCCAGCTTGATCAGCGCATCTACGGTTTTATCATTGGGATCGAGAATATCCAGCAAACGCTTATGAGTCCGCTGTTCAAACTGATCCCGGGCGTTCTTGTCCACATGCGGTGAACGCAACACCGTGAAGCGCTCGATCTTGGTGGGCAGTGGAATAGGACCACATACCCGTGCCCCGGTCCGCCGCGCTGTTTCAACGATTTCTGCTGCAGAAATATCCAACATGCGGTAATCGTAAGATTTCAAGCGAATACGAATTTTTGAACTGTCCATTATTCGACCACCTTGGAAACGACGCCGGCACCCACCGTACGGCCGCCTTCACGCACCGCAAAGCGCAAACCTTCTTCCATCGCAATCGGGGCA
>NZ_JAAOMP010000122.1 GCF_018853815.1 Acidithiobacillus sulfurivorans | reverse complement strand
GAAATCGGCTCAAAATGAACCATTTCAAAAAAATCGGGGCGAAATCTGGCAGTAGCCTGAGGTTAAAACCGACGGGCTGCTAGGCCGACATCAACCTGCGGATAACGCGTCGCCCCCGCCTGTGCCGAATAGAGTTCCTGCGCCTGACGCAGCGTGGCGCTCGCTGCTGCGAGCGTGGGACTCACCGCAAACGCGTGCTTGATCAGCGCATCCAGCCTGGGCGACTTGAAGTCGCGCCACCACTGGGCATCGACCGCCATGCCGGTAACCAGACGCTGTGCTTCACCCAGTCTCGTGGGCGCGGATTCGGTTTGCGCAGGGACCGGCGTGGCCGTGTAATCCGCTGTCTCGGGAGCGGCCGGCCGCCTGAAGTCCGGCCCTGCGGCGCAGGCCGCGAGCGTGAATGTGCAGGCGAGGATCAGCCCCAGGCGTAACCCCGTGCTCGTGGAAGGCGCGGTCATGCTGGTGCCCTCTTGGCGGAGGACCGCGTTGCTTCCGGCTTGGCATGAAATCGTGGTCTCGTTGAACTCGGGTGTTTGCTGGTAGGGACGTACATCGGCGGGCAGGGTTTTCATGGTCGTTTCCTTTCAGTCGAAGCCTCGGCCCTCGCCGGCTTCTTCGTGGGTTACACCGTCGCGGATGTGGTAGATGCGTTTGAAGGTGGGGAGAATCTTCTCATCGTGGGTGACTACGATGATCGCGGTCTCGTACTTCTTCGCCATGTCGTTGAGGATGCGGATCACCGCCATGGCGCGTTTGGAATCCAGCGGCGCAGTGGGCTCGTCGGCCAGGATCACCGGCGGGCGGTTGACGAGGCCACGCGCAATCGCCACACGCTGCTGTTCGCCACCAGAGAGTTGCGAGGGCATGGCCTTTGCCCGGTGCTGCACGTCCAGCGCGGTGAGCAGTTCAAGCGCGCGCTTGCGAGCTTCCGCGTTGGGCACGCCGGCCAGCATGGGCAGCAGGGCGACGTTATCGGTGACGTCGAGAAACGGAATGAGATAGGGCGCCTGGAATACGAAGCCGATCTTGTCGCGGCGCAGCGCGCGCAGGTCGCGTGCCTTCCAGCCTTGGTCGTAGATCACCGCATCGCCCAGGGTCATGCGCCCGGCGCTGGGGTCGATCACCGCGCCTAGGCATTTGAGCAGGGTGCTCTTGCCCGAGCCGGACGGGCCAACCAGGCCGACGACTTCGCCCGGCGCGACCTCCATGTCCACGCCTTTGAGCGCGTCCACTGCGGTATCGCCGCTGCCGTAGCGCTTTTTCAATCCTTCGATGCGGATGCCTTGTGCCGCCATCATCAACCTCCGATCGCTTCGGCCGGATCGACCTTGAGCGCCATGCGGATGGCCACCACGCTGGCCAGCGCGCAAATCACCATCACCGCGAAGAACCCGGCGATGGAGTCGCCCGGCATCAGCAGCACAAACTTGGGAAACAGCGGCGCGGCGAAGGTGGCGGTGATCTTGCCCACGGCGAAACCGATCAGCCCAAGTGCCAGCGCCTGCTGCATGATCATTGCGGCGATGGTGCGGTTGCGCGTGCCGATGAGTTTCAGCACCGCGATTTCGCGGATTTTGTCCATGGTCAGGGTGTAGATGATGAAGGCGACGATGGCGGCGCTGACGATGGCCAGAATCACCATGAACATGCCGATCTGCCTGGATGCGGTGGCGATCAGTTTGTTGACCAGAATGTTCTGCATCTGCGCGCGGGTGAACACGGTCAGGCGTTTCCAGCGGCGGATGGGTGCGGCTACTTCGTCGGCGGTATAGCCGGGCTTGATGCGCACCAGCACGGCGTTGACATAGTTGTTGGTGCTCTGCGAGGCGATCACGGCGTCAAGCAGGCCGGGCACGCCGGGACGGTTGAACGCCGGGTTCTCGGCGGTGCGGCGGCGCTGCTGCAGGATGGCTTCGTTGTCCTTGAGGAACTGCGCCTGCTGCGCGTCTTTGAGCGGAATGAACACCATCGGGTCGCCGTTGGAAGAAACCATGCGTCGCGTCAGCCCGACCACGGTGTAGCGGTTGCGGCGGATCTGCAGGGTGTCGCCCAGCTTGAAGCCGCTGGCGATGTCGGCCACCGCCTCGTAATGGCTGCGGGTGATCTGGCGCCCGGCCACCAGGTAGGGCGGCCAGCCCGCGCTGCCGGGGCCGTCGGGGGCGATGCCCACCACCATCGCGCGCACGTCGCGCGGCTCGCCATGATTCGTGGCGCGTACCTGCATGGTGAGGTAGGTGATGTCGGTGGCGCTGGCGACGCCGGGCATGGCGGCAATGCCGCGCCAGGTGTCGTCATACAGGCTGGAGGATTCGGCGTAGGGGCCTTGCGTGTCTTTCTGCACCACCCACAGGTCGGCACCGCTGTTATCGAGCAGCACCATGGCGTCGTCGACCATGCCGCGATACACCCCGGCCATGACCAGGGTGACGCCAATCAACAGCCCCAGGCCGATTCCGGTGAACACGAACTTGCCCCAGGTATGCAGGATGTCGCGTCCGGCCAGGCTGATCATGGCGACACTCCGGGAATGCGGTCGACGATGCTGATGTTGCTGTGCGCGCCCAGGGTGCGTTGGCTATACACCACCACGCGCTCGCCGGCCTTCAGACCCTCGACCTGAACCTGCCCGTCGAGGTCGCTGCCCAGCACCTTCACTGGGACGAACTCCAGCTTGCCCGCAGCCACGCGCCACACGCCGAGCTTGCCATCGATGCGCTGCAGGCTGGCATTGGGCACCGTCGGGCGCGGCGGCAACGCGGGCAGGGCGACGGTGACATCGGCCAGTTCGCCGATCGGCGGCAGGGGTTGCGGGATGTGCTTGAAGCGGATCTTGGCTAAGGTTTCCTCGGTCACAGCGTCCGCCAGCGGATCGACGCGCAACACTTCGCCCTTGAAGGTCTTTCCGCTGCGCGAGCGCAAAACTATGGATGCGGGTTGCCCGGCGGCCAATCCCACGGCCTGGATCTGGTCGAAACGTGCGTCGACCCACAGGCTCTGCGGATCGATCATCTCCACCACGGCCTGGCCGGCGACAAAGGTCGAGCCCGGCGCGGCATCACGCTGGGTGACGATGCCGTCGACTGGCGCGACCAGGCGCAGGTTCGCCCGTTGTGCCAGCAGCGCCTGCAGATCGGCGTGAGTGCGGGTCAGATCCCCTCGCGCCGCCGCCAGTGCGGCATTGGCAACCTGCAGTTCTTCGTGTTTCGCCGCCACGGCTTCCTCACTGGTCGAATGTTTGGCCAGCAGTCGCTCATAGCGACGCGCCTGGATTTGCGCAAAGGATTGTTTAGCTGTCGCCTCGCCGACTGCCGCCTGCGTCTGCTTGATCGCCGCTTTCTGCGCACGAATCCTGTCGTCGAGATCAACCGGATCCATTTCAGCCAGTAATTGCCCGGCGCTGACACGATCGCCCACATGCACGTCGACCCGCTTGACGCGCCCGGCAGCCGTCGGGCCGATCATATAGGTATAGCGCGCCCCGACGGTGCCGATGCCGAACAGCGCCGGGTTGATTGATTGTGACTCGACCTGGGCCACAGTTACGGCCACAGGCGCCAGCGGGCCGGAACGCAGTGCGACATAGACAAGTAGTGCCAGCAGCGGCACGATGACCGCGATGAGCGCCAGCGTGCGGCGTTGCACAGGTAGACGTTTCATTTCTCGCCTCCGATACCGCGCCGATAGATCGCAAAGACTCGCGGCGCATCACGGCGTATGCGCTCTACGTCACCCGCCAACAGCGACTGCATGACCAGCCCCTGAAGCATGCCGATCAGGAGCGTGGCGGCGGCCTCGGCGTCGAGACCGGGTGTGAGTTCGCCAGCCGCCTTGCCGGCCTCGATGGGCCGGAGTAAACGTTCGCGATAATTGCGCAGCAGTGTCTGTGCCATGCGCTTGGGAGCAGTTAATTCGGCCCGTTGTAACTCACCGAACAGCATACGCGGCACACCCGGGTGCTCGACGACGAACGCCACGTGCGCCATGAATATGGCCTCTATAGCAGCGATTGGCGATGAAGCAGAATGTGCAGCCTTTTCCACCCGGGAGAGGAGGCACTCTGCCACCCACTCCATCACCGCCTGCAGGATCGCATCCTTGGTCGGAAAGTGTTTGAACAAGGCCCCTTGGGTGACGCCCATGTGCTTGGCGATCACAGTCGTCGTGATTTCGCTCGGATTCTGCTCCGCAGCCAGCTTGACAACGGCCTCGACCGTGGCGGCGCGGCGTTCTTCAGCAGGCAGGTGTTTTGAATGAGTGACCATGACCAAGCCTCAAAGTAAGTAATAACTTACTATCTTAATCGCTCAAAGCTGCCTGTCAAGTACATCAGAGGCTTCACGTACAATAAGTTATGAAGAACGCTTACTTCAGGACGGGGCCTTTCGGCGCGCTGTATCCAGTTTCATTGAACATGGCCTGACCAGCGGGACTGGTCATGAAGTGGATAAAGGCCATGCCCAGTTTGGGATCAGGTGCGTCGGTAGGCACCGCCGCATAAAACACCAGCGGCTGGGTGTGGACGGTTTTGGATTTGCCATCTACATTCAGGGTGAAATGGACCTTGCTGTACCAGTCCTTGGACAGGACCGGATCGCTGAGATTGATCTGATCGGGCAGGGTAATATAGGGCAGATGCAAAGATTTGACGGCGCTTAAGTAACCTGATGAAGCGGCCATCTGACCACTTTTGAGCCGGGCGAGCAGGGAGGCTTCGGTGAAAATCTGCTGCTGATTTTCGACGGGGCCGAGTATGTTTTTGACCAGGTCCGGCTGGTGATAATACTTTTCTGCCAGCATGAAGGTAAAAATAATGTTCTGTCCCTGCGGGTCGGTTTTAGGGTCGGTACGGCCAAAACGTACGCCCGGCATTTGCAGTACCTTGTACCAGGGCATTTTACCCGCAGCCGCCTTTTCAAAATCCTTGGCATAGGGGCTGTTGGGACTATAAGCAATGCACATGGCGGTGCTGGCTACGGGATAGGCTTCCTTGACCAGACCGGCCTTGATGAGGACTTCGATGGGCCCAGGAGTGATGGAGACAAACACATCGGTGCGCAGTTTGTGTCCGGCAATGAGATGCGCCAAGCCATAGGCACCTTGTCCTTCCCCTTGGTAATTGACCTTTTGCGCCTTGGCAAAGGCCGGCCCCAGGTGTAAATCCATGACGGCACCCATGGAGCCAGCATAGGCGACGCGAAAGTCCTGGGCACTGGCGATGGCCGGCAGGGTCATCAGGGTGGCGGCAGCGATGAGGTAAACAGCGGCGTTGCGTGATTTCACTGTGGGCGTTCTCCTTTTTAAATATATTCGATCATATATAACGATGCCCAGGTTGTCGGTCAAGTGCTTCATCAACAATTCCACTGCCGTACTGTCTGCTGCAGGTAAACAGACTTTTGGGTTTCCGAAAGATTGTTGGCTCGCGGGTAGTCAGCCTGCGCTGCTACGCGGGCCCCGTGTGCTGCTGTCCGAGACCCCGAACGTGCTGATCAGTCCGCAGCATTCCGAAGCGGCGCAGTGCGTGATTTCTGCCATCTACCATTAGCCTCTGGACCCGCGCCTGTCGCCGCAGGTGCTCAGCGCGGAGCCCAGGCCGGTTCATTCGTCTGCCCGGCAATAGACAAAAAATGCAGGCCTTTGCCGTTTACGGCTACTTCACCCAATACCTTCTGACCACCACGATGGGTGGCAAAAACAATCATGCGACCATCACGGGCAAAGCTGGGATGCTCGCAGTTGCCACCGTCATACAGCACCTGCACGCCACTGCCATCGGGCCGCATTTCCGCCAGGGAAAGCACGCCACGATAGGCATGCACAAAAGCAATCCAGCGACCATCCGGGGCGTAGGAGGGAGAGACATTGTAGCCTCCGGAATAGCTCAGGCGCTGAATGTGGCTGCCATTCGTCCGCATCTGATAAATCTGGGCGCTGCCCTGACGGTTGGACACAAAAACCAGATGATGGCCACCGGGTGACCAGCTGGGGCTGGTGTTGACGGTTCCGGTGCGGGTCAGTACCTGTTCATGACCAGTTTGCAGATTTTCACGCACCAATTCGGTGCGGCCGCGCTCCCAGACCTTGGCGAATGCCAGATACTGACCATTGGGCGAAAAGGCCGGGGCGCTGAGCGCCGTGCCCTGATCGGGAACCTGATGACGCTGACCATTGGCGAGATTCTGAAGGTAGATCACCGAGTGCCGATGCCGGTAGGTCACATAGGCCAGTTGTCGACCCTGGGGGGACCATGCCGGAGAAATAATCGGAATTTTACCCCGTAAAATGCTGTGCGGATTCCAGCCATCGGACTGGGCAACGTCCAGGTCATAGTGGCTTCCCTGCTGATTCACATAGGCAATATGGCTGGCAAAAGGACCTGGTTCACCGGTGATCTGCTGATAAAGCAGATCGGCCACTTCCTGACCGACCATGTGATAGCCTTCCGCATCACTGACGTAGCGCCGTCCGGCCAGCATTTTGTGGGTAATCAGACTGACGGCGTCTGCATCGACCACATAGCCGCTGCTGGTTGGATGAACTTTACCGACTACCATGGCCAATGCCCCGGTTTTTTCCCATTGGGCGACGTTGATGGCGGCGGCGGAATGCGGGTCGTCCGGATAAAGCGCGGGGTTGATGACCGAAAAATAGCCACTGTGTTGCAAGTCGTAGCGCACAATGCTGGCAATATCCGGCTGTCCAGCAGGACCTGATCCAAAGGCAGGAACTGCAACGGGCGCCGAACTGCTGACGGCCTTGCTGATGTTGACGGTGAGGGCGCTGGCGCTCAGTGGTAGGGCGCTCAGTGCCATGAGCAGGGCGATACGACGAATAGGCCATTGCATGGAAGGCTCCTGGTTTGTTCTATAAGGATTGTTTGACGCGGTTCCACAAACTGCCAAAGGTGCCTGCCGGTTTGGCGGCATCGGCCGCAACCAGATCGGTTTTTCCCAGCACTTTGCCATTCAGGGACACGGTCATCTCGCCAAGCTTCTGGCCTTTGGCAATACCCTTGCTGCCAATTTTCTGATAAGTCACCTGGGTTTTCAGGTCTTTTTCCGCGCCGGTGGGAATCATGACGTCCACGTTTCGGGCGACCGTCACGGGGAGTTTGTCGGGGTCCAGGCTGGTGTCACTGTAGGTGCCCACCACGGTTCCGGCTTTGGTTAAGGTGTGATTTGTGGTAAAGCGGTAACCATAATCCAGCAGGGCTACGACATCGTTAACCCCGCTGGGCCAGTTGGGAGCGCCCATGACTACGGCAATCAGGCGACGGCCATTGCGTACGGCAGTGGTATCCATGCAGTGCCCGGCAGCGTTGGTGTGTCCGGTTTTCAGGCCGTCAATGTCAGGATGTCCGAAAAGGGCCGGATTCCAGCTGCGTTGCTTGATGTTGTTATAGCGATAGTATTTGATTTTGGAAATATCGATGACCTGGGGATATTTGGCAATCAGGTCCCGGGAAATCATTGCAATATCCAGGGCGGAAAGGTGCAGATCAGGGGTCGGGAGTCCATCCACGTCACCGTAATGCGCACCGGGTAAGCCCAGTTTGGTCGCAGTGGCATTCATTTCATCTACAAAACTGGCGCGACTGCCTGCCACGGCCTGGGCCAGTGCCACCGCCGCATCGTTGCCGGAGTCAATAATCAGTCCGTGCATCAACTGATCCACGGTAACGGGGAGGTTGGGCTGAATGAACATGCTGGACCCCCCCGTGTGCCAGGCTACCCGGCTGACATGAATACGCTGATGCCAATGCAGCGTTCCGTTGGCCAGAGCGCCGTAAGTCAGATAAGCCGTCATCAATTTGGTCAGACTGGCGGGGGGTAACTGCAGGTTGGCATCTTTTTCCGCAATAATCTGGCCCGTGCGGAAATCCATCAGTACATAGCTTTTGGCATCCGGTATGGGTGGTGGTGGGGGCATCAACAGGTTGGTGCCCGCAACGGCAGTGCCACCCGTCATCAGGGTGGCGAAGGCAGCAAACAGAGTGAATCGGGATTTGTGCTGCAGGTACTTTTTGTAGCGCATGCGACTTCCTTATACGATGGTTAATTTTTAGTGTGCAGGGAGTGTGATCACGACATAGAGGCTTTGATGACCCTGGCGAATCAGCAAGGGAATCGGGGTGTGGGCCGGCAGTTTGTGGACAATTTGTTGCAGTTGTTCCGGACTGTTCACTTCATGCTGGTCAATTTGCTGAATGATCATACCATCGGTCAATCCCATTTGGGCGGCGGGGCCGGGATAAATGCTTTCAATTTCCACTCCGTGATGAATGCCCAGACGCTTTTGTGCTGCCTGACCGAGGGTGGTGACGCGAAGCCCGAGACGGCGGATATCTGCCGTTTTTTCAGCTTCTACATGACGCATTTTGGCGGGCATGGTGCCAATGGTAACCTGCAGGGTTTCCGGTTTGCCGTTATGCAAAATGCCCATGGGTACCGTGGTTCCCGGCGGGGTGTCACCGACGAGGGGAGGCAGTTGTCCGACGCTGTAAACGGCCTCGTGATTGTAGGTCACAATGACGTCACCCGGCTTCAGGCCTGCCCTGGCGGCTGCTTCATGCGGGCTGACCGAGGCAACCAGTGCCCCGACCGGTTCTTTCAGATGGAGTGCCTGGGCCATTTGCGGATTTACTTCCTGAACGTCCACTCCAAGCCAGCCAAAGCGAAGCTTTTTGTGTTCTTCGAAGGCATGTACTGCGCGCATCGCTGTATTGATGGGAATGCTGAAAGAAAGACCCATGTAGCCACCATCGTTGGTATATATCTGATCATTAATACCGACGACCTGACCTTCCATGTTGAAAATGGGCCCACCTGAGTTGCCGGGGTTGATGGGAACATCACTCTGAATGAAAGGAATATATTCATCATCATGGGGCAGCGGGCGATTCAAGGCGCTGACTACACCCTGGGTGACCGTATTGTAAAAGCCAAAAGGCATGCCAATCGCCAGCAACCACTGACCTACTCTAAGATTACGGGAATTGCCCAGTTCTACCGTGGGCAGGTTGTGGGCATCAATTTTCAGCAGTGCCGTATCATATCGTACCGATAGACCAACCACCTTGGCAGGATAAGCGTGATGGTTGGTCAGTGTCACAATAATATGATGCATGCCCCGCACCACATGTCCTGCCGTCACAATATAGCCGTTGTGGGAAATGATAAATCCCGAACCCAGGGCCTCCATTTTTTCTTTCTGGGGCGGGTTGGCTCCGGAAAATCCCTGGAAAAACTGATAGAAAGGCGAGTTTCTGGGAAACGGATCGGTAGTGTTTCCCGCCCCTCCCCGAACGATTTTGGTGTCGGAGTCATCAATTTTAACGATGGCATTCCCATATTTATTGACGATCGGTGTGAAATCGGGAAGATCCACCAGTTTTTGCGGCATGGTGTCTGTTTTTGCCGGCGCAGGTTTGGCCATTGTGGCAGGTGAGCTAGTCTGACTATCTGCAGCAAAAGCCCAGCCTGCCGCACCGA
>NZ_JAAOMP010000121.1 GCF_018853815.1 Acidithiobacillus sulfurivorans | reverse complement strand
AGTCGGAAACCCTTTGTAGCAACAGTACGCCACCTCATTCAAGCCAGTTGTAACGCGCCCGTACACCACTTTCGAGCATAGCTCGGTGCTCCTAAATGTAATTGGAGAAACAAAATTGCCTGTGCGATTACTGCTTGGTACCGATGCCGTCCAGATAGTCGACAAGGAACTTGCCCATCAAGTTCAAGAAATAAAAGCATGGGAGAGCATGAGTGTACAAACTGATTTTATCAGTCCAATTGCATAGCGCCCTTGGGCGATCATTAGATTGCCTGCTGTTCACTGCTTTTTTTCAGATCAGACAGATAGATGGAGAATAATATGAAGATGAGGAAATTAGGAAACGGTCTTGAGGTTTCAGCACTTGGCTTGGGTTGTATGGGGATGACCGGAATTTATGGGGCGGCAGGCGAAAAAGTAGAAATGATTCAGCTCATCCGTGATGCCTATAATCAGGGAGTCACCTTTTTTGATACGGCGGAGGCATACGGCCCTTTTACTAATGAAGAACTTGTTGGAGAAGCACTTAAGCCAATCCGTGAAAAGGTAGTGATAGCCACCAAATTTGGCTTTGATATTGATCTGAACACCGGGGAACGTCGTGGGGGCACCAACAGCCGACCGGAGCATATCAAAGCAGTAGCTGAGGCTTCTTTGCGACGTCTGAAAACCGATTATATTGACCTGTTTTATCAGCACCGGGTAGACCAGAATGTTCCCATTGAAGAGGTTGCTGGTGCGGTCAAGGATTTAATTCTTGCAGGGAAGGTCAGGCATTTCGGACTGTCGGAAGCGGGTATAAAAACTATCCGTAGGGCTCATGCAGTTCAGCCCGTGTCAGCGCTGCAAAGCGAATATTCATTATTTTGGCGTGGTCCTGAAGAAGCTCTTTTACCCACTTTGGAAGAACTCGGTATTGGGTTTGTGCCTTTCAGCCCGCTTGGAGCTGGTTTTCTGACTGGCAAGATTGATGAGAACACCCATTTTGCGCCAAATGATTTTCGGAATATGGTGCCGCGTTTTTCTCCGGAAGCCCGGAAGATTAACCTGGCACTTGTTGAGGTCGTTAAACGACTGGCAGAAAAAAAGGGCGTGACCCCCGCACAAATAGCATTAGCCTGGCTGCTTGCGCAGAAGCCCTGGATTGTTCCCATCCCTGGTACAACCAAGTTACATCGGCTTAAAGAAAATCTTGGTGCGGTTAATCTCGTACTGTCTGAGAGTGAGTCAAGCGAAATTGACCAAGAGACTTCCAGAATCGAGGTGCAGGGCGAACGCTTGCCGGAAGCAGTTTTAAAGATGACAGAGCAGTAACATATTGTGGGAAAAGCTGTGATGAATAGCAAAGGTGCTAGTCATTTAACGATTTTAATGATTTTGAGCACGCTGATGGCGTTCGCCTCCATTTCAACGGATCTTTACCTCCCGGCATTGCCTATTATGCAGCATGCACTGCATTCAAACTCTGGTGCCATTGAATGGACCATTTCCGGATTTTTAATCGGATTCAGCATCAGTCAACTTTTTTGGGGGCCAATTTCAGACCGATACGGACGCAAGCGCCCTATTGCGATGGGGCTACTCTTCTTTATTATTGGCTCTACAGGTTGTGCACTTTCTACCGACATTAGTGCGATGATCTTCTGGCGTGCAGTGCAAGCAATAGGTGCTTGTGCCAGCGTGGTTTTGGCGCGCGCGATAGTGCGTGATTTATATGAAGGACCACGGGCGGCTAAAATGCTTTCGACTTTGATTACTGTCATGGCTATAGCTCCATTGGTCGGTCCAAGCGTTGGCGGAATGATCTTGCATGTCTCGTCGTGGCGTACCATTTTTTGGACATTGGTTGGGGTGGGCGTATTGACCCTTATGGCTTTGGGGTTTTTGCCAGAGTCTCTCCCTGAATCGGAAAGAAAAACGGATTCTTTGGGCCGTGTATTTTCACATTATGGGGAACTGCTGAGGCATCGCCATTTGATGGCATACATTGGTGTTGGCGCATTTTTTTATGGAGGAGTTTATGCCTATATTGCGGGGACTCCTTTTGCGTATATCACTTATTACCATATATCACCACAAATTTACGGCCTTCTTTTTGCACTTGGAATTATTGGGATCATGGTTACCAACCAGATAAACATACATTTGATTGGGATCAATAAGGAACGCTTGTTGCATGTGGGGGTCTATCTTGTAGCTACCGCTTCTATTTTTCTCATTGTAGATGCTTGGACTGGATGGGGAGGTCTCGCAGGACTGGTCATTCCACTATTTTTGTTTGTCTCTGCAAACGGATTTATTGTGGCTAATTCAATTTCTGGCGCATTAAGTTTTTTTCCACAAAGTGCAGGCTCTGCGTCGGCTTTGCTGGGATCCCTACAATATGGCGCAGGGATCATCAGTACTGCATTAGTAGGCGTTTTTGCAGATGGAACGCTCCTGCCCATGGCTTGGATTATGGCACTATGTGCCGCTGGCAGTATCTTGTGTCTAGTGGTCTTGAGACATGAGAACTTTAAAAGCCAGATAGTTGGCAGTACTTGGTAATTTTTCACTACAAACAAGTTTCGAGAATATGTCGGTCAGTCCGCTGAATGACTGCTTCAGTAAAGGGTTGTCTGATGCCTGCCCACACGGAGGCTGGGTTATGCAGGACTCCTCATAGCATAACGAGCACAAGGGTGGCGAAAATAACCTGCGAAGTAAAAGGAAAGCCCGACAAACTGCTAGAGGGAAGAATCATCCCGGCGCTACCCGCTATTTCTGGCCATCTTGCGGCGATGACACAGAAGCTTCCAAGTCTTATGATGGGAGCTGTTGATACGCTGAGGCAGGAGGAAAGGTCATGCAGGTAGCCATGTTACGGCCTTTGTCTGTCAAAGAGTATCTGGAAGGTGAGGAGCGCGCCGATATACGCCACGAGTATGTGGCCGGGCAGGTTTATGCCATGGCCGGGGCCAAGCTGCGTCATAACCAGATTGCCGGCAATCTGTATGGACTGCTCTGGCAAAAAGCCCGTGGTAGTCACTGCCAGGTTCTGAACAGCGATATGAAAGTGCGGGTGGAAGCTGTAGATGCCTTTTATTACCCCGATGTGGCGTTGCGTTGTGGCGCGCCGTTGTCCGGAGATACCCTCTATCTGGAAGATCCTTGCCTTATCGTCGAAGTATTGTCGGCGAGCACGGCGAATGTGGACCGTCGTGAAAAGCTACAAGCTTATCAGACGCTTCCTAGCCTGCAGGAATATGTTTTGGTGGATAGCGAAAAAACCGTTGTTGAGGTATTCCGCCGGCATCCTGAAGGTTGGTGGTACGAGTTGTTGAATGATCCTGAAAGCGATCGTTTGCGCTGCCAATGTGTTGACCTGGCACTTTCAGTAGGGGACATCTATGCGGGCGTCGATCTGCCTTCAGCCCTGCAGACGGACTGAATGCCGCCCTGATGCTACAATCGGCCGTGCGCTGGCTAGGCTACCCAAGTTGAGTCGCTGATCAGCTGGTGCTGACATGCACCAGGCCGGGGAAAAGCGCAGCCAGGCCATTAGCAATGAAGGTGACGGCAATAGCGGCCAGGACCAGCCCGAAAATTCGGGTGGATATGTTGATGCCGGTTACGCCCAGGCGCCGTGACAATGGCCGGGCCAGACGCAGCGCAGCGTAGGCAACTCCGGCAATGATCAGGATGTCCAGAATCAATAGCCCACTGGCAAACCAGGAAGCATTTTTATGATGGGCAATAATTACCGTAATCATGGTGCCCGGACCCGCCATGAGCGGAATGGCCAGGGGTACCACGGCTACCGCTTCCTTGCTCATGCCCTCGGCCGTTTCTTCCGGAGTGTGGCGGTAGCGGCTGGATTTTGCCTGCAACATATTAAAGGCCAGCAACATCAGGACCATGCCCCCGGCCACCTGAAAGGCGGCGATGCTGATGCCAAAAAACTGGAGAATGTACTCACCCAGAAAAGCGGCGATAAGCAACACGATGGCGACGGATCTGGAGGCCAGTTTGATGGTGGCCAGTTGCTGGGCCGGATCTTCGTCAGCAGTCAAGGCAATGAAAATAGGAATAGCCCCGATGGGATTAAGAATGGCGAGCAGGGCAATCAGGGTTTGCAGGGCGTTATGCAGTTCAGGCGCGATGGACATGTAAAATTACCGTGGCAGACTGTGCAGTGCACAGAACGCTTGAAAAATGGTGCCTGAAGACGTATTTAATAGGCATATTCAGTTACAACCCAATACGGAGTCGATACGATGCCAACTTATGAGTATGTATGCAAGGACTGTGGACATCATTTGAGCGCAGAACAGCGCATGAGTGAGGCCCGTCTGACCGATTGTCCGGCCTGCGGCAAACCGGGCCTGGAGCGGCAGCTCAGTGCCGGCGCTTTTGCGCTGAAGGGGTCCGGCTGGTACGAAACAGATTTCAAGGGCAGTAAGGGTGGCTCGACAAAAAGCGAAGCTGCCAGCAGCGCCGCCCCTGCTTGCCCGGGCGGCAGTTGCGCCTGTCATTGACGCCGCGCCTGCAGCGGGGCTAGATTGTGCGCGGGCCGCCGCTCAGGCGGCCTTTTGTTATTTGATGATGTAATTTGACACAACTATACGGGACGCAGCATGCGGACACATTATTGTAATGGCATAAACGAGAACCTGATCGGACAGACCGTGCGTCTCTGCGGATGGGCGCAGCGCCGTCGTGATCACGGCGGTGTGGTTTTCATTGATCTCAGGGACCGGGAAGGGCTGGTTCAGGTGGTCGCTGATCCTGATCAGGCGGAAGCCTTCGCGGCGGCTAATGAGTGCCGGAGCGAGTTTGTTTTGAGTGTCGAAGGGGTGTTGCGAGCCCGTCCTGCGGGTACGGAAAATTTGCAGATGCCCAGCGGCAAGGTCGAACTCATGGCGACGCGCATTGAGATTCTTAACCGCTCCGAGCCGGTTCCGTTTCCTCTGGATGAAGAAGACATTGCCGAAAACCTGCGTCTCAAATATCGTTATCTGGATTTACGCCGTCCAGAAATGCTGGGACGCCTGCGTTTGCGTCATCAGGTCACCAGCTACGTGCGCCGTTATCTGGACAGTGGCGGTTTCATGGACGTCGAGACGCCGGTTCTGACCCGCTCCACACCGGAGGGTGCCCGCGATTATCTGGTCCCGTCCCGAACCCAGCCGGGTCATTTTTTCGCCTTGCCGCAAAGTCCCCAGTTGTTCAAACAACTGCTGATGGTCGCTGGTATTGATCGTTATTATCAAATTACCAAATGTTTTCGTGATGAAGACTTGCGCGCTGACCGGCAGCCGGAATTCACCCAGATTGATATAGAAGCCTCTTTTGTGGATGAAGAAGCCGTCATGGGTATTGCTGAACCGATGATTCGGGGTCTGTTTGCGGAAGTGCTCGGTATCGATCTGCCCAATCCTTTCCCTCGCATGACCTACGCGGATGCCATGCACCGTTTTGGTGTGGATCGCCCCGATTTGCGCAATCCCCTGGAGCTGACCGAGCTGAGCGACTTGATGCGCAGCGTGGAGTTCAAGGTGTTTCGGGAAGCTGCTGAGCGCCCACGGGGCCGCGTCGCCTGTTTGCGGGTTCCCGGTGGTGCTCAGCTCAGTCGTGCACAAATTGATCAATACACCCAGTTTGCCGCCATTTATGGGGCCAAGGGCCTGGCCTGGATCAAAATCAACGCGCTGGATCAGGGTGCCGAAGGGCTCCAGTCGCCCATCGTCAAATTTCTTGCCCCCGAGGTGCTGCAGGAAATTCTCCAGCGCAGTGGCGCTGCCGTCGGTGACATTCTCTTTTTCGGCGCCGACACTGCCAAGGTGGTCAACGAGGCGCTGGGGAATCTGCGCAACCGGCTCGCTGCCGACCTGAATTTGCTGGAAGGCGAATGGCGACCCGTATGGGTAACAGATTTCCCCATGTTTGACTTCGACGAGAAGGATAATAGCTGGACATCCACCCATCATCCGTTTACGGCACCGCAAAGCGCACATCTGGAGAGCCTGGCGGAAAACCCGGGGGCAGCACTGGCCCGCGCCTATGATCTGGTGCTGAACGGCAATGAAATTGGCGGCGGCAGTATTCGTATTCATCAGGAAAAAGTTCAGGAAAAAGTGTTTGCTGCCCTGGGCATTGGCGCTGAAGAAGCGCGGGATAAATTCGGCTTCCTGCTGGACGCCCTCCATTATGGTGCGCCACCCCATGGCGGCCTGGCTTTCGGGCTGGATCGTCTGGTCATGCTCATGTCCGGCGCGGACACCATTCGCGATGTCATTGCTTTTCCCAAAACCCAGAAAGCCGGTTGTCTGTTGACCGAGGCCCCCGGCGTGGTGGCCGACAAGCAATTACAGGAGCTCGGTATCCGCCTGCGTCCCGGAGTAGGAGCCGATGTTCAAAATTCCTGAGTCGATTCTGGTCATGATCTACGCGGGTCAGCAGGTTTTGTTGCTGGAGCGTTCCCAACCGGAAGGATTCTGGCAGTCGGTAACGGGGAGTCTGGAACCGGGAGAATCCTGGCGGGACGCGGCCGCGAGGGAGCTCCGCGAAGAGACGGGGTTTGCGGCGGAAGGACTTGTGGATACCGGGGTACGGAATCGCTTTCCCATTGTGCCGCCCTGGCGGGAGCGTTACGCGCCGGAGGTGGAGTTCAACGAGGAACGTATATTCACCTTGGCTTTGCCCGAGCCTCAGGTTCCGCAACTGCGTCATCAGGAGCATGTGAACTTTGCCTGGTTACCGGCGGTCGAGGCGGCCCGACGGACCGGATCGTGGACTAACCGGGATGCGATTTATCGCCATTTTGGCGCGAACCTTGACGCACAGCAGGCTGCTTCGTAACGTAAGGAACATTTTGCACGCGCAACAGCGCCTGAGAGGGTGGTTATGGGTGTAGAGACAGTGATGGTGCAGGGGTTGCGGCGCAGTGAAGCGGCCGACCTGGATACCCGCATTCGCCGGGCAAAAGCCGCTTTGGGAAAACGCGCGGTTATTCTCGGGCATCATTACCAGCGGGAAGAAGTCTATCGTCATGCCGATTTCCATGGGGATTCCTTGCAGTTATCCCGGGCGGCAGCCGAGCAGGAAGCTGAATTCATTGTTTTTTGCGGTGTGCACTTCATGGCCGAAGTGGCGGATATTCTCAGTCGTCCTGATCAGGCCAGCATTCTGCCCGACCTGAACGCCGGTTGTTCCATGGCCGACATGGCTGATATCCCGCAGGTCCAACGCGCCTGGGACGAACTCGCGACGGTGCTGGATGTGGAAACGGAAATCACCCCGGTCACCTATGTGAACTCATCAGCTGCCATCAAGGCATTTTGCGGGGCGCATGGTGGTACGGTCTGTACGTCTTCCAATGCCCGCAAGGTGCTCGAATGGTCCTTTCAGCAGCGGCCCAAGGCGTTATTTTTCCCGGATCAGCATCTCGGTCGCTGGACCGGGCACCAGTTAAACATCCCCTTGCGGGATATGCCGGTTTGGGATCCGGCGCTGCCCCTTGGCGGGTTGACGCCCGAGGAAATTCGCCGTGCCCGGATTTTGCTCTGGAAGGGGCATTGCTCCGTGCACCAGATGTTCCAGCCCGCGCATATTGAGCGCTGGCGCCGGGAACACCCCCAGGGGCAGGTCATCGCCCATCCCGAGTCGGCCTTTGAAGTCTGTCAGATGTCCGATGCCGTCGGGTCTACGGATTTTATTTTGCGTACGGTCAAAGCCTCTCCCGCTGGCAGTGAATGGCTGGTAGGCACCGAAATCAATCTGGTGACCCGTCTGGCTGATGAAGTACGTGCAGAAGGGAAAAGTGTGGAGTTCATGTCGCCCATGGTATGCATGTGTTCCACCATGTTCCGCATTGATCCCGAGCAGTTGGCGGTTGCGTTGGAAAATCTTCTGGAAGGGCAAGTACGCAACAGGATTCAGGTCGAGCCGGAAACGGCGGGCCAGGCGCGTCTGGCCCTGGAACGCATGCTGACGGTGTCCTGACGGCCGCCATGTCCCCTGTCGCTGTGCAGCCGGCTGATGCGATTGGCGAATGGTCGCTGACCCAGCGCAATCTGCATCGTCTGCTGACTGCCTATGTGCGCTTTTATCAGGGTGCGCATTGGGAGCACAGTACGGTACCGGCCGAGGGCGCGGCGATTCTGGTTTGCAATCATGTGTCGGTGCTGGATCCCCTGCTGCTGGTCGCCAGCAACCAACGTGTGGTGTCCTTTCTGGTGGCCCAGGAATACTACGACAATCCATTGATGCGTCAGTTGCTGGAGCAAACCTACAGTATTCCGGTGCGTCGGGATCGTCGCGATGTGCGGGCGCTGTTGCAGGCGCGCCGTATTCTCGAAGATGGCCGGGTGCTCGGCGTTTTTCCCGAGGGGGGCATCAATCGCTCGGAAACCCAGAAAGGGGTTGCCTGGCTGGTTCGCGAAAGTGCCGCGCCGGTGGTGCCCGCGCATGTCGGCGGCGCCCGGCAGGCAGCTTCTGACTTGCAGACCTGGTTGCGGCGCCAGCATCCCCTGTTACGCTATGGGGTGCCCTTGCATTTTCATCGCGATGCTGACGCCGCCGAAGTCATGGGGGCGACCATGAGTGCTATTGCCACACTCGCATGACGGCATCCTTGCCTTTGCGTTATCATGGCCGATATTTCACCAGAATAAGTCAGTTATAGAAGCAAGGAGTGGTTTATGTCCGGGCATAGTAAATGGTCCACCATCAAATTTAAGAAGGCACTGAAAGACGCCAAGCGGGGCAAAATATTTACCCGCCTGATTCGCGAAATTACCGTTGCGGCGCGCGCCGGGGGCGGAGATCCAGGCAGTAATTCCCGACTGCGCCTGGCTCTGGATAAGGCTTATGGTGCCAACATGACCAAAGACACCATTGAACGTGCCGTCAATCGCGGTACGGGCGAGCTGGAAGGCGTAGATTACGAGGAAGTGACTTACGAGGGTTACGGCCCTGCTGGTGTTGCCATCCTGATTGAGACCATGACCGACAACAAGGTCCGTACCGTGGCGGAAATTCGCCATATTTTCTCCAAACGCGGTGGTAATATGGGAACCGCTGGTTCCGTTGCCTATCAGTTCAAAAAGCTGGGATTAATTGTTTTTCCCGGCGATGCTGACGAAGACAAAATTCTCGAAGCGGCACTGGAGGCGGGGGCCGAAGACGTGGTCAATGAAGGTGAGCGGATTGCTGTCTATACGGCAGCCACGGACTTGCATAGCGTGGTCCTGGCGCTGGAAGCCGCCGGTTTGCAACCGGAAGAAACTGAATTGACCATGATTCCGGAAAATACCATTGAAGTGAGCGGAGAAGAGGCGGAAAAACTGCTGCGTCTCATCGACTTCCTGGAAGAAAACGATGACGTGCAAAATGTGTACGCCAACTATGAAATCAGCGATGCGGAAATGGCCCGTCTGGAAGCGGCATCCTGAATTTTTCCAGTCCACTCGGAAACGGCCTTGCGCATCATCGGTATTGATCCGGGCTCTTTGCGCACCGGTTATGGCATCATCGAGTCGGATGAGCGCGGCGAGTTGCGGCATGTGGCTCATGGCTGCCTGAATGTGGCTGGCCGTCCATTTTTGGAGCGCATCGGTGCCATCTACCGGGATTTGGCGCAGGTGTTGGCAGAGCATCGACCTGATACGGCAGCCATTGAGCAGGTTTTCATGGCGCGTAATGCGGATTCTGCCCTGAAACTTGGCCAGGCCCGGGGTGCGGCTCTGGTAGCACTGCTGGAAGCAGGACTGCCGGTAGAAGAATACACGGCCCTGCAAATCAAAAAAGCGTCGGTAGGAGCTGGACATGCAGATAAGACGCAAGTTCAGAGCATGGTGCGCTGGCTGCTTCATCTGGACAAAAATCCTCAGGCTGATGCGGCTGACGCCTTGGCTTGCGCCATTTGTCATGCCCATCATGCCCGGACCCAACAGCGTTGGCAGGCGGCTGGCCATGCCTGATTTTTTAGAAAAAGGACGCCCATGATTACCTCATTGCGCGGGATCATTCTGCAGAAGCGTCCACCCTGGCTCTGGCTGGAAGTCCAGGGGGTGGGTTATGAGCTGGAGATGCCCCTGTCCAGCTTCTACCAAATGGTGGACGCTGGCGAAACCCTGTTGGTACATACCCATCTGGCCATTCGCGAAGATGCCCATCTGCTCTATGGATTTATGAGCGTGGCTGAGCGCGATACTTTTCGCTTGTTGATTCGTGTCAATGGTATTGGTGGCAAAGTGGCACTGGCCTGCCTCTCGGGTCTGCCAGCAGAAAAACTTGGTCAAGCGGTGGCGGAAGGCAATGTGGCACAGCTGACGGCCATTCCTGGGATTGGTCCGAAAACAGCAGAAAGGCTGGTGGTCGAGCTGCGCGATAAAATGGGTGGAATCAGCGCCTTGCCTACCAGCAAAGCCGTTTCGGGTGATCCGCGCCAGGAAGCTGTTGCAGCACTCCTGACATTAGGGTATAAGCCTGCACAGGCCAGTCAGGCGATTGGCAACCTGGGCGATGGATTGAGTCTTGAAGACCTGATCCGTCAGGCTTTGCAACAACTTTCACGCCATTGATTTTATGGAACCCGCCAGCATCGCGATGGTCACAACCCCATGATGGACAGAGGCCCTCTCAATCCCCAGGAAACCCACACCGACGCAGTGGATCGTGCTCTGCGCCCGCGTTTGCTGGCGGATTATATTGGCCAGGCGCGGCTCCGCGAATCCCTTAGTCTTTATATTGATGCGGCCAAAGGCCGTGACGAAGCCCTGGACCATGTCCTGCTCTTCGGACCCCCCGGCCTTGGAAAAACCACCCTCGCGCACATTATTGCCCAGGAAATGGGTGCGGGTCTGAAAGTCACCTCGGGACCGGTTCTGGATAAGCCGGGAGATCTGGCCGCCATTTTGACCAATCTGCAACCCCATGATGTGTTATTTGTCGATGAAATTCATCGCCTCAGCCCCGTGGTCGAAGAAATTCTCTATCCGGCTCTGGAAGATTATGAGCTGGATATTTTGATTGGCGAGGGCCCTGCTGCCCGATCCATTAAAATCAGCCTGCCCCCCTTCACCCTGATCGGGGCCACCACCCGGGCGGGTTTGCTCACCTCCCCGTTGCGTGATCGATTCGGCATCAGTTTTCATCTGGAATTTTACAGTGACGCAGAATTGACCCAAATTGTGACCCGTTCGGCCAATATTCTGGGGACTACCCAGGATTTACGGGGTGCCCAGGAAATCGCCCGGCGTGCCCGAGGAACCCCGCGCATTGCCAATCGCTTGCTGCGGCGGGTGCGAGATTTTGCCCAGGTGCGGGGCAACGGGGAAATTGATCAAGGCACGGCAGAGGCCGCGCTGACCTTGATGGAAGTCGATCAGCATGGTTTTGACGGTCAGGATCGTAAGCTGTTGCAAGCCGTCATCGAGCGTTTTGCCGGCGGTCCGGTGGGGGTGGAAAGTCTGGCCGCAGCCATTGGTGAAGAGCGCGGAACCATCGAAGATGTGCTGGAACCTTTCCTGATTCAGCGCGGATACCTGATCCGTACGCCGCGTGGTCGTTGTGCCACGGAAATGAGTTATCTGGCGTTGGGTTTACCGCCACCTAAGGCTGGCGGGGGGCTTTTCGATGCGCTCTGATGCTGCTGACAGCGTGTTTCAGGTCCGCGTTTATTATGAAGATACGGATCATGGCGGGGTGGTGTATCATGCCAACTACTTACGCTTCATGGAGCGCGCCCGTACTGAAATGCTGCGCGAAAAAGGTTATGAACTGGATGTGTTGGAACGCGATCCCGGTATTCTTTTTGTGGTGCGTCGGGCGCATCTGGATTTTCGCGCCCCGGCTCGTTTTAATGACCTGCTTCAGATAAAATCGGCCATCATTCACAAGACCCCGGTTCGTATGAATTTTCAACAACATATTTCGGTGAAAGAAAAGCACTTGTGCAGTGGCGAGGTAGAAGTTGTCTGCCTGGAAGCCGAGACTTTTCGTCCCCACGTCATTCCTGCAGAACTTCTGCAGGCCTTTCCCCTTAGTGTTCACCCGTGAGATTTTATGGATCCTCAAACTGTCACCCATCCTGCAGCTTCTCTTTCCGTGGCCCATCTGGTCCTGAATGCCAGCCCCGTTGTCCAGATCATACTGGTGCTTTTGGTCATCGCCTCCATTGCTTCCTGGACCATCATTTTTGAAAAATGGGCGGTATTTGCTGGTGCTTTCAAGGCCCTGACCCGTTTCGAGAAACGCTTCTGGAGCGGCGGTGAAATGAGCCAGATTTATCAGCATGTTTCCGGCAATTCCAATCTGGAAACCGGAGCTGGCAGTATTTTCTGTGCGGGTTATGAAGAATTTCAGCGGCAGCGCGGCAAAATTCGCCCCAGCGATGCCCTCGACGCCGCCCGCCGCGCCATGCGTGTGGCCCAAATGCGCGAGGTTGGCCGTCTGGAAAACCGGCTGGCTTTTCTGGCCTCGGTCTCTTCCGTTAGCCCCTTCGTTGGCTTACTGGGCACCGTCTGGGGCATCATGACCGCTTTCATGCATATTGGTGTCGCAGGGCAGGCCACCCTGGCGACAGTTGCCCCCCCGGTTGCCGAAGCCCTCATTGCCACGGCGGCTGGTCTTTTTGCGGCCATTCCGGCAACGGCTGCCTACAACCGCTACATTCACAAACTGGACAAGCTGGATGCCCAGTATGAGGTGTTCATGGATGAGTTCACTAACATCCTGCATCGCCAGGTGCCCGAGACCAAGCCATGAAAAGAAGGCGTTTGATGGCGGAAATGAACGTCGTTCCCTATATCGACGTGACCTTGGTGTTGTTGGTGATTTTTATGCTCTCGGCTCCGCTCCTGACCCAAGGCGTGAATGTTAACCTGCCTAAGGGCGTCACTAAACCCGTCTCCGACAAAACCCCGCCGGTGCTGATTTCCGTAACGCGGCAAGGGACCATTTCCGTGCAGTTCAAAGACAGTCATAGTCCGGTGGCGCTGGATGATCTGGCTACGGATGTGCGCCATATTGCCGCTTCCAGTAACGGTCAGGTGCAGGTATTGGTAGGTGGTGATGCCCATGTGGATTATGGCAAGGTGATGGCCGTGATGGCACGGCTGCAGGAAGCCGGTATTTCCCATGTCGGCCTGCTGACCCGCCCGGAGGGCCATTGAAAGAGCGTCAGTCTTTTTGGCCTTTGCTTCTGGCCATTATTCTCAATGCGGCCATACTGTTTGCCTTGTTCTGGACTTTTCATGTGCAGGTGCCACCGAGTAGTGGCAATAAACCCATGCAAGCCCAACTGAGCAGCAGTATGCCTATGGCCGCCATGCCCGCACCTGCACCGGTTCCGCAACCGGCGCCTACCCCTCAGCCTGCACCCAAACCAGTGCCTAAACCGGAACCCAAACCTGTTCCCGTTCCCAAGCCAGCGCTCAAACCCGTTACGCCACCCCCGCCTACTGCAGCGCAAATTGCCGCTGAACAAGCGGTAAAGGCTGAAAAAGCAGCCAGACAGAAGGCGGCACAAATTGCGGCGGCACGCGCGGCGCAGGAAAAGCATGCCGAAGAGTTGGCTGCACGGCAAAAAGCCGCTCGGGAGGCCAAGGTGCAAGCGGCGGCAGCTGCTCAGGAGAAGGCTGCGGCCAGAAAGGCGACCCAGGAAAAAGCTGCTCAAGAAAAGGCCGCGCAACAGGCTGCGGCTAAAGCCGCCGAGGAAAAAGCAGCGGCGGCGCGCGCTGCAGAAGTCAAAAAACAACTGGCGGCCCAAGCGGCTGCTGCCGCACGCGCTAAAGCTTTGCAGCAGCGCATGGCCGAAGCAAAAGCCAAGTTGCAGGCTGAAGCCAACATGGCCGCTGCCCGCGCCCAGCAGGCTTCGGAAAATCAGCGGATGATCGGTATGCTGATAAACACCATAAAAACCCAGGTGTCGGAGCGTTGGGTTCCAGTGTCTTCTTCGGCCCTTGCTTGTGAAATACAGATACGACTTGGACCCCAGGGACAACTGTTAGGAACACCTGTTGTCGTTCGATCCAGTGGTGATGCCCACTTCGATCATTTGGTGATTGCTGCCGTGGAAGCCGCTGCGCCTTTTGTCCCTCCGATTGGTCTGCCTTATTCAGTCTTTAATACACCTATTAACCTCAAAATGAACGCGGAGGATCTCAATCATGGCTAAACGCTTATGGGCTTTGGCCCTGTTTCTGCTGGCTTCAGCATTTGTGTTGCCCGCCCAGGCCGCACTCACCGTAGAAATCACTAAAAGTGTGGCTTCGGCCCTGCCCATTGCCATACCTTCTTTTGGTCCAGGCGTGGCGGGACAGCCTTCAGTAGCCGCTGTGGTCCGCAATGATTTACGCCACAGTGGTTTGTTTCGGGTGATTGAGCCAGCGGGTTACCCCAGTGATCCCCGTGCCCCGGGAGCCGTCAAAGCTTCCGAATGGACTGCCGTAGGGGCTACCGGTCTTGCGGTGGGTTCGGTGCAGCCCCTGAATGGCGGTTATGCAGTCAGTGTCTATGTGTACAATGTCAGCACGGGACAGGAGTTGACGGCGCGGCGTTTCACTTGTTCGGCCGCTGAATTGCATATGACCGCGCATCACGTCGCCGATGTCATTTATCAGGCTTTCACCGGAAAACCCGGTCCCTTTGCCAGCCGTATTGCCTATGTGCGGCAGACGGGTAATACCTATGAATTGCTGGTGGCTGAATCAGATGGCTGGAATCCGCATCCCATTGTTCGGGGCATTATGCCGGTATTTTCGCCGGTCTGGTCACCCAACAACCACCGTCTGGCTTATGTTACCTACGCCAATGCCCGCGCCATTATTTACGTGCAGGATCTGGCGACGGGAAAACGCCAATCCATCGCTCCAGGTGGTGAAATTGTCAGTGCCCCGGCTTTTTCACCCAATAGTCAGGAAATTGCCTACGCACGCTCCTCGGGCGGTCATACCGAGCTGTATGTGACCAATCTGCAGACCGGACAGCGGCGTCAATTGACCAATGATGATGCCATCAATACTTCTCCTACCTGGTCACCCAATGGCAGTCAGATTGTGTTTGTTTCGGATCGCGCGGGTGGGCCGCAGATTTATGCCATGAATACCAATGGCGGCAACATTCATCGCCTGACTTACAGCGGCGGCTATAATGCCGGACCTGAGTACTCACCCACGGGAAATGCCATCGCCTTTATTCATCGCACGGATGGTGTTTATGCCTTGGCCGTGATGAATCCCAGCGGCGGCGACCTGCGGGTGCTGGATGCCCAGGGCAACTGCGATCATCCGAGTTTCGCGGGTAATGGTCAGATGATTTTGTATGGCACCCATCGGGGTGGCCGCAAGGTTCTGGCAGAAGTCAGTCTGGATGGAAAAACCATGGCCATATTGCACAGTGACGTCGGTCAGGACAGCCAGCCCGCCTGGTCACGGTAAGGGTTCGTTTAAGAACTAGCACACGCATCAGATATTCGCGAAACGGTTCAGCGTGAATATGACCAGGGCATACAGCGTCAGCGCCTGCCTGCCGGTGGACGTGATCGGCGTCTATGTGTTGTTGCTGGACGCTCTGTAATGTACACTTTGATGTACATCATCTAACGGGAGCACATCATGCCGGAAACCACCTTCACCGAATTACGCAACCACGCCAAGACCTGGTTCGATCTGGTCGAGAGCGGACAGACGGTGCGTGTATTGCGCAATGGCAAGCCTATTGCCGAAATCCACCCCATCCCGGCGCAACTGCCCTCCTGGAAGCAGCGTCCGGCACGCCCGCTGGCCATTGGCGGCAAGGAGATCAGCCGGCTCATCCTCGACGAGCGCGGAGACTGATGCGCGTCTATTTCGACTCATCGGCCTTTGCCAAGCGCTACATCGACGAAACCGGCACTGCGGACGTTCTGGCGTGGTGCGAACGGGCCAGCGAACTGGCGCTGTCGGTCATCGCGGTGCCTGAACTGATCTCCGCCTTCTGCCGCCTGCAACGCGAAGGCCGCCTGACGGACGCGCAATACCAGATCATCAAGCGCACCCTGATGCTCGACATCGCCGATGCGCTGATCTGCGATACCACGCCCCAGGTCATCCAGCACGCCGTCAAAGCTTTGGAAAACCACACGCTGCGCGGCATGGACGCCATCCACCTGGGTGCCGCCCTCGCCTGCACCGCCGAAGTGTTCATCTCGGCCGATGCCCGCCAATGTCGCGCCGCCGAGGCCTTCGGTCTGCAAGTGGGATCGCTGTGAAACACCAGCCGCGCCTTTCAGATCACAAGCCCGAGCAGGCCGCCTGACCGACAACCCGAGCGCCGTCTGCCTCGCCTCTGCCTGACACCCCACCCGCGTCGCGGTTACGGGCACTGCGGATGACGGGTACCAAGTCTTATTTGGAGACAACGTCAGCCACCCTACACTCCATCTTATTGATAAGGCGTAGGATCAGCAATTCCGGCGCTCAGGAATCCGGCGTGGCGCAGGCGGCAACTGTCGCAGCGGCCACAAGATCGACCCTGATCATCGAGCTGGTAACAGGAGCGGGTCAAACCGTAATCGACGCCTAACCGGGTTCCCAACTGGATGATTTCACTCTTGTCGAGATGCTGGAGAGGCGCGTGGATGCGTGGCCCTCTGGATTCGTCGCCGAGGCGTGTTGCCACCTGGGCCAGTTTCTCAAAGGCGCTGATAAATTCCGGGCGGCAGTCAGGATAACCGCTGTAATCCTGGCTGTTGACCCCGATGAAAATATCCTGGGCCCCGGTTACTTCGGCCAGGGCCAGAGCAAAAGATAAAAATATGGTGTTCCGCGCCGGGACATAGGTAATGGGAATGCCGGGGACGACACCACTTTCCGGTACGGCAAGCTGGGTATCGGTCAGCGCAGAACCGCCAAACGCGGCCAGATCAATATGCACGGTACGATGACTGGCCACCCCTATGGCCTGCGCCACCAGCCCGGCGTAATGCAGTTCCTGCTTGTGGCGTTGGCCATAATCAAAGGACATGGCATGAATGGTATAACCATCGCGACGCATCAGCGCCATGACCGTGGCGGAGTCGAGGCCGCCGGAAAGCAGCACAATGGCAGGTTTTGCTTCAATCATGTCTGGCACCATTCAGCGTCCCGGGACATCGCCCCAAATGAGTTTGTGCAGTTGAATCTGGAGGCGCACCGGAAGCTGGTCAGCGAGTATCCATTCGGCCAGGTCACGGAGCGGCATTTCTCCCTGGGAAGGGGAAAACAAAACCTCGCAGATCTGGCTCAGGTCTTTTCGGGCCAGAACTTCCTTGGCCCAGTCATAATCCCGGCGACTGCAAATGACGAACTTGATTTGATCCTGGGCATTCAGCCGGGCCAGGTTTTCCCAAAGGTTGCGGTCTGACTCGCCAGAATCCGGGGTTTTTAGGTCAAGCACCTTGATAACACGGGGGTCTACCGCTTCGACGGATAGGGCACCGCT
Organism: Acidithiobacillus sulfurivorans; assembly: GCF_018853815.1. GTDB lineage: Bacteria > Pseudomonadota > Gammaproteobacteria > Acidithiobacillales > Acidithiobacillaceae > Acidithiobacillus > Acidithiobacillus sulfurivorans. The sequence continues at coordinate 105,912 of NZ_JAAOMP010000121.1, read as the reverse complement.
GGTTTCCAGAAAAACTTCGTAGCCAGAATCGCAAAGCCGGGTCATGAGCGGCAACACATCCTGCTGGGCGAGAGGCTCGCCACCCGTAACGATGACCAGACGATTACCGCCTTCGCGCACTACATCCATGATGGCATCCAGAGTCTGCCATTCACCACCATGAAACGCATACGCCGTATCACAGTACTGACAACGCAGGGGGCAGCCGGTCAGCCGCACAAATGTTGCAAGACGGCCTACGCTGCGGGTCTCCCCTTGCAGACTATGAAAGATTTCAGTGATGCGAAGCCGTTCGTCCATCCTTACTGAGACGGCAAAGCCTGTAACTGTGCTTCCGCTTTTTGTGCTGACGGGGTGCTGGGATATTGTTTGAGGACCTTATTCAGGACCACGGTTGCCTGCTTCTTTTTGCCGATGGCTTGATAAATCTCGGCCATGCGTAACATGGCTTCGGGAGCCTTGCTGCTCTGACTAAAACGGGTAGGCACCACATAAAGGCTTTTCAGGGCCGCATCATTTTGTCCTAGTACGTACTGGGCTTGCCCTAACCAGTAATACGCATCCGGCACCAGACTGCTTTGTGGATATTTCTGGATGAAACCCTGCAGGCCGGTGACGGCATCACCATATTTACCCTGACGCAGAAAATTGAAGGCATGCTGATAATCAGCTTGTCCCAGTCCTTGAATGGACGGTGCGGAAGCATTGCTGGCTGCGCTGGTCACCGCTGCAGCAGGCGTGCTGACTGCAGAAGTGCTGGTCAGCACGCTGCTGGTGCTGGCGGTTATGCCGGTTGCTGGAGTAGCTACTGCAAGTTGTGCGGCCAGAGCCTGCACCTTACTTGCCGTAGCTTGCTGTTCTGTCTGCAGGTCATGGGTTTTGGTGTCTACTTCCCCACGCAGATTGCGAACCTCCTGCTCCAGACGTTGCGTACGTTGAAGCAGGTTGGCCAGAGCGCTTTGTGAGCCTTTATCCGCTTGCTGAACCGCAACGAGACTGCTCAACTCGCCCTGCATGACCGCCATTTGCTGTTGAAGCTGGAGGACCCGGTCACTCGTGGATTCTGCCTGGGCAAACGGACTCAGGCACAATAACGGAAGAACAGGCAGTAATTGCCAGCGTTTCATCAACATATACTCCTTGGCTGTTTAGCCGTTGTAGCCACCACTATACACAAAATCAACGCGGCGATTTTTTGCCCAGCACTCGGCATCGTTGGTGGTGCAGAGGGGGTTATCCTTGCCAAAGCTCACGGTGCTGATGCGGGCGGCGTTGACACCCTGAGCTTCCAGGAACTGTTTGACGGTTTCTGCGCGGCGTTCACCGAGGGCCAGATTGTATTCCTGGGTGCCCCGGTCATCGGTATTACCTTCGAGGCGGACCTTGACATGGGAGTGATTGACCATGAACTGGGCGTTCTGGGTGGCAATTTGCTGGGCATGGGCATCCATGTTTTCACTGTTGAAGCCGAAATGTACACGCAATTGCTGTGGCAAGGCAGCCAGTTCAGCAGCCGTCAGGCCACTGTTGCCGCCGCCGATGGGGCCATTGGCGTTCAGGTCCTGGCCATTGACGCCTTCGCCATTGTAACCTGCGGTGGCAGCGGAATTGACAGGGGCTACAGCACCCACAGTGCTGGGCTTGCCACTACCTACATTATGGGCGCAGCCCGTCAGTGCCAGGGCACCAGTCATTGCAACGGCTATCCAGATTTGATGATAACGCATGTTTTCGAGCTCCTGTTAAATTTGCAGCGATTGTATCTTGTAGTTAAAGAGTATTTCAATGTTATTTGCTGCTTTGCTCAAACATCATTATCCTTGACGGGAAAAGTTGCCCTGCCAAGGGGTCTAGCTCCTGCTTTTTTGTGTGATTCCAGGATGATTATCCCGCCATGATGCCGCTTATTCGAATTGGTACCCGCGCCAGTCCTCTCGCTGTCTGGCAGGCTGAGCATGTCCGCGATGCCCTGCATGCCGCCCATCCAGATACTCAGGTGGAAATCATCCGCATGAGCACCAGTGGGGACATGCTGCTGGACGCTCCCTTACATTCCCTGGGTGGTAAAGGGCTGTTCGTCAAGGAAATCGAAGAAGCGTTACTGGCGCGTCAGGTGGATATTGCCGTGCATTCCATGAAGGATGTGCCGGCTCTGCAGCCGAAGGGCCTGGAAATTGCGGCCATCATGGCGCGGGAGGATGTCCGCGATGCCTTCGTCAGCAACACCGTCGTTCATCCTGAGGATCTTGCGCCGGGCGCCAGAGTGGGGAGTTCCAGCTTGCGGCGCTGCGCACAATTATTGCAAAAATATCCGCAACTACAGGTGGATGATGTACGGGGTAATGTGGCTACCCGGCTGCGCAAGCTGGACGAAGGTCAATATTCGGCGATTATCCTGGCTGTGGCGGGTCTGAAACGTTTGCAGCTTCACGAGCGGATTACCTACGCTATTCCGGTTGAGCAGTCCTTGCCCGCAGTGGGGCAGGGCGCGGTAGGCATTGAAATCCGCACAGACGATATAGCAACAAGGGAGTTATTACAGCCCTTGATTGATCAGTCTACCTGGCAGTGTGTGTTGGCGGAGCGCAGTATGAACCGGATTCTGGGTGGAGATTGTCGTTTACCGGTTGCGGCACTGGCAGAATGGCAGGAACAAAAGCTGTTCCTGCGTGGGCTGGTAGCCAGTCCTGATGGTTCCCGCCTGCTGCGGGCAGAAGCCAGTGGTACTGATCCGGTGGCGCTGGGCCAGGAGGTGGCTGACCAGCTACTGGCCCAGGGTGCTGCCGCAATTATCAAGGAAATTCAAACATTATGAGTAGTGGATTACTACAGAACAAAGGTGTGGTGGTTACCCGTCCCCGCGAGCAGGCAGGAGATCTGGTGGATGCTCTGAAAGCTGCTGCTGCGCGGCCGATTCTGTTTCCGGCAGTACAAATTGAAGCGCCGGAAAACTGGCAGTCTCTGGATGACGCCCTGCACCGGCTGGATACATTCGACTGGGTGATTTTTACCAGCCGCAATGCCGTGGCTTTTGCCCTGAGTCGTCTGCAAAGCCGGAATTTAATCTGGCCACAGGGTCCGCGCGTAGCGGCGGTGGGGCGAGAAACCGCCAAGGCCCTTCGGGAATTTGGCCTGCAAGTGGATCTGGTGCCCACAAAGTTCAGCTCCGAAGGCTTGCTCAACAGTACTGAACTGGCGGAAATGCAAGCCCGCCACGTTGCCCTTTTTGTCGGGGATCAGGGTCGGGAATTGCTGGAAAAGGTGCTGGGCGAACGTGGCGCGCAAGTGGACAAGGTCTTGTGTTATCGCCGCACCCTGCCGGGTGCCAATCCAACGCCTCTCCTGCACGCCTGGGCCCGTGGTGAACTGGATGCCGTTACCCTGACCAGTCCCGAAATTTTCAATAACTTTTATCAAATGATTGGCGGGCTCGGTCAGCGCTGGTTGAAAAATACACCCCTGATTGCCATCAGCCCGCTCACCGCAGAAGCCATTACTGCGGTGGGTTTACCGGAACCCTGGGTAGCTGAAGAAGCCAGTACCGAAGGGATTATGGCGGCCCTGGAAGTCTGGGCAAAAAGCCGGGAGCAAGTTGCTGATGTCTAGAAATAGTCTTTCCTTACGACATTCTCCCCGACGTTTGCGCCGCCATCCGGCCATGCGCGCCATGCTGCAGGAAAATCAGCTGACTCCAGCGGATTTCATCCTGCCGATTTTCCTGGTGGAAGGAAAAGGGATCCGCAGCGATATTATTTCCATGCCCGGGGTATTCCGCCATAGTATTGATTCAGCCCTAAAGCTTTGCGGGGAAGCGGTCTCCCGAGGTATTTCGGCGGTTTTGTTGTTTGGTGTGATTGCTGAAGGATGCAAGGATGCTTGCGGCTCTGCCTCCTGGGATAGCGAGGGTTTGGTGCAAAAAGCTACCCGCGCCATCCGCGCTGCCTACCCCGATCTGCTGGTCATAGCAGACGCCTGTTTTTGTGAATACACCGATCATGGCCATTGCGGTATGCTCAATACCGAAGGGGACCGGGATGATAACGCGACCCTGGAAAATCTGCAGCGTCAGGCACTTTCCTATGCCGAGGCGGGTGTGCATGTGGTGGCACCATCGGGCATGGTGGATGGCATGGTGACGGCCATCCGTGAGGCCCTGGATGCTGCCTGTCATTCCGAGGTCAGTATTTTGTCTTATGCGGTCAAGTATGCCAGTGCCTATTACGGCCCTTTCCGGGATGCGGCCGACAGCGCCCCCCAGTTTGGAGATCGTCGCGCCTATCAGATGGATCCAGGCAACCGCCGCGAAGCTTTCCGCGAACTGGATCTGGATATTGCTGAAGGTTGCGACATGGTCATGGTCAAGCCCGCCATGCCTTATCTGGATCTGGTGCGGGATTTGCGCGAGCGTTGTGATCTGCCGGTGCTGACTTATCAGGTGTCAGGAGAATACAGCATGTTGCAGGCAGCCGCGCGGGCGGGATGGCTGGATTTACAGCGCAGCGTGCTGGAATCTTTACTGGGCATGAAACGCGCCGGGGCAGACGCCATTATTACTTATTACGCCCTGGATGCGGCGGAATGGCTGGAGTAAAAGCGTCCTCATCAAATCCTGGTCGTGATCTGCGCCAGAGAAAATGGGACAGCTTACTCGAAGATGGGTTATTCCGCCTGCGCTGGTATGGTGCAGTAGGCATTACCGCCATTGGCCGGATTTTCCGCTTGCGCGCCAGTGACATGGACCAGTTGTTTCCCTGGTTGTTGTTTTCGTTATTTATCAATTTGTTGGTCTGGATGTATCTGTTATTGGGTCTGGCTGCACCGCTGGCCAAAAAAAATCCGGTTACCTCGTTGGTAGAAATTTCCCTGACTCCCACTTTTCATCAGCCCCGGATCAGTGCCCCGGCAGATCCGCGCGTGTCGCGTCCACAGGCGGATGTGGACGCCGTGACGCGTAAGGCGATGCCAGCTGTTTCCTCGGCAGAGCGCCAGGCTGCCTATAACTTCTATCTGAAAAACTGGGAAGGACGCATCATGGCGCTCGCCCAGAAAAAGCTGTTTGCGCCGGGGCATGGGCCGCTGCCGCAAGGTCGGGTGGTCGTGGCAGTGACCATTGCTCCAAATGGACAATTGTTGGAAATTTCCATGTTGCAGGGCTCACGCAATATGGCCCTGGTAGAAGCCGTGGAAACCCTTATTCGCGCTGCGGCACCTTTTGCAGCCTTGCCGGCTCTGTGGCAATCCCCGCCTACGCCTTTGCGTATTGTCCGCACCTGGAGTTTTGAGTAGCTTCAGTTTTTAGCCGGTAGGTTTTCCAGTTCCTCCAGGCTTTTCATACGCGATTCCACGCCATAAATCAGGGTGGCCAGCAAGCCGAGCAGGGCAACAACCGACATAAATACCAGCACCAGAGGAATCCCCCAGCTTTTTTCAAAAATCGGAAATAGTACGGCGGAAATGAAGGCCCCGAGCCGCGACAGGGCCGTTGCCAGACCAGCGGCGCTGGCCCGCAACTCGGTGGGGAATATTTCCACTGCCAGAGCAAATACGGTGACGCCGGGACCAATGCCCACCCCAAAAGAATATACGGCAGCGGCCAGGTATACGCCCATAATCCAATGATTCCAGGAGCAGAGCGCGAATACGGCCAGTCCCAGGGACATCAGGCCAAAACCGGCACTTTGCAGGGGAATGCGCCCCCAGCGATCCAGCCGGGAGAGAATGAAAATAATCCCGAGGGCCGAAATGATCAGAAAAGCGGCGTTGATGGCTGCTGCAGCGGCATTACTGCTGGCCAGACCATTATCACGCAGTACCATAGGGAAATAGAGACCTATTCCGAGGCCGACCACGTCCAGACAAAACCAGGGGAAAACGCTGAGAAAAAGGCGTCGCAACCAGGCCTTACGAAGCAGAATGCGCCACGATTGACGCTGAATCTGAAAACTTTCGAGTTCGGCTTGCCGCTGTGCTTGCGAATAAGCTGGCTGTAGCTGCTCCAGGGCTTCCTCCGCCTGCTGATACTGCCCTTTGCGTATCAGCCAGCGCGGCGATTCCGGCAAGCCACGGCGAAGCCAGAGCAAGGCCAGGGCGGGGACGATGGCGCTGCCCAGCATCCAGCGCCAGGAATCGGGTCCGGTGGATAGCAGCGCCCAGCCGACAAGGGTGGAGAGCAGTGCGCCTACATACCAGGCCAGATTGACCCGGGCAAAGCGGTTTCCCCGTTGCGCCGACTGGCTGTATTCGGCAACGATGGTGGCCACCAGTGGGTAGTCGAGGCCAATGGCGAGGCCGGTAATAAATCGGCCCGCAAAAAGGGCTGCGGTATCCGGACTGAAAGCACTGATCAAGGCCCCCAGCACATAAAGAAAAATGTTGGGAAAAAGCAGCCGGCGGCGACCAAAACGATCCGTGAAAAATCCACCAAATAATCCGCCGATCAAGGAGCCCAGCAGGGCCATGGCCATGAGAATGCCGGTTTCCGTCGCTTGCAGATGCCAGGCACTGCTCAGCGGCAGCAGAACCACCGCCATGATGCTGAGGTCATAGCCATCCAACAGCATCCCCAACATGGCTGCACCCAACGCATGCCCGCGACGGTCAGCCATCGGCTAAAGGCTCTGCATGGTAAGGACTAGGCCCGTTGTGCGGGCCCCGGAAATCAGTCATGAGCAGGTGATCTGGGTACAGCGCCCAGATGGCGAGCATGGAAATTCAGATGTTCTCCGATGAAGCTGCTGATGAAAAAATAGCTGTGATCATAGGTTTCATGCCAGCGCAGGGTGATTTGCGGGTCATTCAGAGCCTCCAGATATTCGGTTTTCAGCTCTGCCTCCAGAAAGGGATCGGCACGTCCCTGATCTATCAGGATGGGTGGGTGCTGTTGGCCCGAACTTTTGAGGAGTTCCAGACTGTCATAAGCCAGCCATTGCCGGGTATCGTCACCGAGGTAGCGACTGAAGGCTTTTTGTCCCCAGGGCGTCTGACTGGGGGCGGATACCGGGGCGAAGGCCGACAGGGACTGATACTGCCCGGGTCGTCGTAATCCGCAGGCCAGAGCCCCGTGACCACCCATGGAGTGCCCGCAAATGCCCTGGACGCCTGCGCTCATGGGAAAATTCCGGGCAATGAGGGCGGGAAGTTCTTCGGTTACATAGGAAAACATCTGGTAGTGAGCCTGCCAGGGCGCTTGCGTCGCGTCCAGATAAAATCCGGCACCGCTGCCGAAGTCCCAGTCATCATTTTCTCCTGCAATTCCGGTATTACGGGGGCTGGTATCGGGGGCTACCAGGATAAGGCCCAGTTCTGCCGCATAGCGCTGAGCTCCCGCCTTGATCATGAAGGTTTCTTCGCTGCAGGTCAGTCCGGCAAGAAAAGTCAGCACCGGAAGCTTCTCCCCTGGTTGATGCGGGGGGATGAAAATCGCAAAACGCATGGGTCCCTGACAGTGCCGGGATGGATGTTCATAGCGCGCCATGCGCCCGGCAAAGCAGGCATGCGATTCGAGGATCTCCAGTTCTTGAGCGGGCATGAAATACCTCAGAAAGTCAGCACGGTGCGGATGGATTTACCTTCGTGCATCAAATCAAAGGCGGTATTGATGGATTCCAGTGGCAGGGTATGGGTGATCATCTCATCAATCCGGATTTTACCTTCCATATACCAGTCGACAATTTTGGGCACGTCCGTACGACCTTTGGCTCCGCCAAAAGCAGAGCCGCGCCAGTTACGTCCAGTCACCAGCTGGAAGGGGCGCGTGCTGATTTCCTGGCCAGCCCCGGCGACGCCAATGATAATGCTGGTTCCCCAGCCCTTGTGGCAACATTCCAGAGCCTGACGCATCAACGTGGTGTTACCAATGCATTCAAAGCTGTAGTCTGCTCCGCCTTTGGTGAGGTTGACCAGATAAGGGACCAGATCCTCTTCTACCTCTTTGGGATTGACGAAATGCGTCATCCCGAATTCTTCGGCCAAAGCTTTTTTGGAGGGATTGATATCCACGCCGATGATCATGTCGGCTCCCGCCAGGCGGGCACCCTGCACGACGTTGAGGCCAATACCACCCAAACCAAAAACCACCACCTTGTCGCCAGGGCGCACCTTGGCCGTATAAATCACCGCGCCAATACCCGTAGTTACGCCGCAGCCGATATAGCAAACCTTGTCAAAGGGTGCATCCTCGCGAATTTTGGCCAGGGCAATTTCCGGGAGCACGGTGTATTGCGCGAAAGTGCTGGTTCCCATGTAATGGTATAGAGGCTTGCCCTGACTGGAAAAACGGCTGCTGCCATCAGGCATCAAGCCTTTACCCTGAGTTTCACGAATGGCCTGACATAAATTGGTTTTACCACTCAGGCAATATTCGCATTCCCGGCACTCCGGGGTATAAAGGGGAATAACATGATCTCCGGGTTTCAGAGAGCGCACGCCCGCGCCCACTTCAACCACCACGCCTGCACCTTCATGACCAAGAATGGTAGGAAACAGTCCTTCCGGATCCATGCCGGAAAGTGTGTAGGCATCGGTATGGCAAACCCCGGTCGCCTTGATTTCCACCAGCACTTCCCCGGCGCGGGGACCATCCAGCTGAACAGTCTCGACGACGAGGGGTTGATTGGCGCCATAGGCGACAGCGGCACGTACATCCATAAGGTGATCTCCTGAAAGTTGGCGAACAAAACACAGCTTAACCGCTAATCACAAAGCGGGGAAAGTGCGGGCATCCAATCCTTCTGGATACGTTCGGAGTGAGCATACAAAGTCATGCGATCATCGCGGGCGTAACCAATCAGGGTTACTCCGTGGCTTTCAGCCAGCTCGATGGCGAGACTGCTGACTCCGGAAATGGCTGCAATCACCGGAATGCCAAAGCCAATGGCCTTGAGCACAATTTCAAAACTCAGACGCGAGGAAATTCCCAGCACATTGATTTCGCCGGGCATCAGTCCTTGCTGAATGGCCGCACCAATACCCTTATCCACAGCATTATGGCGACCAATATCTTCGCGCACCAGATAATCCCGGTGATAGCCGAGAATGGCTGCATGGGCCGTGCCGGTACTGTGATTCAGCGCCTGTTGCTCCTGCATATGTACCATGAGGGTGCGGATGGATGCCGGATGGCAGCAATAACGGCTTTCCAGTGCTGCAAAGGGAACCAGTCCCGCCAAGAGCGGCGTCCCGCACAAGCCGCAGGCGCTTCCGCCAAGGACGTGGCGACGCTTTTGTTGCGCGCGTTCTGCCGCTTCTGCCGTGAGCTGGAGGTAGATGGCCCATGCACCATTTTCGGTCACCCACTCCCAGGTGATAATTTCCTCAGGGCCGTGAATAATGGCTTCGCTCCACAAAAAACCCATAAAGAAATCATCCAGGTGTTCGGGCGTTACCATCATCACTGCATAAGCCTGACCATTAATGACAATGGAGACTGCGCGTTCTTCAAGGACCGCTTCCTGGTGGGCAACCGGTAATCCCTTTCCGGTCAGCAGGGTCGCTGCCGACCAGCCGATGCCCGCACCTAATTCGCCATTGATGCGCATAAATCCTTTCCTTTCTGGGTAAGAAGGATCACGGTGCGACCACGTTGTTCGCTTTGGGTCAGATAACCCATACCCCCCCAGCTTTCATTTTCACCAAGCAGTAACAATAGACGTTCCAGTTGGCTACGCCGCAAATTCATCTGTTTGCCTATTTTTGCCAGAGAAATGACCGGTTCATGACACAGTGCCTGCAGCAGGGCGATGACCAGGTCTTCCGTGGCTGATTCTGGAGCAGACTCAGTCGTCACGCTTGGTCACCGCGTGAAAGGTCACCCGAATGGATTTGGAAGTCGGGGTGTTTGCCCGGTCTGCGTGACTGGACAGAGGCACCAGTACATTCAGTTCGGGATAGTAGCCCGCCACACAGGAGCGGGGAATATCATAGGGCAGCAGGCGAAAACTCCGGGCAACGCGCTCACCGTCAGTCCAGTGCGAAATAATATCCACCAGCGTATTTTCGGCAAAACCCAATTCCGCTATATCTTCCGGATGCATGAAGCAAATATTGCGGGCACCTGATACGCCCCGGTAGCGATCTTCGTATCCATAAATGGTGGTGTTGTATTGATCATGACTACGAATAGTCATCAGATTGAAAACCTGCTCTGAACTTTTGGGAACAAAGCGGTCTTCGGTAATGCTATGCAGTGGCTGGGCAATAAACTGAGCCTTGCCCGATGGGGTCGTCCAGCGCCGGGAGCGTGGCGGCAGATCGAGATGAAATCCTCTGGGTTGATGGACCCGGGCATTGAAGTCCTCAAAACCCGCAACCACCCGTGAGATGCGGTCGCGAATCCGATCGTAATCCTCTACCAGGGCGCGCCATGGGGTTTTACTGTCGGGCAAAGTGGCTTCAGCCAGTTCGGCGATAATGGCACATTCGGATTTCAGTTGGGACGATGCCGGTGCCCGCATTCCCTGGGAAATGTGTACCATGCTCATGGAATCCTCAACGGTAATGCCCTGGGGCTGACCATTTTGAATGTCTATTTCTGTTCGACCCAGACAAGGAAGAATCAGGGCGTTTTTTCCATGGACCACATGAGAGCGATTGAGTTTGGTGGTTACATGCACGGTCAGTTCACAATGACGCAAGGCTTCATGTACGCGCTGGGTATCCGGGGTGGCATTGGCAAAATTGCCGCCCATCCCGAAAAACATCTTGGCCTCGCCTTTTTCCAGGGCGGCAATACTGCCAATGACGTCATGGCCGGGTTCTCGCGGTGGCTCAAAACCAAACTCCTTGCCCAGACGATCCAGAAAATCGGCAGCGGGACGCTCCCAGATCCCCATGGTGCGATCGCCCTGAACATTGCTGTGTCCGCGAATGGGGCAAGCTCCAGCTCCTGGCTTACCCATATTCCCTTTCAGCAGGAGCACATTGACCAGCATCTGAATGGTAGCCACGGCATGCTTGTGTTGGGTGATGCCCATTCCCCAGGTGATGATGCTGGCTTTGCCCGAATCATAAATTTTACCAATTTCCATAAACTCGGCATGGCTGAGACCGCTCTCTGACTCAATTTCTGCCCAGGAGGTATCCAGGGCAATTTTTTTCAGGGTATTAAAGCCTTCGGTATGGGTGTCAATAAAATCCTCATCCAGAGAGCCTTGCTCCAACAGATAACGCACTATACCAAGGGCAATGGCGTAGTCGCCGCCAATGCGGGGCTGATAGTAATGGGTGGCGATTTCTGTCCCATGATTGGTGAGCATCTCGCCGGGATCCTGAGGGTTTACAAAACGCTGCAGGCCGCGTTCCCGAAGCGGGTTAAAAACCAGAATCCGGCAGCCACGTTTGGCCGCATCCCGCAAGGTGCCCAGCATACGCGGATGATTGGTGCCGGGATTATGACCAAAGAGGAGCAGTGTATCGGCGTGGTCAAAGTCTTCCAGGGTGACGGTACCTTTGCCAATACCAATAGATTCAGGCATTCCGAGACTGGTCGGTTCGTGACACATGTTGGAGCAGTCCGGCATGTTGTTGGTACCAAATTCACGGACAAAAAGCTGATAAAGAAAGGCGGCTTCGTTGGAGGTTCTGCCGGAAGTATAAAAAATAGCCTGGTGGGGGGATTCGAGTGCCTGCAGGTGATGGGCTATCTGGGCAAATGCATGCTCCCAGGAAACGGGTTGATAATGGTCGCTGGCTGCATCGTACATCATCGGTTCCGTCAGGCGGCCGAATTCTTCCAGATCATAATCACTTTGCTGGGCAAGCCAGCTCACGGAATGCCGGGCAAATAAATCGGCTGTTACGCGTTTGCTGGTGGCTTCGGCAGCGACCGCCTTGACGCCGTTTTCACAGAATTCAAAAGTGGAGTGGGCATCGGGGTCGGGCCAGGCGCAGCCCGGACAATCAAAACCTTCGGCCTGATTGGACTTCAGCAACAGGGCAGTTCCTTCCGAGAGAATACCTTGCTGGCGCAGGCTCTGCATGGAAGCACGAAGCGCCCCCCAGCCTCCCGCTGGTTGACGATAAGGACGAAATTTCAGCTCAGACATGATTTTCTCCTTGTGAAGCATCACCACTTTCAGGACAGAAGACCGGCGTCCTCCGCGGCCAATGCGCCAATGGCAGACCAGTCACGGATGGCGCCGCCCTCCGCAGCAAGGCGAATAAAACGATCACGCAAGAGGCTTGCTAGGGGCAGTGGAACATCCAGATTTTCCGCTGCTGCCAGAACCAGACGCATATCTTTTTGGCCCAAGGGCGCGGCAAAGCCTGGTGGCGTAAATTTCCGGTCGGCAATCAGTGCGCCATAGTTTTTGTACAGAGGCACATTGAACAGGCTGGATGTCAGCAAATCCAGATAGGCATGCCGATCTACGCCACCTTTTTCCACCAGTGCCATGGCTTCACCCAGTGACTCAATGACCGAAGCTATCAGAAAATTACCACTGAGTTTGACCAGATTGGCCTTCTCGGGTGTATCTGCAACCACAAAGCTGCGTTGGCCTATCCTATCAAAAAGCGGCTGCAGGCGGGAGATGATCTCCGGTTTTCCTGCCAAGGCCAGGAACAGCTTGCCAGCAGCTGCAGCATCGGGTCTTCCGAAAACCGGGGCGGACAGATACTCCTGTCCAGCTTGGGCATGGGCTGCTGCCAGTTGTGCTGAAAGTGCCACGCTGATGGTGCTGCAGGATACATGCACGGCACCCGGCCGCAGCTGCGCGAGCAGACCCTTTTCTTCCAGAACCAGGGATGCCACTGCGGGATCATCAGCGAGCATGGTGAAAACCACATCGACATCGGCAAAGTCCTTAAGGCTATTGGCGGCCGCTGCACCTTGGTCCACAAGAGCCTGCATTTTCTCGGGAGAGCGGTTAAATATCTTCAGATTTAATCCGGAAGTGAGCAGCCTGGCTGCCATTCCCGACCCCATTTGCCCCAATCCTACGAAACCCACTTGCATGGTGACCTCCTTGTTTTTCAGCAGCTACATACCGGACGGTTGGTTCTAACCTTAGTCAGAATCCCTGTTTTCGTCAACAATGTATGATTTGGCGCGAAATTTTTACGAAATGCCTTGCATGTCTCGAGAATAGTCCTTATCCTCGCCAATGGACACGTGGTCCGAATTTACGCAATAGGAAGTGCATCAAATGGCAACAGGTACAGTAAAGTGGTTTAACGATAGTAAAGGTTTCGGTTTCATTACTCCTGAAGATGGTAAAGAAGATGTATTCGTGCATCATTCCGCCATTCAGGGCAGCGGCTTCAAGACCCTGGCAGAAGGCGCACGTGTATCGTTCAACAGTGTTCGCGGCCCCAAAGGCATGCAGGCTGAGGACGTGCGCGAGATCTAATCCCTAGCGGATGATCATCGCCCAGGGCGCCGCAATTGCGGCGCTTTTTTTTTGCGTGAGATTTGGCGTCAGGGCGCGTATGTCAGCCAGCAACTGCATATAGCCGCTGGTCAGATAACCGGGGCCCGCAATAAATCCTGAATACCTTCAGATAAAGACCAGAAAGATTGGCATAAGTGCTTGCGCATTCGCTCGTTATCCGCAATGGAACGGAGGATATCGCCTTCTACGGGTGGAACCCATTCAATATTGGATGGCGCACTGACAAGTTGTTGGATAGTTTTGGCCAGGTTAAGAATGGTAATCGCTTCTCCTCGGGCAATGTTAATGCTTCCCTGCACCTTTCCGGTAAGAGCCGCCACGTTGGCCTGAGCAACATCTTTGACATGAATGAAATCTCGTTCCTGGCTGCCATCACCACGAATGGTCAGCGCCTGCTGGGAAAGCGCCTGGGCCACAAAACGGGAAATCACCCCGCTATAGGGGGATTGGGGATCCTGCCGGGGGCCATAAACATTAAAATAACGTAAGCCTAAATGCGAAAGTTGATGCATGCGGCCATAGAGGTCTGCATATAACTCATTGGTATATTTTTCCATACCGTAAGGAGAAATTGGCAGGACTGGTTCCTCTTCATTCAGAGGCAGTATTGCGGGGTTGCCATATACAGCTGCCGAAGATGCGTACACAAAGCGCGCATGGTGCTTCCGCGCCTCTTCGAGAACGCCAACATAAGCCAGAATGTTCTGCTGACAGGAAAAAACAGGATCTTCCTGACTTCTGATGACGGAAACTTGAGCGGCGAGATGCAATATATGGGTCACGCCTTCACAGGCTTGATGCAGGAGCGTTCGATTGGTCATGTCGCCAAATATAAAATCCAGACGTTCGTGACTTGCTGGTAAATTATCCCTTTTTCCGGTGGAGAGATTATCCATGACACGGACGTAATAACCTTCAGAAAGCAGAAGTTCAACCGTGTGGGAGCCGATGAAGCCAGCACCACCAACCACCAGAATGGTTCCTGCACGCTGTTTTGAATTCATGATATTTAACGCCCTTTATAATTTATTGAGATCTAACGAAGGTGATGAAGTCGATGTCGCGTAAATCCCGTTGTAACAAAACAAGTCCTAATGTATCGGCAATAAACAAAGAAAACATGAACCCCATACCATAAAAAAACGGGCCTCCCTGTAAGCTTAACCAGGTAAAAATGACATTTCCTAAAAAAAAGATTAAGGTCATTAAAACGCTGCGACTACGTAAATCCATATAGAAATAAACATTCAAAATGCTCATGAATAAAAGTTGCAAACTGACGCCGATAACATCAAACTGGAAAATTCGTGAATAGCTGACGGGATAGCCCAGTAAGCTGAGTATTTGCGGAGTAAAGGCGATGGCAAATATGACGGTTATGCCTTGCACCTTGGCAATATCCCATAAACCGGTTCTCGTAGCATTGATCATCCCTTGTTTGGCTATGAGGAGTTCAGAATAATTTCCACCTTCGACAATGGTACGATTATAGGCTTCATACGCTTCCACAAAATCAGTTTCAAGGCGAAAGAGAAAGATAGCCAGGCCTGGTACAATCAGGAGATAGCTAAGAAAAATGGGTACATCATAAATTGGTGAGGCACGTAGCGGACCTATAACTAGGCCACTGGTGTCTGGAGTGAACCAAAACAAAAGTTTGTCTGCCCAGACAGCAGCATTGAAAAATAGTCCTACCAAAGTAAGAGACCAGAACATGCGCTGAGTGCTGAGGACACTCCCTGGAAAGCTGAGCATGCCCGGAAATTGACGAATAACCATGGCACCCAGGCTCATTAACAAAATACCCTGACCGAGATCGAAAGCCAGCAAATAGCCATACAGACCTCGATCAGCACCCAGATAGATGCCAGCGAGTACAATCACTGTATAGGCTACCAGATACCAAGAAACCAGAGCTTTATAATCCTTGAGACTGGTTCCCATAATCGTCAAAATCCATACTCCGCAGAGTTCTACAAAGCCTGTACCCATCAAGAACTGATAAAAAATAGGCGTATTGGCAAAAAACATGATCGCTATAACGTAGGCAAGAATGCCACCGAGGGCACAGGTGCTGGCGATCATCATAAGGATGATGGATATAACGGTCTTTCTTTCCCGGGCAAAAAGCATGTCGGCAATATAACGGGTAAACAGCAACTGAACTGGGCCAGTAAAAATCAGTGAGGACATGATCAGATAAGTCACTGAAACCTGAAACTCAATGACTGCTGAGCTGTGTTCATTCTGGCTCACTGCGAGAAAGCCCAGAAGCAGGATGCCAAAAATAGATAACAACCATGGCCCTGAAGAAACAATTCCCGCGAAGCCGTATGCCTGTAGTAAGGAAAAGTAGGTCCTGCGTTTGAGAATCCTGCGTAATTCAAATCCAATGCCGGCCATGTTCAGTTAGCCATCCCGGCTTGATAGAGGTTACGATAACTTGTAAACATGTCTTCCTCCCGATAATTTTTTTCTACTCTATCAATCGCATTGTTACTGCAGGTCATCCAAAAATCGATATTTCTCAGTAGAGAAGAAATTGCCTGTGCCAATGCCTTAGGATTGGCTATAGGTACTATTTTTCCCGCCGGTTCAGCACTATCTTCTTTGCTGGTTCCGTAAATAAGTTCACGACAGGAGCCAACATCTGTCGCTACTACAGGCACTCCAGCAGCAAAACTCTCAAGAACAGAAAGTGGTAGACCTTCACTAATGGAGCTAAGAACAGTAAGACGTACCTGGCTGAGAACATCCTGTACCGGAACATATCCCAGAAATTTGACTTTTTCTCCCAAATCGAGATGCTCTACTAATAAAAGGCATTCCTGATAATATTCATCATCCTCTTCAATGGGGCCGGCAATCCAGAATTCAGGTGTATCTGTTTCCGCTTGTTGAATGAGTTTCGCGGCTCGAATGAAGGTTTTGATGTCCTTGATAGGAACCACCCTACCCACCAAGGCAACAATGTTTTTACGTTCTGCATAAGAGAATCGACAGTTTATGAAATTTTCGACCGGAATTCCGTTGGGAATCGTACTTAATTTTTGTTGATCTGCGCCATCGGCGATCTGGAGTTCGACCACACCCGAATACAAGTTGATAATGTTTTGCGCCTGTTGATAGGTCAGGCTCCCAATAAATTCAAAAAAGCGAATCCACAAGTGTCGTAAATAGTGGATTCGGCCGGCCTGACGGAGGAATTCCTCGTCCTCATGAATCCAACGCGCAAGCATGAGATCAATGCGCCTTTCTTTGGTATAAATTCCATGCTCTGAAATGATCAGTGGAATATCCCCGGCTTTGCTGAGTAAAGCTCCAAGATATCCTGCATAACCTGTTGATGGACAGTGAATAATCCGAGATCTCGGGGCGTTTTGCATGGCCATCTGGAGAAACCAGAGGGGGGCGTGCATTCCACGTATCGTCCAGAAGTAGTCTACAAAAGAGGGTTGGTCAGGAATTTCTGAGTAGCATTCGATGAAATAGTCCCAGACTTTTCTGTCTTCAAAAAAAGCTTTTTGAGAAATATTAAAAACATTTCCATACTGGCTGATATCAACACAAAACTCACATTTTGAGAGACATTTTTTCATTTCCTGATGAGCATCTGTAACTGCAGAAAGTTCGCTTGTTGAGACTTTTGAATGGTGATTATTCCCGGAATGATCATTAGCTCCATACAGAAAATACTCGGCGTAGTAGTGAATATTATCCGGAAGTGCATAGGGCTTTGCCGTATAATCCTCAATCGTACTGCCCAGAAAAATGACCCCGAAGCGATATTCAGGAAATCCAAGTATCAGACGATTCACCCAGGAGGATACTCCGCCACGTACATAGGGAAAGGTGCCTTCCAGAACCAGGAGAATGTCTACTGAATCGGCTTGCCGGAATGGAATCATGGCTTTCCTCCTGTCCAAAAAGAAAAGGAGGGGCCGTATCTTGGAGAAAGTTTCAGTTCTGGGTGTGCTCGGTAAATATCGAAAATCTTCTCAATGTTTCTGCTCCGAAAATAGGCCGAAGCAAGGTGTGGGGCAACAATGCTGCTGGCAATCTTTTTTGCTTCGGCATTTTTCATCTCGGAAATGGCTTTATCTACTTTGCCTGTTTCCAGTAGATGAAGACCCATAAGCAGCTTCATGGACGGAGAATCGTGGTCCATGTTTGAATAGTCTGGCTCCCATTTTGTCGACTCGCCTACCGATGAAGGTGTGGCCATTTCACGGGCCTCCGTGTGGTGGATGTTCCAGTAAAGCCATTGCCTGGAATCCTGTATACGCCGTAAGGTTCTCACTTCGTGGGCGTGTGTTTGTTGCGCATTCAAGTGTATCAGTAATTCGGTGTTTTCCTGTTCACGTCGATCCAGAGCGGCATAGGCCAACAACCGAACTTCTTCCGCATCGTCTGATAGTGCTCCGCGCAACAATTGCGACTGATTGAAAAACTGTGATTCGGCGATCTGGGAAACAGCTGCCAATCTTTGTCGCGGGTCTCGGGAATGGCGAAGACGTGCGGCGACACTTCCAGGGGCTACTGTGGATGTGGTGAGCCTGACGTCACGCATGACCGGCGGCAGTTTGATTGGCTCAAGTTCGGGCTCATGGAGCCGCCATGCGACACCCCGCAAAAAAATGGCATACACCAGTATGACTACTGGACCAAATAAAGGTATTACCGATGCAATAACGACGAACAGCAATAAAGGAAATTTTTTATCTACTGATTGCCCGGTTTTTAGTACGATCATATAGCTGGTCAAAAGACAGAGAAACCAGTAAAGACCATAAATAAGCAGATATGTGTTGCTGCTGAATGAGTTCATATGGACACTTCTGGGTCAAACAATTGTTTGATCTGTTTTTCGCAATGCTGCGCGCTGATTGAGAAAATTTTATGGTGAATAAAGCTTTTTTCCCATTCTTCGCCATAATGCAATCTGCTTTCAGTCCGCATGCGCTGAAAATGACCCTCTGCCGCCATACTGCCTGCAAAAGGTAATAATACAATCAGTTGTATTTTCTCCTTATCTCTGTGGAGCCAGAGGACATCCAGCCCTCGACGCAAACGCTGCAGATACTCCAACACCTTTTCAGCACACGGACCGCTATGGAAATCATAACGAACCATCATGCCAACTTGCGGTACCCGCTGAGCGAGCTTCTGTAATTGCATGAAGTCCGTAGCAAACTCTGGCGGACAGTCAGACCATATTTGTAACAAGGGGGCAGCCTGAGCAAGAGACTCAGCATAGGTACAAAGATACTGAAAAATGACTTCTATAGTTTGCAAGCTTTCTTTGTTGATGGCGAAAAAAGACATCTCCTCAATAGTCAGCACATAATTTTGTCCACTACGGCTGCTGTGAGTGTGTACGCTGATATAATGGCGAAACTGGGTAATCTCCAGATCAGCCAGAGACTGGCTTTCACCACTATTCAAGGATTCTCTGAGGACGGGATCCTGCTCCTGCCAGGGTTGCGCATTACCAAATGCGGCAATTAAATGCGGAGAATGATGCCCCGCCTGGATATCATATAGACTGGCTATCTGAACCCCAACCAGCTGGTTTAAAAAATAAAGCGTGTTATAGGCAAGTTCAGTGTCCAGACGTCCCTGTTTTTGTGCCAGCTGATTTTTGATTTCGAGTAAGGCACCCCGCACCGACATGGGCTGATAAAGCAGGCTTTGTTCAAGGCGGTCCTGTGAAATTCGCGTCACATATAGATCATCGGATAACTGTCGAAAGCGGGTGGCAGTAATTTCCTCTTGCAAGGATCGTCCCGCTTCTTGTCTTGCCCAATATCCGGCATATTCTGAGGCAATGAGAATAACCAGTACGGTTCCTGCAAATATTTCCAGACCCCGTATCTCTGGATACGCATGCCAGATCAAAGTGCTGGCAAGTATCGCGACGGAAAGCAGTGCCGGCATTAACTCGTATCGCAACGCAATCAGTAATGGAATGATCAGAAGCCATGGAAATGGTTGCCTTAATAACAGAGGATCTCCTGGATCCAGAGTCCAGGCCACCACAATTCCCAGGGCGGGGAGCAGAATTGCTTCCAGCCATCCTGACCCCCAGCGGGGAAGCGCCGTCACTAGCTGTACACGCATTTTCATCGGGTCTTTAATTCAGGGCGCGATCAATCAGGCGGTGAATCAGTCCCTGTGCGAGACCGCCGGTACCACCACGTCCAAGGCTTCCCCCATGGGCACTGCCTACACCCGTCCAGATCACCTTGTCCGCAGGTACATCGACAATCCAGAGTGTCATGGTCACAACGGGCTCAGCATTGATTCCCGCACGGTAGTTCCATTCATCAACACTGCCACCCAAGGCGTAATGCACGCCATCACTACGTGCGCTACCGAGTGCAGTCGCGTACTCTTTTTTCCAGTCGCCACCCAGTAATGCCTGGGTCCGGCTACGAATTGGCAGGGTACCCAACACGCGCTGATTATCACTTTGTAAAATACCTGCTGCTAGTGCTGCCGCACGTTCATTGGCTAACGGGGTTTCCGTATTGTTGGCAAAGGGCAATACCGTCCAGGCCGCCCCTTTGCTTAGCGCAACGGGTTTAGCCGACTGGACGCTCATCCCCGCGCAACCGCTGAGCATTAATGCCAAAATGGGAATCCAGATTCCTTTTGTTTTTAACATATTTTTTCTCCCTCAACAGATCATATTAAAAATAAAAACGATAATTTAAAGCGAAAATGCGCTGGTTCAATGCCAATCCATTCCCCCCTTGTCCCTGGGAAAAATCCAGGCTGAGACGATCTGGTCCCAATACCGCTGTGCTTACCCCGGCGTTCAGTTGATATTGAAAGCCGAATCGGGAGTTGTCATAGACACTGAGTTGTAGATTGGGCGTCCAGCCGGGATGTAAATCTTGCTCCAGAGCCCCCCATTGCAGGCGCACACCATAATCGGCATAACTTCCAGGCAGGATGCTATCGATATTGCGGGCATCTGTGGAAAGCACCTGGGCGACAACCCCCTCGGGGGCTGCGCGACGCTGTAGTGCGTGATAATCAGCAAATGGGCCGACATGAAACTCCCAGGGTCCAAGGTTGCTGCGCCAGAATGCGCCTAATTCACCATAGCTATCAGTGCCCTGCTGAATACCATCCTGTCCAAGATACTGATTCCAACCGAGGGCGGCATTGGTCGTCCAACTATCTAAGGTCTGGGTTAGTTGAATTTCTGCACGATTGGCCATGCCGGCAACAGCCAAAGCCGGGCTTTGGAAAGTCTGGGAGTGATAAGCCAGGCGCGTTGAAATGCTAGTGCTGCTGGTCATTTGCCAGCTTACTGCCAACCTGCTGGTCCAGTTGTTTTGCAGTCCCTGATATTCGCCAGCACTGAGATCTCCCTGCCAACGGCGACTGTCCCAAAAAACGCCTACATCTGTGCGATTTTGTAGTCTCGGGGTGGTAATCAGCTGCGTGTCGCTATTTGCGTTCTGCCATAAGTTTTGACTTTGGATCTGTATGCCCCAAAACGGCGAAGCATGAATGCGGGCGTTAAGCTCCGGTCCATAAAGTTGCAGACCATTGAAGCTTTGCCAGCTCCCCTGAATACCCGCATAGCTAGCCGTATGGGCCAGACTATCCACGTACAAACGCCGTAATTCCCGGTCAAAAGGATTCACCTGCAGGGCTTTAATAGCCAGGGATTGGGCCTGACGCGGACGCCCCAAATCTTCTTCAGCCTGAAACATTTCCTTTGACGGTAAATCAGCCGGATGGTCCAGCAGAGACTTAATGGTGTCTAGATCTTTGTTATGTAAAGCCAGGCTTAAGTGCACCCAGGGTGGGGTGCGCCCAGGATTGTTTTCGACCAGAAGTTTTGCTAAACCCCAATATTTTCTGGCCAGACTCCAGGAAATGGCGGGCAAATAATCGCCATGATCAGCAGCGGCCATCAGAATGGCTTGCGTCTGATTGCCTTCTTTGGGCGAAGCTGCCAGCGCCGCTGCCAAGGTATGGAGTGCGTCTTCCTGGCTGTTGATTTTTTGAGGAGCGATTTTTGTTGGAGCCGTGGCTTGCATTGTAAATGGCAGAATTGGCGCTGCCAAAGTTGAGCCTTCCATCCCGACCGGAATGGCTTCATGCAGAAGTGCTTCTCTAGCCTCGTGGCGCTTTTTGATAACCTGCTCATCACGCCTGATGACGGGTGAACTGGGTTCGGTCGCATTATGCGCAGTAATCTGCTGTTGTTCAGGAAAAGGGGCCGCTTCGGGGGGCAGGATACCATTTTGAGTGTCGGCCAGCACTTTCACGCTGAAAATCAGAGAACCACTGGCAATCAGAAATTTGAATGAAGTCAGGACGATTTTTGAATGGGCTGGCAGTGGACGTTTATTCATGTGGAGTAACCCCTTGCCAGTGATTTTTCTGAAGACTGGACAGGCTGTCAGCGATGACGTTTTGCCGTAATGACCAGGCTATACCGGGACTGCCCGCAGACTCCCAAAGAGACGCCTCATTGAGCAGCCGAAGGCTGTTGGGCTTAAGCGATGGCAAATTTTGCCGGGCGAGGAATAGGGCTGTTGTGTTGTGTCCCAGACGCTCCAGCGCATTTTGTGTCACGTTCCGAAGACTTTCTGGTGGTTGCAGGACATCGCCCGCCAATAATGCCCGCAATGCATGGACATTTCCAGAATCGACCAGCATCCAGAGTAGATTGTTTTTGGCGATCTCATCCTCTGGATTCAGACGTAACGCTTCAGCATACGCCCATTCCGCCGCAGGATAATTTTCCACAGCATTGGCCCACTGCCCCATGGCCAGCCAATAGGTTGCATAAGAGCGTAGATCCTGAGGATCATGGGCAGGCACTGACTGTAAAAGTTGCCCCAGTGTTTTCCATTCGTGCGCTTGACCCGCATACGTCAGACTCTCGAAGTAAAAATAGGGGAATTGATATATTTTCCAACCCCGCTGGGCAACAGCTAGGGCCGCCTCTGGATTTTTCGAGCCGACCAGCATGATCAAGCGCTGCAAATCATATTGGCTAGCGGCGCCCAGCAGGTACAGTTTTTTCTCGGCATCATAGGCCGCCTCGTGATCATGAACTTCCCAAGCGAGAACCGCCAATAAATGCCAGAATGGGACATCATTCAGACTGGCTTTGCTGCGTACATGATCCATGGCAGCAAAAGCTTCCGCATATTTCCCCTGCATGGACAGCAGACGGGCTTCCTGTATGGCTATGTCGGGAGTCGCCTGGAAATGCTTTTCGACGCCTTGCAGCGCTGCGAGACTCTGAGCTATTTCTCCCCGTTGATAACTGAGATAGGCTTTTTGCTCCAGTAAAAACCGCTTGGGACCGGTATGCTGCAATGACTGGTTGATATCAGCTATCGCCTTGTCCGGTTCACTCAATTGCCCGTAAGCATAAATCAGGGTTTTCCAGTCAGCATCACTGAGTTGTCCGGCCCTGGCCACTGGTGAAAGCAACTGGATGACAATATCCGGCCGCGAGAGTGCAGCCGCTAACTTGACCGCTGCAGCGCGAGCCCCCGGCAGATCGCGCTGCGCCATCCATTGCCATTGCTGCAAAACCGTTTCTCTTTGTTCCAGCCAAGTGCCGACCTGAATGAGTCGTTGTCGCCAGAGGACGTTTCCCGGCACCTGCACTACTGCGGTATAAGCCAGGCGGTAGGCCTCTTTCAACTGTCCTGTTTTCAGGAAAACATTGTAGGCCAATTCATAGAGTTCAGGTGAATAACTTCCCGGAAAGGGCTCGACAAGCATGGGAGGCTTGTACCAGGAAGGTGAAACGCCGCCTTGGTCCAGATATCCCATACCCTTGCCCGTCTTGATGCTTTGCGCCAGACTGGCAGCAAAAGCGTCCGCATTGTCCTTTTGTTTATCGTCTTCCGCTCGCCACTTTGCATCGTCGGCGGCGAGGCTGCCCGGAGCTTTCCACCATGGTGTCGCCGCTGCAGAATCCTGGGCCTGCGCCGTGACTCCTACAGCCAGCAAAATTATTCCTAGCAGCAGTTTTGGCGTGGTCATGGAAGATGATCCTGCGCTGAGCTTTCGAGTTGCGCTTTTAACCATTGGGCGGCGAGACTGGGTTGTCCGGCAGACAAGGCCAGACGCGCCATGATCAAAACAATATCGGTTTTTTTTGCAAGTTGAGGCAGTCCGGACAAGATTTTTTCACCCTGAGCCAGGGCGAGTCTGGCACCGCCGCCCCCCTGAATCAGAGTCAGGCCACGGATAAAATAATCTTCTTGCAAGGAAGTCTGCTTGTTGTGTAACGCCATTTGCAGAAGCAGTTGTCCCGCTTTGACACTTTTACCATTTGCGGTCCAGGCAGCTGCTGCCGAGTTCATGGCTTGCGTGGCGGCTTTCGGATTTTCTCTGGCTACAGCTAACCATGCTTCTGCGCTCTGGTCATAAGCCCCAATCATCTGGGCATCGATGGCAAAATGCGCATAATCTTTGGCAGACCAACGGCCTTCCTTGAGTAATTGATCCAGGCGTAGAGCAAGTGCAGCTTGGGCCTTTGCCCTGGCTGCAGAATGTGGGGGCTGGGCCATGGCATTTGTCCAGTCAATTTTCCATTGCATGCGTTGCGCCTGTCGGTAAACCGGATCCTGGGGACGATCAAGAATGGGTTTCAATTGTTGGTATGCAGCCTGATACTGGCCGCTTTGCAGCAAAAGCTCGGCACTCTGGATACGTGCTTTGCCATTGGCGGATGAGTTTTGGAAGTCCAACTTACCATTCCAGCCATAACTCCAGGCAATAGCCAGAATCACTGTCAGTACCACGACAATAAAAATAAAAATACTGGCCGGACGCAGTACGTACTGCGCCGGAAGCTGCGGTTTATTGAGAGCAGGAGACATGCAGAGTGACATCATGCGCAGTGCTTTGCAGTTGTCCGCTGACCGGAATGGCTGTGGTCTGCCCGTTCAAGCTGGCGCGGCAGTTTTGCACATTTCCCATTTGTACCTGTACGGGTACATAGCCCTTCAGTTTGGCGGTGAACCCCCTGTTTTCAGGGGTAAATGCTGCAATGGGTGCGTTAGCGCTGATGATATAAGGGAAAGGCTTCGGGCTTTGGCCTAACGCAAGATAAACGGACGAACTCCCATCCATATGAACGTAAATATTGCCATTGGGACTTGAATTATATCCAGCTATTCCCTGGCTATTGGCAATTTCTGGGGTTCCCAGGCCGGTTGGCATGCGTAATTCACGCAGGGCTTCTGCTCCGCCAATCCAGAAACCTTTGCCTTCGCGAGCCAAGTGAATGGTGAAAAAGTTATTGGCAATGTGTCCATAATCAGCCACATAAATTGGCGTGATGGATTGGGTCAGCACCCATTGGTAAACCTTGTCCAGAGCAGAAATAGAAGCCAGTTTGGTGGCTGAATACCAGTGCGTGTATATATCTATGGGTTTCAGTCGGCGTGGTTTGTTGGTCATTTCAAAAGTCTGGATGACGTTTTCGAAGCCCCAGTAGGGTCCGTGCCACTGGTTGGTGAAATAGTCTTCATTGGCATCTGGGGCAAACACCTGCAGCCATTTTCCCCTAAAGATGCCGATGGGGGGTACTGCTGTAATACTCGGATTTTTTTTGCTGATGGTGCTTTCACCACCATTGATATTCATGAGCCCCGCACTGTAGGCCAAGCCAACTACTTGGGCATCCGGTTCACAGTCACCGGACCACTGGTCAATGACGACTTTTTTATCAGGTGGGGCCAAATGTTTATCAATCCATTTGGCAGCGCCAACGGCTTCCATATAAGGACTGAATTTATAGCCAGGAACCGGCAGGTTAATGCCAGGATAATCCTTGCCGGCTTCAATGGCAGGCCAGTCGAAAGGGTGAGACCACATATGTGAGCCTATTTCGACATAGGGCAGCCGGAAAACTTCTTGGGCAACTTTGCTGCCCAAGGGTGCCAGGGCCGGATACAACCCCCGATTTCCCGGCAGTAAATCACCTACAATGACGGAGCCGGTAAAGGGTAGCTTGTACTTTTCCAGAATCCGGTGCATGTAAACCTCACCAGCAATGTGGTAAGGCGGAAATTGCGCGCGGCTAATAAAGCCATCGCCATCAGTATGGGCCATGAACAGTCGTCGTCCACTTTCTGTGGTGGTATCCGGTACCGGCATTTCCGGCAAGCGAAATGCCTCGCGATATAACTGGAAAGGATTTACCAACCAGCGGTTGTCCTTATTGGGAAGTGTCGTCAGTATATAGGGCGATAACACATATCCGCCCCAGGGCGTGATTGCCGCCGCATCTTCGTTGTCACCCGTAGAACTTTTTAGGGTGAGCCAGATTCTGCTGTCGGATGGGGCTGTTATTTGTAAAAAGTCCCGAGGATTAGCTGTGATCGGCATTTCATAGCTCATGTTTTTGTTTTGGGACGCAATACTCAGAGAGCCGACTTCGTGGCTTGTCGGCTTGTTCATACCAAGATCCATATAGGTTTTGTCATCCAGGGCGTCCTGAAAATCACCAATCAACAGGATAGGGATACCCTGTGCCTTGGCTTCATTCAACCAGTGTGAAATTCCGGCGACATCTTTGACAGGATCACCATCGCTCCACAGGATGATGCCAGCGTATTCTCCAGCGCGTGGTTTTGCAGGTAATGGCTCGGAAAGCCGATGGAAACTTGGTATGTAACCCAGGTATTCCAGAGGCATGGCGCCATTGGCAAAGGCAGAACTGTACTGTTTGGGGTCGCTGCTATTGTACATAATCAGCACATGACGAGGCATGGGTTCGCGTAATCCTGCGCCAACCGCCGTCAGTCCGGAATCGGTAACATAAGGTACAAAGCCCAGGGACTGAATTTTTTGGGCGTCTTCCCACCAACCCTGACGATTGAGTTTGGGCGACATGTAGTCGATGACTATTGCTGGAAGTCCGTATCCCTGGACCTTCTTGAGCTCCGGAATCAGGGCTCGCTGCTCACTCTCGGGCACCGAGGTGTAACTTCTTGTGCCTTGATCCCATTGTTTGAACAAGGACTCAGCAACAACGCCAACAAGGTCCTGATGGATCTCGGGGAGCACCGAAAAGCCACGATTGGCAATGAGCTGCACATCGGGATGTTCTGTCTTGATGGCTTTAATGAGTTGCACCAGTCCGGCTTCCTGTTGTTTCTGGGCGGCAGGGCTTGTATCAACCAGCTTGAATGAGTCCAGAGTGTCCATAAAAAAGGCGTGGTAGCCTTGCTGCCAGATAGGATTAATAACCTGATTTAATAAATAACTGCGGCAATCGGCATGGGCAAGGTTGATAATTTTGCCCCCCCAGTTGGGATTGGTGCCCATGACACAACTGTCAGGCAGGTTTTGATAGTGGGCGTCACCTGGTGTGGCCTCGCCGATACTGACATACGCAAAAACCTGCTGATTTTTATCAAAGTCAGCAGGTAGGCGTTGACTCCCAGGGTTGACGACTACCCAGTTGAAATCATGAAATGCCTCGGGCGCGGGGCCGGAGCCGTAGTAAAATCCTACGCTGGGTAAGGTGCTCGCGAAAGCCGACCAAGGGAGAAACAAAACGCATAGCAGCAATAAACCGCTTTTTAGGCATAAAAAAGATTTACTACGCTGCATGATTCTCACCTTAAATGGTTCAAGATTCGTGCATAAGCATAACATAAAAACACATGTGAAAAAGCTGAGCCTGCGCTGTTTAGCTCACTAATTTCATGTCAAGAACGTAATATTTTTGAAACAATTTTAAGGCGATGCGAATATGGGTTAGAGTACGTGGCCGCTATTTATATCAGGCTGTAAACTCACTCAACTTAGCAGTATCAGGCCCCAGTGAATATCTAACCACTTCGGATAGCGTCCAATTTCCCTGATGAAGGTGACAGTCACTTGCTCGAATTGACCGCAGCGGGAAACCCCAAAGCGATCCCCACGCATAACAACTCGGATTTGAAGGTGAGGAGCTTGCCTGACCGAAGCGGTGCATCATTAACTCATCAGAATGGCTGGAGATTTTCAAATGAGGACTTTGACGATTCTGCTGCCAGGCATGACAAAGAAAGCAACAAAAAGGCCCAGACCGAAGTCTAAGCCCTTATTTTATTTGGTGGCGCTTCAGGGATTCGAACCCCGGACACGCGGATTATGATTCCGCTGCTCTAACCGACTGAGCTAAAGCGCCACGAACGGCGAATTAAAGCGTTTACAGATGCTGATGTCAAGCCATAGCGGGTTTTTGGAAGCGTCGCCGCAAATGAGGGGTGAGATACATTCCCAGTCCCATGGCCAGCAAGAACACGATGCCACTGGTTCCATTCAGGCCTAATCCAGCTACGGCCGGTCCGGGACAAAGACCAACCAGCGCCCATCCGGCACCAAATAAGGCAGCCCCTAAAAATAGTTCCCAATCAATACGGACTGAGGCCGGGCCCGGCAGGGTGTTGCCCAGCAGGGCTTTACCACGACGGGCACTTAAGGGCCATGCGAGGAGCATGGGCAGAATGGCACCTCCGAGAACAAAGGCGAGGGTCGGATCCCAATTACCCAGAACATCCATCCAGCCCTGGACACGATCGGCATTGACCATATCAGAGACAATCAATCCCAGGCCAAAAAGGGATCCTGCAAACAGGGCGCTGATCAGTCGTAACATTAAATCACCCCCAAAAGCTGCCGGAAAATAGAGATGGCTATTACCCCACTCAATAAATAAACCGCCGTCGCGAAAATGCTGCGTATGGAAAAGCGCGAGATCCCGCAGACACCATGTCCAGAGGTGCAACCATTGGCCAGACGACTTCCAATCCCAACCAACAGGCCGGCGATGGTGATCAGGCTGAGGTTACGGGTGACGTTGGTTTCGACCGGTGCAACAAAGCGGACCCAGAGAGCCGGAAAAATGAATAAGCCGAACAGGAAGACGATCCGTTCCCACCCGTTTCCCCAACCAGAACGATCAATAAGGCCGCCAATAAGGCCGCTGACGCCCATAATGCGACCGTTGACCACCAGAAAGGTCAAGGCCGCAGTGCCAATCATCAAGCCCCCAAGAAAACCCATGAGCCATGCATGTTGCATCAGAATTTCTCCATTTGGCTGGGGGATTAAACCGCATTGAGAGGAATGCGGAGATAGGCTATGCCGTTATCCTCCTTCGGGGGGAGTTCGCCGGCGCGGATGTTGACCTGAAGAGCGGGCAAAATTAGTTTGGGCATGGTCAGGGTTGCATCCCTTTTTTGGCGCAGTGCGACAAAATCGGCCAGACTCCGATTATTGCCCAAGTGGATGTTGTGGGCTTTTTCCTCAGCGACCGTACTCTCCCAGCGGTATTCTTCACGTCCCGGTGCCTTGTAATCGTGGCAAAAAAACAGACGTGTTTCCTCCGGAAGCGCAAATATGCGCTGAACTGAATGGTACAGTGTCTCGGCACTGCCACCGGGAAAATCGCAACGGGCAGAACCGTAATCGGGCATGAACAGGGTGTCTCCGACAAAGGCGGCGTCGCCGATGACGTAAGTCAGGCAAGCGGGCGTGTGGCCGGGCGTATGCATGACCTGGACGGACAGGTTGCCGATGGTGAATGTTTCTCCATCTGCAAAGAGATGGTCAAACTGTCTGCCATCCTGAGGAACCTGATCGGACTCGTTGTAGAGCTGGGCAAAGGTTTTCTGAACCTGGGTGATGTGGGCCCCGATGCCTATTTTGCTGTCGAGTTCCTTGCGGAGAAAGTGCGCCGCACTGAGGTGGTCGGCGTGGGCATGGGTATCCAGTATCCATTCAACCTGTAGATTTTCCTCGCGAACGCGCGCCAGGAGTGTGTCAGCCGAACTGTGCGAAGTACGCCCGCTGGCATAATCAAAATCCAGGACCGGGTCAATAATGGCGCAAGAACGACCTTCGGGCTCTTTGACCAAATAGCTGGCAGTGAAAGTGGCTTCATCAAAAAAGCATTCAACAATGGGTTTCATACGCTCTCTCCTCATTTAGATTACATTTGTATATTTAATTATTCTAATTCTATAGTCAATATGGCTATAAGCGCACAAGCTGTTGTCAATGAGCAACTTAACGGTTCAGCGCAACAGGCGCCGGACCAGTAAACGCCAGGCGATCAGGTAGGGAATTACGGTATAAAGCAGTAGAACGCCGAGATGGTAAGGTACTTGTTGGGGGAGTTGTCCGGTCAATAGTGGGCGCAACAAAGCTACCGCATGGGTAAGCGGTAATACCTGGGCAATATCCTGGGCAAAGGCGGGAAGCGAGTGCAAAGGGTAAAATACCCCGCAAAATAAAAACATGGGGGTGACAGCCAGGGTGAAGTAGTACATGAAAAAATCATAACTGCGGGCCATGGCGGTCATGACCAGAGCGAGGCTGCCAAAGCTTAATCCCGACAGCAGAATGACCGGAATGCTCAGCCATACCCAGGGCCCCTGAATGGCTCCGAAAAAGCTGGCCACGATGATAATGGCCACAGCGCTGATCAGGCCTTTGATGGCGGCCCAGAGCACCTCGCCGGCAAGAATGTCACTGACTCGTAGGGGTGTGGCCAGCATGGCGGCATAAGTATGTTGGGCGCTCATCCGGGTAAAAGCCGAATATAATCCCTCAAAACTCGCAGTATTCATGACACTGCTGGCGACAATGCCCGAGGCAATGAAGGTGATGTAGGGCATCCCGTCCATGTGTCCGACAAAATGCCCGAGTCCATAACCCAAAGCCAATAAATACAGTAATGGATCACCGAAATTGCCAAGCATGCTGGGGAGCAGGAGTTTCCGCCATACCCCGAAATTGCGCTGTACCACCGCCAAGGCTCCGGGATTGGGAATGGCATCTTGCCAGGACATTAGTGCTCTTCCTCACGCAAATTGCGGCCTGTGAGTCTTAAAAATACGTCTTCGAGGCTGGCGGGACGCTGCAACCATCGGTAATCTGGATTATGGACAAAATGCGCCATCACTTGCTGCAGGTCCTGCCCATAACAAATGAGGGTATCGCCGACTCTTTCGCTGAGCGCCACCTGCTGTTGATGCCAGTTTTCGGGATCCGGAGTGCGGCCATCCAGGCGGCGCAACTCCATGACTTCTCCAGGAATATGCGATTCAATCAGACCTCTTGGGGTGTCCTGCGCCAGAATGCGACCCTGATCAATAATGCCGACCTGATCAGCAAGTCGTTCCGCCTCGTCCATGTAATGGGTGGTGAGCAACAGGGTGGTACCCTGGCGTCGTAAATCCCGCAGGCGTTGCCAGATCAGGTGCCGTGCCTGCGGATCGAGTCCGGTGGTCGGTTCATCCAGCAGCAGGAGCTGCGGAGCGTTGATGAGCGCGCGGGCAATGGTGAGGCGGCGCTGCATGCCACCGGACAGGGCGGAAATAGGTTGCCGGGCATAGCCGCTCAGGGCCATGAATTCCAGCAATTCCGCACTGCGTTGACGGATTCTGGTTTTGGGAAGACGAAAATAGCGTCCGTAGGTCCAGAGGTTTTCTTCTACGGTAAAATCCGGGTCGAGGTTGTCCATTTGCGGAACTACGCCGATTCTGGCGCGGCCCGCTGCCCCCAATGTGGAAAGTGCCTGTCCATCAATGCGGATTTCTCCACCATCCAAAGGTGTCAGCCCCTGGATAGCCCGTACGGTAGTGCTTTTGCCCGCGCCATTGGGTCCTACCAGGGCATAACAACTACCCGCAGGAATGGAGAATTCTACCCCCCGCAAGACTTCGCGCTGAGCGTACTGCTTGTGCAGATGTTTCAGTTCAAGAAAAGCGGGATTCAACACAGGGGCTTGTTCCCGTATAGCGCATCTTGGCCACTTCGTCCTCAAGGGATTGCAGCAGCGCTGTCTGCAGGGTGTTGAGTTGACCATGAAAAAAATGATCAGCAGGAAGCAGAAGGGTTACGGGGTTGACGGGTAAGGCTGCTACCCACTGTTTGACGTTGGTTGCGGGTACTAACTCGTCCTGCTCACCCTGAATCAGGGTCCAGGGACAACGGGGTGGCGACAGGTGCTGGAAGTCGAAAAGATTGACAGGTGGGGCCACTGTCAACAGGCGGGTGATCTGCGGATGGCGATGTACGGCCCGATAGGCCACGTAAGCACCAAAAGAAAAGCCAGTCAGCCAGATATCAAACCCCGGACGTCTTTCCTGCACCCAATTCAGAACGGCCAGGCAGTCTTCTGTTTCCCCACGGCCATCGTCATAACTGCCGGCGCTTTCTCCGACGCCCCGAAAATTGAAGCGCAGGGAGGGAATACCCAGCAGGTTGAAGGTTCTGCTGAGATAGTGAACCACCTTGTTGTGCAGGGTGCCGCCATAAAGCGGGTGCGGGTGGAGAATGACGGCCACTGCGCCCCGGGTTTCCTTTTCAGGACAAGCCGTGAGGCCTTCCAGATCACCTGCCGGGCCGGGAATGATGACTTTCTCGCCGACGCACTCCAGACCCGCCAGCTCGCCCCCGTCATACAGATGGCTGCGATCTATAGGCAGCATCAGATGCGCAACCTGTCTACGGGAACCCCGTCGCGCAGGTGGGATTCGACAATTTCCCGCACATCATCACCATCGACAAAGGTGTACCAGACTGCTTCCGGATAAACGACAGCTACCGGGCCTTCCTGGCAGCGTCCCAGGCAGCCGCAGCGATTGACGCGGACCTGATGATCACCATGAATACCCAGGGATTTGGCGTGTTTCTTGGCCAGATGAAACATTTCGTCGGCCAGTCCGCTGTTGTTGCAGGACTGTTCACCATTGTCGCGATGATTCAGGCAAATAAACATATGCCGTTGATAGAAACCTTCTTCCATAAGCGTTGACCCTTTCTCTGCTCAGGGACATCATACCCGAATCAGCTTTTACAAACAGCGTACGGAGAAATCATGCTCAGCGATTTGCTGGTCGCCAATCTGGATAATGCCCTGCGAACCCTGACCGGTCAGCACATCGGGAGTAATCGTCCCTATCCCGGCCGGGCGGTGCCCGACACCTTGCTGCGTCCCTGGGAACGTCATGAGGCAGGACGGATGATGCGAGTCAACCATGCCGGTGAGGTGATGGCGCAGGCCCTGTATACGGGACAGTCGGCAGGTACCAGTGATCCGCAACTGCGTGCCCAGCTGGAACACGCCCGCAGCGAAGAAGAAGATCATCTGCGCTGGTGCCAGACTCGACTGCAAGAACTTAACAGTCGTCCCAGCCTTCTATCCCCTCTTTGGTACGGAGCTGGCTGGAGCATGGGCTTTCTGGCCGCCCGCCAGGGTCGTGCAGCTAATCTCGGTCTGGTAGTGGCTGTGGAAAATCAGGTGGAAGAGCATCTGAACGAGCACCTGGATGCCTTGCCAGCAGATGATGATCGCAGTCGGGCAGTGGTCGCGCAGATGCGGGATGATGAAGTGGGACATGCCGAGACTGCAGAATCCCTGGGTGCCGGGAAACTGCCCATGCCGGTGCGGGTAGCCATGGGGATGTTCTCCAAGGTGCTGACGCACGGGGCACTCTGGATTTAAGCGCCCCGATTACTCAGGATACCGGGTGCTTGGTTGCCATCGGCCGGATATGTAGTTCTGAACCCCCCGGCAGGTGGATACGATAACGACCGGCACGCACGGCTTCAGCCATACTGCCAATGGTTTGCTTGCCGAGCAGACCCACGACTTCGGCTTTCAGGGGCTTCCACTGATAGTGGACCGGGCAGGCGGTTTCGTCGGCGCAGGCTTTGAGTCCCAGTACGCAACCCTGGCCGAAGGGTTGACCTTCAACCACTTCGACAATATCCAGAATGTTCATCTGGTCTGCCCCCGGCCTCAGCACAAAGCCACCACCACGGCCCTTGAAAGAATCCAGTACCCCGCGCTTGGCCAGGTCCTGAAGGATTTTTGCCAGATATTGGGCCGGAACCCGCAGATAATCGGAAATATCCCGGCTAAGTACCGGTTCGCCCTCCGGTTGGGCGGCAAGATAAATTAATGCTTGTAAAGCATATTCGCTGGTTTTACTCAGTAGCATGAAAACATCCTCAGGATTCGTCGACGACTGTAAAGTCGTGGGTGATTTCCGCTGTTTTCCCCAGCATGACGCTGGCTGAACAGTATTTTTCCGCCGACAGGCTGATGGCGTGTGCTACTCGCTTGGGATCCAGTGCTTTGCCGGATACCATAAAATGAAGGTGTATTTTTGTGAATACCTTGGGGTCGGTATCAGTACGTTCGGCCTGAATTTCAACCACACATTGCTGGATGGCCTGTCGGGATTTTTGCAGGATCATGACCACATCAATGCTCGCACAACCACCAAGACCCATGAGCAACATTTCCATGGGACGTGCG
Organism: Acidithiobacillus sulfurivorans; assembly: GCF_018853815.1. Classification (GTDB taxonomy): domain Bacteria; phylum Pseudomonadota; class Gammaproteobacteria; order Acidithiobacillales; family Acidithiobacillaceae; genus Acidithiobacillus; species Acidithiobacillus sulfurivorans. The sequence continues at coordinate 72,198 of NZ_JAAOMP010000121.1, read as the reverse complement.
CCGAGATTATGTCCACCAATTTCTGCGGATCCATCCATGACCACAGCATGACCACTGTCAGCATTGGCCACAAAACTCATTTGACCCGGGCCCATCCATTGTACGCGTGCCTGCATGCGTCGCCCCCTTTTGCTTTTGAACAACAACCTACCATTAGATGACAATATGCGGGCCATGTAAACCAAACAGCTTACTCAAAGCCGCACCGGGTTGCGGTTCGCGCATGAAGGCCTCGCCGACGAGAAAAGCGTTGACGTCCGCCGCACGCAGTTGCAGGACATCCTCAACCTGGCGAATACCGCTTTCGGTGACCACAATGCGGTCTCCGGGTACCTGTGGGAGTAATTGCAGGGTGGTTTCAATGTCGGTCACGAAGCGATGCAGATCGCGATTATTGATGCCAATCAATGGGGTGTGCAATTTAAGGGCACGCTGGAGTTCTGCGCTGTTGTGTACTTCGACCAGTACGGCCATACCCAGGTAGTGGGCAGATTCTTCCAGGGTTTGCAATTGTTCGTCAGACAATGCCGCGACAATGAGGAGGATGGCATCTGCGCCAATGGCGCGTGCTTCCCAGATCTGATAGGGATCAATGCAGAAATCCTTTCTCAGCACCGGAATGGAGCAGGCTTCCCGGGCAGCCGTCAGGTAAATGTCGGCTCCCTGAAAATAATGTTCATCCGTCAGCACCGACAGACAGGCCGCGCCGTGGGCTGCGTAATCCTGGGCAATGCTGACAGGATTGAAATCTTCCCGGATAATGCCTGCGGAAGGGGAGGCCTTTTTGATTTCGGCGATGACTGCTGCTTGCCCGGCACTGATTTTACTGCGGATGGCAGCGATGAAATCACGCGCTGGCCCGCTCAGGGCGACGGATTCCTGCAATTCAGCCAGGCCAAGACGGGCCTTGCGTTCAATGATTTCAGCGTATTTGCGGGTGATGATTTCCTGGAGTATGTCCGTCATACGGATCCTTTATTGGTTTTTGCCCAGTAATTCCTGCCATTTACTCCAGGCAGCGCCTGACTTCAATATGTCTCTTGCCAACACCACACCAACCGCTATATCGGGTACCACATCTGCCGCATAAAGCGCCGCCCCGGCGTTCAGTAAAACCACATCCAGGCGTGGCCCAGCCCGGTTTTGCAGGACTTCTTCGGCGGCCGACAATGCTTCTGCTACGCTGTTGATTTGCAGGCTGGCAAGCGGCGCGCGCGCAATGCCGAAGTCCTCCGGCTGAATACGGCTGCGTGAAATCACCCCATCCTTCAGTTCGGCCATGTCTGTGGGGGCAGAAAGACTGATTTCATCCAGACCGTCATGGCCATGAACCACCAGTACGTGACGGGAGCCCAGTTCCCGTGCAGCTTCGGCCAGTGGCATCAGCCAGCGTTCGGCATACACGCCGAGAACCTGATGCGGGGCCCCCGCCGGGTTACTCAGGGGACCCATCAAATTGAACAGGGAGCGAATGGCCAGTTCCTTGCGCGGACCGACGGCATGGCGCATGGCACCGTGATGCGCTGGAGCAAACAGGAAGCCGATGCCGATTTTTTCGATGCTTTGAGCCACCATTTCGGGGGTCATATCCATGGGCAAACCTGCGGCTTCCAGCACATCGGCGCTGCCGCTGCGGCTGACCATGGAACGATTGCCGTGCTTGGCTACCCGAGCTCCCCCCGCTGCTGCGACGACGGCGGATACCGTGGAAATATTGAAGGTGCTCAGGGCATCTCCGCCGGTCCCGCAGGTGTCGAGCAGATGATCGGTGGAAACTTCTACCCGGGTCATGCAGGCGCGCAGAGCCAGGGTGGCACCAACCAGTTCTTCGACCCGTTGTCCTTTCATGCGCAGGCCCATGAGGAGGGCGCCAATTTGCGCAGGCGTCCAGTCACCGGCCATGATTCCGGCAAATACATGCTGGGCTTGCTCTCGGGATAAATCCTGCCCGGCGGCAATTTGTTCAAGAATGTCGCGGACCATCATCGGGTTGCTTCTCCCTGTAAGAAGTGCTGGAGGAGGGTTTTGCCACATTCGCTGAGAATGGACTCAGGATGAAACTGCACCCCCTCCACGGCCAGTGCGCGGTGACGTAAGCCCATGATTTCTCCCGCTTCCGTCCAGGCGGTGATTTCCAAACTCTCCGGCAAGCTGTCGCGTTCGACAATCAGGGAATGATAACGGGTGGCGGGAAAGGGATCGGGCAGATCGTGGAAGATTCCCTGACCATTGTGATAGATGGGCGATGTCTTGCCATGCATCACCTGGTCGGCGCGGATCACCTTGCCACCAAAAGCCTGACCGATAGCCTGATGGCCGAGACAAACGCCCAGCAGCGGGATTTTTCCCGCAAAGTGCTGAATGCTGGCAATGGAAATACCCGCTTCATTGGGGGTGCAGGGACCGGGCGAGATGCAGATATGGCTGGGAGCCAGCTTTGCAATGCGGGCAATATCAATGGCGTCATTACGTTCTACCCGTACTTCCGCACCGAGTTCGCCAAAATACTGCACCAGGTTGTAGGTAAAACTATCGTAATTATCAATCATGAGTAACATAATTGCACCATCCTATTGATTTTTATGCATTCTACCATAAAACACTTGCGAATCATGCCCCTTCCATACCCTCTTTATTGCAGGGCTGTGCTTTAATTTGGGCTGTAGATTACGCGTTCTCCGTAAAAAGTGCGATTTAGACAGCTACCGGTGCGCAGTTGCTCCAGCCGCACCGAGCGATCCGGCCCAGGGTAGCTGAGGAGGTCGTTGATGTTGATGGGTAACGACATAGCGTAGGCTACTTGGCAGGTACAACGACTGCAGGTGCAACACCAAGACGTTTGGCGCGGCGCGCAAATCGACGGTCATCGAAGCTCATGAATTCCGTGCAATGGCTGCTGGCCAGCAAGTGCAGGGCATCGGCGAAGTCCAGCCCCTCTGTGTGCCAGGCCAAGGCATCGGCGATGCGCGACCATTCCTCGACATTGACGTTGGGCAGACCAAGCAGATGTTTGACGACCCTGACGAAATCCTCGTCCGCGAAGCCATAAAAGGCGCGCAAGACCCATTCGAGCTCAAGGATTACGGTCAGGGGTACGAACACCTGGGGGGATTCGGTCAGGAGTCTATGGGCAATCGGACGTTGTCTGGCGGCCTCGGGGTCAGCCGGGTCAGCCACATAGAAACGTGCCAGAATGTTGGTATCAAGGGCGATCATCTTTGGTTTCCCGCATGGCGAGGGCGACATCGAAATCGGCAAGACGGCGTTTGCCCGGCCGCGTGCAAACCAGCATGCCAAAGCCGTCTTCGGCAGTGGTTTGAGTGACTTGGCGCTTCACCTCGGCGTGGATGACATGACCTTCCAGGCTGAAATCAAGTTGACAGCCGGGGGTGATGCCCAAGCGGCGACGGATTTCCACCGGAATGACAACTTGGCCTTTATCGGAAACCGTTGTTAACATGGCAACATTCTCCTCTTACGGGGTAAGAATATTTTAGCACAAGGCATTACTCCGGCAACAGAATGTAAATGCCGAGGAGATCCATCGGCAACTGCGACGATCTGGTGATTGAGCTTGGCTTGCTCGATCTTCAGAAAGCTTCGGATGTAGGTGGCGTAGTCTGAGACGATATCCGCGTGGGTTTGAAAGACGTTCATGGTCTGTAGTTATCAATCATGAGCAACATGATCTGCCCTCCCTTCGGGGTCGAGGCCGTTTTCGGCCAGGGCTACAGCCCGGAACATGGCGCGGCGCTTGTTCATGGTTTCTTCCCACTCTGCCGCGGGTTCGGAGTCGGCGACAATGCCCCCTCCGGCCTGAATATGCAGAGTGCCGTTTTTGATGACTGCAGTACGGATGGCGATGCAGGTATCCATGTTGCCATTCCAGCCCCAGTAGCCTACTGCCCCGGCATATACGGCCCGGGATACCGGTTCGATTTCCCGGATGATTTCCATGGCGCGAATTTTCGGCGCTCCCGATACGGTGCCAGCCGGAAAGCTGGCGCGCAGGGCATCCATGGCATCCAGCTCCGGGCGCAGCCGACCAGTGACCTGAGAAACAATGTGCATGACATGGGAGTAGCGTTCAATACCAAAGGAATCCGTCAGCGTGACCGAACCGACTTCGGCAATTCGGCCCACATCATTGCGGGCCAGATCAATCAGCATGAGATGTTCGGCACGTTCTTTGGGGTCTGCCAGAAGCTCTTTTTCCAGAGCTTCATCTTCTGCCCGGGTTTTGCCTCGGGGACGGGTGCCGGCAATGGGGCGTACGGTGACCTGCTGGTCTTCCACCCGGACCAGAATTTCGGGTGAAGAGCCCACCAGATAAGTGTCGTCCAAATCTACATAAAACATGTAGGGAGAAGGGTTGACACCACGCAGGGCGCGGTAAAGGTCCAGCGGATGGGCGCTCAGTTCGGTGGATAGGCGTTGCGAAGGTACGACTTGCATGACGTCGCCAGCAGCGATGTAGTCCTTGATGTGATCCACTGCGGCCATGTATCCCTCACGGCTGAAACTGGCCGTGAAGTCCTCCTCCCTGACCCTGCGAGTTTGCACGGGGGGGGGCGGCGGCATGGCGCTTTGTCGCAGCCGCTTCTGAAGGTCATCCAGGCGCTGAAGACCTTGGTGATAGGCATTGTTCTGACTGGGGTCCACATGCACCAGAAGACGGATGGTTCCGCGCAAATTGTCAAAAATCAGCAGCTCATCGGCCACCAGCAACTGGATTTCCGGCAGATCGAGCGGGTCAGGAAGTGTTGCGCTACGGGCCAGACGCGGCTCGATATAGCGAACAATATCATATCCGAAGTAACCGACCAGCCCACCACTGAAGCGGTCATCAATGGCTTCTTCCAGGGGGGCGACCCGAAAGCGCGCGCGAAACGCGCTGATCCATTCGAGCGGGTCTTGCGGCTGGGCCCGCTCCGTTTCGATACCCTCATTGTGGACAGTCACCAACCCATGATGCACGCGGATGATCTGCCGGGCAGGGAGACCGATGATGGAGTAACGCCCCCATTTTTCACCGCCCTGAACGGATTCGAGTAGATAGGCATAGGGACCATCTACCAGTTTCAGATAGGCGGAAAGGGGGGTGTCGAGGTCGGCAATGACCTCGCGGGAAAGGGGTACGCGGTTATAGCCCTGGCTTGCCAGAGCAGCAAAAGTGGCTTCAGAAATCACGGATCACCTCGTTGGAACGATGAAAAGAAGGGTACTGCTTTTCAGCAGCGACGCCATCGATTTCCCGCACGTTCCAATTTCCGCATAATTTCCGTTACTCCTGTGTCAGGCGAGAATATCCAATAATTCACTCATATTGTCCAGTACCGCATCGGGATTGAGCGTGTGTACGGGTTCGTCACCATGATATCCATAGGTTACACAAGCTACGGGCATGCTTGCTGCGCGGGCTGCCTGAGTATCATTGCAGGAATCTCCGACCAACAAACAGTCACCTACCGGTTGATGAAAGTGGGCGGCAGTATGCAGGAGTTGCAATGGATCCGGCTTTTTTTTGGGGAGGCTGTCACCAGACAGGACCAGGCCAAAAAAGTCGTATAACTCCAGGCGTTTTAACAGGGGTTCGGTAAAAGCCTTGGCCTTGTTGGTGATGCAGACCAGCTCCCGGCCTTGAGCCTGAAGGGCTTTGAGCGTATCGCCTACGCCCGGATAAATCTGACTATGGTCCAGCAGATGGTCCCCATAGTACTGACTGAAATCGACCATGGCGGCGTCCAGTTCTGCTTCGCTGGGTTCCTGCTGAATACACAGTGCCCGACGCATCAGTTCACGTACGCCATTACCGATGAAGCCGCGAATGACCGGCATTTCGGCAGGCTGTCGCCCGAGCTTATGGAGAGCATGGTTGGCCGCTCCGGCCAGATCCGGAGCGGTATCAATGAGCGTACCGTCCAGATCCAGCAGTACCACCCGTGCAGTGAATGGCGCGCTGACGCTCAGTTGCACCGTCATTTAACCCGCCAATGCCTTGCGGAAAGCCGCAATGGTGGCTTTATAGTCCGGAGTATTATAAATGGCGCTGCCGGCTACGAATACATCGGCACCGGCATCGGCAACCCGGCGCACGTTGTCGACTTTAACGCCGCCATCTACTTCCAGTTCAATATGCTTGCCGGTAGCGTCAATGCGCTTGCGGATGGCTTCGATCTTACGCAGGGTGTAGTCAATGAAACTTTGACCACCAAAACCGGGGTTGACGCTCATGACCAGTACCAGGTCCAGGTTTTCCAGAACGTAGTCCAGCACATCCAGGGGAGTTCCGGGATTGAGGGATACGCCGGCCTTGCAACCGAGGCTGTGGATCAACTGAATGGTACGATCGAGATGAATGGTTGCTTCCGGATGCACGGTGATGATGTTGGCACCGGCCTTGGCAAACTCGGGAATGATGGCATCCACCGGGGCAATCATCAAATGCACATCCAGAGGCTTCTGGGTATGGGGTTTGATAGCCGCAGCGACCAGCGGTCCAATAGTCAGGTTGGGTACAAAATGGTTGTCCATGACGTCGATATGAATATAGTCGGCGCCGGCTTCATCCACTGCCCGCACTTCTTCACCCAGGCGGGCAAAGTCAGCGGAGAGAATGGAGGGTGAAATCTTGAATTGTGTCATACGGCCTCCAAAACAGGGCGAGAGCGCTGTGCGCCCTCGCCGTTTGCAAAAACTGGAATCGTTTCAGAGACCAGTGACGCGGGGATCCAGTTCACCTTTCTTGTAGCGCTTGAACATGTCGTCCAGCTGAATCACCTTGATCTTGCTGGCATTGCCAGCCGTACCGAAGGCTTCGAAACGCTGACGGCAGATGTCGCGCATGGCATCCAGAGAAGCGGTGAGGAACTTGCGGGGATCGAAGTTCTTCGGGTTTTTGTAAAGGCTCTGGCGAACAGCACCCGTGGCGGCCAGACGCAGGTCGGTGTCGATATTGACCTTGCGCACACCATTTTTGATGCCTTCCTGAATTTCTTCGACGGGCACGCCATAGGTTTCGCCAATGTCACCACCAAATTCGTGGATGATTTTCAGCCATTCCTGGGGCACGGAACTGGAGCCGTGCATGACCAGATGGGTATCGGGAATACGGGCGTGAATTTCCTTGATCCGGTCAATACGCAGTACCTTGCCGGTTGGCGGCTGGGTAAATTTGTAGGCGCCATGGCTGGTGCCGATGGCGATAGCCAGGGCATCGAGCTTGGTGGCCTTCACAAATTGGGCGGCTTCTTCCGGATCGGTCAGCATCTGGTCGTGGGTCAGGCAACCTTCGGCGCCCACTCCATCTTCTTCACCAGCCATGCCGGTTTCCAGGGATCCCAGACAACCCAGTTCACCTTCCACAGAAACGCCTACAGCATGAGCCATTTCAACCACTTTGGCAGTGACGGCGGTGTTGTAATCGTAGCTGGCCGGCGTTTTGGCATCTTCCATCAGCGAGCCGTCCATCATGACGCTGGAGAATCCGGAGCGGATGGCCTGAATACAAACGGCCGGGCTGGCACCGTGATCCTGATGGAGCACGACGGGAATATCAGGGTATTCTTCGATGGCCGCCAAAATGAGGTGGCGCAGGAAGGGTTCACCCGCATACTTGCGGGCACCCGCAGAGGCCTGCAGGATAACCGGCGCATCAACAGCAGCGGCGGCTTCCATGATGGCACGAACCTGTTCCAGGTTGTTGACATTAAATGCGGGAATTCCGTAGCTGTGTTCTGCAGCGTGATCCAAAAGCTGGCGCAGTGAAACGAGGGCCATAGCACTTCTCCTAAACGTGAATGAAAAATGGTTGGTTTTTAATCAATCCTATAGACGGGGTAAGCAAACTGCAAGCCGCCCGTCATCAGTCCGGTTCGTATGTTTCTGTCTAGCCGCGATGGGTGAGGTCTCCCACACGGACCAGTTTCAGGGTATTGGTTCCACCCGGAGAGCCAATGGGCTCACCAATGGTAATCAACATCAGGTCTCCGTCGCGTACTGCACCACGACGGCGCAGCTCATCTTCGGCGGCGCGCATCACCTGCACAGGATCATCATGACGGTTTTGTGGAAAATTCACCGGATGAACGCCCCGGTACAAAGTCACCTTACGGCGGGTATACACCTGGGGCGTCAACGCATAAATGGGCACCTTGGGATTAGCCCGCGATAACCACAATGCCGTAGAGCCACTTTCCGTAAAGGCGGCAATGGCGGCAATAGATGAGCGCAGGGTAGCTAGAAGCGCGGCGGCTGCGATGGTTTCATCCACTCCGGCAAGCGGGCGATCAATAATCTGCAGGGTGTTGGTGCTGGGGGCATGCCGTTCAGCTTCGCGACAGGTACGGTCCATCGCCGCCACGGCCTCTACCGGATAAGCGCCGCTCGCCGTTTCTGCCGACAACATGACCGCATCCGTACCATCCAGAACCGCATTCGCCACGTCGGAAACTTCGGCACGAGTGGGTATGGGCTGATGAATCATGGATTCCATCATTTGGGTGGCAGTGATACTCAGGCGATTATGTTTTTGGGCCAGGGCGATAATTCGCTTCTGCACCGGAGGAACGGCTGCATCGCCGATTTCCACCCCGAGATCTCCCCGGGCCACCATGATGCCTTCGGATACCGCCAAAATCTCTTCAATCGCATCGACCGCTTCGGCACGTTCGATTTTGGCAATCAGGGCACCATGCCCTCCGGCTTCACGGAACAGGCGGCGTGCTTCGTCCATATCTGCCGCACTGCGCGGAAAGGAAACCGCCAGATAATCGGCTTCCAGTTGGGCGGCCGTGATGATGTCGGCCCGATCCTTGTCGGTCAGAGCCGGCGCGGTCAGACCACCACCGGCGCGGTTGATCCCCTTGCTGTTGGACAATTCACCCCCCTGTACTACCCGGGTATGAATTTCGCCGCCCTGAACCTTCTCGACCCAGAGCACAATCATGCCATCATTAAGCAGAAGTGTGGCACCACGATCCACATCGCTGACCAGCTGTGGATAAGTCACCCCCACCCGGGTTTGATCTCCCATGCTGCAGTGAATATCCAGAATGAAGGAATCGCCTTCTTTCAGATGAATTTTGCCATCGGCAAATTTGCCGATGCGGATTTTCGGGCCCTGCAAATCGGCCAGAACCCCAATGGCGCGACCATGGGCACGTGCCCGTTCGCGCACCATTTCCGCTCTTTGCACATGGTCTTCGGGGGAACCATGAGAAAAATTGAGGCGGACGACATCGACGCCCGCCTCGATCAGACGATCGATGACCTGCACATCAGAACTGGCAGGGCCTAGGGTTGCGACGATTTTCGTCCGGCGTATCAAGTGTTGTTACCTCGTGCACGTTCTTCAAGTATGGCAACGGCCGGTAAGGTTTTGCCTTCCAGAAATTCCAGAAAGGCACCACCACCGGTGCTGATGTAAGAAACTTTGTCTTCAATGTGGAACTGGTTGATGGCCGCGATGGTATCGCCACCACCGGCAATGGAAAATGCCGTGCTTTCGGAGACAGCCTGGGCAATGGCCTTGGTTCCACCCGCGAAATTTTCAAACTCAAAGACGCCTACCGGACCGTTCCAGACGATGGTCCCCGCTTTTCTGAGAATCTCGCCCAACGCCTTGGCGGTATCCGGACCGATATCCAGAACCATGTCATCTTCGGCAATGTCGGCTACCGCACACGTGCGAGCCGGTGCCGTGGCCGAAAATTCCTTGGCAACAACTACGTCTGTAGGCAGGGGAACCACGCCACCCTTGGCTTTGGCGGCAGCAATGATGGCTTTTGCCTCGGGAACCAGATCAGCCTCGCAGAGCGATTTACCCACTCCATAGCCTTCGGCAAGAATGAAGGTATTGGCAATACCACCGCCTACTACCAGCTGATCTACCTTGTCGGCCAGTGATTTGAGAATGGTGAGCTTGGTGGATACCTTTGAGCCCGCCACAATGGCGACCAGTGGTCGTTTGGGATTCTGCAAGGCCTTGCCGAGCGCATCCAGTTCACCCACCAGCAGGGGGCCAGCACAAGCAGTCGGGGCATACTTGGCAATACCATGGGTACTGGCTTCGGCGCGATGGGCGGTACCGAAAGCATCATTGACGAAAATGTCGCAGAGTTTTCCGTATTTCTGCGCCAAAGTATCGTCATCTTTCTTTTCGCCCTTGTTGATGCGGCAGTTTTCGAGCATGACCACATCACCGGGCTGGACCTCGAAACCACCGTCCACCCAGTCCGCTTGCAGACGGACTGGGCGACCGAGCAGCTCGGAAAGTCGCTTGGCCACCGGTGCCAGAGAGTCTTCGGGTTTGAATTCACCTTCCGTGGGACGACCCAGGTGCGAGGTGATCATGACGCCAGCACCGGCATCCAAAGCCATTTGGACCGCAGGTGCAGAAGCGCGCACCCGGGTGTCATCGGCAATTGCCCCTTCCTTACTCAGGGGAACATTGAGATCAGCGCGGATAAAAACCCGCTTGCCTTGTGCTAGGCCACGCTTGCACAGGTCTTCAAAGGTCAGAACATGCATGATGGCATCTCCAGTTTGTAGTGATAATCAGTGACTGGCGACGTGCTTGACGAAACGCATCATGTTGCAGGTATAACCATATTCATTGTCATACCAGGACACTACCTTGACGAAAGTCGGATCCAGCTGCAGGCCGGCACCAGCGTCAAAAATGGACGGGGTCGGATAGCCACGGAAGTCGGTGGAAACCACTGAGGCTTCGGTATAGCCGAGGACGCCTTTGAGCGGACCTTCGCTGGCTGCTTTCATAGCCTTGCAGATTTCTTCGTAGCTGGTTTCCTTGTTCAGCTCAGCAGTGAGGTCAACCACCGAAACGTCAGAAGTAGGCACCCGGAAAGACATACCGGTCAGCTTTTTGTTCAATTCAGGAATAACCTTGCCTACGGCCTTGGCAGCACCCGTAGAGGAAGGAATGATGTTTTCGAGAATGCCACGGCCACCGCGCCAGTCTTTGGCAGAAGGACCATCAACGGTTTTCTGAGTCGCGGTTGTAGCATGCACCGTGCTCATCAGGCCACGTTTGATACCAAAGTGATCATTCAGCACCTTGGCGATGGGCGCCAGACAGTTGGTGGTGCAAGAAGCCGCCGAAACGATTTTTTCACCGGCATACTTGCTGTGATTCACCCCGTAAACAAACATCGGGGTGTCATCCTTGGAAGGCGCAGACTGCACCACTTTTTTGGCGCCGGCGTCCAGATGCTTCTGACAGGTCTCGCCCGTCAGGAAAAAGCCGGTAGATTCAATGACTACATCTACGTTTACATCGCCCCACTTGAGATTCGCAGGATCGCGTTCGGCGGTCAGGCGGATACTCTTGCCGTTGACGACGAGATCATTGCCCTCGACCTTGACTTCACCCTGAAAGCGGCCATGAACCGAATCATACTGCAGCATATAGGCCAAGTAGTCAGGCTCAAGCAAGTCATTGATGGCAACAACTTCAATGTTGTTGAACTCTGCTTCCTTGGCGATGGCGCGAAAAGCCATGCGGCCGATGCGGCCGAAACCATTAATACCTACGCGAATGGTCATTATATTTACTCCTCAAAATTGCAAATGAATTCAAAGCGACTGGAACTGGGCAACAATGTTGTCCACAGTGAAGCCGAATTTGGCGAATAGCGTCGGTGCCGGAGCGGAAGCCCCGAAATGATCAATACCGACGACGGCGCCATGCAATCCGACGTATTTGTACCAGAGTCCCGTGGTGCCTGCTTCAATGGCGACCCGCTTGCTGATGCTGGCGGGCAAAACGCTTTCCTGATAGGCGGCATCCTGAGCGGCGAAGATGTCCATACAAGGCATGGAAACCACCCGAACGGCGTGACCCTGTTCAGCCAGTTTCGCCTGGGCCGCCAGGGCCAGTTCAACTTCAGAACCGGTAGCAATCAAAATACCTTGTGCCTTGCCAGCCTCGGCATCCTTGATGACATAGCCACCACGACGGGCATTGGCTACGGTTTCATCCGTATGGGGCAGTGCTGGCAAGTTCTGACGACTGAGAGCGAGCAAGGACGGCGTACGCTGGAGCTTGACGGAGGATTCCCAGGCAATGGTTGTTTCTACGGCGTCCGCAGGACGCCAGACGTTGAGGTTGGGGATCAGCCGCAAGCTGTTGACCTGCTCAACCGGTTGATGGGTGGGACCATCTTCACCAAGACCAATGGAATCATGGGTCATGACATAGACGACGCGAATACCCATCAGGGCTGACATGCGAATCGCGTTGCGGCTGTAATCCGAGAAAATCAGGAAAGTGCCACCGAAGGGCAGGAAGCCGCCATACAAGGATACACCGTTCATGATGGCCGACATGCCGAATTCACGCACACCATAGTGAATGTAATTACCCATCAAACGGTGCTTGCCGATGTCAATCGCTTCTTTCCAGCGAGTATTGTTGGAAGGCGTCAAATCGGCGGAGCCACCGAGAAATTCAGGTAGAGAGGCAGCAATACCCTGAATGGTTTTACCCGAGGCAACGCGGGTCGCAATTTTCGGGTTTTCCTTACGGAATTCGCCGATGATTCGGGCAATGGCCGCGTCAAATTCGGGACTGGCTTCACCACTCAGGCGCCGTTCAAATTCGGCTGCTTCCTTGGGGAAGTTGGCCTTGTATTTGGAAAACTTTTCTTTCCAGGCACTCTCCGCCGTTTCCCCTTTGGCTTTGGCGTTGTAACCGTGATAAACCGCTTCCGGAATTTCAAAGGGAGCACCACTCCAGCCGAGATTCTTGCGCGTCAGGGCAATTTCTTCAGCGCCCAGCGCGGCTCCATGCACATCGTGGGTGCCAGCCTTGTTGGGTGAGCCATGACCAATGACGGTCTTGCAGCAAATCAGGGTCGGTTGCGTGGTTTGTTTGTGGGCCTGAGTGATGGCCTTTTTGATGGCTTCGGGATCGTGACCATCCACATGACGAACGACATGCCAGCCGTAGGCTTCAAAACGCGCCGGGGTATCGTCCCCGAACCAGTCGTCCACATGACCATCAATAGAAATGTTGTTGTCATCGTAAAAGCAGACAAGCTTGTTCAGACCCCAGACCCCGGCCAAAGAGCAGGCTTCATGGGAAACCCCTTCCATGAGACAGCCGTCGCCCAGAAATACATAAGTGTAGTTGCTGACGATTTCATGATCGGGGCGGTTGAACTGGGCAGCCAGCATACGTTCCGCCAGGGCCATACCCACACCGTTGGCAATGCCCTGACCTAATGGACCCGTGGTGGTTTCAACGCCGGGCGTATCGCGATATTCGGGATGACCGGGAGTTTTGCTGTGCCACTGACGGAATTGCTTAAGATCATCAATGGACAAATCGTAGCCGCTCAGGTGGAGGAGTGCATACTGCAACATCGAACCGTGGCCGTTGGAAAGAATGAAGCGGTCACGTCCGGCCCAATGCGGATTGGCCGGGTTGTGCACCAGAAAATCATTCCACAAGACTTCGGCGATGTCCGCCATGCCCATAGGCATTCCGGGATGGCCGGAGTTCGCTTTTTCGACGGCATCCATGGCCAGAACGCGAATGGCATTGGCCAGATCAGTACGGGTTACAGTCATAACTCACTCCTTGGATAAATGAAAATGTCAGTCGGCGCGCTGGTGGGTGCGGACCCGACGTAAAATACCGTCATGACCCGAAATGACCAGGGTTTCGCTCTCTACAAAGTAGTGGGAACGGGTAACGCCATCAAGAATGTCGCCGGAAGTCAGGCCAGTCGCCACGAAAAGCACGTCGTCACTGGAAACCAGTTCATCACGGCTCAGCCATTGACCTGCTTTCAGGCCCGCTTCGGCAATAGCTTCGGCTTCGCCGGGTTTTTGCGGGGCCAGGCAGCCAAACATGTCCGCGCCCATGGCGCGGGCGGCGCAGGCCGAGATGACGCCTTCGGGTGTGCCACCGATGCCCATCATAGCATCCACTTTGGTACCCAGGGCTGCCATGATGCCACCACTGACGTCACCGTCTGTCTGCAGGCGAACCGTCGCGCCTGCGGCTTGAATTTCGCGGATCATGGCGTCATGACGAGGCTTTTTCAGAAGGAAAATGCGCAATTCTTTCACATCTTTGCCGAGAGATTTGGCCAGTGCCTGCAATTTGGCTTTCATGGGGGCTTCGGGATCAATTTTGCCGCGCGCCGGGGCGGGGACAATCAACTTGTCCATGTAATATGCGGGGCCGGGCTGGAACATGCTGCCTTTGGGGGCTGCTGCCAGCACACAAATGGAACCGGGCATGCCTTGGGCTAAAAAGGTGGTGCCTTCGACGGGATCCACGGCGATTTCCACTTCCGGACCCGTGCCCGATCCAACCTGCTCACCATTGTAGAGCATGGGCGCTTCGTCTTTTTCGCCTTCGCCGATGATGACCACGCCGCGCATGGGGACTTGAGCAATGGCAGCACGCATGGCATCTACAGCGGCTCCATCTCCCAGTTCTTTTTCACCACGCCCAATCCAGGCGCTGGCAGCGCGGGCGGCAGATTCGGTAACGGGGAGTAGAGACAGCGCAAGACTACCTATGGATGACATAAGGTTGTTCCCTTCAGTGGCGGAATTAGATGGAAGACATAATTCGTTTTAGCATAAATCAAAGGACCGCGTTTGGGAACTCGGAGGCCTTATCGGAGGCATGCTCCAGCCAGTTTCGCCAGGTTTGGTGCAAATTTGGATCCAGTGTGGCCAGAGCGGAGCGTGGCTTCAGGTCTTTTTCCTGAAGAGCCTGACCATTGAACTGGGAAATTTGACCACCGGCTTCCTGGAGAATCAATGCGCCTGCGGCGCGATCCCAAAGTTGCTGGGCACCATGCAAATAAAAATGGTAGCGTCCCGCCGCCAGCCAACACCATTCCAATACGGATGAACCGAAATTACGTTGGCTATGAAAGGGGCGTTCATCAATGATGCGCAGGGCCAGATTTCGATCCAGTCGTTTGTAGTCCACCACCCCTACGCAGTGTTTCAGCGCCGGAGCTTCGCGAGTGTGGAGTGAAGTGCCATCAACTTTAGCCCCTTTTCCCTGTACGGCTGAAAAAAGTTCAGCGCGTACCGGATCATAAATCCAGCCCATGACCGAATGCCCCTTTTCCAGCAGGGCCAGAGAGACGCCAAAAACCGGCACCCCTGCGGCAAAATTACTGGTGCCGTCCAGAGGGTCCAGGCACCAAAGTGCATCACTGTTTTTCAGGAGGGATTGTTGTTCTTCGCGGGGCATCTCTTCGCCCAGTAGGGGAATATCGGGATAGCGGGCGGCCAGCATATCCTGAAGAAAATTCTGACTGTCTATGTCAGCGCTGGTGACGATGCTGCCGTCAGGCTTGCGACTACTGACTACAGTATGAAAACGCGGCAGAACGAAACGCTCGGCACTGGTACGCAGCAATTTTCCCACCCATTGCTGGTCGATTTCATTGATTCTGGACATGCCCGTCTCCGTGATTTTTGACCCACTACTACGGCGCTGCGATGATATAGTTATTATTTCTTGCTGAAAGTCTACCGTGATGCCGCGCATTCATTTATACGCTGATTCCGAATTGCCCGAAAGCGGTGCTTTTCTTTTGCCCACGGAGCCCAGCCATCATTTATTGAAAGTGCTGCGCGCGCGCATTGCTCAGGATGTGACTCTCTTCAACGGGGATGGTTGCGTCTATGCCGGTACATTGAAAGGCATTACCGGTAACCGCGCCGAAATCCAGATCAGCGGGCGTTTTGTGCGGCAAACACGTTCTCCGCTCATGATTCATCTGTGGTTGCCCTTGATGCGCGGGGAGCGTTGGGACTGGAGCCTGCAAAAAGCCGTAGAACTGGGCGTGCAGACGATTCTGCCGGTGGCTTGCCAGCATGCCGTGGTACAGATTAAAGAAACGCGCGGCGAAAAACGTCTCCAACGTTGGCAGGATATGGTGATTGCGGCCTGTGAGCAGAGTGGCGCGACGAGCATTCCGAAAGTGTTGCCGCCTATCGCTCTGACTAATGCCTGGTCCCTGTGCCGGGGCCAGAGTCTGGTTCTGGACCCTGCGCCGGAGAATGCGAAGATGCGTGAACTGCCTCACCCCGAGTCGGAAGTGACGCTGTTAAGTGGGCCTGAAGGTGGGCTGAGTAGTTCTGAACTGGCAGCGGCAAGCGCCCATGGTTTTCAAAAGGTGGGCATGGGGCCACGCATTCTGCGGGCGGAAACCGCTGCAGTTGCAGCGGTCGCCGTGTTGCAGGCGTTGTGGGGGGATCTCTGAAAACTAAATCCAGCCGGCTTTCTTGAAGCGACGGTAGAGGTAATAGGATGATCCGGCCATGACGGTCAGGGCCATGGGGTATCCGAACTTCCAGTGAAGTTCTGGCATGTACTCAAAGTTCATGCCCCAGATGCCCGTAAAAATGGTAATCAGCACCAGAATGGCACCCCAGCCCGCCAGCTTTTTGTTGACCTCGCCGTGGTCGATGGCAATCAGGGAAAGATTGACCTGAATCGCGGTGGAGATGGTGTCACGGATAGTGTCCAGTTGGCTGTTGAGCAACATGATATGATCATGAACATCCCGGAAGTAGTTTTCTGCGCCATCTATCTGGGCGGGGACCCGTCCGCCAAACAGTTTGCTGAAGCCGTCTGCCAGAGGGAGTAACGCATGGCGTAACACATTGCTTTTATATTTAAAATCATACAGGCGCTCCATGTTCTGGCGTGCTTCCTGATTGTGAAACATCACGGTTTCCAGTTGTTCCAGTTCATCATCCAGCATATCCACTACCGGGAAAAACAGGTCGACAATGGCGTCGGACAGGGCATAAAGCACATAAGCAGAGCCGTATTTGAGCAGATGCGGCTCGCGTTCGGCCCGGGCACGGACGCCCAGCAGGGTTTGTTCACAATCCTGACGGACGGAAAGCACAAAATTGCTGCCGACAAAAATATTGATCTGGCCCATATGCAGATCTTTGCCGTGGTAGGCCGGGGCCTGAAGTATGACGAAGAGATGTTCGTCGTACTCTTCCACTTTAGGCCTTTGCAAGCCATTAAATACATCTTCCACGGCTAGTTCATGCAAATTGAACTGCTTTTGCAGAAGGCGCAGTTCTGGTTCTGTAGCATCTTGCAGGGCGACCCAAACAAAGTTTTGGGCTTGCTGCAAGTGTTGAGGAATGTCCTCCAGGGTGCTGTCTGCGACCTTATGTCCATCGTTATATACCACACAGTTGACCAGCATATTTCAGACTCCTTTGCGGATGTTGCGGTCGCCTACCCCATAAACGGTTCCGCCGGAAACGCCAACAGCCATTTCCGGCGGAGAAACAGGGTCCGCAAGCTGCGCGGACCCACAAGCAAACCCCTCAGACTTGAGGTTGCACGCGCGCCTCTTCAATTTTTTCGAGGCTACCACGGGTTTCGACCTGGAAAACCCAAGTCAATATGGCCCCCAGTATTGACGTGCCCACCAGAATGATCAACAAGATTTGGGTACCAATGGTGTGGAGCAGGATGGGGAACAAAAAGGCTGTCATGACCGCACCAATTTTGGCGAAAGAAGCCGCAAATCCGGCACCATAGCCGCGAATGGAGGTCGGAAATACTTCACCGGCCAGCAGATAAGTCTGGGCGTTGGGGCCGAGATTGGTCATGAAATTGAAAAGCATGAATCCGGCAAAAAGCAGAATGGTTTTGTCACCATCCGGCAAGTTCAAAGAAATGGCAGCCAGACCCAGACCGACAGCACAGCCGATAAAACCGATGATTTGCAACTTGATGCGGCCGGTCCCTTCCACAAAGAAAATAGCGGCAAGCACCCCCAGAATCAACAGCACATCGAGCAGGGCGGTACCTTTGGCAGAGAGCATCACATTTTGTGCCAGGTCAGCAACGCTATGCACATCCCTGGAAGCACCCAGGGTGGTGGCCAGAATGATCGGGGTAAAAATGCCGATACCGTAAGTACCTAAGTCCTGAATAAACCAGGGGATGGCGGCGAGGAAAGTAGCGCGCCGATTTTTGTTGTTGAAAAGCACAGCAGGACTGACTTTTTGGTGCTGGTGGGCGTGTTCCCTGTTTAGGACCACTTCTTTGGGATATTGGGGAACCCGCTTGAGCAGGCGGCGGGTTTCTTTTTCCGCTTCTTCCATACGTCCCTTGCTAGCCAGCCAGTGGGGGCTGTCGGTGATAAAAAACCGGCCGACAATCACCAAAATGGCCGGGATAATCGCTGCAGCGTACATCCAGCGCCAGGCATCCACTTCGGGATAAACATCGAGAATGATAATGCCCAGACCGGCACCGACAATTGCGCCTACAGCCTGGAAGGCAAAGGCACCAAGAACCAGGCCGCCGCGTCCCTTGCTGGGAACCGCTTCAGAAATGACCAGATGGGCAGTGGGGTAGTCACAACCCAAAGCCAGCCCAATCCCAAAGAGGCAAATTACCATCCAGAGATAGCTGGGGCTCAGGGTGAGACCGATGAGAAACAACACAAAAATCATCATTTCTGCAATGAACATGCGTTTACGCCCGAATATATCGGACAGTCCACCCAGCATGGTGGCTCCAATCAGGATACCGAAAAGTGCCACGGCAGTGACTACACCTTTTTGGGCGGCCTGCAGGGTAAAGTCCCGGACGATGAGGGGTAAGGCAATACCCGTCATGAAAATCACCAGGCCCTCAAAAAACTTACCGGCCACGGCAAGGCTCCAGATCCGCCATTGCATGGCCGTCATGGGTGTACCCTTGAGAGACGTGCCATCGGGCCAGGCAGGTGTTTCGTCAATATATTGCTGGATACTTTTCCCCGAAGGCGGGGTGTGAATTTTTTCTGTGCTCACGGTCAAGTGCTCCTTGGAGTGGATTTAGCCAGCGGATTCCGGTGAATTGTTGCCGTTAAAGGGATTGAGTTCTTGAGAATTGGTCTCGCCATACATGACGTGGGCGCGGCTGACCACCAGTCCGTCGACGGGACCAATGGCATGGAGGTCCTTATTGTCGTAGGGAATGACCTGGAGCAGATGCCGCAAGGCATTTAGTCGAGCCCGTTTTTTGTCATTGGATTTGACCACAGTCCACGGCGCATAAGCCGTATCTGTATGGAAAAACATGGTTTCCTTGGCACGGGTATAATCTTCCCAGCGATCCAGGGAGGCGAGATCCATGGGAGATAGCTTCCACTGCTTGAGGGGATGCACTTTGCGCTCTTCAAAACGCCGGTGTTGCTCGTCACGAGTCACTGAAAACCATAACTTGACGAGATGAATACCGCTGTAAATGAGATGTCGCTCAAATTCCGGAACCTGGCGCATGAACTCCTGATAATCGGCTTCATTGCAGAAACCCATTACCCGCTCGACGCCCGCACGGTTGTACCAGGAGCGATCGAAAAACACCATTTCGCCAGCGGTAGGCAGTTGTTCCACATAACGTTGGAAGTACCACTGTCCCTTTTCTCTTTCAGAAGGTTTGTCCAGCGCAACCACTCTGGCACCACGCGGATTGAGATGTTCCATGAAGCGCTTGATGGTGCCGCCCTTGCCCGCCGCATCCCGCCCTTCAAAGATGACGACAACTTTCTGACCGCTGGATTTCACCCAGGCCTGTAACTTGAGTAGCTCTACCTGCAAGCCATACTTACCGTGTTCATAGTCCCGGCGCGTCATCCGGAATTTGTAGGGATAACCGCCGGTACGCCAGTCGTCATTGAGGGCATCATCCGTGTTTGCGACGTACTTGCCCGGATGGATGGCTCCGCTCTCGTGCAGATGCTCCAGATCTTCCGGGCTGACATCAGAATGAATCACCTGAATGGCGGCATCCATAGACTGGGCGGCCTGGGGATGACTGTTTACATAGTCGGTGACGATGGCACTTTGCTGCGCCTGGGCTGCTTCTACGGCTTCATGGATGACGAAATCACGAATGCCTTCAGGACTTAAATCCGGGGCAATATCTCCCGAGCTGGTGAGACTATGCGCGTTGCTGTCTGTAGAGATTGGTTGCTCCCGCAGATTTTGCGCGGGTTTGGAGCTTTCTGCCATGATGTCTCCCGAGAACTGGTTGATATTCCGGTGGAATCATATCAGGTGAATATGACACTTTTATGACAATCAGCTAAAGTTGCTGAAGCCAGATAAAATTCCGGCGAGGTGAATTTGGGCCTGGGCTGGGCGCTTTCGTTTGGGTTGACAGCGCCAGCGGCAGGATGGACCATTCCCTTAAATCTTTTAGAGAGCTTCGATATGGAAATTTTGTTAGCCAATCCACGTGGTTTTTGCGCTGGCGTCAATCGCGCCATTCAAATTGTGGACCGCGCTCTGGAGCTTTTCGGGGCACCGATTTATGTGCGGCATGAAGTCGTGCATAACCGCCATGTTGTCGAGGACCTGCGTGCCCGTGGGGCGATATTTGTGGAGGAACTGGACGAGGTTCCCGATGCCGCAACGGTCATTTTCAGTGCGCATGGGGTCCCCATTGCGGTACGTCAGCATGCGGCTGCCCGAGGACTGAGTGTCTTTGACGCGACTTGCCCGTTGGTCACCAAGGTCCATATGGAGGTCAAGAAATACAGTCGGGACGGGATGGAAATGGTGCTGATTGGTCATGCCGGGCATCCGGAAGTTGAAGGCACCATGGGGCAGGTGGAAGAAGGAATGATGTATCTGGTCTCCAATGTCACTGATGTGGCCAGTCTGACTCCGCGCAACCCGGAAAAGCTGGCTTATATTACCCAGACAACCCTGAGTATGGATGATACTGCCGAGGTGATTCAGGCCCTGCGTGTGCGTTTTCCACACATTCAGGGCCCCAAAAAAGATGACATTTGTTATGCCACTCAAAATCGTCAGGATGCCGTCAAAACGCTGGCTCCCGAGGTGGATATTTTGCTGGTGGTCGGGGCTCCCAACAGTTCCAACTCCAGCCGTCTGGCCGAGCTGGGCGGAAGGCTGGATACACCAACGCATCTGATTGAAGATTCGAGCCAATTGCGTAGGGAATGGTTTGCTGATGTCGGCAAAATCGGGATTAGTGCCGGTGCGTCGGCACCGGAAAGTCTGGTGAAAGGTATTATCGACCAGTTACAGGAATGGGGCGCCACTGCACCGCAGGAAACAGCGGGGGTTGAAGAAAAAGTCATTTTCAGCCTGCCTTTGGCGCTCGTGCAGGCGCAATCCCGTCGGCAGGATGCCGGGCAAGCGACCGGCGACTCCGTCTAATCGATAGAGTCGGGCAGCTTTTCGCCGATCAGTTCGTCTGCCTGTAATTGACGCGGATTGAGTTCTACCGGTTCTGAGACTGCTAATTCCTTGTCGTCTGCAATAGCCTTGAGGTCCCGGAACTTCCTGGCGGAACTGAGAACACGACCTTCCAGTGAGCCGGTGGCCTTGTTATACGCATCAACTGCCTGTCCCAGATTTTTTCCTACCCTGCTCCAGTGTCCGGCGAGCGTATGAAGACGATCATAAAGTTCTTTGCCCAACTCACTGATTGCTCTGGCATTTTCAGCCAGAGACTCCTGCCGCCATCCGTATGAAACTGCTCGCAGCAGAGCAATGAGGGTGGTTGGGCTGGCAACAATGACTTTTTGTTCGACGCCAAATTCAATTAGCGCAGGATCGGCCTGGAGCGCCGCGCTGAAAAATACTTCTCCGGGGACAAAAAGCACCACGAACTCAGGGGTGGGCTGAAATTGTTCCCAATAGGATTTTTTGCTGAGTTGGGTCATGTGCGTGCGCAGTTCTTGGGCATGCTTGAGCAGGAACTGCTGACGTTTTTGCTCATCCTCGCTTTCCATGGCTTCCAGGTAGGCGTTAAGGGGCGCCTTGGCATCTACAATCAGGCGTTTGCCTCCGGGCAGTCGGACAACCAGATCGGGGCGTTGCTGCCCGGTTTCCGTCTGCACGCTTTCCTGTTCGGCAAAATCACAGTAGGCCAGCATTCCTGCCATTTCCACGACGCGTTTGAGCTGCATTTCGCCCCAGCGTCCTCGCGCGGCAGGTTGACGCAGTGCCTTTACCAAAGCAGCTGTTTCCTGATGCAGACGGGGCAGATGGTCCTGAACGAGGCCACGCAGTTGTTCATTTAAAGCGCCATAAGCATCAATACGGGTTTTTTCCATGGCATCCATGCGCTGGCCCACTTTTTCCATGGATTCACGAATGGGTTCGATGAGTTGTCCTGCTGCTTTCTGGCGGACATCCCAGTCAGTTTTGGCGTTTTCCTGAAAGCGTTCGAGGTTTTCCCTGGCGAGATCCAGAAAAGATTGATTATTGCGGCGCAGGGCGTCGGCAGAGAGGGACTGGAAAGTTTCGGTGAGGCGCTGCCGGGCTTCTTCCAGCAACGTCAGTTTCTCGTTACTGCGCAGGCGCTCCTGTTCCAGGCGTTCCTGTAATTCTGCCTGCTGCCCGCGCATCTGGTTGAGATTAAGCTGTAACTGATTGGTTTCATCCTGAGCATTTTTGAGTGCGTCATTCAGTAAAGGAATCTGTCGGTTTTCCGTTTCTGCCCGGACCCGGCTTTCATTTTGTTTCAGCAGCTCGGATTGATGCGCCTGAATTTGGGCACGCAGTTCGCTGATAAGTTGTTCCTGACGTGCCTGGAAAGCTGCTGCCTCGTCCTGCTGGCGACCTAAGTTTTGCCGACTCAAAAAAAACAGAATACCCAGTCCGAGCAATAGCCCGACCAGGAAAACCAGAAAAAGCTCCCAGATCACATGATCCATCCCGTGTACATAATGAGTCATGAGCATACGGCAACTACGCAGGAAAGGCGAAGGGGCTCTCAGTGAGCGGGCTTCGCCAAAGTTATTACCTGATCAGGATTCCAGTTGGGAGGTGCAACTGGGGCAACGCGTAGCCGCCAAAGGGATGGACGAATAGCAATAGGGGCAGCTTTTTGTGGAAGCCGGTGCAACAGGTTTTGGGTAGAGTTTGTTGATGACGCGGACAATGGAAAAAATGACCAGAGCAATGATGAAAAAGCTGATCAGTGAAATGATGAACAGGCCATAATTAAGAGTGACTGCGCCTGCTTTTTTTGCCGCTGCGAGGGTCAGGTAAGGACCGGCAGTGCTGCCTTCTTTCAGAATGACGTACAAGTTGGAAAAATCGACCTTGTCGAGCAACAAGCCGATGGGCGGCATGATGATATTGCCCACCAGTGACGTGACAATAGCGGAAAAGGCTGTACCAATGACAAAAGCGACGGCCAGATCAATCACATTCCCACGCTGCAGAAATGTTTTAAAATCTCCTATAAAACCCTTGAACATGGTTTCTCCCTTTTTGAGTTATGGGTAGGTAAATCTTCTAGTTAATTGTAAAGTCAGTATTTTCTACTGAAATTTATCTTACCCAATTTTTCTGGTGATGCATATAATGATTCATCTTCAAAAAAGTATTTGGCGTGGATTGTTTGCAGCCACTTGGATCCGAGTTTTTATTGCACACAAAACTGATTCACCTGTTTTTTCTCCTGATCCATTTGCTGATGTCCTGAGGCCTGGGTGCAGGCAGTACTGCCATCTTCGCAGGTCATGGCCCAGCTTTGGGCCAAATCGAAAAAGTGTGCGGCATGCCCTGCGGGTTCCGCGTAGGGGCTATGGGTGAACAAAGGGCGCAGAGCATGAAAATATTGGCTTTCCTCGTTGGCCCATTGGGCAACCGCCTGCCAGCAGGCGGACTGGGCATTGATCGGCATTTGGGCACAGCCGATAGCATTATTACGGGCGTGAAGGAGTGCCTGTTGCCAGTTGGGACAAAACTGCCGTTCTGCAGTAGCACGTTGGCCAGCAATGGCTGCCAGGTGCTGTTCGGCCAGTTTGGCTTTTTGTTGCGCGAGTTGGGCGCTTTGCGTGGCGGCACTATTCGTCTGATGGTTGGACTCGGAGGTGGATACAGTAGCGCAGCCTGCCAGACTGGCAAGGGCAAGTAATAACAGGATTTTTGCAGGCATCATGGACTCTCTATTCTGCGGATAGCTGCTCGCTATATATCACAATTCGGTGATAATGCAGAACTTATCCATTCAGATGCCATTCCGAAACAGGGTCGCATCGCCTACGGCGCAGGCCAAAGTCGCTGCAAAGCTTCCCGGCCAACCGCCGTTTTGAGGTTTATGGGTGATCCCCGGAAATCGCCGGGCTGCTCTGTGCCGGCCGAGGCTGGCGTCGCCAGCGTCCTTTCCAGTTTTCAAAGAGCACATAAAAAGCGGGAGTGATATAAAGGGTCAAAAATTGTGAAACAACAATGCCCCCGGCTACCGCAACACCCAGTGGAACCCGCGATTCTGCACCAGCGCCGATGCCGATGGCGATAGGCAAAATGCCCAATACCGCCGCAAGGTTGGTCATCATGATCGGGCGGAAACGAGTAATGCAGGCATCGACAATGGCATCTTCTGCACTGGCACCCTCGCGCCGCCGATGGACGGCAAAATCCACCATGATAATGCCATTTTTCTTGACCAGACCCACGAGCATGATAATGCCCACAAAGCTGAACAAATCCAGTTCCTGATGGAATATCCACAAAGCCAGCAGCGCGCCGAAACCTGCCAGTGGCAAGGCGGTCAGAATGGTCAACGGGTGGATGAAGTCTTCGTAGAGAATGGCCAGAATCGCATAAATCAGGGCGATGGTGGCAAGAAGCAGCAAGGGCAGCGTGTTCGTGGATTGAGAAAAGGCCGCTGCCGAGCCGCCAAACTCACCCTGCACGTTGGCGGGAAGAATTTGTGCGGCAGCTTTTTGCACCCGTTGGGTGGCCTCTCCCAGGGAGACACCGGGGGCCAGGTTGAAGGAAATGGTGACACTGGGCAGGCCATCATAATGACTGATGCTCAAGGGCCCTACGCCATAGGCAAAATGGGCAATGGCTGCCAAGGGTACCAGGCCGGCAGTACCGGGAATGGTAATCGCCGAAAGGGCACCCAGGTTTTCCTGAAACTTTCGCTCCAGATCCAGAATGACCTCGTACTGGTTGGTGGAGGCATAAATGGTTCCGACCTGGGTGCCGCCGAAGGCAAAGTTGAGGGCTTGCTCAATGCCCTGAGGCGTTACTCCGAGGGCCTGGGCACGTTGGTGCAATACATGGACCTCGATTTCGGGATTGGCTAGTTGCAGATCACTATTGACGGCCTGGAGTCCCGGCACTTTGCGCAGGGCTTTTACCAATTTGGGGACTGCCTCGTTGAGACTGTCCTGGTCCTCGCTCTGGAGAATGTATTGATAGTGAGACTGCGACGACACCGGCCCCATCTGAATGGCTGGAGGCAACTGGAAGCTGGCCTCCACGCCATTAAAGTGACTGACAATTTGGCGTAACTGGGTGATGACCTGCTCTCCGGAAGCTCTTTGCCCCAGCGGTTTCAGACGGATGATCAGGCGTCCGGTATTGGCGGACCCAAAAGCACCCGCTCCCTGTCCGGCGCTGGACATGACCGCCTGTACGGCCTTGTTGTCACCTACGGCCGTGGCGATACGTTGCTGGGTATCTTCCAGTTGACTGAAGGAAATACCCTGAGGGTACTCCAGGTTGCCCATGATCATGCCGCTATCTTCGCTGGGAATGAACCCTTTGGGCAGAATGACGAATAGACCGATCATGCCCAGCAGGCTGAGCAGCGCAGCCATATACACCCAGCCGCGATGCCGCAGGGTTGTGCGCAAACTGCGTCCATACCAGTTGCGCAGCCGCGCAAAGCCCGACTCAAAGCGGCTGGGACTATGATGTTTTACCCGCAAATAACGGGCGCAGAGCATGGGGGTCAAAGTCAGCGAGACCAGTCCTGACATGAGGATGACGATGGCTATCGTGACCCCGAACTCCCGAAACAAACGACCAATAATGCCGCCCATAACCAGAAAGGGCAGGAACACGACGGCCAGAGACAGGGTCATGGAAATGACGGTAAAACCAATTTCCCGGCTGCCGGTAATGGCCGCCTGGAAAGGTTCTTCACCATTTTCTTCGTGGCGGGTGATGTTTTCGAGCATGACCACGGCGTCATCCACCACAAATCCGACGGCCAAAGTCAGGGCCAGCAGAGTCAGGGTGTTCAGGGTGTAGCCCAGCTCGTAGATAATGGCGAAGGTGGCCAAAATAGAAGTTGGAATGGCTACTGCCCCAATCAGCGTGGGGCTACCCCGGCGCAGGAACAGCCAGAGCACGCCAGCTACCAGCAGGGAAGCCAGAAGCAAGGTGATTTCCACTTCTTCCACGGCGGAGCGGATATAGTCTGCTTTGTCATAAACCACGGTCATTTTCGCCCCGCCGGGCAGGCTGGCAGCAAGCGTCGGCAGACGCTTGCCGATAGCATCAGAAATGGCGACCGTATCGGCGTCGGGCTGGCGGACGACCGCCAGAATCAGGGCGCGCTGGTCGCCAATCCAGCTGGCAATCTGGTCATTATCAACCCCATTGCGCACCTGAGCGATGTCGGAAAGGGGGACTACAGCGCCGTTGGCAAAAGTTACGGGCATGTTGGCAAAAGCCTGGGCGTCCTGTAACTGACCATGAACATTCACCGCGTAATTACGGACGGCGCCCAGAACCGTTCCCTGGGGTAAATTCACATTGTGATTGTTGATGGCCGTGCTGAGATCCTGCAGGGAAATACCATGCGCCTGCATTGCAAATGGATTGGCATGAATGCGTACGGCGTAATTCTGCTCACCAAATATTTGCACCTGTGCTACCCCGGGAATACCGGAAATGGCTGGCACCACCTTATCTACTGCGTACTCATTGAGCTTGTAGATAGGCATGTTGGGTGCGGAAAGAGCGATGAATTCGATGGGGGCCGCAGAAGGATTCAGTTGTTTGACAAAAGGTAGACTGGTCATGCCGGGTGGCAACAGATGACTGGCCTGAGTGACGGCATTGGATACATTCTGGGTGGCTACGTCGATATTCTGGCTGAGATCAAACTGCAGAATGATGCGTGTGGAGCCCTGATTGTTGACGGAACTCATCGAAGACAGCCCGGGGATGGAAGAAAACTGTTTTTCGAGAGGCGTGGCGACGGCGCTGGCCATGGTCTGAGGGCTGGCGCCAGGCAAACTGGCCGAGACCATGACGGTTGGGAAATCGACGCTGGGCAGGAGGGCGACTGGCAGATTGGTAAAGGCAAAAATGCCGTAAATCACCAACCCGAGGATGATGACAACGGTCATCACCGGGCGCCGGATGAATAACGCGGAGAAATTCACGATAGCTTACCTGAATGCTGCCCGGTGGAGTGCTTGGCCTCACCTACTTGTACGGCGGCACCGGGATAAAGTCGGGCCGGCAGCGGGAAAATGACCTGGGTATGGGTCGTAATGCCGCTGATCACCGCCTTCGCTCCCGTTTCCCAGAGAACCTGAATGGCCTTGTCTGTTGCTTTGCCCTGTTCGACGGTATAAACGAAAGGACCGGAACTACCCTGTTGCACAGCCCCTACGGGCAGCACCAGAGCATTGGCGATGTGCTGGACAGGCATTTGCACCAGCACGTACTGACCCGGCCAGAGTTTATGGTCGGTATTGGGCACCGTGACCTGCAAGCTGACCGTGGCGGTGCTGGCACTGACGGTGTTATCAATAAAAGTCAGCTTGCCTTGAGCCAGAAGCGTCCCACCTTTTTCGTCCTGAATGGGCAGGTTGGTGTTTTGGGTTTGTGCCTGTCTGGCGGCCCCCAGTTGTGCTTGAGGAACACTGAAGTTGATGGTGATGAGGTTGATTTCATTGATGGTGGTTAATTGGGTTTGATTGGCGACCACCAGATTCCCGGCTTTGACCAGCGCCAAGCCGATGCGACCATTGATAGGCGCGGTAATCCTGGTGTAAGACAGATTAATCCGAGCCTGCTGCACAGCGGCTTGATCCTCGGCCACCTGAGCTGCCGCCGCCTGAGCCTGGGAAACCGCCTGGTCAAAGCTCTGGCGGGTAATAAAATCTTTTTCCGCCAGGGGGCGATCCTGATCAACCAGGTTGCGGTTGTAGCGGGCAGTAGCCTGATCGGCAGCCAGTTTGGCCTGAGCCTGGGCAAGCGCCGCCTGGGTTTGGGCCGGGTCAATGGTAAACAGGGTTTGACCCTTGCTGACCATGGCGCCCTGCGTGAAAGAGATATTTTGTAGCAGCCCCGAAGTCTGGGGAATGACGGTGACAGTCTGGATAGGGGTCACGGTTCCAAGATAGCCGACGTAGTGCGTCATATTCTCCTGGGTCGGGCTGGTCAGTTGTACCTGAAGTGGGGGCATTTCATGTCGGGCTTTGCTCTGACACCCCGTCAGGCCCAATGTAACAGCGGTCAGGAGGAAAATAAGTGGATAACGAATCACGGTTTTTGTGCTCCCAAAGGCATGCCCACAGCCTGGCTGAGTTGTGCCAGTGCCACGTAACTGCTGACCAGATTTTGAATGAGGGTGTAACGCGCCTGCGCCAGAGTGGATTCTGCCAGTAACACATCCTGGATGGTGGCTTGCCCAACACGATATTGTGCCTGTACTACTTCCAGGGCTTTGTCGGCGTTCTGCAGGCCACTGCGAGCTCCTGGCCATGCTGCTGTCGCACCCTGAAAATTATGATAATCCTGCCAGACCGTACTTTCGGTGCTATTACGACTGCTGGCAAGATTGGCTTCAGCCTGATCCCGCAATGCCTCGTTCTGGCGAACCTGGTAGTGGTTATTAAAGCCCGTAAACAATGGAACCGTCAGAGTAAAGCCAACGGTCCAGGTGTCGCCGGGTTGAAAGCCACCCTGAAACAGGTAGCCATAAGAACTGCTGGCCCCCAGAGTGGGCAAGCCACTGGCTTCTGCACTCCGCACATTGGCCTGGGCCGCAGCCACCTGGGCTCGCGCTTCCTGCAAGGCCGGGTTGGCGCTCAGTGCAGATTGCATCAGGGTTTCTGCCGCATCGTGCAGTTGCGGGGGTGTTTGAGTGAGTTGCAGCGCGTGAATTTTAAGCAGGGTTTTGGGGCTCAGGCCGAGGGTGCTGGCCAGTACCCCCTGGCTGCTCAGCAAGGTCTGCTGTTGGGCGGCAAGGGTGGATTGTGACTGAGCCATGGCCGCCCGCGCCTGATACAGGGCCCCTACTGTCGCCTGACCGGCGCGGTGCATGACTTCTGCGGCTTCCAGGTTTTTCTGATTTTCGGCAACGGTTTTTTCATCGGCAAGCAGCAGGGACTGGTTGCCGAGCACCTGATAATAGGCTTGGGCCACGCTGAAAGCCACAGATTGGATTTCCTGATTCTGGGTGAAACCAGCTACCCATTCCTGGGCTTTTGCCGCATCGGTTTTGGCGGAGCGCAGGCCAAAATCCCAGAGAGTGTAACTGAGGGTTAAATTGGGATTGACGCTGTTACGCGCAGGTACGGTAAAACCCGCCGTAGAAGCCGACTGGCGACGTGAAGCCGAAGTGCTGAGGGTTAAAGTCGGTAACCAGGCGCTCTCTGCCACACCCACCCCGGCTGCTTCGGCACGCAGGGAATCCCAGGCGGCCGCTGTTTGCGGATTGTGGGCAAGGGCATAGGCGGTAAGTTGGGGCAGGCTCCAGACCTGGTCCTGTTCAGCCGGGCCAAGCGTATGGGCATCGGGTATGGTCGGCAGTTTGCTGGGGCCGGTCCATGGCTGTCCGGGTTGCTGGCTGATTCCGCCATCGGTAGCAAAGGGATCTGCCAACCAGCCCATCACCCCGGCATCCGCCTGAGTCAGTCCGGTGACCGCCAGCAAGACGCCAGTGACAGCGCTTAGCACTTTATGGGGCACGCTCAAGCTCCTCATTCGTGGAGCCTGCATTCTCCTGAAAAAGCGCTAGGGAGGGAAGCAGATTTTTGTGCAAAATTGTTGCAAAGTGTGAATGGATTCGGTGTCTTATTCACAATTATTGACAATTTGTCGCTGGCAACAGAGGAGTCAAGTCGTTAACGTGTGTTCCACGGAAAGGGACGAACCTTTTCCCCCTGAGAGACGAGGAGCAATACGATGTCGAAACTGAAATATGCAGTATCCGGTTTGATGATTGCCGCATTTAGTATGGCTGCTTTGCCGGCATTTGCCGAAGAGGCACCCCCGCCGCCTATGGCCGGACATGGCCCGAGGGGACCGGAGATGATGAATGGTCATCACGGACCATGGCAGCACGGTCCCATGCGTGGTCCCTGGATGCAGAATATGCCCGTTCCCATGTTGATGCCTATTGTCTGGCGCCATGCGATTGACCTGAAATTGACCCCGGCACAGGAGAGCGACCTGAAAAATTGGCGGAATACCCAGCGTAAGGATTTTCCGGCCTGGCGTCAGGGCATGATGGCGCACAACAAGGCGCTGCGCGATGCTCTCCTCAACGGTGAATCCGGTGCCGCGCTGGCACCGCTGAAAGCGGCTGTGGTCAAGGATCATGAAATGATGCTGGATCGGGGTATTGAGCAGGTTCAGTATCTTCATAAAATCCTGACCCCGGTGCAGTGGCAGACCGTCGTGAAGATGGCGGAGCACAAGGGCCATCGTCCAGGACCCTGGGGTAAATAAAATGGCTGAGAACGGCAAGATACTGCTGGTCGATGATGATCCCAGAGTGCGGACCATGCTGGTCCGCTATTTGGAAGGGCAGGGTTTTGCCGTTCAGGCAGTGGGGTCCGGGGTACAGATGGACCGACATCTGGAGCGGGAATATTACGATTTGTTGCTTCTGGATGTCATGATGCCCGGCGAAGATGGTTTCAGCATTTGTCGCCGCCTGCGTGTGCAGGAACCCCAGCTGCCAATTATCATGCTCACGGCACGGGGCGACCTCAGTGACCGGGTAGAGGGGCTGGATGTGGGTGCCGATGATTATTTGCCCAAGCCTTTTGAACCCCGTGAGTTGACGGCTCGTATTCGGGCGGTGTTGCGGCGTAGTCAGGAAATCCGGACGGTGGATCCGGCGCCTGGAGCCATAGAATTCGGCCCCTTTCGTCTGGCTCTGGACACGCGCAGCTTGTGGCGGGGAGCGGAAAAAATCTCCCTGACCGATAGCGAGTTTTCCATTTTACATGCCCTCGCCAGTCACGCCTGGCAACCCTTGTCCAGAGAGCGTCTGCTGGCTATGAGTCATGGGAGTGAAGAAGTCACTGCGGGATCGCGGGGAGTCGATGTGTTTATTTCCCGGTTGCGGCGCATTGTGGAAACAGATCCGGGTGATCCGCGTTATATACAAACTGTGTGGGGACGCGGCTATGTGCTGGTGCCCGATGGTGGAAATGCCTCTGCGGCGCGGGATGAGTCCTAGCACCGTTCAGGTAACGGTTTGACGAGGGCATTTTGGGCAAGGCCGGGACGGTGCTTCTCCGACATCGCGCTCTGTTGGTTCAGAATGTCCTCGTCAAAAAGCTCATTGGGTGGAAGGATCATGAAAAAAAATCAATTCTGGTGGCCGGATACCCTGTTTAACCGGATGTTTTTGATTATTGCCGGATTGCTCTTTCTGAGTCAGTTGGCAGTTTACTGGTTTTTTAATATTTATCAGGCTAATCCTCAGGCCGAGCACATGGCTCAGAATTGGGCGCAGATTCTGACCCTCAGCGAAACCCTCAGTCCTGCTCAGCGGGCCGCCATTCAGCCGATTTTGTCCCGGCAAGGTTTGCAGGTGTTGCCTGCCAGCGGGATGCGTGGACGCAATCCCAGTATTCCGCCCTTGGTCAATGCCCTGCAGCAACTCCGGCAGATGGGCTGGCCGGATGCCCTGTTACGTTTTGATCCGCGCTCCGGGACCTTGTGGTTGCAGACGCATCCCGGTGCGGCTCTGGCCCTGGCCATGCCGATGCCGCGTCCGGCAGGTTTACCTCTGCCCTGGTTCAAGCTCGCCGCTATTTTGCTCTTGTCCTGGTTGGGCGCGTATTTGGTTGTACGCCAGGTTACCCGCCCCCTGACACGTTTGATGCAGGGCGTAGATCGCTTGCGCAGTGGCGATACTCTGGGGGATTTGCCGGAAGCAGGGCCTGCGGATTTGCGGCGTTTGGCGGAAAGATTCAATCAGACCCTGCGAGACCTGCAGCGTTTGTGGCGAGAGCGGGAAATGGTTCTGGTGGGAGTTTCCCATGATTTGCGGACGCCTCTGACGCGGATGCGTTTAAGCGCGGAGTTTCTGCCAGCTGAGGAAGAAGCCCGGCAGGAAATCATCGACAATATTCAGGAAATGGACAAAGTCATCCATCAATTCATGGGATATGCGCGCAGCGGCGAACGCGAGCTGCTGGTGGATACCGATATTGGGATCTGGTTGCAGCAACTGGTATTGCGTCAGCAGGCCGAAGTGCGCTGGCATCCTTCGTCTACTACCTTACCGAAATTGGCCATCCAGGAGGTCGGTTTGGCGCGGGCTCTGCAAAATCTGATTGATAATGCCCAGGTGCATGGCGTGGGACCCGTAGATATTTACGCCGAAAAAGTCGGCCAACAGATGCTGATTCGGGTGCGGGATCATGGTTCAGGGATTGCCGAATCCCAGTTGCAAAGTGTGCGTGCCCCTTTCGCCCAGGCGGGTAAGGGTGGTGGGATTGGTCTGGGCCTGGCCATTGTCGAACGGGTCATGGCCTACCATAACGGTCAGTTGAATTTGTACAATGCCCCTGATGGCGGCCTGGTGGCCGAACTGGTCCTGCCCTTGCGTCAGCCTTACTAAAGCGATCCGTTCAGGGTGCCGGTTTTTGCGCCGGGCACAACTTGCGGAGATTGGCTTCGGCGGAAGGGCTGAGATCGTGCCAGGCAATATTGCCGCATTTGCCACTGAGGGGGCCTTGCAGAGAGCCTTCCTGAGAAATGGTTTTTCCCACCGGAAAGTCGGCCACTGACACCGTAGATACTGTCGGTGCCGCGAGTTTCACTGCGGCGGCCGCTTCAGCCGCTTTTTGGGTCTGTCGGACCGATTGGTTATGCTGCCAAAAGAAAAAAGCCAGCACAGCGATCAGCAGCACAACAATGACCACGATCAGCCAGCGCCAGCTTTGGGATGATTGCTCTTGTTTCATTGCTTCGGTCCCTCTCGGTGTTCAGCAGACTAACTGTAGCAAGGCATCGACTATTTTGCCAAAGTTGCGGCAAAGCCCCCGGGCCAACTGCCGTTTTTAGCGGGAAGCATGGGCAATGCTGGCGTAAGAGCTGGTGTTTTCGTTATAGTCGCGGGCAGAAAGGAGGTGCAGGCATGAGTGAAAAAATGTGGGGCGGGCGCTTCGCTGCAGGTACGGATAGTTTGGTGGAAGCATTCACGGCATCCATCCTGGTAGACAGCCGTTTATATGCGGAGGATATCCGTGGTTCGCAAGCTCATGCCCGCATGTTGGGGCGGGTTGGCGTGCTGACCGCCAGCGAGGTGGAGGCCATTGTCTCCGGACTGCAGCAGGTGGGACAGGAAATTGCCGAACAGCGCCTGCCATTTGTCGACAGCCTCGAAGATATTCACATGCATGTTGAATCCCGTTTGACGGAAATCATCGGGGACGTGGGGAAGAAGCTGCACACTGGCCGTTCCCGCAATGATCAAGTGGCCACTGACCTGCGTCTGTATACCCGCGCTTGTGTGGATGATCTGGTCGCCGCATTGCGCCATCTGCAGGGAGTGTTTGTGGACCTGGCCGAGCGCGAAGTGGAAACCATTCTGCCCGGCCTGACCCATATGCAGGTGGCGCAGCCGGTCAGCTTCGGCCACCATTGTATGGCCTATGTCGAAATGTTTCAGCGCGATGCCCAGCGTCTTCTGGACGCGCGGAAAAGGGTGAATGTGCTGCCCCTGGGTGCGGCGGCTTTGGCAGGTACCACTTTCCCGATTGACCGTTGGGATGTGGCACGGCAACTGGGTTTTGACGCCGTCGCGGAAAACAGCCTGGACGCCGTTTCCGACCGGGATTTTGTCATGGAAGTGCTGGCTGATCTGGCCATGATTGCCGTCCATTTATCGCGTTTATGCGAAGAATTGATTTTGTGGATGTCAGCACCTTTTGGCTTCATTGATCTCCCGGATAGTTTTTGTACGGGTTCCAGCATTATGCCCCAGAAGAAAAATCCGGATGTGGCGGAAATCATTCGTGGCAAAAGTGGTCGGGTGGTCGGGGATCTGGTCGCCATGCTGGTGCTGATGAAGGGCCAGCCCCTGACTTACAATCGCGATAATCAGGAAGACAAGGAAACTTTTTTTGATGCGCTGGATCAGGTGCGGGCCAGCATCGAAATCATGAGTCGAATGTTGCCGGGCCTGCAAACCCGCCCCGCAGTCATGCGTGCCCAGGCAGAACGAGGTTATGCCACGGCTACTGATCTGGCCGATTACCTGGTGCGTAAAGGTTTGCCTTTCCGTGATGCGCATGCGGTGGTGGGTAAAGCCGTACGTCTCGCCCAAGACCGCAATATAGGGCTGGAAGCCATGCCCTTGCCTGACTTGCAGGCCTTGTCCCCACTTATTACCGAAGAGGTTTATCAGGTGCTGACGCTGGAAGGTTCACTCGCGGCCCGTAATCATCTCGGCGGAACCGCCCCTGACCAGGTGCGGGCGGCTATCGCCCGTGCTCGTGCGCGCCTGGCTGAGGAGCAAACCGCATGAAGCCCATGGCTGCGGTGGCCTTCTCGTGCCTGCTAGTTCTCGGCCTTGCCGGCTGTGGGCGGAAGACGCCACTGAGCCTGCCGCCACCTCCCCCAGCACATCCTGCCGTCAATGCTGCTGTCGCTCCGGCACCGATCAGCCCGACCAGCAGTGCAACGGGGAGTGCTGCGCGTCCATGAACACCTTCCATTACCATCAGGGAGACTTGTACTGCGAGGATATATCCCTCGCCACCATCGCCCGGCATTATGATACTCCCTGCTACGTGTATTCCGGGGCGGCGCTGCGCGAACGCTACCATTCCTTCAGTAACGCGCTGGGTGACGGCACGCAGGTGTGTTATGCCGTTAAGGCCAACAGTAATCTGGCGGTGCTGCGTTTATTTGCAGAAATGGGGGCTGGCTTTGATATTGTTTCGGGCGGAGAACTGGAACGGGTGCTGCGTGCGGGAGGCGCGCCGCAGAAAATCATTTTTTCGGGCGTAGGTAAGTCTGCCGATGAAATTCGTACCGCCCTGTCTGCCAGCATTGCCTGTCTCAATGTAGAGTCTGCTGCAGAGTTGTGGCGGATTGCCGATATTGCTGCTGATATGGGCCTGCGCGCGCCCATTGCCCTGCGCGTGAATCCGGATGTGGATCCCGGCACCCATGCGTACATTGCTACCGGCCTTAAGGAAAGCAAGTTCGGAATCCCCATGGATGCCGCGCGGGCTCTCTACCTGGAGGCCGCAAAACATCCTGCTCTGGAGCTCAAGGGCATTGCCTGCCATATCGGGTCCCAATTACTCAATCTTGCGCCCCTGGGCGAAGCGGTGACGCGGGTGCGTGCCCTCTATGAAGACCTCTCTGCCCAAGGCCTTACTCTGGAGCATCTGGATCTCGGGGGCGGAGTGGGTATTCGTTATCACGAAGAAAACCCGCCCAGTCCTGCGGATTATGCGGCGGTTCTCAACCAGGCCTTGCAGGGCTTGGCCGTCAAAAGGGCCGTAGAGCTGGGCCGGGCCCTGGTGGGGAATGCAGGGGTTCTGCTGACCCGGGTGGAATACCTCAAGGATAATGGCAGCAAGCAGTTTTGTGTGGTGGATGCAGCCATGAATGATTTGTTGCGCCCCGCTCTTTATGGGGCCTGGCACGATATTTTGCCACTCCGCCAGGATGCGGCAGCCGGGCAGGTCATGGATGTGGTTGGGCCCATCTGCGAAAGCGGCGACTTCATCGCCAAGGACCGCCCCGTTCGGGCGGAGGCAGGACAGTTGTTGGCCATTATGGGTGCCGGTGCGTACGGCTTTGCCATGAGTAGCAACTACAATACCCGGCCCCGGCCCCCGGAGGTGCTGGTCCATGGTCATCAACATCGCCTCATTCGGCGACGGGAAAACTGGGATGATCTGATGGGCATGGAGCTACCCTGACCCAAATTCATTGCTCAGGGCTTGGCGGTTGACCTGCACCGTATGACTTGCCCTGCTGCCATCCCGAATGCTCTTTTTCTGCTAGTCTTACAGGGGTTGGTTGTTTTTTTGCGGGCGTAGTGCTTGCACCGGTTGACGATGTTTTGGCCAACAGCCCGCACGCAAGTGAGGAGGCAGACATGGCAGCAGAAATGAAAGTATTCAGTACCGGAATTGATCCAGAAGACTGGATTCCCAGACGCTTCGCGCATCCCGGTGAAGGCCGGACCCCGTCCATTTTTTGGCAACATCTTCCCCCCAACACCAAAAGTCTGGTGTTGCTCATGGAACATCGGGAGGCGGAATCAGATCAACGGGTACATTGGTTGCTCTACGATATTTCTCCAACGATCGAAGGGTTAAACGAGGGGGGTCCTCTCCCCGATGGCATCTTCACCGGACGCAATAGTTTCGGGACGTTGGGTTATCGCCCACCCGAGGCAGCGGCTGATCACCAGTTGCAGCATTATGATTTCCTGCTTCTGGCGACGGATAAAGCCACATTGGGTCTAGCCGAAGGGGCTGATTGGGAGGCGGTAAAGGCGAGATTGCATACGCCAGACCATGATACCGACCAGCTTGGACCGCCCCCTGCAGCAGATCCGCGTGCCCGCGAAATGCACAGTTTGGGGCATGTGCTCGATCATGCCGAATTCTCAGGGCATTTCGCGCTGGATAATTCCTGATCGGGAAGGCGTTGTCGGCAAGGATGCTGTCCCTGCAGGGCAACGCCTGTTTAAGAATGTGAGCGCAAGCTCTGCTCCCTGACTCGTCGCGTCTGCGATTGTCCGCACAGGACGGAAAGTTCAGCACACACTCACCCTCGACTTGACCGAAGTTGCTTCACCGCTGATAATACGCGGCCTTGACGCTGTTCTGGTGTCAATTGCGTGTGTATGGGAATGTAGCTCAGTCGGTAGAGCAGCGGCCTTTTAAGCCGTGGGTCGCGGGTTCGAATCCCGCCGTTCCCACCAATTAAAACAAGGGTTTAGGCTTAACGTCTAGGCCCTTTTTCTTTGCCGTGGGGCACTCATGGGACACCTAGCCGCAACTCGTGGGCACTCTTGGGAACCCAAACCGTACCCGTAACCTTCCCGCTGGCGTTACTGTGACAAGTCACTTTTTTCTGTGGATAAGTGGCCCATTTTGTCCCGCACTGTCCCGCTAGTGCCCCATATCCGCTTTCATGGCGTGGTGAAGATATATAAAACATTACGTTGCATTGCCTATACTCTGGCTTGTGAAGCCATTGTTGCCATTTATTGCCGTGTTTGCCATAATACAAAGAACAGGCCGGGGGGTGTTCTCAGCACCCGCCCGGCCCTACCACCGCAAGCTGAAAAGGAGCCTGCAAAATGGATACAGCGATTATATCAGTAATCATCTGGCGGGGTGCATAACATGGCCGCCATCGAGAAGCGCACCACCAGCGACGGCAGCACCAGCTACCGGGTAAAAATCAGACTCAGGGGGCAGCCTGTCCAAAGTGCCACCTTCGCCAGTCTCACCAAGGCCAAGCAGTGGGCCGTCAATACCGAAGCCGCCATAAGAGAAGGCCGCTATTTCCAGACGGCAGAAGCCAAGCGGCACACGCTGGCGGAAGCAATCGAGCGTTACGAACGGGAACGCCTTGGAGATATGCGAGCCAAGGAAGCCCGTAAACAGCACCTTGGTTACTGGCGGGCTGAACTAGGCACCTTGCCGCTCTCTGATGTAACCCCTGCCGCCGTGAAGCAGAAACTAGCCCAGCTTGCCGACAACCCCAGCGAGCGCACCGGGAAGCCGCTTAGTGCTTCGACGTTGAACCATTACCGCCAAGCCTTGGCGTCTGTGCTCACGGAAGCCGTGAAAAACTGGGAATGGCTGGAAGCGTCACCGATGCACAAGGTAGGCAAGAAAGCCGAGCCAAGGGGCCGCGTGCGCTACCTGAGTGACGACGAACGCGCCCGACTGCTGGAAACCTGCAAGCAATCGAGCAACCCCGATTTATACCTTGCCATTCTGCTGGCGCTGACAACTGGCGGCAGGCAAGCCGAGACGATGGGCGCGACGTGGGCGCAAATTGATTTGAACCGCGCCACCTTGCAACTTGAAGAAACCAAGAACGGCAGCCGCCGCGCCTTGCACCTTACCGCGCCAGTGCTGGAATTACTCAAGGAACGGGCCAAAGTGCGCCGGATTGATAGCGGACTACTGTTCCCAAGCAAGGTGAATCCTAAACAGGCCGTGGACTTGCGCCAGCCGTGGGAAAAGGCTTTACAGGCGGCAGGCATTGAAGGCTTCCACTGGCACGACATGCGGCACGACTTCGCAAGTATGGCCGCCATGAACGGGGCCAGCCTTCCCGAATTGGCGGCATTGTTGGGACATAAGACGCTGGCAATGGTGCAGCGATACGCGCACCTAAGCCCAGCCCATACCGCGACACTGGCGGAGAAAGTGGCCGCCCGTATGGTGGGCGGGGGTGCAGCATGACGCGTAAACTCACCCAAGAGCAGGCCGAAGCCTTAGCCATTGCCGAAAAATGGGAAAAGGTGCTTTCCGAAGAAATCGCCGCCGCTATTATAGAGCCATACTTTCCCACTGAAGCCGAACGGGAAGAAGTCGCCCGTTCATACACGAAGGCGCATGATGATGGAGAAGTACCTGACAAGGATTTTGCACGCGCCCGCATTGAAGCGGCACTTAGCCGCTGGCTTGTGCTGGCATGGGAAGCGGCAGGAAAACCCGAACCTGTGCCCGACAATATCACGGACGGCAGGCCACCAATAGAAAGCGTGGGCGTGGGCGTCATAGACAAGGCTTTACCTTTAACCTGTATGCCCGCGCATGTATTCCTGCGTAATGTTGCCTATCTGCTGAACGAAAGCGACGACGCCTTAGAGATTGCCGAGCGCCGGGCCAAGGATTGCGACAAGGCCGCCCGACTACTCAGGGAAGCCGCCGAGTTGCTCAGGGGGGCCGATAACGAACCGCTGGCCCGTAACGTGGGAGCATTGGCACCGTGGGCAGAGCGTGGCAAGTATGGGCGCGTGTATCCTGCGGGACTGTCCGGGGGGTACATGCACGCAAGCCAGCATGGAGACGCCCTATCCGCTGCGTTTGCAGGTAAGCGTGGCACCCGTAGCCGCAGGGGGGCCGTTGTTCGCGCCTTGGCGGGGTGTTTCACCGTTGACGGGCCGTTTATTGAATCAGGGGGTTTTACCATCATCGCCGGGATAGCCAACCTTTGCGAGCCGGGCACTACGCCAAACTTTGTTTGCTCAGTGATGAAGCAGGCAAAGCGCACGGCAGAACCCAAGCCGGGGCCGCGACGGGATAGCAGCATAATCGGGCTATTGTCCAAGCCTAAAATATAATGGCTATTTTAGCCCACTAAATATTTTAGCCCCTTAAATGGGGCTTTTCCGTTTATAGATTGCCGTTTTTTATGCTCCACACATCGCCGCAATAACGCGGCATTGTGGAGCAAAGACAATGCAGGATTTACCCGAATATCTGACAGTCAAACAGTTTGCAGAAACCTACCCA
This sequence comes from Acidithiobacillus sulfurivorans, assembly GCF_018853815.1. Lineage (GTDB taxonomy): Bacteria > Pseudomonadota > Gammaproteobacteria > Acidithiobacillales > Acidithiobacillaceae > Acidithiobacillus > Acidithiobacillus sulfurivorans. The sequence continues at coordinate 32,665 of NZ_JAAOMP010000121.1, read as the reverse complement.
GCTTTCACCGCTGGCGGGCTGAGAAGCGCCATATTTTGGAAGGGCGACGAACTGGAAAACGCTGGAGCCATCGCCCGCCTTGGCCGCCGCGTGTTGATAAACACGCCGGTATTCCTGCGACTTGTGCAGGCCGGCGGGCTTCGCTCTGTAAGGGGTGCGGCATGAGCGGGGGGCTTTGGTTCAGCGGAGACACTGCCGTTGCATGGACATGCCGGGAGTTAATCAAGGGCCGCACAATATCCCATGCTGACGAGATTGCCGAAGTTGGCGCGTGGAGACTTGGCGCGATAATCCACGTTTTACGGACGCGGTATAAATGGCCGATAACCACCGAGCGCCGGGGTGTCGAGCGTATCGCGTATTATCGGCTAGGCCGAAGTGAAGAACCGCTTAAACTTCCTAAAAGCGCAAGGGAAGGCGACGCCGCAAACGCCGCCAAGGATACCGCAAGCAAGCAGACAGCCGCCAAGGGCAAACAAGGGGGCAGCCATGCCGAAGGATAGCACATACAAGGGGATACGCCACAACATCGCCCGCATGTTCTGGAGCCTGCGCCGCCTGCGCCGGGCTATGGGGGTGCATCATGGGAAATAATCCTATTGCAGCCTTTCGCGACGCTCTCGCCGCTGCTGGTGTAATCCTTCACCAGTCCGAAACAATCCGCGCTGATGGTGTCTTGCACCGCGCCAGAAGTGCCGACGATAAAGCGGGTAAAGTGTCCTGCTGGTATCGTCTCCACCTTGACGCGCCTGTTGCTGGCGCTGGTGGCTCTTGGAAGTCCGGGGCTTCCGTGCGCTGGTGCAGCAAGAGAGAATCAGCACTCACCGCCAAAGAACGGGCCGAACTCGCCGCCCGTATCCTGCGGGAACGTGCCGAAGCTCAGGCCGAGACGGAACGCCGCCACAAGGACGCGGCAAGGCGTGCGCTTCGCGTATGGAATGACTCAGCGCCAGCCGCCGCACGACACCCCTACCTTGAGCGCAAGGGCATTGCGCCAGGTATTGCCCGCCAGTCTGGGCCTTCTCTGGTGTTGCCTGTTCAGGGCTTCACCGGGAAACTTTGGGGCCTGCAATTCATCAACGAGCAAGGCGGTAAGCGGTTCCTGTCGGGCATGAAAAAATCAGGCTGCTTTATCCGCACTGGTGACATGCCCGCACCTGATGGCCGGCTGATAGTTTGCGAAGGCTGGGCGACGGGGCAAACCTTGGCGGCACTCAGTCCGGGGGCTTGCGTTATCGCTGGACTGGATGCAGGCAATTTGCAGGCCGTGGCAACCGAAGGCCGCCGCCTGTTCCCTGCTCTGGATATGGTAATTGCTGCGGATTTGGGCGAAGTCGGTTTATCCAAAGCCAAGAGTGCCGCTATTGCATCCCGTTCCCGTTGGATATGGCCCAGCCTGCCCGCTGATGCCCCTGCATGGGTAAACGATTTCAACGATTGGCACGCATGGCGGAAATGCCTGCGGCAGGCGGTGGCGTCATGAGCTGGGCTGACGAATCGCCGCCGCTGGACGCATACGCTGAGTTCGAGCAGCCCGCCCCGCGCCTGTCTGTTGTGCCGGATGCTGGCGCTGCTGATGGACTCCCGGAACCACAACCACCGCGCCCGCCGTTACTGCGTCACGTTCGGGAACTGCTGACGAACCCGCCCGCCGTCCGTTGGCTGATACGCGGTATCGTGGAAGCGGACACGCTGGCGTTGTTATATGGACAGCCGGGAGCGGGTAAATCGTTCTGCGCTCTCAGCATGGCGGCAAGCATTGCCTGTGGTTCTGACTGGTACGGGCACCGTATCACCCAAGGCCCAGCCGTTTATATCCTTGGCGAAGGCGTCGGGGGTGTATCTCGACGCTTGCGAGCGTGGCACCTGACGAACCCAGACGCGGGACTACCAGACGCGCCGCTGTTCATATCCCGCCGCATTGTGCCCCTTGGCGAATCGGAAGCAGTGGCCGAGATTACCGCCGCCATACAGGAAGCAGGTGCAGGCACCCCGTCCGTGGTGTTTATCGACACTCTGGCGCGTGCTGCTGCTGGGCTGGATGAAAACAGCGCACGCGACATGGGCGAGCTGGTGCAGGCTTGCGACAAAATACGGGAGCAATACGGGTGCGCCGTGGTTCTGGTTCACCATGCCGGACACAATCAGGACAGGGCACGCGGCAGCTCAGCGATAAAGGCCGCACTGGATACTGAGTTGTCGCTCACCCAGTCCGAAGGCGTTATTACCCTATCGTCCACCAAGGCCAAAGAATCGGAAGGGTTCAAGCCCTTGACGTTCAGGCTGACGAGCACGGACACGCACTGGCTGGATGAAGATGACGAGCGGATATTTTCGGCAGTGCTGGAAGAATGCGAGCCGCCAGAGCAGACGGAGCAACTGGGAAAAAATCAGACGTTGTGCCTTGGAGTGTTGCGGGAGATGCACGAAAACAGGCGAACGAACCTTGAAAGCGGGGGCCGTTCGCCTGATGACGCCAAAGTGACACTTACCGAATGGCGAGCAGGGACAGGCCTAGTCCGCCAAAGATTTAATGAAGCCAAGGCAGCCCTTATAAAACGGGGGCTTGTGACAATCTCAGGCAATTTTGTAGGGGTATCAGGGGGGCGAACGAACGCGAACGAAAGCGAACGAAACGTTACGAATCGTTCGGGGGAACCAGAGCGAACGGAACGTAACGGGGGGGTATGTAATACCCCCGTCCGTTCGTTCGTTCGTTCCCGGACGAATTCCCAGCCCGACGCCATAGGGGTTTTAGAAAAGCTACTCACCACTGGCGGAAATCCGTCTGTTGGCGACTGGCAGCGTGCCTGTCTCTTGGCGGGCATCACCGGGGGGGTGACTACGCGGGCAATCATACGGGCACGAAAGACAGGGCTTGTGCATGTGGTGAGTGGGCGCGTAATCACGGGGCCGGGGCTGGATGACGACGAAGGGGAAGATTATGAAACCTTCTAATTTGGTGGCAGAACTCAGGGCGGCAGGACTCAACCTATCCACCATTGGCGGAAAGCTGAAAGTTGGCCCTGCTGACTTGCTCACCGATGAACTACGCCAATCTATCCGAGAACGCCGCGCCGAGATAATCCGCACACTGGCGGCAGAATCAGCGCCAGCCGTTGAGAGCCACCCAAGCACCACCCAACCCGCCAGCGTGCGTCCTGAGCCAAGGAAAGTGGCTTGTGGGGAGTGTTCCCGATTCCTGCCCGATACCATCAACCCAGCCCAAGGGCTAGGCCGCTGCAACATCACCGGAACAGGCCCGCCGTCTGGTGGCTCTGGATATAAAGCCTGCTACCCGATGGCACCCAGACAGTGCCCCAATTTTGAAAGGAACGAACCATGACAGATGAACGCTGGAACCCAAAAACCGCACTACGCCGGGCAGTCCCGTTTTTTCATGCACTGCCGCACCTATCAGCGGCCAGCCTTACCACTTGTGGCGGGCTGACTCTGCATATCGAGTTCAACCCCGACACCTGCGAGCTGGTGGCTTATGACGACGCCGACAGCGAGATTGCCCGCGTGCCGTTCGAGATGACGCCATGAATAAACAAACTCAGAATAACCTGCGCGGACCCGGACCCGGCAGACCTGCGGGCAGCCCCAACAAAATCACCGGCAGCATGAAGGAGATGATTTTAGGTGCTCTGGAGCAGGCCGGGGGCGTGGGCTGGCTGGCAAAGCAGGCAGACGAAAACCCCGTGGCGTTTATGGCACTACTGGGCAAGCTGCTACCCAGCGACTTACAGGTATCAGGGGCGAACGGGGAGCCTATCACTTCAATAACTCGCACCATCGCTAACACTCAGCCTATGGCTACTGTTGATGAAATCAGGCAGCTACTGCGAGAAGAGCGCGAATCTGGGGAGACTTTTGCGTGAAGCGCCGGGGGGAAGTGCCAGCCGTAACCCTTCAGTATATGGCGGCATGGGCGAAGCTGTTTGCCCGCTCACCCGCCGAGATTAAGGCGGAACGGCAAGCCCGGCAGCCAGCACCATCACCCCAGCCACCGGGCAGCCGAAGAACGGTAAATATAGTGGCGTTACTGTAACAGCAACCGCCAAAGGCAACCCAAAAGCAAACGCTATCCCCAGCAATGGCGGCTCTTGCAAGGGCAAAAGCAAACGCCCAGCAAGGCCCTTTCCCTGCCCTGTGCCGCACTCCAGCGGCATGGGTGGCCCTACCGTACCACTACCGCACAAAACGCATGAGAAAGGCTGAGATTTGCCCGCGCGTGACTTTTGCGAGATGTACACGCGCGCGATGTGCTACATGGATTCCTACCGACTATAAAAACACTTTTCAGCAGGTGTGCGCGCGTGAGTTTCTCCCGGCTGTAAAACCCTGACAAATCCCAACATCCCGCGCGTAAGGCTGTTACTGTGACTGGCTGCGGAATCGCGTTACCCCGTGGGACACTGGCGGGACACTCAGGGGCAAAAAGCGGGAGTTATCCACAACACAAGGGAAAAGCCGCCAGATGGTAACGCATTGATTTATTACTTGCTATCTGTTCCCGTTTATTGCCGAGCGTGCAACATCCCTGCCCTTTTAAGCCGTGGGTCGCGGGTTCGAATCCCGCCGTTCCCACCATTAAAAACAGCAAGTCATTAATTTCAATTGATATCAAGTCTAATGTATGCAAACCATGACGCCATACTTGAGTCCAAAAAAAGGGGCAAAATATGGTAACCATCAGATCACGGGAAGACCGGGATAGCATCTCGATAGGCTGGCAAGTTCAGATCAAGCATAAGGGATTTCCTCTACAAGTAAAGATCGTTCGCACTTGCGCCAATCACTGCGCTGCTGCAGCCTTAGCCAATGATTCCTGCATCTGCTGCGATTCTTTCTGTGCCTCAGCCAGGAGCTGATCCCAGTCATCAGGCGGATGTCCGTTTCCCAGCATCTTGCGGAACACCTGGTAGGCGTCGTCGTTGCGCTCAAAGGCACGTTTGCTGTTTTCGTCATTCACCCAAGCATAGACGATCACCTTGCTCGGGGCATGGTAGCGGAAGAATAGTCGGTACTGCTGGAAGAATTTGGCCCGAAACCAGTGCTTGTGATCGTCACCGAGTGTCCCACCCTGGCGGTACTCTGGTCGCGTCGGATCTTGCGGGATGACATCGAACGCCAGCTTGATGATCGCAGCCAGCCGTTTGCTGGCGTTCTTTTTTACGGACCCGTCCGGGTCCTTCTGCTTCAGGGTCTCGACCTGCCGCACCAGCGCTTCAATCTGCGCCAGGAACAGTGGATGGGCGAAGACCGCCCAACCATGAATGACCAAGGGTTCAGGCTTCTCTGCGTTCATTCATCGTCTGCCGACAGGGCGGCATCAAGATCGACATTGACGCCGTCGACCAGCGGTTGGAGGCGTTGGAGGAGCCCGGCATCCACAGCTTGCAGCCGCTCGGGATGGCGAGAGATTTCGGCAGTGAGGAAGTCGAGGAACTGACCGAGCACCAGGTCTTCCCCGTGGGGTACTTGGGCACGTGTCAGCACCACCTCTCCGCTGGGGCGAATGGTGTAGTGGATCTTGTCGCGCTTGCCCAGCTTGAGGGCACGACGCACGGTTTCCGGCACGGTGGTCTGGTAGCGATCGGTGAGCGTAGATTCGACTTCGAGGGCCGCTGCCATGGCAGTCTCCTAGCAGTTTTGGGTCGGTGCCAGGACGGTAATGCAGTTGCATTGCTATGTCAATGAGGTTTTTTGTATGCCTAAACTTGGGCATTTACTTAAAAGCGAAAGAAAGACTAAAAAGTAACTTTTATGACGCGTGTTATGGACTCAATCGCTCGCATTCTGCGCTACTCTGAAAGAGGGAGAAATATGAATTGTGGTCATCATAGATTTCGTGGATTGTTTTTGAACTGCTTTTATATTTTTGGCTGTGTAGGTTTACTGTTTACCAGCAGTTCGGCTTGGGCGAAACAATTGGAATTGCATGTTTATGGTCCAGGTGGACCATTACCTGCCATGAAGATGGCCGCGCAGGCGTTCTCCAAGAGTCACCAGATCAAGGTACTGGTTGAGGCGGGTCCCATTGAGAAATGGCGGGATCAGGCCATGGCTAACGGCGATCTCATCTATAGCGGGTCCGAGAACATGATGACCAGCTATTTGCAGGGGCTTCCCGACCTTGTGGACGTAAAAACCATTATCCCTGCTTAAATTTTTACCAGGAAGAGCGCAGCGCTGGCATTTTTTGTCCCAGTAAGGTTTCCAGTTTTTCAATATCCGGTGCGTAAATTTGTTCCAGATACTGACGTGCAGCCGGATCTATCTGCGGTTTGGAAGCGGCTTTCAGGATCAGATTCTGATATAGCCACCATTGCAGCTTTCTGGGCATCAGATGATAACCAATCCAGCGGGCTAGCGGGCTGGATGCGCAACGCCGCGACCAGTTACCTCGGGGTGCCTTGAAGCCATTGTGCACCTGTTCCAGATCCATTTCCTGAAAGGGCGCAGGATCAATCTGTAAGTGTGCAGCTACGCGTTCCAGAGCCTGGTTGGTTTCATTCACCAAATCATCAAATTGCAGGATCAGTACCTGATTCGCGCCAAAAATCCGAACATAGCGCTGCACCTGATCGTGATACAAACCAAGATCCACATACATTCTGGACACGCCCCAGCCTTTTTCGCTTTGCGCAAAATCCTCCCGAAGTAACTCTACTGAAAATGGAAGATCTACAAGACCCTCACGAAAATCCATCAGGTAGTGGGAGTGGGCGCGGCTGACCGGGTCGCGCAATAAAATGATCACACGGGCATCGGGGGTGACGGCATGAATACGTTCAGGAGCCTCCGGGTACCAGAGGTTAGAGGTGCTGGCATCGCCAATGGCAGGAAAATCCCCGGCATTTTCGTAAAGATGCAGGTAGGCATGTTCTTCACTAATATGCTCAATGAGATGCTTATATTCAGGCTTTGGCTGAATACGGGCAAAGTAATGCGGTTCTTTGAAGGCCGGTAAAAATACCTCGGGATGCCCCTGAAGGTAACGATATAAAGAGGTGGTGCCGCCTTTTACCGTGCCTGTAATAAAAAAATTGGGCCAGAGGGCATGGCTGCCGGGATTTATGCGGGAAGGGACTGAACTGGGCAAATCAACTCCTTGACTGAAGGTTGGTGTTGTATCCGAAACTGTAAGCTCCAGGCGAACTCGCCCCAGTATAGCATTTCCCGTCTCTATCGTGCCTGAAGCAGCTAACAGGGTGACTGCCCTGCTGGCTGACCATGACGCCAAAAACCCTTCAGGGAAGAAGATAGTCCGACATTTCAGGGCAAGTTTCTGGTCATGATGCGCAAATACGCTTTTTGTGCGCCGGTGCTTAAATTCTCCACTTCATGTAAGCGCGCTCTAACCCATGCGTCGGCTTTTTCTGCATTACCTTTGGCGGCAATCAGGTTTTCCCAGTCTTTTGCACTGACGTGGTTATGTGAAGAGTGGTTATTATTCGTTGGGGAAGATGGACTAAAGGAGGATGTTATGTCTTTTTCCTGATGTTGATTCAATAGCTTCACAAGATGATCACCCCGCTGTATGGATCGCTGAATTGAAAAAGCGATTTTCAGACAGGCTAAACGATCAGCTTGAGCAGGCCTAACGATAATTATTAACGAGGATATCTACAAAACCGAAATCCAATCACTTTTGCTCAGGTTAAATTCTCAGGGTTTTCGATCATCTCAAGAAATTTCTGGAGCATTATCGAGCGCCGGTCGGGTTGTGGTGCGGCCATGAAATTCAGGCAGACCATCTGGTGGCTTTCCAGAGTGGCGGTAGCTACCTGCCAGTCGGAGCGTTTGTCTAACACTCTTTTGCTCATGAAGCCGATGCCCAGGTTGGCATTGATCATCGTGCCTACCGATTCAATATCGGCTACTTCGATAAAATGCCTGGGGACGATGCCACGGCGGCGGAATTCCTTTTCTATGGCGCCGCGTACAGCAGAACCCGGTTCGCGCCAAATAATGGGGTAACTTTCCACCTCTTCAAAAGAAACATCCTGGCGTCCGGCAAGAGGATGCTGCAAGGGAGTGACAATGACAATTTCATTATCCTGCCAGGGTACACTTTTAAAGTAATCGGGCAATTCCGGAAGATCGCTGTCACCTTCATAAAAAAACACATCTACTTCCCCCGCCGCTGCATCTTTCCAGTATCGTTCGCCACTTTTGATGTAGAGATTGATCCCCGGATATTGCTGTCTGAATCGGGTTAGAAAAGGGGGTAAATAATAATTGGCAATGAGACTGGTAGAAACAATATTGAGCTCTCCTTCCATGAGACGCTGACGACGCCTGATAATGCTGTCAATATCCCGCAGGACGCGGCGTAGGCGTTCAATGTCGGGAATGAGTACGGCCCCCGCCTGAGTGAGTTTTACGCCATTGATTTCACGAGTATAAAGAGGCTCGCCGACCAGTTCGGTCAGTTTTCTCAGGCGTTCGGAAATGGCTGATTGACCCCGATGTAAATGCTCGGCGGCAGCACTGATGCTACCGTGCTCGGCGATGGCCAGTAGGGAAAGAAGTTGTTCGTCATCTGCCATTATCGATTTCTCCGATAAAGTTACCAATAAAATACATTTGCTATGATGTCTGGTGTATCCGTATGTTTAAACCCTATATCGCACTTTACAAATATAGGGAAAATATTTCCATGTCCACAGAAAGTTTAGCGCCCTCAGCCGATACACTCTCCGCTACAGCACGTCGGACACACTCTCAAGATGGTCAGGTCCGTGCAGAATCTGCCCTATCCAGTCATCGTATCAACGCCTATTTGCAGGAGATTGCTTATCATGAACTTTTGACTGCATTGGAAGAAGAACATCTGCTTAAAAGGATTCAGCACAATGATCGTGAAGCTTGGCATGAATTACTCGAAATGCATTTACGATTGGTGTTGCGTATTGCACGGAGCTATCACGATCAAACACCGCACGCTTTGATTGATTTTATTGAAGCGGGTAACTTGGCGCTGATTGATGCCGCTCGCCAGTTTGTCGTGGGTGGCAATGAACGTTTTGCCATTTATGCGACCCGCCACATTTGTCAGAGTCTGGATTCCAGTATGCCGGTGCGCGGTCCGACGTTGGCTTAGACCGAAAGATCAATAAAGCTCTATAGTTACGCAGATCTAGCGGGAGGGGGCTGTGACGGCAGATCTTTTTGAAAACTTTCCCTTGCCTGCTCCGGCGACGGAATCGCTTGAAGAAGGGGCCATGATTCTGAGAGGGTGGGCGTTAGCCGATGCCGAATCCCTGATTCATGCGGTGCAACAAGGGTTGATGCAGGCTGCACTGCGGCAGATGTGTACCCCGGGTGGAAAAACAATGTCCGTTGCCATGAGTAATTTCGGCTCATGGGGTTGGGTGTCGGACAGGCAGGGGTATCGATATGTGTCCAAAGATCCAGAAAATGCGGAGCCTTGGCCGGAAATTCCCGCCATTATTTTGAATTTGGCCCAACGTGCGTCGGAAAAAGCGGGTTTTGCCGATTTCACGCCAGATGCCTGTCTGGTGAATGTGTATGTTCCTGGAGCGCGGATGTCGTTACATCAGGATAAGGACGAACAGGATCTGGATGCGCCTATTGTTTCCGTTTCTCTGGGTTTGCCAGCCACTTTTCTGTTTGGCGGTGCGCAACGTCGGGACAAGGTGAAACGTGTTTTTGTAGAGCATGGTGATGTGTTGGTCTGGGGTGGCCCTGCCCGCCTGCGCTATCATGGTATTGACCCGATCAAACCGGGAAACCACCCTCTCGTAGGTGCGCAGCGCATTAATCTGACTTTACGCAGGGCGCACTGAAATTGCGGATGCTGGCCTTTGCACGCTGAACGCGATTAACGCCGTCCCAACGGGAATTGTTTTGCTTATTCCGCAGGAATAACATGAGCCCTCGTGTTTCGGAAGGCAACAACAGGAGTGTTCATGAGCGTAGAAAATTCCGACGGAAAAGAACTGAGAAATGTGGCATTGGCCATTGGTACCGCCCGCACCCGCTGGGGTCATTATCTGAAAGTGAGCACCTTTTTTATTACTTTTGTGTTGACCCTGCTCATCCCCATGGGGGTCATCGTCATTTATTACCTCTGGAAGCACGGCGCGCAAATTATCAGTGAAAGGGAAGCATTGACGGTTTCTTCGGCAACCATTCTCGACTACGGCAATGGTACGGGCGAAGAATAAGCCGAGGCTGGAGCAGGTGGTGGCAAAAGTACAGTTGGCGGACGATTGCTCGGGGGGCGGAGAGGTCTGGGTGGAGGCCGCCGCCAATAGGGTGGACGACCGGGTCGATATGGTGGAAAAGGCGCAGGGCCGATATAGGCCGGTATGTAAACATGGTGCTCAGGTTCTGGGGGCGGTCGCAGGCTGTTTTGATAGTTATTTAGTGCCGCCAGGAGATTCAAGCGTTCTATAGCCGTCAGGGTTTTATCGCTGGCTGCTGAAGATGGGGTTACAGTTGCTGCCTTTTGCGGAGTTTGCAGATGCGCTGCAGGCGGTGGTGGCGGAGGAATGGGTGGCAGAGACTGCAGCTTTGCTGCGCCTGGTGGTGGCTGATCACCATAACTGACGGTGCCATTGGGGGACACCCAACGGTAAATGGCGGCCTGGGCAGGGAATAATCCACTGCCAGTTGATAAAATTATCGCTGCAGCCAAAACCCAATAGGGACGACTGCCGTGACGTAACAAACTGTTCAGGAAGACGTTATCCATGGCAGCCGAATCCGGGCTTGGACGCTTGGAAACTAAGGTTGGACATTTCCGGATGCTGCCAGCTCGCCATGCTGACAGATCATGCCCGCGTAACGGTGGCTGCCAGTGGTTTCGGGAAGGTTCGCAGCGGGTATGAAATAGGACATGCAGGACTCCTCATGGTCAATTGCGGTAGCGCAGAAATCTGACCTGTTTAGATATAACATAGTCCCGCTACGCCGCACCAGAAGCCCGATAGACTGCGCGGCAAAATGGCGCTATTCCGGCTTTCCCCAGGCATTTTCAGGAAGCCTGGCATATTGTCCGGTAAACTTTTCCTGTTCCACGCTGAAGGAAACAGGGGTTGTGTCGCCGGGTTGATAACGAACAATCCAGAAGTAATCGAAGGTTTTCTTGGGCCAGGTTTGGGGTACATTCTTGAATTTGTCGAGATGCAGCAATTGCCAAAAAGTGACCTGTTGTCCAGGAAACCGGGCTTCCAGCTTGGCATTGGCAATATGTTTATGTTCCCACATGATGACCACAACCTTCTGATCATAGGCGGGATTGGTCATGATGTCGTGAACGGCTTCCTGGGTGCGGAGATTTTCCTGCACCATTTTCTGATGTTTGCTCAGACCGGGTTCCGGGACGACCGTAAAAGCCGTCACCGGAAGCCCCCAGCTCTGCGCTGTCGGTGTCATGGTTTCAATGGTATGCAGGGTGATGGCCATGAGGGCGGCGGGCTTTTCGTGTGCTGGCAGCAGGCTATGGGTTGCGTTTTTTCCCAGATATTGCCGGGCGAGGGCCGCTGCGCGGGCCTGACCCACGGGTGACAGGGCGTAGTGGTTCATTTTTTCACCATGGCGCAGCAGGATGATTTCAGCCGGTGTGGCAGAAGCTACGAGGGGCAGGCAGACGCCACCTAAGGCAGCAATCAGCATGGTGGTAATAAGCTTGCGGTTGTTCATGTTTGGACTCCGTTATGGGTAATAGGTGGCAACACAGTGAAATTCAACGACGCAGCAGCAGTCCCCGGGCTACCCCCAGGATGAATGCCGAACTGAGCACGCCAATGACCGACATGGCCATGCCATCACCAATGACGCCTTGCCGAAAATTGGCATAAATGTAAGTGGAAATCACCTGTACCCCCGCTGGCTGCAACATCAACGAGGCAACCAGTTCGCGCATGGACAGGGCAAACACCACGGTCGCACCACCAATCAGCATCGGCCAGGCGATGGGAATATGCACTTTCATGAAAGTTCGCAACGGCCCACTACCATGCACCCGGCTGGCGTTATCGAGTAGCTGCGGTATTTGCGCCAGCCCGGCGCGGGCATAGCGCATGGCAAAAGGAAAGGTGGTAGTGGCATAGGCAACGCCGAGAATGGCGGTAGTGCCGAAGACGGGTAGGTGGTTCCACGGCGCATTCCAGAAAAGGATCATGCCCACGGCCAGGACAACGCCGGGTATGGCCATGGGCAGGGTAGCCAGCAAATCCAGAAAAGCAGCAAAACGACCACCACGGCGGACAATATTGGCCGTCAGCAGGGCGGCTACCATGGTGCCAAAAGCTACCAGGGCGGCGAGTTCCAGGCTGGTTTCTAGCGCCCCGAACGCACTGGATTGATGAGAGAGAATATGATGGTAATGATGCCAGGTGAAATTGCTGAATTTCAGTCCTACCGTAATGGCTTTCTCAAAAGACACCGCCAGCACCGCCCCGATGGGTAACAACATGGCAATCAACACAAAAGCGGCTAAAGGCAGCATCGACCACCAGCGGCTTGGGTAGCGAAGCTGGTGGATTTGTCCACGGTTTTCATTGGCCAGGGGGCGATAAAAAAACCAGGCGACAATGCCCAAAGTACACAATACCAGGCCGATGGCGGAAGCGCGTGGCAAATTGACGGGCCAGACATTGGTGGCGGCCTCAATGCTGGTGCTGAGAACGGTGACACCTGCATAGCCACTCAGCAAGGCTGGAACACCAAATTCTGCTGAAGTATCCAGGAAAACCAGTAAACCTGCAGCGGCCAATGCGGGCAGGACCAGGGGCAAAACGCCGACGCGAAAGGCCCGCCACAGTCCTGCCCCATGTACACGGGCCGCTTGAATCAGGCGAAAATCCCCATTTTGTAACGCTGCGCGCAGAATGATGTACACCAGCGGGGTGAGATGCAGGGCCATTACCGCAGCCATTCCCGCTAATGAGTACAAAAAAGTTTCCAGGGGCGTTCCGAGAATATGGATGAGTTGTTCAATGAGTCCTACCGGACCAACCAGCAAGGTCCAGGCCTCGGCAGTCAGGTAAGGCGGTATTAAAAAGGGGATAAGAATCAGCCCTTCCCAAACTAAGCTGAATTTGGGCGGGGCGTAAAACATCAACAATGCCAGAATCAGCCCGATGGGCAACGCAAAAACAACCGCCAGAGCGGCCATACCTGCGGTGCCCAGCAGGGCGTGGATAAAGTGCTGGTCTACCCCCAACTGCAGCAGAGCCATGCCATGATGATGGCTGGCGTCAGGCTGCAGCGCCTCGAAAATAATGGTGGCGAGCGGTGCGAGAACCAGCAGGCCAAGGATGCCAAAAACCAGCAGCCGATTTAGGCTGCGCCCCATCATTGACCGAGAATATCCTTACGGAATTTGGCCAGGACGCTGGCGCGGGTTGCGGCGACCTGATCCCAGTTGACTGTCATGACGGGATAAGTGCCGAGCTTGGCCAGAGCAGGTTTGGCGGCAACGCCATTCAGAGAAGGATAGAGATTATATTTGGCGACGAGTTTTTGTCCGGCAGGAGACATGGTGAAATTGACAAACTGTTCGGCCAGCTTTTTATCCGGCGCCGACTGCATGATCATGATGGGGCGGGGAATCAGCATGGTGCCTTCTTTCGGGTAAATCAGCTGAATGGAGTTACCCTGTACCTTGGCCTGCACGGCGGCATGACCAACGCACTCCACCATACCACTGCGTTCACCGGAAAGTACCGGCATCAGTGCGGCATGGTTGGTTCCCGGCCAGACGGTGCCATTGGCTTTCAGGTCGGAAAAATATTGCCAGGCCTTGTTGCCGTATTTATCCACAAAAGCAATGACAAAATCCGAAGCCGTGCCCGAAAGCAGCGGATTGGGCGCGGTGAGGTGGTTTTTCCAGACGGGAGCGGTCAGGTCAAACCAGCTGGTAGGCATGCTCGCGCCCTTGGGCAAGGCTTTGGTGTTCATGACCATGGAAACCGTATCGGCACCATAGGGCAGGAAAGGTCCTTTGAGCTGCATGGCCGGGAAAAGATTTTTGTCGATGCTTTCAGGTTGATAGTCGTACACCATCTTGTCTTTGGCGAGTTCCAGGCCGGCTGTCCAGTCGGCGACCATGACCACATCGGCATGCGGGTGGTTGGCTTCGGCCGCAAGGCGGGCCATGACTTTTCCGGTGCTGGACGTCCACACGGCGACATGATCACCGGTTTTTTTGCTGAATGCGCGGGCCAGCGCCTTGGCTAAAGAGGCCGGCGCAGCACTGTACAAAGTCAGCGTGGTGGCGGAGGCGGTGCCTGCGAATGCCAGGCTCATGATGGCCAAGGTAACTTGTTTGACTACGGGTTTCATGGGATTTTCTCCTGATTTGCGGATGTTTCGGCAGGAATGCACCAGCCGTGATTCGGATAAATTTGCCAGTGGCGCGGACCCAGATTGCTCTGCTGGGAGTAGCTCAATAATTCGTGCTGGCCGAAAGCTTGCAAATGCACCAGATAGCGACCATCACTCCAATGGGAATGAATGGCTTCCGCAGCAAATGCGTCTACCGGGCTGTCGCAGTCAATGTCTCCGGGGCGCAGCAGCAAAAGGCCAGGCTTGCCTTCACGCAGTGTATCGGCCCCGGGTACCCATATTTTCTGGCCATTTGCCAACGCGACTTCAGCTTTGCCGCCCTGATATTGAACAATCTTTACGGGTAGGCTCCGGACGGAACCGCTGAGTCGAGCTACATTTTCACTGGCCGGAAAACGGAATAGTTTCTCCGGCTGATCCCATTGTTCCAGATGACCGCTGTGGAGAACTCCGACATGCTGGCCCAGATAAAAGGCTTCGCTGGGATCATGGGTGACATGCAGTGCGGCAATGCCTTCTTCACGAAACAGGGTACGGAGAAAGTAGCGGATTTCTTCGCGAACCCCCTGATCTACGGCGGATAAGGGTTCATCCAGTAAAACCAGACGCGGACGGGCGATGATAGCGCGGGCAATGGCCACCCGCTGCCGTTGCCCGCCCGATAATTCATGGGGTTTGCGTTTTACTGCAGTAGCAGGAATGTTCATTTTTTCCAGCAGCAGCATAGCCCGCTCGCGATCTACCGGAAGCCCCTGAGCGCGCAGGGGAAAAAGAACATTATCAATGACTCGGAGGTGGGGCCAAAGTGCAGCATCCTGAAAAACCATACCAATGCCGCGTTTTTCGGGAGAAATCTGCATGCCTCCGGCGGTGAATACATTTTGACCGCGCAGCCGAATGCTCCCTGCCTGGGGTTTAATGAGCCCGGCAATGGCTGCCAGCAAGGTGCTTTTGCCTGATCCAGATTCACCCAGCAGGCAGGCGTAACGACCATCTTCAAGATCCATCTGGACGTTACTCAATACTGTCTGGGTGCCGAACCGCACATTCAGGCCCCGCACGGAAAGCGCCGGTTCGTTGGGCACCGCCGCGATTGCCGGCCGGTTTTTTACCTGCAGTTCAGCAACCATGGGACGTTAGTAGGCGTGTGGAATGCTTAATAACAAGGGCATTCATCACTGCACGTCTACAATCAGTTTGTTTCGAGGCATGACCATTATCTCCATCTATTTATGGAGGGTAGTGTACGCCTTGAATGTGACAGTTTTATGACAACGGGTGATAGGAAGAGGATTACCTGTCGTTTGACTCAAATTTTCACAAGGCCTATGCTTCAGCATATGCAAAACAATTCAATAGTGGGGATAGTCATGCTTTCTGAACGTCATGTTCGCTTGTTCCGCAATGGCCGCAATCAGGCCGTGCGTATCCCTCGGGAGTTCGAACTCGACGCTGATGAGGTGGTAATGCGCAAAGAGGACGATCGGATCGTGATTGAACCGATTCGCCGACATGGTTTGCTTGCCACCTTAGCCACGTTATCCGCCCTGGACGAAACAATGCCGGACCTTGATCAGGATCTTCGAGCATTAGATGAGATTGATTTGTGAGCTCAGCGGCGCGCTATCTACTCGATACCAATATCATCTCGGATTTGGTCAGGCAGCCCCAGGGTACTATTGCAAAAGCGATTACCGAGATTGGCGAAGATGCTGTATTTACCTCCATCATCGTAGCCTGTGAATTGCGCTATGGTGTGGCGAAGAAAGGATCAAGCCGGTTGACAGCGCAGGTCGAGGCCATTTTATCGGCGCTGGAAATTGCAC
The DNA here is from genome assembly GCF_018853815.1 of Acidithiobacillus sulfurivorans. Classification (GTDB taxonomy): domain Bacteria; phylum Pseudomonadota; class Gammaproteobacteria; order Acidithiobacillales; family Acidithiobacillaceae; genus Acidithiobacillus; species Acidithiobacillus sulfurivorans. The sequence goes on along the minus strand of NZ_JAAOMP010000121.1, from coordinate 16,508 downwards.
CTTTCGATGCGCCCGCCGATGAATTTTACGCACAAATTCGGAATCAGCTGACACAATCAGGCGCGCTCATTGGCCCCAATGACCTGTTAATTGCTGCCCATGCATTGGCATTGGATGCCGTTTTGGTCACCGCCAATGAGTCCGAGTTTTCTCGGGTGCGGGGGTTGCGGGTTCAAAACTGGCTGAGCATCTAAGCAGAGGCTGTATCTGCGGTGAGAAAGCCCCTTCTTGTTGATGGACGTTTATATGCACGCGGATGTTGGCCTTTTAGAGGCCGGGAATGCTGGTCAAGCCGCCATAGACACCCAGCCCGGCGGAAAGAATGACCACAAAGAGGACCAGCCAAAGGTATGGGCCACGCAGGCGATGCTCCGCAGGTAGTGCTTTCATTGCCAGAGCGACCAGGAAACCAAGAACCAGGGGCAGCAGCAGGGCGTTCATGACTTCCACACCAATATCCAGGCTGACGAGGTCGGGTATGCTGATTACGGCCACGGCACCGGCGATGATGATGGCGGTATAGATTCCGTAAAACCATGGGGCGTCTTTGGGATGGTGTTCGAGGGAGTGGCGGAATCCGGTAACTTCTCCCCAGCCCCAGGCTCCAGCCAGCGAGGCAACGATGGCCGCTACCATGCCAGCACCCAGAATGCCCATGGAAAATACCAGGCGTCCCCAGGTGTCTCCCAGGTACGGGGTAATGGCCTCGGAGAGTTGATGGACGGTATTCAGGGGTGCGTTAGGATTGAGGCGGCCGATAGTGGCCGCTGTGGCAATCAGTACGGCGGCCATGATGGCCTGGGTGAGGACCGCACCAATGGCCGTATCCCAACGGGCATGACGATAATGTTCGGGATGCAGTCCTTTATCGGCAACAGCGGACTGCTGATAAAACACCATCCAGGGCATGATGACGGCACCGATGTTGGCTGCTACCAGCATCATATAGTCCTGGTTAGTAATGGGTGCATGGGTCAGGCCGTGGAGAATATCCTGAATATTGGGGTGAGAGGCCCAGGCAATCCCAAAAAAGACCAGTTCAAACAGGCCCATGATCAGGGCAATGCGCTCTACGCGCCGGTAGGAGCCGGTCCAGACAATGATCAGCAGGGTGGTTGCGGCGAGAATAACGCCCACGGCACGCGGTAATCCATAGAGATGGCTAACCCCTGCAACGCCTGAAAACTCGGTCAGCAGAGCGCCGGTAGTGGCGATGCTCAGTCCGGCTACCGATAAATAAGCCCAGCCGGTGCCAAAGGTTTCACGAATCAGTTCGCCGTGGCCCTTGCCGGTGAAAATTCCCAGGCGTACGGTGAGTTCCTGCACTATATAGAGAATCGGCATGAGGATGAATTGCAGCAGCAGCAGTTTGAAGCCCCACTGCGCGCCACTTTGGGCGGCGGTGATGATGCTGCCGACATCGGTATCGGCGAGCATGACCACCAGACCGGGGCCAAGTACAATCAGAAAAACAGACCAGCGGGAGTGACGCTGGGGCATTGAGGAGTTGCTTGCAGTCATTATTAAGAATAATCCGTATTTACGTTTTTGATTTGCGAATGATTCCTGTTTAATGGAAGCTTGTCAAGTCCTGAGAGGCGCAGTGACTGGAAATTGTAGTCTGACCACCAGCCCTCCCTCTGCAGCATTCTCAAAATATATGGTCCCGCCGTGCAAGTCCATGATGCGCTTGCAGATGCGTATTCCAATACCCGCGCCGTGGCCGGTTTGACGCGGAAGTGTGCCCTGATTCATGGCCAGGAGATGCGCTGCAGAAACTCCGGGGCCGTAATCCCGCAGTTGTATTTCCGTGTGCCCGGGATGACTGAGAACCCGAATCTGTAGGCTGCCATCACCGTAACGGCGGGTATTGTCGAAAATAATCCGAAACACTCTCTCCAGCGCCAAGGGGCGACATCGAATAGAATTTTCAGCCACAGCAAAATGGTTTTCCGCAACGCGGATGTCCAGTCCATAGCGTTCCCTGGCAATTTCCTGCATTTCTTCCAGCCAGTTCCGCACGTTGACGACAACGGCTTTTTCCTGATCCCCGCTGCGGACGAGAGTCAGAAACTTGTCGATGGTTTCGTCCATCTCGTTGACATCCACACGCATGGCGGATTTCTGTTCCAGAAAATCTGAATCGGGCAAGTGCAGGATCAAAAGCAGTCGGGACAGCGGTGTCCGGAGTTCGTGGGAAATGCCCGTGAGCAGCAGGGTGCGTTCTTCATGAAGACGGTGCAGATCATTGGCCATACCCGTAATGGCCTGAGTCAGGTGCTGGACTTCCAGGGGACCACCGATGGGCTGCAGATTGTCGGGGGTGTCACCAAGACCAATGCGTGGAGCTTCAGCCGCCAGGCGGGCCAGGGGCCGGTTAATCTGGCGGACAATCAACCAGGCTCCCAGCAAAGTCACCAACGCAATGACTCCAAGACGCATGAACATGAATCCCTGCCCACCAAAGCTCATTGGAGATACCGGCATGCCCAGCCAGGGCTGATGAGGACCACCGCGTATCCACATCCAGGTAGTGCTCCCCTCATCCAAACCTACGCGGAGTCTGGCCCCCGGTACCTGCTGCTGGACATAGTGAGCGGTTTTATCCATGAAGTACTTGTCCGGAATTTTGCCCGGTTTGGCACTGGCAGGCCGCCATTGCAGGTTTCCGGTGGGGGCATATTGTGCCCCGCTACTGATCAGGGCGTGGTCGGTTTGCAGCAGAAACTCGGCAAAGCGCTCGGCGGCAGGATTCATCACATACTGATGAAAAAGGACGTAAACAGCGGCTTGGGTGCCAAGCAGCAGCAGGCCGAGTAGCAGCAGGGTCCGCCCCAGTGTACTACGGGGCCAAAAGGTACGGATGTTCAGGGTTCGGCCACGAAAAGGTAGCCGTGTCCCCAGACCGTACGAATGTGCCGGGGGCGACCGGGGCCTTTGTCCAGCAGGCGGCGGAGCCGCGATATTTGCATGTCGATACTGCGGTCATCGGCTTCCAGTTGCCGGCCACGCGTCAACCACATCAGTTTTTCACGCGTCAGTGCCTGTCCTTCATGCTGAATGAGTGTGGCCAGGGTTAAAAATTCGGCGCTGGTCAGGGAGATGAGCTGGCCATGAAGATGAATTTCCTGGCGGCCCATGTCCACCCGAAAGGGACCTTTTTCAAAGCTGGCGGTGGCCCCTGAGGTTCTGGGCGCACTGCCCCGGACCCGGCGTAAAATGGCCTGGATACGGGCAACCAGTTCACGGGGATGAAAGGGTTTGGCCAGATAATCGTCGGCACCCATTTCCAGTCCTAAAATCCGGTCGACTTCGTCCCCCCGAGCGGTGAGCATGAGAATAGGCACGTCGTGCTGCTGGCGCAGGCGTCGGCATATCTGCAGGCCATCTTCATGGGGAAGACCCAGGTCGAGAATGATGAGATCTACCGGGTTTTCTGCAAGGCTGGCTTCAATCTGGCGACCATCACCCATGCCCTGAACCATAAAACCATAGCCCTTCAGATGGGATTCCACCAGGCTGCGTAGTCGCAAGTCATCATCAATCACTAAAATTCGCGCTTTGTTTTCCATGAGTTGTACTGTACTCCCCGGATGCGGATAGACCAAACTTAAATGTAACAATCGGGGCGATCCGGAAATAAACAGACACTTTGTTACATATTGGAGCGGTGTCTGCGCACGATTGTTACAGGCCACTCCGTTATGCTTTTCCTGAACTTCCATTGGACCTGAACAAGGATGATACATGGCACAGGAAAATGCTGCGGCCCGGCGCTGGCCGGGACCCCGGATACGCAGGCGGGGCACCGCCATATGGTTGGGCTCGGGTTTGATGATCAGTTTGGCAGGTTGTGCAGTGGGCCCCCATTGGTCCGTACCGAAGATGAGTACGCCGCCATCTTATAATGCCCATCCCGCTGCTTTGCCGGCAGACCAGCAAAAAGTCCAGTGGACGCAGCAGCAGGCGCGTTCGTGGTGGTTGTTGTTTCATTCAAAACCGCTCAATAACTATATCCAGCAGGCCATGCAGGCTAATCCGGATTTGCAGGCAGCCCATGCGGCTTTGGCAAGGCAGCAGTCGCTGATGGTGGCTGCGCAGGGAGGCTTAACTCCGCAGGTTTCTGCAAATGCGGGAATCAGTCGCGCGCGGGCCTTGCGGACAGGTGCCGACGGAGGACAAAGTTACCGTATTCCGGGCAATCTCTATAGCCTTTTCCTGGGCACCATTGACGTCAGCTATAACCCGGATGTGTTTGGCCGGCAGAAAGATCTGGTCCATGCAGCCCGGGCACAGGCGGCGGTGACAAAGGCCAATTTGCATCAGAGTGAAGTATTTCTGGCCGCAGACGTCAGTCGGGCTATCATCAGTGGCGCAGCCGCTCGCGCCCAGTTGCATTCAGCCCAGCAGATTGCCACAGCCGATGCCCGTTTGCTGAAACTGTTGCAGCAGGAATATAAACTGGGTGATCAAAATCTGCAGAATGTAGAACAGCAGGCTGCCATGACGGCCGCTGCGCGTGCCCGCATTGCCCCTCTTGCGGCAGAGTTGGCGGCAGCCCGCCACGCCCTGGCGGCGTTGTTGGGGCAAACGCCGAATGTGGCCCTCAGTATTCCTGCTCTGCAAAGTCTGCATTTGCCAGCCCGCTTGCCCACGACCATTCCTTCGGCGCTGGCTGAAAATCGTCCGGATATCCAGGCAGCCACAGCGGAGATTAAGGTCGCTGCTGCCCAGGCCGATGTGGCGACAGCCAATTTATATCCCCAATTCAACATTTCTGCGGAGATTGGCAAGGCAGCCATGACCGGTGGCCTGTTTTTCAACCCGGTTTCCACCCTCTGGTCACTGGGCGCTGGCTTGGCTGCGCCAATTTATAATGGCGGCAGCTTGCATGCAGAGCGTCGTGCGGCGTTGGATCAGTATCAGGTAGCCAGTGACCAGTATCGCAGCACGGTATTGAATGCCTTTAAACAAGTGGCAGATGCCTTGCGCACTCTGCAGGGTGCCGATACGGCTTATATTCAGCAAAAACAGGCTCAGCAATCTTCTGCCAAGGCCCTGCACCTGGCCGAGGCCCGATATCGGGATGGTGCTACGGACTATGCCACGGTTTTGAATGCCGAAATTGCCTATCAACAGGATTCTGTCGCCGCTATTCAAGGCCGCAGTCAGCGTTATCTGGATAGTGTCGCGCTGTTTGTGGCGCTGGGTGATGGCTGGCAACCGGATCAACCAGAATCCAAAGCGCATTCTGTGCCCTCTGACACCCCCATTGTAAACACTGCAGGAGCCCCCGCATGAAAAAGGCTTTTCTTCTATTAGGATTGGTTGTTGTGCTGCTTTTTGGAGCCGTGTATGGCTGGTATGCATGGCGGCAGCAACGCTTGCATACCCAATTGCTTGCTGCTGCCAATCCGGCGGTGACGGTTTCTGCGGTCAAGGTCAAAACCCGCAGTATCGCGGGTGAATTGACAGCCGTTGGCGAGGTGGTGCCGCAGCAGGGCGCCGCCCTTGGCCCGCAAGTCGGTGGGGTTATTCAGAAACTGTATTTTCATTCGGGACAAACGGTGAGCAAGGGGCAGTTACTCCTCGCCCTGGACCCGGGTGCCTTGCCGGGACAGTTGCAAGCAGCCCAGGCTCACGCCCAGCTGGCTTCGGTAGATTATCGACGCGCCCAAAAGGTTTATGCCATTCACGGTATATCTACCGCAGCTCTGGACAAGGCGCAATATGATGCCGAGGCCGCTCAAGGAGAAGTTTCGGCATTGCAGGAGTCGCTTGCCGACACGCAGCTCCGCGCACCCTTTTCGGGAGTGCTCAGTCTGCGCACCGTCAATACCGGTGAATTTATTCATGCGGGAACCGCTGTGGTGCATCTGGAAAATCTGCAGCATTTGTATGTTGATTTCACCGTTCCGCAACGCGATGCCCAGACTCTGCACAAAGCTGCGCCGGTGCAGGTGGATATTCACGATGGCGAGGTGGTTCGGCACTACGGCGCTTCTGTACAGGCGATATCCAGTCATGTGAATGCGGATAATCGTGCCCTCAGTGTAAGAGCCTTGCTCCAGGCCGAACCGGGGTTGAAGCCGGGTATGTTTGTGCGTGTGGTTCTGGAAAAAGAGGCGCCCAAAGCAGCACTGCTGATTCCCACTGTTGCGGTGAGCTTCAATACCTATGGTGATTTTGTTTATGTGCTGAGTCCCGGGCCGGACCATCGGCTGATCGCTCGCGAACAAAAAGTGCTCACCGGCACGCAGCAGGGCCAGGATACGGTGATTCGTTCCGGACTCAAGGTCGGGGATACGGTGGTTACCGCCGGGCAGGTGAAGCTGCACAGTGGCGACTCCGTGCAAATCAATAATGCTGTGCATCTATAGGGACGAAGACCAACATGCATTTTACCGAACCATTTATCCGACGTCCGATTTTGGCTATTTCCCTGAGCCTGGTACTGTTTTTCTTTGGCCTGCGCTCCCTGGGGCTGATGCCCATCACCGAATATCCGCCTACCGATAGTTCGATGATTACGGTCACGACCCACTATTTTGGGGCCACCCCCAAAACCGTCAACGCTTTTATCACCGCCCCTCTGGAAAAGGCTGTGGGTCAGGCCCCGGGCATAAACTATATGACGGCGGTCAGTGAAGACGGTATTTCCATTTTGACCCTGTATATGCGGATGGGGGAAAACCCCAATGCCGCCTTATCGCAGGTGCAAAGCAAGGTCAATACGGTCCTGAATCAGCTGCCCAAGGGGGTCATGCAACCGGTGGTTCAGGAAATGTCTGGTTCAGGGGCTTATCTGATGCTGTTGAGTTACCACGGTAAGGGCTTTAATCAGCAGCAGATTACCGATTATCTGACCCGCGTCGTGCAGCCCGCCATTCAATCGGTTCCAGGCGTAGGTCTGACCGCCATTCTGCCTCCGGGTACCGGGCCTAACGGTAATACTTACGCCATGCGGGTCTGGCTGAATCCGCAGGAAATGGCGGTATTGGGAGTGACCCCGGCGCAAGTCAGCGATGCGCTCAAGAAAAATGACTTTGTCGCGGCGGTAGGGCGGTTGCGCGGCGAATATACAGCAGTATCTCTCAGTGCCAATACAGCCCTGCATAGCGCGGCAGAATTCCGCAATCTGGTCGTGGCGACGGTGCACGGCGTACCCATCCATCTGGAGCAGGTCGCCAAGGTATCGTTGGGGGCTCAGACTTATGATTCATCCGTCATGGTGGATGGACAGCCGGCTGTCAATATCGGGATTCAGCAGGCCCCCGGCAGTAACGCCCTGCAGGTCGCCCAGGGTATTCACAAAGTCATGACCCAATTGAAGACGACCATGCCTCCGGGAATGCAGGGGTATACCATTTATAATGGTGCCCAGTTTGTCAAAAGCTCCCTGCAGGAAGTGGAAATCAATATTGGCCTGGCACTACTGGTGGTCATCCTGGTCATCTATTTGTTCATGGGTTCCTGGCGCGCGCTGATTGTGCCGGCACTGGCGATTCCTGTGGCCATGGTAGGAGCCATCACCATCCTGCATGCTCTGGGATATACCCTCAATTTGCTGACCCTGTTGGCGATGGTGCTGGCTATTGGTCTGGTAGTGGACGACGCGATTATTGTGGTGGAAAACGTCCATCGTCATATTGAACATGGGGCAACCCCTTTACATGCGGCACTGCTCAGTGCCAAGGAACTGGCCAGTCCGATTCTGGTGATGGCCACGACGCTGGTGGCCGTATTTGCACCCATGGCCTTTATTGGCGGGTTGGTGGGCCACTTATTCAGCGAATTTGCTTTTACCATTGTGGCCACGGTGCTGTTGTCCATGATTGCCGCCCTGACCCTGGCGCCCATGTTGGCTTCACGGGTCCTGAAGGCGGGACAGGAGGGCCGGGTCGCCCATTTGGTGGATCATGTATTCGGACGCTTGAAGGCCTTTTACGGACGCCTTCTTTTCGCCAGTTTGCGGGTTTGGCCGGCAACTGTGGCTTTGGCCCTGGTATTGACGGGAGGCATCTATTTTCTTTTCAGCATCAGCCAGAGTGAGCTGGCACCTCCTGCGAATCAGGGCATTGTTTATGTGAACGGCGTTGCCCAACCCACGGCGACGCTGGAATACATGAATGCTTATGATCACTATCTGACGAATACGGTTTTCGACAAAATTGCCAGCCGCAGTCATAGCTTTGCGGTCAACGGGGTGGGTATTGGCGGCATGCTGTTAAATAATGAGGTGATGGCGGGCGTGGTTCTGAAGCCCGAGCGCGGCGCTGTGACCACGCAACAGGTCAAAACCAAGGTGCAGAAGCTGGCCGAGCAGGTGCCCGGTATGAAACTGTCCGCTTTTGGCTTGCCGCCACTCCCCGGGGCAGCGGTCGGCTTGCCGGTGCAGTTTGTATTGACCAGCACGGGAGGCTCCTATCATCAACTGGATGAAATTTCTGCCAAGCTGGTTCAGGAAGCCAAAGCCAGCGGCCTTTTTTCTTTTGTCTGCAAAAATCTGAAGTACAACAACCAGATTCAGCAGGTGGTCATTAATCGGCAAATGGCTGCATCGTTTGGACTCAGCATGGCCGATATCGGGCAAAATCTGGAGACGCTATTGGGTGGTAACTACGTCAACTACTTCGATATGGACGGTTTGAGCTATCGGGTAGTGCCACAAGTACCACCAGCGTTGCGGGCCAACCCCGATTTTCTCAAGGCCTATACCATCAAAACGCCTTCTGGTGCAGAGATTCCTCTGTCCACTTTTGTGTCCCTGAAGTCGGAATCGGCACCGACATTTTTACCGCAGTTTCAGCAGTTGCCGGCTGTATTTATTCAGGCCAACCCGGCCCCCGGCGTGTCATTGGGACAAGCACTGCAGTTTTTGCAATCTCATGCCCAAAAAATTCTTCCCAGTGGTGATCAGATCCATTATGCCGGCGTATCCCGCCAGTATGTGCATCAGGGCAATGCGCTGGCGATCACTTTTGCCTTTGCCCTGCTGATGGTGCTGCTTCTGCTCGCGGCGCAGTTCAACAGCTTCCGGGATGCTCTGGTGGTGCTCACGGCTGTTCCGGTGGCTCTGTTTGGGGCGTTGTTGCCCATCAGTCTCGGTGCTTCCAGTGTCAATATTTACTCGGAAGTAGGAATGGTCATGCTGATTGGTCTGATTGCCAAGCAGGGGATTCTGATTGTGCAATTTGCCCGGGTCATGCAGGAAGAAAAGCAACTGGACAAGCGCCATGCCGTCGTGGAAGCAGCCACTTTACGGCTACGGCCCATTTTGATGACGGTGGCAGCCATGATTGCCGGAGCCGTGCCCCTGCTTTTTGCCAGTGGTGGTAATGCCGATGCCCGATTCTCCATGGGTCTGGTCATTGTCAGTGGCTTGGGCTTTGGGTCCCTGGTGTCCCTGTTTGTGATTCCGGCCTTTTATGTGTGGTTTGGGCGATCGGTGCATCACCATGCGTTAAAGGCGGAGTCGTGAGCCATTTTTGCCAACAAATACCTGTAGGAAGGTAAGCTGGTGGGAAAGGCGGGCAGGAAACGACCATTACGCCCTTCCACAGCTTTTTGTTTTATTTATTGAACATGCGTTGTGATTTATCATCAGCCAGTTGTGACAAAAGTAATTCATAAGTTATAAAAACGGTATGGTTTAATGGCGTCCCCCGAAAAATTCATTGAAAATATTCCTTACGCATACTATAAGGATTTCACTGGGAAATAATGCATTTGCTTTTCTGCCCGAGCGGAGAGCTGATGTCGTTTCCCAGGCATGATTTGCATCCTTCTACCCAGAAGGCGCTAAGAAGTATTCAATAAATTTTGCAAAGGAGCCGTTATGAATCTGGAACATTACTGGGATTTGGTCATCCGTTATGGTACCAAAGCGGGCATGATGATCATTGCTGCGCTGATTTTATGGATTGTGGGGCGTCTGCTCATCCGTTTAGTGGACAAGCTTTTGAAAACAGTCATGGACAAGCAAAACATTGATCCTACACTGACCCGCTATGCGGTTAATGTTGTCAATGTGGCGCTTAATGTTGCCTTGGTTGTTGCCATCCTCGGTTATTTTGGTGTGCAGACGACTACTTTTGCAGCACTGATCGCCGGTGCGGGCGTTGCTTTGGGTCTGGCATGGAGTGGACTCCTCGCCAATTTTGCTGCAGGCGCTTTTCTGATTATTCTAAGACCTTACAAGGTGGGGGATTTCGTTCAGATAAACGATACCATGGGAACCGTTGAAGAAATCGGGTTGTTTTTTACCGGTATCAACACGCTGAACAATGACCGGATTTATCACGGCAATGCCAAGGTGCTGGGCGGTACTATTGAAAACTATTCATCCAATGCCTATCGTCGTGTTGAGCTCAAGTGTCAGTTGGCCAGTGATGTCGATCATGTGCATGCCAGCGAACTGCTGCGCCAGAATCTCGCAAAAATTCCCAACGTGCTCAGTGATCCTGCGCCACTTGTCGAAATTTTCGAATTTACGGATATCGGCCCCAAATTGGCGGTTTTCCCGTTTTGTAATAATGCCCACTATTGGCAGGTTTACTGGGATACTAATCGGGTGATTCGTGAAACCATGATCCAGGGTGGCTTCCCTTACGGTTTGGCCAAACAGGTCTGGATCGATCAGCAGGGTACCCCAAAAGTCTGATTCAAGGTTTTTGTTCCCTCAAATGCCCCCGCTGGGGGCATTTTTTATGGATAATTTTGATTGCGACGTCATTGGCTGAACACGAAGCTATTTATTCAGTCGGCCTTGCTGGCCGCTATTTCTCGAATAATTTGTTTCTTCAACAAGGCTGCACGGTCAAGTTTTAACGATTTCCTGTGGTAATGTCCCATGACCGAAACGATATCCCCATAGTGTAACAGGGCGTAAACCTTGCGTGCGTTTTGGTAGGGTTCCTCCACACAACCCGCACTTTGAGGCCATCCGTAGCCTTTGCGGGGATAAAAGTGAATGGCGCGGCCATCGTAAAAGTAGTTTACGAAATGCACATTGGGTGCGGTATAGTGTTGCCAGCGGACATGATAGCCATGATAAATACTGCGGTCTGAGGCAGGGAGTAAATGGTATTCGTGGGGGCTTACCGCAATAGGGAATTTACCGGTCATGGTGGTTTTGGCAAGACGCTGATAAATCGGCCAACTACCATCCGGGGTGGAATGCATGACCCCGGTGTTGACGACTGTCCGGTAAATCCATTGTCCTTTTCCCTGAGGATCAGGTGGCACCTGCCAGATCTGCAGATGCTCAGGATGCGTGCTTTTGTCGACTTTAATCCATTGAAACGGAAAACGGTTTTTGGGAATCGGCGCGCGCAGGGCCGAGAGGACTTCCGGAGTAACCCGCCCGCGTGAGATGCCTCGGCGATTGAGCAAATGATCTGCGCGTTCAAACTGGATCAGGCCGCTACGAAAAGCGGGATTAAAAGGGGAATAACCCCAGTTGTTGGAAATTTTTTGCAGGGCCTTGGGCACGGGAATATTCCATGCGGCGACTGTATGCATTCCCCCGTAACGACCCATATACGTGCCATAAACCAGGTGTACGTATCCGGTAAGGGCGAGAATTTGCCAGACTTGTTGCCAATCTTGCGGGTTTTGTGTGCGGATACTGGCGTTGGTACTGGAATCAAAAGTGTTGGCGAAGGCTGAAGCATTTGCTGATAATAAGCCTGTTACGCAGGCTGCAGTTAGAATAGCCCCTATTTTTGCAGAAAGAAACCGGGAACGTGATTTTTGATGGTGATGGCGTAGTTTCATACGGATATTCGACACGTCTGGATGATTTTAGTTCTCTGACTCTGGTTCATGCATGGTATTTTTGATGATTTTTAATAATTTTTGGCAACGATTGATTTCGGCATCCATAATGGCAATTTGATCGTCCACTTCCGTGCGTGTACGAATATGGATGGATTGCAGTACTTCGGCACATTGCTCTTCAACAATATCCAGCCGCGTTTCCAGTATGTTCAGAACATCAAGCAGTGTGGGGTGATGATCTTTTTCGGATTTCCCATGGGTTCCTAATGGCTTATGTTGAAACCGTTTAATCAAAATATGCTCGTGTCATAATAAATGAATCAGACCAATATCCTGCCTACCAACCACCAGCTTTTTGACCGAAGAAAAGTAGTGTTTGTAACGCATGATCTCGACAGACAGCTCAAAACATTGGTCCGCTATGGTTTCGATATTTTCCGACGGCATGGATTTGCGGACTTCGCCGAGGCGATCTGCAAGTCGTCCATAACGAGATTCAATATTTTCAATAATATCCAGCGCCGTACTTAAAGAATTTTCATCATATACCGTAGACATTTTTTACCCCGTTTGAAAAAGGCGATGTTCTGTTTCAGGCAATCTTCAGAACATCGCCGATACGCTTTTAGTGCGCTCCGTAGGCCATCTTTTTACTGAAGCGGCCACGGAATACCCAAATCTGATACCAGTTGTACATGATCATGATGGGGAAGAAGCCCGTCATGAACAGGGTGAATACGGCAATGGAATCTGCCGGATTGGCCGCCTGCACAATGGTCCAGGTATTGGGCACCACGTAGGGGAAAATGGTCGCCCACATGGCCGCCCACAACAGGGCAACCACGCCAATACCCCACATCATCGCGCTGAAATCCTTGCGTACGGAGTGATTGGTGGAGGACTTGAAGGCGAAAATGAGCACGATAATGAACCAGATCAACCAGATCCACCAATCCGAACCGGTCCACTTGGCAGCTGCCCAGGGGAAGAGTGCGTAAGACCAGACCAGTGTAATGACAATAGCAGCCAGAGCCAGTAAGGAAACAACATTCGTCCATTTACGAGCCCGTTCATGAATGGGATCACCGGGAATGAAGCGGGCACACAAATACAGCCCTCCGGCAAGACTGGCGGCGATGACCGCACCAACCCCTGTCCAGATGGAAAAAGGCGTCAAAAAGTCGAGGATGCCACCCGAAAAATGCATGATTGGAGTGGTATAATTCTGAGCAAAAACGCCATGGGCGGCGAGGGCTGGCTGCATGGCCAATCCTGACTTCATGGGAAAACCCTGGAGGGTAGCACCCAATGAAACTCCGGCAAAAAAGGTCGCAAATAAGCTGCCAACAGCAAATGCCCATCCCCAGAACCGTTTGCTTTTCTTGGCATGAATGTGAAATTCAAAGGCCACTGCCCGGGCAATAATGCCCCAGAGCGCAAACATCAGTGGAATCATCAGATAATTGAAAGCCGAACCGTAAACCAGTGGAAAGGCTCCGAAAAGCACGCCGCCCGCTACGACCAGCCAGCTTTCATTACCGTCCCACATGCCAGCCATGGAGGCCATAATGGCGCCGCGTTCTTCTTCGTCCTTAGAAAACACAGCGAAAATGCCAGCGCCAAGGTCCGTACCGTCCGTGGCGATGTACAGGAAAAAAGCGAGAGAAAGGAGCAGCCACCACCAGGTCGTTAAAGTTCCGGCGATGCGTCCTATTGATAAAAGGTCCATATATTACTCCAGTAGCTGTATGCGGGGAGCTGAGCTCCCCGTCATGATTTTGAAGATGCGGGTAAAGCCGAATCAGCGATCCGAACGCAGCATGGGTTTGCTGGCGAAGGTTGGCGTCACATGGCCACCACCGGCTTTAACATCAGCACCATCCGCATGATCATGATCAAACAGCGTGCTGGAGTCTGGAATATCATCTACCCCTTTCTTGATGACGCGGGTAAAGAAGTACCAGGAACCCGCCCATACAGTCAGTTCGAAAATGATGTAACCCACAAACCAGATGATTTCCATGGCGACCGGCATATGGCTGGTTCCCTGATAAGTCCGCATCAGGCCGTTAACTACCCAGGGTTGCCGTCCCACTTCACGGGTCCACCAACCACACCAGATGGCCAGGTAAGGCAGGAATGCCGAGAAAACCATGGCCCGCAAAAACCAGGGATGCTTACGCAGCTCCGTAGCATTGAGCTTGCCACGCAGGCGCAACCAGTTACCCCAGAGGGCGACAAAAAAGAGGAAGAAGCCAATAGCTACCATGACCCGGAATGAGTAGAAGGGCACCCAGACATTCGGACGATCATTAGCCGGGAAACTATCCATGCCTGTAACTTTGCCGTTAAGGGTATGGGTTTCGAGCAGGCTCAGTACATGCGGAATGGTGATGGCAAACACATTGCCGTCATTTTTGGCGTTGGGAATGGCGATCAGATGCCAGCCGGTATTCACTTTGCCATCGGGCAAATAGGTGTGATAGTGACCTTCCATAGCCGCCAGTGAAGTCGGCTGGGTTTGTGCGACCACGCGGCCTATGTTATCCCCGATAAGAATCTGCAAAGGCGTCACGATGATCAACGCCAGCAGTACCGGTTTGAGGAGTCTGGTAAATAGCTCGGCATTGCGATTTTTCAGAATGAAAAACCCACTGAGTCCCGCCAGTACAAATAACGCCAATTCCACAGTGGCCATCCACATGTGGGGAAAACCCCATTGGAAGTTGTCATTCAGAATGGCATTCCACCAGTTGGTCACCTGGAAAAGTCCATCTTTCAGTACAATCCCATCAGGTGTCTGCATCCAGGAGTTGGCCACCAGAATCCACATGGCAGATAATGAAGAAGACAAACCGACGTTGAAAGTGGCAAAAAGATGCATACCCTTGCTGATTTTACCCCAACCAAACACCATCAGGCCGATGAAGCCGGCTTCATACATGAAGGCGGTAATGGTCTCAAAGCCAAGGATGTTGCCGAAGAAGGGCCCTACGGCTTGAGAGAAAGGACCATAAAGAATACCAAAAGCCATTTCCATGGTGACACCGGTAGCGACCCCCGCGCCAAAATTGATGATGAAGATTTTTTCGACAAAGCGGTTAAGTTTGTACCAACGCTCATTGCCGGTACGTAGCCACGCGACTTCCATGATGAAGAGCAGCCAGGACATGCCGATCGTCATAGGCGTCCAGAGAATGTGCATGGAAGTAATCCAGGCAAAATCCAGTCGACTGAGCAAGATCGGGAGAGAGTTTTCAATGATCATCACTTCCACCCCATAAATTTTGTGAATAAGATAAATTTTGTTGCACCTATGCTCTTGCAAGGCTTATGCCAATATTACTAACTACTGTAATGCTTTGATTCCTGCTCATCTGATCGGAGGTTTGCACCATTTTTGGTTGATATGCACCGCCATAAAGTGGTTTAAAACCACCAGCGGTGAAAATTAAATCAAATAAAAAAGTGTTATTATTTGTTTATGTCATCTATTCAGTCTATCAGGAGAATCTGATAAATGGCTTTCCACAGAATCAAGCAGCGCATGTGCTATATTCTGTGTTTTGAATGGTCCGGAAGCAGGTGCGTTGACATGATGAATGTCACTGAAGAAAAGCAGCATCGGGATTTTGCTACAGAGGTGTTGAGCGCGCTGTTAGCCACAGACCCAACCGAAAAAGTGACACAGGTTCGGGCGCTGCACTGTACGGGTGCTGTCCGGGCGGCACTGTTACCTTGTCCCGGCGTCCCGGGGCGACCTGCCCGTCCTGAGCTGGTCGCGCCCAAAAAATTACCCAGACGTCGGGCACTGAGCACCCAGACTGGTCGTTTTGCCCTGCTCCATGCCTTGGCTCACATTGAATTTAATGCCATTAACCTGGCTTTGGATGCGCTTTGCCGTTTTGTCGATCTGCCCGTGGCCTATTACCAGGACTGGCTGCAGGTTGCCCAGGAAGAGGCGGAGCATTTTGTTCTGCTGCGCGGACTGCTCCAGGCTATGGGTGGTGATTACGGTGATTTACCTGCCCACGATGGTCTCTGGGAGATGGCTATGGATACAGCGACTGATCCTCTGGAGCGTATGGCTCTGGTACCCCGTGTTCTTGAGGCGCGAGGTCTGGATGTGACTCCTGCTATCCGCGAGCGATTGCAGGAGGCAGGAGATTGCGCCGCCGCCGCTGTGCTGGAACGCATTGAAACAGATGAGCGTGGTCATGTGGCCATTGGTAGTCGTTGGTTTCGTTATTTGTGCGAACAACGTGGATTGGATGCAGAACAGACTTTTCGTCAATTGCTGCAGGAACGCTACCGGGGCCGTATTCAGGGCCCGTTAGCCCTGGAAGCGCGCCGCGCCGGAGGTTTTTCCGAACAGGAGTTGCTGTGGTTACAAGAATGCGTCGCCCAAAATCAGCGCCCGGTGATGGGTTCTGCGGCGGAGGAGAAATCGGCGCATGTCTGAATCGGCCGCCACCCGTATTCTGGGTATTGAAAGCTCCTGTGATGAGACCGGCCTGGCTGTGTATGACACCCGCCAGGGGTTACTGGGTGAAGTCCTGTTCAGTCAGATTGATCTGCATGCTCCTTATGGCGGGGTGGTTCCAGAGCTGGCCTCCCGGGATCATGTGCGCCGGCTGCCGCTGTTGCTGGAACAACTCATGCTGCAAACCGGGGGGCAACGCCCCGATGCCGTAGCCGTCACGGCGGGGCCGGGACTGATTGGCGCC
>NZ_JAAOMP010000120.1 GCF_018853815.1 Acidithiobacillus sulfurivorans | reverse complement strand
GAGCTATGCTCGAAAGTGGTGTACGGGCGCGTTACAACTGGCTTGAATGAGGTGGCGTACTGTTGCTACAAAGGGTTTCCGACTCAAAGAGCAACATAAGGAGTACGCCGTGGAAAAGAATACCGTAATAGCAGGTGGGATGGGAGAGTTGGGTCTGGGCATTGAAGGGATACTTCGACGCGCGGCACGCTCTCTGATTGAGCAGGCCATAGAGGCAGAGGTGGCGGTATTGCTGGAAGAATTTGCTACGGTGCGGATGGTTGATGGGCGTCAGGCGGTCGTGCGTAATGGGCATCTGCCGGAGCGCGAGATCATGACCGCTCTGGGTCCGGTACCCGTCAAAGTACCCAAGGTGCGGGACCGCTCAGGATCGGGGATCAAATTCAATTCGGTACTGGCGCCTCCGTATGTACGCAAATCACGAACGGTAGCCGCTACAGTACCTTGGCTCTATCTGCATGGGGTGTCTTCCGGCCACATGCAGGAAGCCCTTTCCATTTTGCTGGGTGATGAGGCCAAGGGACTTTCACCTGCGGTGTTGGGACGTCTCAAGGCGGAGTGGGCGCAAGAGTATGCCCATTGGCAACACCGCTCCCTACAGGGAAAGCGCTATGCTTACTGGTGGGTAGACGGTATTTATACGAACCTCCGTGCGGAGGAGGATCCGCGTATCTGCCTGCTGGTGATTATCGGCGTGACGGCAGAGGGCAAGAAAGAGCTGGTCAGTGTCAGTGACGGCCTGCGCGAATCCAAAGCTTCCTGGCTGGAGATCCTGCGTGACCTGCAGGCGCGCGGTCTGGAGACGGCCCCTTTGCTCGCCATTGGGGATGGTGCCATGGGGTTTTGGGCCGCACTGGATGAAGCCTATCCCGAAACTGGTCAGCAACGCTGCTGGGTGCATAAGACCGCCAACATTCTCAACGAACTTCCCAAAGCCCAACAGAGCAAAGCCAAGGCAGCGTTGCAGGAAATCTGGATGGCCGCCAATCGCCAGGCTGCGGAAAAAGCACTAGACGTGTTTGTGCGCAATTACCAGGCAAAGTATCCCAAGGCTGTGGCTAAACTGGAAAAAGATCGGGCTGAATTGCTCGCTTTCTATGATTTTCCGGCCGAACACTGGCGGCATATCCGGACCACCAATGCCATTGAGTCCACCTTCGCTACGGTACGCCACCGGACTACCCGGACGAAGAACTGTGTATCACGCAGCAGCTTTCTGGGATTGGGTTTCAAGATGCTGCAGCAGGCTGAAAAACGCTGGATTGGGATTTATGCTCCAGAGAAAGTCCTGCAGCTTTTTGCAGGGGTGAAATTTATCGATGGCATACCGGCTAACCTAACCCTGCCGGATGATCAACAGACCGCCGCCTGATCTATGTCAGAAAATGCTCATACACCAGATTTGACTATAGCTC
>NZ_JAAOMP010000012.1 GCF_018853815.1 Acidithiobacillus sulfurivorans | reverse complement strand
GCGCCACTCGCCCGGCATGATCTCCTGACGATGCAGCGTGGATTGACGCAAAAACGGGCTGTCAGCCTTCTCAGGGTGCAGGATGGCCCATAACGTATCGGGGATGATCTCGCGTTCTCGGCGGGCTTCCGTGGTATCCGAAGCAATATGGACCCGATTCACAGTAGCTGGACTCAAGTTCTGGTTTTTTACCTGATGGGCGGAGATACCGAACAATCGTGCCGATTCGTAGCGGTAAGCGACCAGATCCAGGGCTTGCTGCTGGCAGGCGTTTCCGATGGCTTCCGTGGGCATATTCCCTGGCACATAGATGCCCCGACCAATGGCCTTGACCTTGCCCGTTTGCTCTTGGTAATACGCTATGCGTTTGGTCCACCCGGAATGTGGGCTGACAAAACGGATTTTGTTGTTGGTTAATGGGTTCTGTTCCATGTTCAGCCCTCAAAAATTGTCACCTTCGTTACAGATAGTGTATCGAAAGTCCCAATCTGGACAAGCTCTGGTGATGGGAGTGCCCGGCGGTTGGTCATCACAAGATAGCCTGACGCCGTGCGGGTTCCTGATGGGTCGCCGAGGTTTCCTGTGTCTTGGCGGAATCGCCTGAATCCAGGATTTGTACGGCGTTCAAGATCTCCGTGAGCGTTGTCTGTTGTGCGGCGATAGCGTTTTCTTGGCTTTGAAACCAGTTTTGCAAAGCGTCCAAGGTGTGATGCCCTGCAAAGAAAGCCACGCGTGAAAGGTCATCCAGATAAGGGTGCAGAGCCGCCGAGGAAGTCGAAACCCAGCCTTTTTGATGCACTTTGTCGAGGTAGTACCCATTTGACGTTGGCGTGCCGTGAGCAACGGATGGCGTTGGACTTGTTTCGGCTGCCAGAGGATTTTTTGAAAAATCAGAAATCAAAAAAACATTCTTAAAAACCTTTTTATTTTCTTTTTTGTTTTCTTTATTAAAAAGAGGCGACATCTGTGTCGGTTGGCTGCGTGTTCGTTCGTCCTTTTGGGGAATAGCGGTTTTCAGGGTGTTAAAGGCCGGTTCATCCGGTAATTCGGCGTGTGCCGATCGGCACACTTCGGGTAAAGGTGAAGAAAGCGAAGTAGGATCGTTGGTTTCTTTGCCGTTTAACGGTGCAGGTAAAGGGTTTTTGTCATCCAGCACAGGAGCAGAAAACATGGGGAGGCGATCCCCAATGCGGGTCAATGAATGATAGGGCGTTTCCGAAGTTTCCAGGGCTTCCCGGGATTTCCGGGCTTCTTCGGAAACTGCTGATGCTTTCGGTACAGCGCTGTAAGTGTTCGTCGAAAGCATCGTGTCGTTAGTGGTTGTGATTTTCGCATCCTTGCTGGCACCACCACGTCTTGAATTCATCAGACGAGAGGCCATGGAGGGCGCGTAGAGGAGCTGGTAAGAAGAAGCCTGCCTGCGTCCTTGGTGGAAGCGTGCCGTAGCCAACAGGAGCCCCACATCACAGAGTTTTTTGAGTGCGCGTTCTATGGTGCGCTCGCAGAGATCGTGGCCAATCCGTATCTTGATGTCTTTGGCAATCTGCTGGACGCTGACGACCGCTTCCGGGTAATCCGTGTGTGTGGCGGACGCGACAGCGCGCAGCCTGCGATCCATCCCGTCCCAGACCAGGTACTCGGCGAGGGAGTCTAGCAATGCCAGTGCGCCGTCCTGGACGGCGTCGGCACGAATAGAGAAGAAGTCGTGTCGGGCAGCCTCCTTCATCGCCTTGAAGCCGTTGGATGGCTGGAGACCGCCTGTGGTCGCGGTCTGCGGTCCTGCCAGCCGATCAGGGCTGACGTTGTTTGTGGTGAGGTCGATGGGCTGCGCTTCGGTGCGGCCGTGGTTCGGCGGCGGGGTCGTCATACTGAAGGGCAGATGATGCATGGAGACGGAATAATGGACGGTGGATTGCATGATGGCATTCTCCTGAAAAAAAGACGCAAAAGGTTGCAACAAGCCCGCCGAAAAATGGGAATTTCGGCAAAACTTTCCTATCGGCTTGACGGGGTCTTTTCTCGGGAATATGCTAGGAACTGTCAGGTAGTAGCTGGTCTTCCGCGAGAGGGTCAGTCAAGCATGTGCAAGAGGAGAAGCAGCGGTTGGTCCCGCTGCTTCTCCTTTTTGATGGTATAGGCTAAGTCATGATGTTCCCCTCCCTTAGCGTGGAACCATAAAAGCAAAAAGGCAGCTTTACGCTGCCCGTGAAGTACCTTTCTCGTGAGCCCCATGGGCTTGGTATGGGTGGACGCTGCTCCAGAAGAAAAAGCCCTATGGATGACTGTGTGCCGATCGGCACACGGCGATTATTGAGAAGATTTCGAAAGCTAAGGACGCGCATTTTCCGCCTCCTTTGCCGTGGAATCCTGCGTGTCTGCTGGCTTTTGGGTCAATGGGGTCAGAACCTCACCTTCGGATCTGGAGAGAATAGCTGCAGAAATCATGGCCGCCAGTTCTTCCTGTGGGATATCCTGAATGCCGGGAGAAAGCCGGATGCGCATTTCGTCTTTGCCAAAGGATACGGTGCCTACCCGGACGCCATCACGGACAATCGGACGCCGATCGGGATCGCGGGACCGGTCCTGTCCGGTTACCCAGGCACGCATGGTATTGGTATTGAGCTTGCCTTGCAGAATCATGTGCGCGGCCTGATGGACCCTGTCCGCATATCCGTTATGGCAAAGGTCTACCATGGTTTCCGCAGCGGATGCGGCAAACAAGGTTGGACCCTGACGAACAATCGTCTGCAGGGATGGCGGAAGGTCTGTAAACGCTAAATATTTGTACAGAGAACGTCGGTCGATTCCGACCTTGACGGACAGTTCGCGTTTGGTGGGCGCGATCCCTTCTTCCAGCATGCGCTTGAGATAAAAGCCGATCTCCATTTCCGAGAGATCCTGACGTTGGATGTTTTCTGACAGGGAGGCCATGATAGCCGTCTTTTCGTCAGAACCGATGAACGTAACCGGTATTTTTTGCCAGCCCAATAAGGTGCATGCCCGCCACCGACGTTCGCCGGCGATAATCTCGTATCGCCCGGCGCCATCTGGACGTACACTGACGGGGTTGAGCAGCTTGCCAATACGGTCGATGTCGGAAGCGAGATCATCAATTCCTTCCTGACTGATTGAAAAGCGGGGCTGAAATCGCCCGGGGTAGAGCAGGTTGACGTCCACCAGGTTCTGCATGCCTTCGGTGGTTTGGCTTTCGGTATTTTCGACGCTTTCACCGCCCTTCATGCTTTCTGATGGCGGTTCATTGATCGTTTGGCCCGTCTCTGGAAGTGAAGCCTGCGTCTCAACGGGCGACTCGCCGGCAAGCGGTTGTTCCTCTGCAACTTGCTGCCCCATTTCAATGAGCTCGCGCTCTGCGCGTTCCATCTCCTGCAAGGTTTCTTCGCTGATGGGTGGGGTTAATCCGGTGGGCGGTATGGGGTGGATGACGCCCATCCTGCGGAAAGGTTGTTTGGCCATCACTCACCCCCTTTTGGTGTCAGCCGGTTTTCCGTGATGTTTTTCAGGATGCCCAGCATTTCATCGGCGATGGCCTGCAAATCCGGGATGGCAACCTTGGATCCCGGGTAGGCCAGGGAGATGGGAATCTCCCGTTCGATACTGGAACGCTTGAATTCTTCGGACTCCCGAATCATGCCTGTGCTTAAAATATTGCCGTAATGTTCTTTCAGGCGTTCCATGACCTTGGCGACA
>NZ_JAAOMP010000119.1 GCF_018853815.1 Acidithiobacillus sulfurivorans | reverse complement strand
GTTTGGCCATTGTGGCAGGTGAGCTAGTCTGACTATCTGCAGCAAAAGCCCAGCCTGCCGCACCGAGTCCAAAACCCGCCGTTGCGGCTATTACGGCGACAAGTATCTGCCGTGGCTGAAAACTGAATGAACGTAACGACATAAACATAGGCTCCTAATTTTTTTCAGGATGATTTTTGTCCCAATGACGCAATATCTTCTCCACCAGAATACTGGCTGGATAAGTGAAGAGGGCGATGCCTGCCAAAATAAGCAGTATTTCCAGGATGTCAGTCATCAGCATGGAACAAATCTGAGTTCCAACGAATAATTACCGGAATGATCGCGGGTCGTTAGCGGCATCTTCAAGTCATGGTCACGGTGCTATACACGCGTCTTAAGACGCCTACTTTTCGCGGGAAGTTCCCGGCAGCTTAACTGTAATGTGTGAGGCTTGGGGAACTTTCCCCGCCATCATGACCTCTCAGCATAGCCATAAACTTTGTTAGCAGAGGCCGTTACGCCATTGTTGTTCCTTCATTTCATGGGTGTTGCAGGCAGATTTTTATGAGTCCGAACGCCGTAAAAGCCGGTCGCTTTCGGGGTCGTCTGGCTTTGGCTATTGCTTTGCTGCTGCTGGCCTTTGTGTACCTGATCTGGCGCCTGGTCGATCTGGAGGTGCTGCATTATCAACGCTTCCGGCAAATGGCTCAGGCCAATCATACGGCCATTGTCCCGGTTGCTCCGGCGCGGGGACTGATTCTTGCCAGTCATGGCCAGATTCTCGCCGCCAATCATCCGCGCTATGTGCTGGAAATTATTCCTGACGAAACGGAACACCTGCATGCGACTCTGAAGCACATTGATCAACTGTTTCCTGTCCCAAAGCAAAGCATTACGCATTTACTGCGGACGCTGGATGACAAGCCACCCTATATCCCCAGAATCCTTCTGCAGCGCATGAATTCCCAACAAATAGCCGCATTTTCGGTGCGCGATATGCAGTTTCCAGGGGTGCAAGTGGCCGCACAGTGGCATCGCTATTACCCCTACAAAACCCTGTTTACCTCGGTAGTCGGTTATGTCGGACCGGTCAGCGCCCGGAATCTGAAAGGTTTTGATCCGCAAAAATACATTTATCGCCAGTTCATTGGAGAAAATGGCCTGGAATATGCGTTTGAACGTGAACTGCGTGGAAAATTTGGATATCAGATCAAGGAGGTAAACGCCTTGGGCGTGCCTGTGGCCAATTTGCGGAATATTGCGCCGACGCCGGGTGATAATCTTCTGACCAGTTTGCGCTTGCGGGTGCAGCGTGCCGTCGCAAGGGTAATGCGTCGCAATCATTTTCGTGGTGCGCTGGTGGCAGTTAATCCCAATAATGGCGCAGTGATCGCCAGCTATAGTAACCCCAGCTTCAATGCCAACTGGTTTGTAGGTGGAATCAGCGAGGTCCATTGGCAGAGCCTGCTGCATGACAAGGGACGCCCTTTGTTGAATCGGGTGGCGCAAGGGCTTTATCCTCCTGGCTCCTGCATCAAGCCCTTTTATTCCATTGAGGCGCTGCAGGATCATGTTATTTCGCCCAATTTCCACACCTACTGCCCCGGTTATATCCGTCTGGGTGGTCATGTTTACTGGGACTGGTATCGCTCGGGCTTTGGCGAAACCGGTTTGACCAAGGCGCTGGCCTGGTCGGTAGATGTGTTTTTTTACAAGCTGGCTATCAAAATGGGTATACAGCGTCAGGATGCGGCTCTCTGGCGTTTTGGCTTTGGCCACCCGGCGCCCATTGATACTCCCGGTAGCGCCAACGGTTTTGTGCCGACGCCACGCTGGAAAGAAGCGCATTTTCATCAGCCCTGGTACACCGGCGATTCGGTGATTCTGGGTATTGGACAAGGCTACTTGCTGGTGACGCCGCTGCAATTGGTGCGTGCTGTGTCAGCCATAGCCAACGGCGGATATTTACCCTCTTTGCATGTGGTGAGCGCATTCGTCAATCCGGAAACCGGGCTGCGCCAGCCTTTAGCGATACCCCCTGCCAAAAATCTGCATATTCCTGCTTTTGCTTTACAATCTGTTCGTAAGGGAATGATCGCTTGTGTGACGCGGGGTACTTGTAAAAGCATGGCAACGCCGGGTTTGTCCATGGCCGGCAAAACCGGAACAGCCGAAGTGCCTATCGGTTATCAGGATGGTCGCACGATTTATAATGATGACTCTCTTTTCATCGGTTGGGCGCCGCTCCATCATCCGCAAATTGCAGTGGCGGCAATAGTGGAGGATGGCGGGAACAATGCCTGGCAAGCCCTTCCAGTCGCCAAGGCGGCTATTTTGAGTGACTTGCGTCCCAAAATGAAATTGCGGGATTTCACCAATATTGTCGTGAACCCCGCCCAGGCCTTTGGCTGATCCATTTGAACTGTTCCCGATGATTACGGTCTACTGATACACTTGACTACCAGCTTACCCAAGAAGGAATCACTATCATGTTTTATGCTACTTTTATTGTTCTGGGCGCTTTGTGGGTTGTTGCCATGTATGCGGGTATGCGGACTACTTTTGGTCCAGCCGATCCGGATGACAACGAGCACAGTGCCTGATCAAGTAATATTTCCGGCTTTTCGCCACTCTGTGCGTAAAGCCGATTCAACACCTCATCTATTCGTTGATTAATTAAGGACCTGCCAGGCTTTTTATTGCGCTTGTTATGTCTGGCGGGTTGGTGTTGCTGCAACGCTATTAACGCATACGCACGAATAAAACCTGAGGAAGCTGCCATGATTCGAATTCCTGATGTAATGCGCCTGTCTTTGCGCCAGAGGTTATTTCGATTTGCGGCCAAGGCTCGTGCGGTTTTATACCTGGATCACTGGTTTCCCCATATTCCCATGGCATTGGCCGTGGGTTTGCTGGGTGCTCTCGCTATTCTCAATGCGCTTCCCGATCTGCTGCGCGTTTTCCCGCAGCTTTCCGAATTGGCGCCTTCTAGCAGTCTGACCCAGGCCCCGTTGCTTTCAGCACTAGGCACTGTACCCGAAGCTGTACTGGGCATCGTTTTATTATTAATGGCTTTTGGTTTGCTGTTCCGCTCACGTTTTTCCTGGGCCATTACGCTGATATTGGCGGGTGCAATGTTGGCCATGCTGCTCCACCATTACGGGTTGGAGTGGAGCGGATTCACCATTTTCAATGCCGTTATTCTCATTTCTTTGCTGTTGTTCCGCCGACATTTTGCACACTCCAGTGTGGCGGCAGGTACGCTTTTCGCAGTCATCTCCATCTTGTTGTTGATGAGTTATGCGGTATTGGGTAGTTATGTGCTTGGTGCCGGTTTTTCGCCACCGATTACCAATCTGGTCAGCGCCTTGTATTTTGCCGTGGTCACCATGTCGACGGTGGGTTATGGGGATATTGTTCCCAAAAGTGTCGATGCCCGTTTTTTTGTGATTTCCATTATTATTCTGGGTATTACGGTTTTTGCTACCTCTATTTCTGCAGTGATTGTGCCGTTACTCAATGGTCGGATGCAGCGGCTGCTCATGGGCGGGGAGAAACGCCATTATCGAAATCATTATTTGATTATTGGCGACAATATGCTTGCCCAAAATACCTATCGGGCGTTGCGCGCCCGCCATTTACGGACGCTGGTTCTGGTCCCTGCTCCCCCGGAAAACGAATGGATGGCCAAGGAAGATTTAATGGTGGGTGATGCGACAGATCTGGAGGTTTTGCGGCGGGCGGGTGCTGAGTGCGCTCTGGGTATTCTGGCCCTGCGGGTGATTGATAGTGAAAACGCTTTTATCATCCTGGCCGCCAAGGAATTGAATGCTCCCGGAAAAACCGTTGCGGCTGTTCAGGATGCCAAAAATCTTGAACGGTTACGTCAGATAGGTGCAGATCTGATTATTTCGCCCGATGTGCTGGGCGGAGAACTGCTGGCCATGACCTTAAGTGGCGAGGAAATGCAGGGAGACACCATTATCAACAAATTATTTACTGCAAAAACGGAAGGAGCAGAAGCATGAGCGCATTTCTGGGTATCGGCATTGTGCTGCTGGCGCTGATTGGTCTGGGCATCGCCGCCTTGTTTATTCATATTGTGGTCTGGTTGCTGGCGGCAGTTCTCGGCTTGCTGATTTATTTCGTGCCGAGCGTGATTGCCGCTGCTCGTCATCATGAGCATTTTCTTTGGGTGTTGGTCCTCAATATCGTCCTGGGCTGGTCCGGTATTGCCTGGGTGGTGCTGATCATATGGGCTATTCTGGGCGAGCGACGCTTGCCGCCCCTGAACCGGGTACGGGCTGACGCCTTTAACCCGCCTGTTCGCTGACCACAAAAGTGCCTAGACGCAAGCGCTCCAGGCTGGATGCGTAATCTTCGGGGGCAGCTGTCGGTGCCATGGGTCCGATTTTGATTTTGTAGAGACCGGCGGTGCTGCTCGATGCCGTGCGTACCAGCTTGGCGGTGCTGATGCCAAAGTCCTGAAGTTTGCTGCGCTCACGAAGTGCCCTTTGCATACCCATTGCCTGGGCAGTTTCCAGATACACTTGTTCGACTTGAGGGCTTCTGTGCCAGCTGCGCAGAACATGGGCTGTCGGCGGCGCAGGGGGCTGCTGTGCTGGCATTGGCGGCGCCACCTGCGTGGGCACTGTCTGGACCGCCGGGGTGTTGCTGGCGAAAGTTTGGTTGACTACCGCCGTCAGATTCCCCCGGGTATTTGCGGGAGGCGTATAGGTGGGCAAGGGAACAGCCTGGGGAGTAGCCCGAGGAATAACCCGTTCTGGCGCTACAGATTGTGGTACTGGAGCTTGCGGCGCTGGCCTTTGGGCGACCTGGACAATCTGCGGGGCCGGGACATTGGGACTGAGGGCGCTGGGGACTACCTGGATATGCACCCGAGATGTCCCCCGATTGAGCATTCCCAGAGCATTGGCGGCACCCGCCGACAAATCCATGATGCGACTGTCTACGAAGGGCCCTCGATCATCTACCAGCACCACGACGCTGCGACCATTTTCAAGATTGGTCACCCGCACGCAGGAAGGCAGGGGTAAGGTGCGACTCGCGGCTGATAGTTGCCGGGCATGGAAGGCCGTGCCCATGGCGGTTGTGTCGCTGGAAGATTGGCGGTCATACCAGGAGGCGACGCCGTTTTCAGAAAATCCCGAGGCGTTGTGCATCGGGTGATACCACTGCCCGTCAATTTCATAGGGCTGATTATAGGCAGCATTCAGATCAGGCGTCGGCGCATAACAGGACTGCCCGGTTGAATAGGCGGAGTTGGCCAAGGCTGATCCATAGCCGTTGCCTGAAGAAGCATGCATGTGGCTGGGCATGCTGGCACAGCCAGCCAGGGCCGCAACAGCCAGGGTAAAAGTCCCCAATCGGAAAAACGGGAATGCCTGTTTCAAGCGCATGAAAATGCATGACCTCTATAGTGTCGTTTCTGCCATTCTAGGGCAGAGTCTTCAGAAAGTTCAAGTTTGGCATTGGGTTGCCCAGCTTTTCTCATGTTCATATAGAACAATGTTTCAAATCCTGCCGTATTCCCGGAACTTTTTATCAGCACTGCCGTCTGATTCATGTTAAAACTCCATCAGAGTTCACTATGAATACTTTTACCAGCAGACAGTGCCCCGGTCATGACTGAGCCATCCGTTAAAATATTACCTTCGGGTCGGGCGCGCTGGTTGATTATTATTCTTCTGCTGGGTTTTGCGGCCGTACTTGCCCGGGATTTGCGTTTGCAGCTATTGGAGCACCAGACGTTAAGATCTCAAGGGCGTATGCGTTATTTGCGGACCTTACCGCTGCCCAGTGAACGTGGCGTAATCACGGCCCGTAATGGCGAACCTTTAGCGGTCAATGTCAAAGCCGTCACTATATGGGCCGACCCGGCCATTCTGGATAAACATCAGGGTCATTGGGGTGCCATAGCTCAGGTATTACATCTGAGTCCTGCCAGTTTTGCCGAAAGGGTTGCCGGGGGTGGGGCAGATTATGCCTATATTCTCCGGCAGGTTCCCCCCGCATTGGGAAAAAAGCTGGATGCACTGCAGGTTCCGGGTATTTATGTGCAAAATACCAGCCGCAGTTATTATCCGCTGGGTGCCGTCACTGCCCCTCTGTTAGGTATGGTCAACCTCCAGCATCAGGGCGGGACCGGACTGGAACTGGGCTACAATCAGTGGCTATCGGCGTATCCCGGCAAGGAACGGGTTTTGGAAGATGGTCATGGACAAATTGTGCATGTAGATAAAATTTTGCGCCTTCCTCGCGCCGGACAGGCCCTGCAGCTCACCATCAATCCACAAATCCAGTATTGGGCTTATATGACCTTGCTGGCTGCCCAGCGTCATTTCGGGGCAAGTAACGGTTCGGCGGTGGTCATGGATGTCCGTACTGGACAAGTGCTCGCGATGGTCAGTGTTCCCAGTTGCAATCCCAATAATATCGGGAGTTGCAGTAATCCCATGGATTATGTGGATAATGCCGTACATCAGGCTTTTGAGCCGGGATCAGTGATCAAGCCTTTTGCCATTGCCGCCGCTCTGGCTACGCATAGTGTGAGTCCAACGGCCCGTTTTAATGTGTTCCATCCTCTCTGGGTGGGTGGTTATCCGATTACCGATGACGTTCCTCATCATGTTTTGAATATTGAGCACATTCTCAAGTATTCCAGTTGTATTGGCACGGCCAAAATAGCCCTAAAGACGCCGCGCAGGGATATTTATGCCATGTATCGGGCGGTGGGTTTTGGTGATGTTCCCCAGGTCGCTTTGCCAGGGACGACTTCAGGCGTTTTGCCCGCCTGGGAGGGTTGGGGAAAAGCGCGCCACGCGACAATTTCCATTGGTTATGGAATATCTGTGACTACCCTGCAATTGGCAGATGCTTATGCGGCCATCGCCAACGGGGGCTATTATATTCGTCCCGTGCTGGTAAAAGGGGAGCCGTTAGTCAAACGTCGGGTCATGCCTTTTTGGGTGGCCAACGATTTGCGACGCTGGTTACGCAGTGTGGCAGAGCCCAATGGCACCGGTATTCTTGCGGCGATTCCCGGTTATGCCGTAGCAGGCAAAACCGGTACGGCAGATTTAGCCAACGGCAAGGATGGTTTTTTTCATCATCGCACCAATGCGACTTTTGTGGGCTTTGCTCCGGGACGTGATCCGCAACTGGTGATGGCGGTAACCCTGCGCGACAGCGATAAATTCTGGAACTTCGGGGGGGTCGAGGCGGCCCCGGTATTCAGGGTAACCATGGAACATGCGTTGGAACAACTGGATATTGGTCCAGAATGGTGTGGTAAATCGGTGTGTCGTCTGCGTGCGCCGAATATCACTACCGCACAGGCGGAAATCTGGTCGGAGGGTGGCGGAAACTAAGCGCCCTGCTGTTTGGCCAGCTTATGTAATTCGTCCACCCAGTTCTGCAATTTACGTAAATCGTTTCGGACCAGAATTCCCATGATCAGGCAGGAAAAAATAAGGACTCCCAACGCCGTCCACCATAAAAATGTGGGCATCCCAAAAATCATGTTGACCAGAAACACTCCGGCAACCGGACCAAAAAGAAATACCGAAAGTAGCCACTCGCGCTGCAACACTTCACGAATGGCCGATTTCCGCAAAATTTCCGGATGCAAGACAATATTGGCATCAGCCAGACGTACCGCCACAATATGTCCCTGCCTGACCAGCAAATCTGCATCGGTTCCGCCCGGTAGCGGCTCCATGCTTTGACAAATGAGTGGCGTGACAGGAGCGCCTTCTTCCTGCGGATGAAACTGATAACTGCGAATGCTGCCCTCGCCCGAACTGAGAATAATGCCCGGCAGGGCGAGAGGGTGCTTGTCGAGGGTTTTCCCACCTTCCAGGTGCCCGCCAATATGTTCGATGGCGGGCATTGCGGAGGGGTTATTCATCGGTGCTACAGGCATAGGCCTAGCGCGGTGTACAGGTGTAACCCGCTGGACAGGCCGGAGGCTGCTGATACTGTGGTGCCGTTGGATTGCACACATAACCGGCCGGACAGGGGACGCTGCCCTGGGGTGCTGCGTAATAGCCGGGTTGCGGGGCCGGGGCTTGTTGCTGCTGCTGATTGGAAAGACCATATCCTGCCAATCCACCGAGACCTGCGCCGATTGCCGCACCCGCCAGAGGTGAACCGGTCTGGTTGCCAATGACTGCGCCAGCTACCGCGCCAAGCAGGGAGCCACCGGCTGTATTGGCCGTGGTGCCATTGCTGGCATAAGGATTATTTGCGCAACCCGCCAGCATCATTGGGAAAGCAGCAGCTATCAACCATTTAGCAGTTTTCATAAGTGTTCAGCTCCTCTCAACGTTTAATCATAATTAAGTGAGCCTGCATTATGGGACAAAATTACATGGTTATGCCACTGTAGCCAAGTGCCTACAGCAGCAGTCTGGTGAAAAGCGAGGTATGGTTGATAGAGCATTGTTCCCCGGAATTTTCGGGTATATTGTACATCAAACAATCATTCTGATTAATGTCCGCTGTTTTTGGAGGAAATTTATGTCTTTTTCGTCACGTCTCGCGACTGTGTCTGTGGTTTTGGCTCTGGGGCTGAGCGGTTGTACGGCCAGCTGGGCGCCGCAAGTTAATCCGGTGCCTTATTATACGTACTATCCGGCTTCGCTGGCGGTGGTCACGGCGGCTGCAGAAAAGGCTTTGCCCCAGGCAGGCATGCAATTTACCGGAGCTAAACAAATCAGCCCGACCACCGTGGAAGTTCATGGCTATGATTCTGAGGGCAATGCTGTCCTTATCAATCTCACATCCAAGGGCGCTGCAGTGACCAAATTTTCAGCACGCATTGGCCTCTATGGACATCTTCAGGAAGTTCAGCAAATAGAACACTGGATGGGGCGCTACGTTGGGCAAGCCATTAGCAAGCCATAATATGCTTTTAACGGACAATTTTGCCGAGATAAGGCAGGCAAAAAGCAAGTTTGGCACCAAGGCGCTGATTAAAGCCAAGCCTTGGTAGGCTATACGAATGATTATACTTGTAGTATATTACAAAGAAATTAGTTTTAACTGGTTGTTATCGTAAATGGAATCATAGGGTTATGAATGACGCTCCCATAGAAAAAAAGGTTATTATTGCGGGGCATGTTGGTTCTGGTAAAACGACCGCTCTACAATCCATTTTCGGTGAAAATATGCTGAGTACGGATGCCAAGTACTCAGATGCGCTGCCTTCGGAAAAGAAAAAAACTACCACGGTGGCTATGGATTATGGGGTGGTTACCTGCCCAAAAACTGATTATCGCCTGCATTTATACGCCATTCCCGGACAGGAACGGTTTCAGTTTATGTGGGAAATCTTAGGCAAAAATACCGATGGGCTGGTGGTTCTGGTGGACGCCAAACGTCCTAATCCCATCGCTGCAATTCATCTCTATCTGGACAAGATTCTTCCATATTTGAATCGAGCCGTTGTCGTTGTGGCACTTAATAAGCTGTCTTTGGATGAGCGAGACATGCTTAAAATGCCGCCTTACTTACGACATGGAGATCTTCGGTTGCGCCTGACGACTACGGATGCACAAGACCCTGAAGAGGTTTTTGCACTTTTGCGTATGCTGCTGGATGAGATGGTGTTGGCAGTCAGCCTGCAAAGCTGAATTTTTATAGTCCGTTACTCTACTTTGGTAGATAAGCGATCATTTCCTGTGCAGGCATTGGTCGGGCAATGTGGTAGCCCTGACCACGATCTGCTCCGCTGGTCTGCAAAAGTTGCAGGGTGATTTCATCTTCAATCCCCTCAGCAGTCACGGAAACACCCAGGGCATGCGCCATTTGTACCATGGCGCGGACCATATCCTGATGACGCTGGCTGCGCGTCATTGGAATAACAAAAGTATGGTCAATCTTGATCTGGTTACATCCAAGTTCAAGCAGATATTGCAGGGCCGCAGGACCAGTTCCAAAATCGTCCAGTGCAAATCTCACCCCCAGGCTCTGACAGTCATGGATTAATCGTGAGGTTTTGCCGATGTCCCGTAAGGCAATTCTTTCGACGAGTTCCAGACAGACCCGTTCTGGAAGTAGTACCGGGCACATGTTCAGATTCGCGCGCAGTTCTTCGCAAAGTCGATGATTCTCAATCTGGCGGGCGGACAGGTTGATTTGAATGTCGAGCAGGAAACCTTGTTCTGCCCATTGATTTCCCTGTCGGCATGCTTCCTGAGTGACCCAGGCACCAATCCGCTGCATAGCTGGAGAGTTTTCGGCAATATCCATGAAACTGGCGGGCAGTAACAGGCCCCTTTCGGGATGCTGCCAACGAATCAGTGCTTCTGCAGCGACGCACTGACCCGTATGCAAGTCGATGATGGGTTGCCAGTACAATACAAATTCTTTCTGTTTTAATGCGCGCTCCAGCTCGCCGCGCAAGCGTTGTGCGGTGCTGCGGCGTTCGTCATCGTCGTGATCATAATAAGCCCAGCGGTTACCTCCTTGGCTCTTGGCCCGGTAGACCGCCTGATCAGCGTGATGAATGAGCTCCAGGACGGGAACTTCATCATGTGGATAAGTGGTGACTCCGGCGCTGGCAGTGATGCGGATTTGCTGGTGATCAACACCCATACGAATATTCAGGGCAATCAGCACGCGTTGTAAAATATCTTCCAGATCCCGACGACTGTGCAGGTTTTCGAGGAGTAATAGAAATTCATCCCCAGCCAGACGAACAATGGTGTCGCTGGCGCGCAATACGTCTTGAAGTCGCGTTACGATTTCGCGCAAAAGCCGATCTCCAGCCTGATGCCCCAGGTTGTCATTGACTTCCTTGAAGCCGTCAATATCCAGTAGGACCAGGGCCAAAGTGCGCTGGTCACGTTGTGCACGGGCACAGGCGGTTTGGAGTCTTTCCTCCAGTTGATAGCGGTTGGGGACGCCCGTGAGCGCATCCCGAGTGGCAATATGCTCCAGGTGAAGTTCCATGCCCATGCGGTACCAGGCCGCGCCAAGCATGTCGGCAAGCAGTTGGGCGAGCTGCAGCTGGCCTCCGTCGACTACTGGAATATTGGCCGCAAACCAGGAAATGGCAAGAATGCCATTAGTTCCTTCGGGACCATGCACCGGGATGACCAGACTGGCTTTCAATCCGGTAGCGACATATTCAGGCATGGCCGAGGAGTCTGCAGGATAATTTTCTACAAATACCGCCTGATCCAGTTGAAGGGCCCGGCCACTGATGCCCTGATTATCGGGAAAAACATGGCTGGACAACTCCGCATAAGCGGACGGCAAGCCATGAAAAAATAAATAACGTAGATTATTTCCTTCACGAACAATGAAGGCGGCCCCTTCGGCCTGTAATTGCTCCGCAGCCAGTGCTGCAGTTTCTTCAAAAAAAGCGCTGAAATCGTAAATCCGCGTGAGCTGTTGCAGGCGACTGATGATGGATTCCTGATTCATGGCGTCCTTTTTTAGGTCGGTTCATTGGATAACCCTGTGAGTTAATTAGGCTACTTTTATTTTTTTGCATGGGCATTAAAAAACGGCGGTTTCCCGCCGTATAGTGCTTATTCCTAAAGTTTTACCAGATAGCTTCAGTCACCTGTCACCGGACGCCGTTCACCATCACCATAGAAGGCATAAGCTTCTTCACCATGAATGGCATCATCCCCAATCATCAGTTCTTCTTCAGACATGCGCAGCGGTACCACCAGGCTGATCAGCTTCAAAAGAATATAAGTGACGACGATATTGAGGGCGATGATAAATGCTGCGCCAATAATCTGTAGCCAGACCTGGTGCCAGTTACCGTCAATGGCGCCTCCTGGGTTGCTGAGCCCGTATGCTTTACAGCCTTCCTTGGTGGCGAGCAGGCCCACCATGATGCCGCCTAGTACCCCGGCTACGGCGTGGGTGTGGAATACGCCGAGGGTGTCATCCACTTTACGGAACAACTTGGTTTTGCCGACAATATTCATACTGATCCAGGGGATGATGCCGGAAGCGATGCCAATGGCAATAGCACCATATCCGTCTACCACACCAGCGGCTGGGGTAATCGCGACGAGGCCGGTAATCATCCCTTGAACAGCGCCAATTACCGCTGGTTTTTTGAAGTAAAAAATGTCCATGACCGTCCATGTCAACACACTCATGGCGGTGGCCACGTTGGTATTGAGAACGGCAGCGCCGGCATCGCGGCTGGCTGCATAAGGATCGCCGCCGTTAAAGCCGTTCCAGCCGAGCCAGAGAATACCGGCACCTACCAGCATCAATAGCACGTTGTTGGGCTGGAAGCTTTCACGATCCCGGGCAAGACGGGGACCAATCACTGCCGCACCGACAAATCCGGCAATACCTGCAGACAAATGGATGACGTATCCACCGGAATAGTCGATAACACCCATCGTTGAGAGGAAGCCGCCACCCCAAAGGCTGAAGGCGCCAACCGTGTAGGAAAAAGTCAGCCACAGGGGCACAAAAATCATCCAGGCCTTGAAACTCATGCGGCCCAAAAAGGCCCCCGCCATGATGACCAAGGTAATAGCAGCGAAGACAAACTGAAAATACACCATCGTCGCCATCGGCATGGCCGCCGTAGAGCCGCTGGTAGGAAAGACCGTTTGCATGAGTTCATCATTCATACTGGCGATGGGACCCGGTATACCGACAAACGAGAACCATTGGTGGCCGAAGGCCATGTTGTAGCCCCAGAGCAGCCAGGCGATCATTACAGCAGCAAAAGCATAAAAGGCCATGAAAGCAGAGTTGATAGCCCATTTCTTTTTGACAATGCCCGCGTAAAGTACCACGAGCCCCGGAACACTTTGCATTCCGACGATAGTTGCGGCGGTGAGCTGCCACGCATTATCGCCCGTATTCAGCCAAGCTACTGACATGAGGTAATTCCCCCTTTTAACAATTTAAGAGCGGTTGTAGAACGGATTAAAATTAAAGTGCGTCGTTACCGGTTTCACCGGTACGGATACGGATGGCATCCAGAACTTCAGAAACAAAGATTTTACCGTCACCGATTTTTCCGGTTCGGGCGCCTTTTTCGATGGCTTCGATGGCCTGGTCGACGGCATCATCACTGATGACTGTTTCGATTTTGACCTTGGGGAGAAAATCCACGACGTATTCAGCACCACGGTAGAGTTCAGTGTGACCTTTCTGGCGCCCGAAGCCTTTGACTTCGGTGACGGTCAGGCCTTGAATCCCCACCGCCGATAAGGCCTCGCGGACATCATCGAGTTTGAAGGGTTTAACAATGGCAGTAATCAATTTCATGACGTTACCTCTTGCACAGGGTTGGAACATCCCGGGGGTAATACTCCCCAGGGGTTAGAACATAAAGCCGGTCTCGACTATGCCACGGACCTGGCTTTTGGCGAGCCCAGAGGTACCCGCGAAACCGGTACCGCTGGCCATGCTGGCCTTGACATAAGAAAGTTCGGCGCGGGCAAAAAAGCCGCCATCCTGATAGGTGGGTGTGGCCGTCAGCGACCAGGCGTGAGATCCTGCCCCAAAGCCTGTCAGATTGGCCGAGCCATCGGTGGCGCTTCCCGAGTTGCTGATATATTCGACGCGGCCAGCCAGGGAAATCTTGTCCGTCAGGCTGTAGTTGGCGAGGATGGCGCCCCCCAGGGTGCTGGTGGTTTTGGTGCCTGCACCCAAGGCCTGGATGGCACTGGCAGGAACGCTGGTGTATTGCATGTATGGGGTAACGACAAGATTACCCCCGCTGTAGGTGTACCCGGCATCGACAATGGCCTCATTATTTTGCAAAGGCGTGGTGGCAATGCTGGAGTAGGCATAATCCGTATGGCCCAGATTCCCGCCTCCCTGGACGAAGAGCGTGTTCTGCCTGTCCAGCGCCCAGCTGACCATGCCGCTCATCCAGTTGAAACGGTTGGAGTAAAATCCGTCATTCCAGGAGACGGCTGCGGTAATGGGTCCCGCACTATAGTTGAGCTGAATCCCCTTATTGACGGCATTTTCCTGGCCCCAGAGCAGGCCCCGCGCAATATTCCAGTTCTGATAGCTGAAGGTATATTCCGCGCCAATCAAGGTAAAAAGTTTGCCGATTTGGACGTTAAAATGATCATTCGGGGCAATTTCAATATAACCCGTGGGCAGAGCGCCAAAAGTGTCCTGTGTAAAAGTCCCGGTAGAAGCGTAATTGGCACCGAGGGTCATGACGTTATAGGCGCCGGCCTGGACGGCAAATTGAACAAGGCCGGAATTTTTGGAGATCATGACCATGCCATTGCTGATATCGGCAGAGGCGGATTTGCTACCCGGAAAGCTGGAGCCAGGGAACTTGTTGTCCTGCCAGACCCCGTAGCCACTGGCTACGCCTTGAACATTCAGGGTACCCAAAGGACCGGCATTGAAGGTCAGCGGGCTGGGCAGAGCCAAGGGATCGGCCTCGGCGTTGTCCATGGCGAAGGGCGAAACAGCCAGCATCGCCAGAAAAATAGGGTGATATCGACTGCTGAATGTTTTTTTGCTGTTTTTCATTGAAGTAACGCTCCCTGTCAGTGTAGTTGCAGAAAGCGTTTAGCAAATTCAATGCCATGTAAAAAATACTTAAAAAACAGTGAGATTATTAAATTCAACGAGGGGGTAAACGGTCATTTGCACCAATATGGTGCGCGCTGCATCAAGGTGGTGCGTTACGGTTCGTCACCGGACCGGGGTTGTGGCACCGTTAAGGTCTGATCTTCAATGTCCAGATGGACGTCATAACCCCAGAGCTCCTGTAAATATCCCAAAGTCTTTTGGGCTTCTTCAAGGTCCAAGGCTTGCTGGTCCATTTGTTTCAGGCGTAACTGCCGATCTCCCCAGCGATCTACAGAGATGACCTGGATGTCCGGAGGGCGGCTACTGTCGGCAATTTGCTGGGCGAGTGCTTCGCGCAGGTGTTGGTAGCCCGCATCATCATGGATGGCGCTGACCCGGTAGGTCGCTTCATCTACCGCATTGTGCAGGGAGAACAGATGTAAATCTCGCATCACCTTGGGAGAAAGGTATTGCAGAACAAAGCTTTCATCACGAAATTCGCGCATGGCAAAATGAATGTGTTTCAGCCAGTCCGGGTCGCCGGCAAAACTGAACCAGCGCCGATCTTCTTCGGTAGGCGCCACGCAGATCCGTTTGATGTCCTGAAATATGGCAAAACCCAGCGCATAGGGATTGAGACCACTATAACGGCGGTCATCAAAATCGGGCTGCATGACCACCGCCGTATGGCTGGCGTAAAACTCCAGCAGCGTACCATCTGTCAGTAAACCTTTGGCGTGGAGGCTGTGCATGATGTGATAGTGGACAAAACAGGCAAAGCCCTCATTCATGATTTTGGTCTGGCCCTGCGGGTAAAGATACTGGGTGATTTTGCGGACAATGCGCAAAATTTCCCGTTTCCAGCCTTCCAGATGCGGGGCATTTTTTTCAATGAAATAGAGCAGGTTTTCTTGTGGTTCAGAGGGGAAAAGGTCCGGGGAATGGGTGCTGGTAGTGTGTGCAGGGGGCAGGGTTCGCCATATTTCCAAAACCTGTTGTTCCAGATAGCGTTCCCGTTCTTGCCAGCGCTGTTCTTCTTCCCGCGCCGAAAGCTGTCGCGGGCGGCGCGCCCGGTCAATGCCGTTGCGACTGATGGCATGTGCAGCGTCGAGGACGTCGGTCACCGCATCCATCCCGAAGCGTTCTTCGCATTGGGCAATATAGCGTTGGGCGAAAGCCAGATAATCGATAATCCCTTCGGCGTCTGTCCATTGCCGGAAAAAGGCATTGTTTTTGAAA
Organism: Acidithiobacillus sulfurivorans; assembly: GCF_018853815.1. Classification (GTDB taxonomy): domain Bacteria; phylum Pseudomonadota; class Gammaproteobacteria; order Acidithiobacillales; family Acidithiobacillaceae; genus Acidithiobacillus; species Acidithiobacillus sulfurivorans. Next base: position 2,198 of record NZ_JAAOMP010000119.1, on the reverse strand, counting down.
AAGGCGTTATGTCCAAAAGCGGCATGGGCAATGACCAGAGTCTGCATGGTCATGGTGTTTTCTTCCATGAGATAACTGATGCAGGGATCACTGTTGATGACCAGCTCATAGGCCAGACCCATTTCACCGCGCCGATACTGACCAGACTCAATGGCGCGCTGTTTACCAAAAGACCAGTGCGCGTAATAGACCGGCAAGCCGATAGACGCGTAGGCATCGAGCATTTGCTCGGCGCTGATGACTTCCAACTGATTGGGATAGGTGTCCAGATGGAGTTCTTCTGCGGCTATGACGGCAATCGCTTCCGTGACCGCATCCAGTCGTGGAAAAGTCCAATCGTTATCCGTAAACAGGAACTTAGACATGGCTGGGGATCTCCTCGCTGGAAAACAGGGTGCGGAAGAGCGGGTAAATATCTTCCCGGGCGCTGGCTCTGGCGGTGATCAGCTCGGGATAATCTTCCGCAATACCATCATAAAGTTGCAGAAGATCACTTTCGTTTTCGCGGTTGACCTCTAGGTAAAAGAGATTGCGCAGGCGCGGTAAAAGCTGATGCAGGTGTTCAGCCACTACCGTATTATCGGCAAAATAGTTGTCACCATCGGAAACCTGCGCGACGTAGACATTCCAGCGGTCGACCGGAAAGCGTTTGGCCATGATTTCTTCGGTGAGCATGATGGCTGGAGAAACCAGGGTGCCGCCACCCTCCCGGGCACCAAAAAAGGCCTGTTCAGTACATTCTGTTGCCGTACTGTGATGTTTGATGAAAACAATTTGTACGGCCTGATAATGGCGATGCAGAAAAAGATAGAGCAGCAGGAAAAAACGCTTGGCCAGATCTTTTTCCTTTTCGCCCATGCTGCCCGAAACATCCATGACACAAAACATGACCGCATTGGTGATGGGATGAGGTTGCTGGTCGATATGGGCAAAGCGCAGGTCGGCTTCATCAATAAAGGGAATCGCCTTGATTTTGCGCGTCAGGATGGAAATCTGTTCCTCCAGATTTTTCAGGCGTTCCTGCTCCAGGGAAACATCTTCCTTGCGGGCAATGCGTGTGCTGATCTCTTCCCGCAGCTTGCTGCGGGCCTCTTCAAGCTCCTGAAGCTCGCGACGTTTGCCAGCACGCAGAGCCAGACGGCGTGCACGGGCAGCGCGCATGGTGCGGCCGACATGCATGCGTGAGGGGCTGCCGTCCTTGATAAATCCGGCACGACGCCATTGTTCCGCCTGGACATCGCCCTGCGCGGTTTTGCGTAAATTGGGCAAAGCCAGCCCATCAAAAAGCAAATCCAGAAACTCATCGGCGGACAAGACGATGGCGACTTCGTCATCTCCCAGGCCATCGGGGGAACCTTCACGGCCCTGACCGGCACCGCCGCCTTCGGGTTTGTTGATTTCGTCGCCACGCTGATATTCCTTGTTGCCAGGCAGGACTCTTTCCCAGGAAGAGTCGCTGAAATCCCGGCGGAAGCTGGGTTCATGCAAATCGCGGGTAGGTATGGAAATGGGTTGATCGGCGTTTGCCAGGTCTTCAATGGAGCCGGAGCGCGCCATTTTTTCGACAGCGCTCTTCAGGCGGGCGCGCACTCTTCTCTGAAGACGCTCCTGATTACTGGTGGATCGGGTTCCGGAACTGCGCCGGTCGATAATTGTACTCATGGCAGACTCCTCGGAAAACCAGGTCTTTTCCGGATGATGACGCAAGAGAATGGTTGCGGGATGCTCCCGTTACAGGTTGAGCAGAGCACGCTCGACATTTCCAGTTTACGCGCGTAGATCGTTCTGGAAAACAGGCAACAATATGCCTGCAAATCGTGTTCTGATCAGCCCGCCCGGGGACCTGCTCCAGGCCTTGCAGCAGCCCGGCACAGGTCCATTTTCGGGTTACTCGTAAACCTGCTCACCATGCTGGGTAATATCCAGCCCTTCCCTTTCCTGCTCTTCTTTCACGCGTAAGCCGAGGGTCCAGTCGATGGCTTTCAGAATGATGAAGCTGACGATGGCGTCATACACAATCGTGACGCCCACCCCGGTTGCCTGGATCAGCAACTGCCCGGTATTGCCTTCCAGCACGCCAGCAGTGCCGCCGATAGCTTTGACGGCGAACACCCCGGTGAGCAGCGCGCCGACAATACCACCCATGGCGTGGACCCCGAAGGCATCCAGGGAGTCATCATAGCCCATCCAGGTTTTCA
>NZ_JAAOMP010000118.1 GCF_018853815.1 Acidithiobacillus sulfurivorans | reverse complement strand
AGCAGTGAATGCGCCTTGCGGGCCATGATTTATATTGCCGCCCAAAAGCCGGGTACGCCGGTGTTAAGTCGCGACGTAGCTGAATATCTGGGGATGCCGATTCAATGTATTACCAAAATCATGCGTGGATTAGCCAAGCGGGGATTGCTGGAATCTTTGAAAGGACGTGGTGGCGGTTTTGTACTTACGCGCAATGCGGACAATTTGAACATTCTGGATGTTGTGGAAGCGGTGGACGGGCGTCTGACCCCGCATTGCCTATTGGGTTTGAAGGTGTGCGCCGATGAAACCGCCTGCCCGGTTCATTGTCAGTGGGCACAACTGCGCGGGCAGGAAATGGAAGTGCTGCGTCAACAAAGCATTGGTGCCATGGCACAGATGTTGTTTGCTAGCCCGGAGCATGTGGCATAGGTCCATGTTTGCTCATTTGGAGGTTGTGCACATATCGGGACCAAGATTAGCCGGTTCTGTGCCATCCGGACCAGTCTGGTCCTGGACCAATAATCAGCGGCGAATGGATGGGGTTCTACAGAGAAACAACTGCCATATGTTTGTACCACAAATAGACAGAGAACTTTTTGTTCCGATTGAAAAAATAATTAGATAGATGGCACCATCAGGAATTTTTGTGGGTCTCGATGGGCGCATTTCAAGGTTGGGCATACAGTTTGCTACAGACTAATCAGTTTAGATTTGGCGGATCCATGATGAGCTTGATCAGATTGCCGATGTGAAAAATCAATAGGTCTCGTGATGTTTTTGTAGTGAACAATTGGAAAGGGGTCGCCCAGAATGAAATTTCGAGGATTGGTAGCACTAAGTGTGAGTGTTTGTGCAAGTTTATTCGTTACAGCGGTAGCAAGCCCGGTGTATATCGAGAAAGTCGATATGCCCATGAAAGCGGCCATGTCAGAAGTCAAAAATGTTTTGCATGATGGCGGTTATAAAATTGTGCTTCATCTCAATATTTTGAAGCTGATTCAATCCCAGCAGAAGCAACTGAAAATACCCCATTTTAATCAGCATAAATTTACCGATGTACAAGCTCTGGTATTTTGTAATCCTTATGACTTCAGTCAGTTGCTGAATGCCGATTGGCCTGCTGCCGCAGGTTGTCCATTGACTTTGGATGTGTTTTCAAAAGGACAAAACAGTTACATCGTTTACGGATTACGGGCTGACTTTGCGAATACGCCGGCTTCCAAAAAAATCACACAATCTTTTGATAGTGCCGTGATTAAAGTGCTGCAGGGTATTCCCATGTCTCGGCAGATTACCAAAATCCCTGACTTTTCAGGGGAATAGTTTGTAAGTTCATGTTTGGCTAGAAGGAGAGATCAATGGAACAGATGAAAAGACGGAAATTTTTGGGAGTGTCAGCAGTGGGTATGGCAGCAGTAGCCGGATCTGGGGTGTTGGTACCAGCCATTGCCAATGCCGCTAATGTGGCAGGTTGGCCAGCAGCGGCATTTGATGCCAAAAAGCTCGATGAGGCGATGAAGGACAGTATTGATGCAACTTCGGTAAAAACTTCGGCGAAAGTCCGCCTGACCGCACCAACCATAGCGGAGAATGGCGCGGCAGTTCCGGTAACCGTGGACGTGGATCATCCCATGACCGCCGATGATTATATCGAATCTGTATATTTGTATGTGGATCATAATCCTACGCCATTGGCCAGCGCCTTTCATTTTACGCCGGATAGTGGTCATGCTTATTTCCAGGAACGCATCAAGATGGCGAAAACCGATATGGTCAGAGCGGTTGCCAGGACCAACAAGGGCGTGATGATGTCTTCCAAGCCCCAGGAAATCAAGGTAACCATCGGCGGTTGTGGTGGATAAATATCAGAAAATTCCCAAGCAGCTAAATTGATTAAGGAGAAATTATTATGGCAGCAATTGGTAATCCGATGATCCGGATGGCTTCGCACGCCAAAAAAGGACAAATAGTTGAAGTACGTTCGTTGATCATGAATCCGATGACTACGGGGCTGAGCAAAAATAAAGCGGGCAAGTTGATTCCTGCGCATTTTATTCAGACAGTCACCGTGACCTTCAATAGCAAGCCACTATGTAATGTAGACTGGAGTACAGCGATCAGCGCCAATCCCTATCTGGCTTTTAAAATGCGCGCTGTTGAAAGCGGTACACTGGAAATGACCTGGAAAGACAATACGGATGGTGTTTGGTCCAGTAAGGCAGCTATTACTGTCGCCTGAATGAGCCAGCCTTTTCACAAAAGATAACCCGCGAGGTGAGTATGAATCTGTCACGTAGAGATTTCATGGCGATGATGGGCATTGCTGGAGCAACAGGATTTTTATCGCCATCTGCAATTGCTTCTTCCTGGGGTTCAGGTAAGGACCCCTATGAAATACCCGAATACGGTAATGTCACGTTACTCCATATTACGGATACCCATGCACAGTTGCTGCCCGTTTGGTGGCGTGAGCCGGGCACCAATATTGGCACGCGTGAACAAAAGGAATGGGGTGTCACCCCGCATATGGTGGGCGATAAGAAGCTCGAATATTACGGGATTAAAGCCGGGACGCCAGAAGGTTACGCTTTATCCTGCATGGATTTTGATACCCTGGCACATAAATATGGAAAAATTGGTGGTTATGCGCACATTGCCACCCTGGTCAAACGGTATCGGGAGCAAGTGGGCAAAAAAGCGATTCTGCTGGATGGTGGCGATGCCTGGCAAGGATCTGCAACCAGTCTTTGGACCAAAGCCGAAGATATGGTGGGTGCCCAGAACCTGCTCAAAGAAGACTACTTTGTCGGCCATTGGGAGTTTACCTATGGTGCAGACCGGGTGGAGTACCTGCTGAAGCATAAGCTCAAGGCGAAATTCCTTTCCCAGAATGTGTTTACGATTCCATGGGATGAACCCGTGTTCGACCCCTACGACATTCGCGAAGTGAGCGGACGGAAAGTGGCCATTATTGGCCAATCATTTCCTTTTACGCCTATTGCCAATCCGGCTTATTTTGTTCCTAAATGGTCTTTTGGCATTCATCCCGGACATATGCAGAAAATGGTGGATGAATGTCGACAAAAGCACAAAGCTGATATTGTTGTGGTGCTTTCTCATAATGGTGCAGATGTCGATAAAAAGATGGCATCCCAGGTCAATGGTATTGATATTATTCTTGGTGGACATACCCATGAAATCATGGGGCCACGTCCGGTGAAAATCAATAATACCTTGATTATTAATACCAGCACCAATGGTAAGTTCCTCGCCCGCTTTGATCTGGATGTGGGTAAAGGTAAACTTAATGGCTGGCGTTTCAATTATCTTCCCATCATTTCCAACATGATTCCTGAAGACCATGAAATGGCTGATTATATTACCAAAGTGCGCGCACCATATGCCAAGAAACTGGCTGAGCCTTTGGCTGTTACCGAAAGCCTCCTCTATCGCCGGGATAATTTCAATGGAACTTTTGATCAGATTCTCTGTGATGCGTTGCGTGAAGAAATGGATTGTGAAGCCGCGTTTTCTCCGGGATTCCGCTGGGGTTATTGCAAACTTCCGGGGGAGACTATCACCATGGAAGATGTCATGGGACAAACAGCCATCACTTATCCTCAGGTGACTGTCACTGAATACACCGGCGCCGAGCTGAAAAATGTGATGGAGCAGGTTGCCGATAACTTGTTTAATCCCAATCCCTATTATATTCAGGGTGGGGATATGATTCGGGTGGGCAATATCCAATACACCATGAACCCCGGTGAAACCATCGACAAGCGTATTACCGATTTGCGGGTGGGTGGCAAAATGGTTCAGGCCAACAAGCGCTATAAAGTGGCTGGTTGGGGCGCCATGCAAAAGGTGGAAGGGACGCCGGTCTGGGATATTTTCGCTAAATGGTTGCGTTCCAAAAAGACCGTGTCGGCTAACCCGCGTGACTTACCGGTGCTCACTAAAAACATGACCGGTAATCCAGGAATTGCATTTCCCAAAGAATACGATCTCTAAAAGATTTTATGAGTTTGGGTTTGATTGGGAGTCGAGCAGATTATGCGTAGCTTAGCAGATCTCAGTATGGCTGAAAAAATCATGCATACGGGTTTCATTTTTCTGGTGGGTTTGGGTCTCCTCGTCGCGGAGGCCTATACCTATGTCACCCATGCAGGATTAAATGGTAAGCCGGGAATATCCGTTCAGGATGTGACCATGTCCTATTATGGCAATCGCAAATCCAGCAAATTGCAGGAAATGTTACCAGCCATGATGCCCATGGCCCATGTTCCCGTCAGTGAGCGGCCTAAAATGATCCAGGCCGTCAATCATTGGATTGCCAATGGCGAAACCCGCAATGATTACGAGCAGGAGGTCAAGCCATTAATTAATGGCTCCTGTTTGAAATGTCATACCATGGGTATGCCAAATATTGGTACATACAAACTGCTTAAAGCCAAAGCCCATGTGGATATGGGGATGCCTTATTCAGAGATGTTGATGATGGGTATGATCCATTTGACCACATTGGGTGTCATTTTCTGGATTGCGGGCTGGATATTCAGTAAGGCGCGTTTTCCGCGTGTTCCTAAATATTTGATGATTGGCGTACCGTTTTTCGCCTTTTTCCTGGATTTTGCAGGTTGGTTCCTGACTAAGCAGGACCCTAATTGGGTCTGGTTGGTATTGATTGGAGGGATGCTGTCCTGTCCATTGGTATTGGTGGGCATGGCCATCAGTTTATATCAGATCTGGTTATTTCCCCGCCAAGAGGAAGTGCCGCCCTTGTGAGAGAAAATTTATGCTAGAAACCCAAGCCAGCGTTTATACCGAGCCTCTGAGCTTCCGGATTATTTTTCGGGTTCTGGGCTCCATGCGCCTGGCGGTCCATTTACTGCTGTTTGTCGCCATAGCCTCAATCATTGGCACTATCCTGCCGCAGCAAGAAGTGTATACAGATTACCTGCATCAATTCGGAACATTCTGGTTCACCGTATTTGGAAATCTGGATTTGTATGATGTTTATCGCTGTGGATGGTACATGGGGATTGTCGCCTTTTTAATTATCTCGACGACTGTTTGCGTATTTCGTAATGCACCTTCCATGCTACGGGAAATGCGTCATGTAAAATCCAACCCATCTGATAGTTTTTTACAAAGTAGGCCGGAACAGTTCGAATCTTTTTCATCAAAATCAGATACAGAGTCTACTCAATCGGCAACAGCCACCCTGGGCGATTTTGGTTATCAGGCCCGGGTACTCAAGACCTCCGCCGGAGACTCGGTCATTTTTGCTCAGAAGGGGCGATTTTATCGGACCGGATATTTGTTAACCCATGTGGGAATTATTTTGTTTTGTGTGGGTGCATTATATAACGCCAATCTTCCCCTGAAGTGGGCCGAATGGACAGGTACCGTGCATCCCGAAAAGAATTTTGATCTTCCCCTCTCAAAAATTCCGCAGTCGAGTTGGCTCTCCGCCTCAAGTTCCGCATTTCGTGGCATTATCACCATCCCGGTTGGACAAACCGTCAATGCCATGTTTGAGCTGGTGGGTGATGGATTTTTGGTTCAGCATCTTCCATTTATGTTGCGACTGGATGCTTTCAAGGTCACGCATTATTCCAACGGTCTCGCCAAGGATTTTGTCTCGACGATTTCGCTTTATCATCATGATGGGAAAAAGTTCAAAACCGGGATTGTCCGCGTCAATCACCCCATGTCGGTGGATGGTGTGCAGATTTATCAGTCCAGTTATTCCGACAGTGCTTCAAAATTACACCTGCACAATTACCTGCTGTCTGCACCAGCGTTGCCACCGGCTGCAATTTCTACCAGTGTTGGTGAGCATCTGAAAACCTTTGGTTCACAATATGCGATTTCCATCACTGACTTCAAAACCCAGAATGTCATACCCCGTAAAGCAGTGGGTCGTTCTTCAGGACCTGATCATGGAATGATCAATATGGGGCCGACCGTGAGTTATCTGGTGAATAATGATCGTGATCATACCCGGATTATTCTTAAATCCTACATGAAAGCTTTTTCCCGGCATGGGGAAGCGTATCGGTTGATTGGGTTTAGAGAGGACGGATCGAGTGCTTATCACTATCTGACAATTCCACAGGGACCAGAAGATGGTATCCGCCTGTTTATGACGTATCTCGGGGACCTGGAGCAAGCTGCCAGAAATGGTGAGAATGCCTCAAAAGCAGTTTTTATCAGTAATCTAAAGAAGGCCGAAGCACAAACTCAGGTTTTCTTAACGCCGCATGAGAGGGATGATTTTTTACAGTCCAGCCTGAAAGCCATGCAGGAGTTGCGCGCTTATCCATTGCCATTCCTGAGCGTATTTCATGATTATGATTTGCATTGGTCTGCAGGTCTGGAAATAACCCGTTACCCCGGCATGAAAGTTATTTATGTGGCCTGTTTCGCCCTGGTTTTTGGAATATTCATTTTATTTTATGTTCCACGTCGGCGTATCTGGATTCAGATGAGTGAGGATGATGATAAAGGGCGTCGGATAAAGCTGTTTGGGGATAGTTCAAGAAATGAAGAAGATTTTCATCGAGACATGGAGGAACTGAATGACAAATTGCAGGAGAAACTATGAAGGGACACCTTTTTAACGAGTGTTGGGAATTTTAACAGGAGGTCGTCATGAAAACATCAAAATTAGTTGTCATAGCGGTAATAACATGCGCTGCTGGTTTTATAGGATTTGAAACTGCCGCCGTGGCAGAACCTATGACTAATGCCGAAAATATTGCTGCCGGAAAGTCCATTGCATTTAACCGCACGCAAGGTAATTGTTTGGCCTGCCATGTGTTGCCTGGTGGTAAAATGGCGGGTGATGTAGGTCCCGATCTGTCGGTCCTGCCGCTGAAGGCCATATTTAAAACAAAAGAAAAACTTGTAGATTTTTTGTATGACCCGGAAAAAGTGATCCCGCACATCAATATGCCCCAGTTTGGTAAAAACAAGGTGCTGACGCACCACCAGATGGAGTTGGTAGCCGATTACCTATGGTCATTAAAGGGCTAAGGTCGTTATCCGAAAAAGGAGTGCAATCATGAAAAAATTATTGATAGTTGCTGCCGCGATCAGCCTGGTAGGAATTGCAGGGAGTGCAGAAGCGATCGACTGGTGGAACCTGGGTAATACCAAAGTGGGTCCTGAACAAACGCTCAAGGATTTTCACCAGTATTTTAAAGAACAGTTTCCGAAAATGTCGCTACAGAAATACGCGCTCGGCAGTTATGCTTTCAGCCCGGAAATGTATCAACAATATCAGCAGGCCATCCAGTTTAATCCTGGCGATCTGACCCTCAGTCAGGGTAAGGCCGTCTGGCAGAAAAAATTTCCAGACGGGAAAACCTATGCGTCCTGCTTTAAGGATGGTGGCAAAGGTGTAGCCGCCAGTTATCCGTTTTTTAACAACAAAACCGGTCAGGTGGTCACGACCCAGATGCGTTTGAATAGTTGTCGGGTTGAAAATCATCTTCAACCTCTCAAGTATGGGAGCGGCACCATGATCGCTCTGGATACCTACTTTACTTCGCTGTCCAACGGTATGCCGGTGGATATCAAAGTACAGGGGCCAGGCGCCGTTAAAGCCTTTGAAGAAGGGAAGGCCAATTACTTCATGAAACGCGGACAACTCAACTTCAGTTGCGCGACTTGTCATGTGGCTTATGCCGGTAAGTATCTGCGAGCCCAGATTATTTCCCCATTGCTGGGCCAAAGTGCGCATTATCCGACTTACCGGGCCGCCTGGGGTGCAGTCAATACCTTTGAAAAACGTTTCCAGGGTTGCGACAAAAAAGTGGGCGCGATTCCACAAAAACTGGAAAGCGTCAATTATCGCAATCTGGAATATTTTATGTCCTACATCAGTAATGGCATCAAAATCAATGTGCCCGGTTACCGCCCTTGATAACTCATTTATTGTGAACGGATGCTGACAGATCAGCTTAATCTGTCAGCATCTGCAGGAGTATATATATGTCTACCGAAAGCTCTGAAATCCGACACCTACTGACCTTTGGCGGAATGCGTGCTGAGGGGCGTCTGGCGGCCCAGTTATGGGCGGCTTTTCTGACCATCGGTGCTTTTTTGGTCTGGTATTTGTTTCGGGCCGATTTTTGGATGTGGCAGTTTATTGTTTTGGGTCTGTGGTATGTGGGTCTAATGTGGTTTGGAATCCGCTGGCCGGCCTTCAGAATTCTGTTTTTGTCAGTGATCGGGATTGCGGCAATTGGTGTCGGGCTTTATCAGTTGGGGTACACGGCCGCAAATAATGTGCTGCTGTATTATGTACTCCAAAGTAACGCCATGTTTTACTGGATGAGTGGGGCGATACTGATCAGCGCCATAGGGTATTATCGTTATTTATTTAGCGGTAATCAATCGGCTGGGGACTGGGGGCATCGTTTTGCCTGGATTACGGTAGCTCTTGGTTTTGCGGGCCTCGCCATTCGTTGGCAGCAGACTTACATCGGTCATCCGTCCTGGGGGCATATTCCGGTGACCAATATGTACGATGCCATGGTCCTCTTGTGTACGACCACGGCACTTTTTTACCTATATTATGAGGGTCAGGGCAAAAATCGAGGGCTAGGCGCTTTTGCTATGCCAATGATTCTTATTGCCGATATTTTTCTGGTCTGGGTGGGTGTCGCTTATCATCAGAATCAGATTCAGCCCGTGATTCCGGCGTTGCAGAGCTTCTGGATAAAACTGCATGTTCCCTGTGAATTTGTTGCCTATGCCAATTTTTATCTGGCCGCCATGGTGGGTGTTGCCTATTTATTGAGAGAGCGGGCGGAACGTACCGGAAGTGCTTTGGTGCGTCGACTTCCGGACTTGAACAAGCTGGAACGCATTATGGGTTCTATGGTGATGTTCGGGTTTCTCTTTTTCACTGCAGGCACCATTCTTGGCGCAGTGTGGGCCGCCAAAGCCTGGGGCGGTTTCTGGTCCTGGGATCCCAAGGAAACCTGGGCCTTGATTGTCTGGTTGAATTACGCGGCCTATTTGCATATGCGCAGTAACAAGTCTTTTGGGCAATATAACAAGGGACGCAAGCTGGCTTGGTGGGCGGCTATCAGTCTGGTCACTGTGACATTCTGCTTTATTGGTGTTGATCTTTTTCTGGGCGGGCTTCATTCTTACGCCAAGCTGTAAGGTATTGTGGTTTATATTTAGGCATCGCCCCGGTCGGCGTTGCCTAATGGTTTGTGCATGATTTTAAAAGGCTAAACGCTGCAGTAGAGAATTCCTAAAAAATAACTATATAATAATAATAATATATACTGCTTATTCCACATTCATATATTCACAGTCCTATTAAAAATTTTATTGTTGTTATCAGGGGATGCATAAGCTATAAACTAGATAACAGTATCTCATGTGGATGAATAATATTTCATTCCGAAAAGAATGATGCTGTGTAATAGCTCTGATAAAAAGAGGTGTCGATATGAATTCACAAGCATCAACTCAGCATGCCCGCCTGACCCTGTTCTCTTGGCCGTTGCTCGCCGCACGGGGTGTTGCCGCCTTATTATTTGTAATTGCATCACTGATTGCTTTTGGTGAAACCATGACTTTGCTGGTTTGGTTTTTTGCCATTTACGTATTTTTTGACGGTGGTTACTCGGCAATGCGTCTTGCCCAAAAAGGGAGTGGCGCCTGTCCAAAAGTGTTGATTGCCATTAAGGCCGTCATTGGCATTGCGGCAGGCATTGCGGTCATTATTCTTTCACAGGGTGCCAGTTTGTTACCCACATTGCTGACTATTTTTGCCTGGGTGGCGATTGTCGGTGTGATAGAAGGCATCTGGGTACTACGTAACGTGCGCAATAAAGAAGCAGTGATGATTATTGGTTCTACGGCTTATCTGGCCCTGGCCGTTGCCCTGCAATTCATCTTTGCGCTGGCACCGGATGCTGGCCCTTCGGTATACAACTGGATCATTATCGGGTTCTCAGCTGCATTTGCTGCAGCCATGTTTGGTATGGCCTGGGCCATGCGTCGTAACCTTCTGAAAATGGATGCTGGTACTCCGGCTTCTGCTCAGACTCATTCTGCCTGAATTAACCTGCACTGCAGAAAGCAATCAGTCATTTCTGCAGTAGTTTGATGAACGTCATCAAGAGCTGCACTGTAAGAAGTGTGGCTCTTGTTCTATGTAAAAAAATAGGGGAAGACCCATGGTATTGAGCAAAGCCACCGAACAAGCCCTGCGCGGCCTGATATATATTGCCGCACAGCAGCGCGGAGAGCCGGTATTGAGTCGCGAAATCGCCGATTATCTCGGGGTTCCCGTTCAGTGTATTACCAAAATTATGCGGAGCCTCGCCAAGCGTGGATTTCTGGGGTCAGTCAAAGGCCGGGGAGGGGGGTTCTTGCTGCTTCCCGCAGCTGAGTCCTTGAATATTATGGATGTGGTCGAGGCCGTTGAGGGGCATCCTTTATCGCCACATTGTGTGTTGGGTTTGAAGGTGTGTGCGGATGAAACGGCCTGCCCTTTGCACCGCCAGTGGACTGACCTGCGTCGTCAGGAAGTGGACTGGTTACGCACTCAGACCATTTGCGAAATGGCAAAAACGACCTTTTCCAAGATGCAGGTGGCTTAACACCGGATCGGAAACGGCTTGAGCAAATTATACCTCATCGTGCGCGTCGCGGCGTACCCGAATAGTCTGAAAATGGCGGTAAATAACCTGACCCGGTCCGGCACCGGGCTTACGTTGCACCTGTCGGACTTCTGTCCAGTCCACTTCGGCACTTAATGCCCGTGACTGGCTGTGTTGCAAGGCCAGGCGGGCAGCCGCAGCAATAACCTGTTCCGGGACCAGGGTACTGGCATTTTCCCGACGCAGAATCACATGACTTCCGCCCAGGTCCTGCACATGAAACCAGATATCCCAGCCTTTGGCGAAACGAAAGGTGAGGCGATCATTTTCCCGGGCATTATTCCCCCAAAAAATGTCGAATCCCGCAATAATCGTGTGGTGAAGAAAAGGCGCTGCCAACCCGCGCGTTGTTAGCTCCTGACCCTTGTGACGAGCTGGTGCATTTTGCGTTTGCGGAGGCCTTTGCGTCAGGGGGAGTGCGTCCTGCCCCTTGGACAGCAATTCGTTGAGCAGCTTTTCACTGTCCTGCAGGCGCTGCTGAATTTTCTGAACGGCACGCTGGCTGCGCAAGGCTTTCTGCATGTATTTCTGGGCTTGCTGGTGCAGCGACTTGCCAGGCGTGACAGCGATTTCCAGCATTCTGCCATCCCCATGGGTATGATCAGTAGCCTGAATGCTGGCGGCTCGGGCGATGGAGTCCGGTGCGGCAAACAGGGCAAAGGCCAATGTCCGATAGTATTCGGGGGCTTCCCATTGCTGCAGATCGTGACGCATTTTTTGGATGCGTTGTTGCAGGCGATTTTTTTCTGTGGTGAGGGCGTGCTCCGCTGGCGTTGGGGTCTGGGCAAAGGTGGATGCCGGGAGTTGCAGGGCAATATCCGGGGCCATGGCCTGCATGGGCGGTCCGTCCGGTAAGCGGAGGGGATAAAGCAGATTTTGCCCCGCTTCGGTCTTTGCCTGCCACCAGGAGCTGGAAGCCGAACGTAGGGCCCATTGTTCCTGAATGAACGCTTGTGCTGTAGAACTGCCAGGGCGATAGCGCGGTGCCATACACTGTAACCAGATGGTCGGATCAGACCGGGATTCTTCAAAAAGACGAGCAGATTCTGGTGGATGGTAAACAATTCCCGGTAGAAAGCGGGGCACAGCAGGACCGTCAAGACTATCCCAACGCCAGGCCCAGCGAATTTGTTCCTGTGCATCCAGAAGGGCCAGATTGCCGCGCCCTCCGAAACACTCGGCAATGAGACTGAGCTGATCTACCCGCTTGCTGATATGCATCCGGCTGAAGTCCAGGCGCACAATCCGGTCAGCCCAGGGAACGACAATCCGTTCTATCCGAAAGCCTTTGAGCCGCTGCTGAAGGGGATTACTCCAATGGCCCTGCTCCTCTGTCGTAGCACTTTCTGGAGCCAGCCAGAGCCCCAGCGGTGCACGCTGAACCATGCAGGCCAAGGTCTGCTTGCCCGCGTGCAAATGGATACCACCTGCTGCCGCACTGATTTTATGGAGGCTTTGTCCAGCCAACTGTTGCTGGAAAAATTGCGCAGCGGCTGCCAGTTGCAGGGTATCCATGCGGTGAGAATTCAGCGCCCGGCAGCGTGGTTGCTCACGGCTCCCGAGCGGTGCAACAAATCCATCAGGCATGCCAAGGCCGCTGCAGGTTCTTGCTGGGCGTGATTCACCACGCAATCCGGGTGTTCGGGTTCTTCGTAGGGATCATCTACTCCCGTAAATCCTTTGATTTCTCCACGCAAAGCTTTGGCGTAAAGGCCTTTGGGGTCGCGTTCGGCACAGAGCGCCAAGGGCGTCGCTACATGCACCTCCAGAAAAAGTCCGCCCGCTTCTTCCACCAGGCGTCGGGCTTCAGCACGTGCCTGTCGATAAGGAGAAATGGCCGCTACCACTGCAATGCCGCCGTGGCGTGCGACCAGGCTGGCCACAAAGCCAATACGGCGGATATTTTCATCGCGATCGTCGCGACTGAAGCTTAAGCCCTTGGACAGAAAACGGCGGATAATGTCGCCGTCCAGCATGGTTACTGCACGTTCATCCTCCGCTTCGAGCTGTCGTACCAACATCCCGGCCAGCGTACTTTTGCCACTGGCAGAAAGGCCCGTAAACCAGATGACCAACCCGCGTCGATCCGCGCCACGATAAGCCTGACGCAAAATCCGGATCACCTCGGGGGGAGAAAACCATTCGGGAATCTCTTCACGGTTGGCGAGCTTGCGGCGTAATTCGGTTCCCGAGATGCCTGCCAGGGCTTCACCATTGGCTTCACTGACCGGGACATATTGCTGCCGGGTAGGGGAATAGGCGAATTCCGGGAGGAATATACCGGAAATACTCATTTCCTGTGCATGCCGGGCAAATAGTTCCTGGGCGGCAAAAGTGGGATAAAACAGGCCGCCAGCCGGCGCGCCAGGGTCTGCATGTCCCCGCCCGATGATGAAATGGGTCGCACCAAAATTGCGCCGGATCAGCGCGTGCCACAGAGCTTCCCGAGGCCCGGCCATCCGCATGGCCAAGGGCAGGGGAGAAAGCAACGCCCGCCCCTGCGGATAATGATCCAGTACTGCGCGATACACCCGCATGCGATAGGCGGCCTCTATGTCTCCGGGTTTGGTGGGCCCGATGGCGGGGTGCAGCAATAGTTTGGCACCGGTTCCGGCCTGCTCCAGACCCGCCTGGGTGACGGCAATGTGGGCATGGTGCAGAGGATTGCGCGTCTGAAAGGCGACCACCGGATGTTGTCCCGTCCACTGCGCGCGCAGCTGCGCGGGAGTCTGATATTCAGGCGGGAATTCTACCGCTGCAGCACGGCTGAGCGTGTGGGGATCCCAGGGTGTGACCGTACCCCCCACATACCAGGAACCCCGGCCAAACAGTTCTGCTACACCGGGATGGTTCCTGTCCGTACTGCCATAAACTGCCTCGGCCTCCAGTTTTTTGTCCGGTTGATAACACTCCGAGACCGTCAAGGCGGCGAGTGGCGTGCCGTCGCTGCGTTCGAGGCGCAAATGGTCACCCTGACGCAAGGCCTTGCCCAGAGTGTCATCCACATCCAGCACAACAGGGATGGGCCAAAGTGTCCCATCCCGAAGGCGCATATTTTCCACCACTGATTGCCAGTCGGCCTGATCCAAAAAGCCTTTCAGTGGTGCAAAAGCCCCAGTCAAGAGCAGCTCAAGATCACAACGCTGGCGCAGCGTCAGTACGTGTACGGCATTATTTTCCATGGGAATGACTTCAGGCGGTTATCGGAAAAACGGGCAGATGGGCCAGAGCGATGACTTCTGCCCATTGCTCTGCATTGCCCTCGGTGCAAATGGCGGCGACGGCGGCTACTTCGGCTTCAGCCTGAGTCATCAGGGTGCGCATGGCCGCCAAAGTAGAGCCGGTACTCACCACATCATCCACCAGGGCTACCTGTCTGCCTTGAATCGCCGCGCGGTCCTTGGCATCCAGATACAGGGTCTGGGTTTTGCCGGTAGTAATGGACAATGTCTCGGTCGATAAAGCCTCCCCCATGTAGGATTTGTAATTTTTGCGAAGCACCACATAAGGGCGACCGCTATGCACGGACAGCGCATAAGCCAGTGGGATGCTCTTGGCCTCTGCGGTGACTATCACATCAAAATCAATATTCGCCATGCGCTGCTGAAGGGCAGCAGCCGCAGCTTCGGTGAGCTCGGTATCGCCAAGAATATTGAGGACAGCAATGGCTAAATCCGGCTGTACTTTGAATAGGGGAAGGTGACGCTGCACCCCGTTGATATTGAGAGGATGGCTGTTGGAACGGGAATTTGTGGGGTTCATGAATGCTCCTTTTGCGATATTTTGCCACAGGGGGAGGGGGGTGGGTAGTTGGTAGGATGATCAGGCTAATATTAACCAGGCGAGATACCAGGATTGGGCGTAGTCATGTCATCCAGTTGTTGAAGGTGATAAGTCAACCACTGGAAACCGATGTGTTCCTGCTCCAGTCTGAGTCCAGGGCGAATGTGCGCGTCGCGCAGGTCATCGTAGAGGGATCGCTCTGCGCTGGTGAGTTGGTGCAGGTCAACCCGCAAGGGCTTGTCCTCACTGCCCCACAAGGCCGCATGGGCATCCAGCGTGGCCCTGTCCATCAGGAAAGAAGCCACATGGTCAAAGTGGCCGCGAAGCTGATCCAGAATGCCAAAACCATGGGTGTCAATATCGCCCCAGTAATGGATTGCGCAATTGTTTAGCCAATGACTACGAGCCAATGCCTCCCAACCATAACCTGCACCAAAAATCACGATAGCATGATGCATTGGTGGGAAGACCAGGAAGTTGGTCTCATTTTCCGTAATGAATACCCGCTGCACAGCCAGATCCAGGCGACTAAAGCTGTCCGCATCCAGCGTCACATCAGGGGATGACGAACCGGGCACGATACAAATCTTGGGGTCCAGCACGCGAAAGCGAATGCGCGTTGGTTTTTCCACAAAGCCATACCGGGCAGCAAACTGGCTGATGCCGGTTTTGCTGACGTCCACTACATTTACCGGCAAGGTCAGGTCGAGTAACTCGGCCAGCACTCCGCGATGGTTTTCGATGAATTTGCTGTGTACACCAGGTAAATCCACCTGCCGCAAGTAGATGCCAGGGCGGGGATGTGCGACCAGCCAGGTCACCACAGCCAACAATCGGGGCCAATCGGTGGACAGCGCCAGCGCCTGGAGAGGACGTCTTTCCAGCCAGGGCAGCAAGGCGGGATGGGTATGCCGGGTGACGGAAACCTGCTCGTTAAAGCAGTCCCAATCTTTGCGCTTGCCCAGGCAGTTCAGTGCATCTTCCAATGTCTCGACCCATACGCAGGCGGGTAGGTTCTGCGTGCCCTG
>NZ_JAAOMP010000117.1 GCF_018853815.1 Acidithiobacillus sulfurivorans | reverse complement strand
CGTATTGTGGCGCATCAGGCTTATCGTGCTCGACTCACAGTTAAAGAAATATCCCCTGTTTTAGGATTAAAACCATGCAACACCTGTTAAAGGACAAAAAAGTATCATCCCGAACAAAATAGTTTCATCCTGAACAATAAAGTATCATCCTAGAGTACAGCAAAAACGTGAAAGAAAGTATGTATCGGACAAAGAATCAACGAGTTAAGTTGCTATCAGGATGACACTTTATTGTTCTGCGCCCCCGTCAGTGGCGTGTTTGATAGGCAACTCAGGATGATACTTACCCCACTAGGCCAACCAAACGGC
>NZ_JAAOMP010000116.1 GCF_018853815.1 Acidithiobacillus sulfurivorans | reverse complement strand
GGCAGCGCCATTCTGCTGCAATGTTAGAAACCAGACTAGCTTAAACTCTCGCTCTTTTTGTCTTGACTCATGGGTCCACCATACTTGCCCTGGATGATTTTGGCACGGGTTACTCATCACTGAGCATGCTTAATCAACTACCATTCAGCACCTTGAAAATTGATCAGAGTTTTGTCCGCAGCATGCTCATCAATCATTCTACACAAACCCTCGTCGAAGCCATCATCGCTATCGCTAAAGCCATCAAGCTACGCATCGTTGCAGAAGGTGTTGAAACGCTTGAAGAGGAAAAATTTTTGCTGGAAGCAGGGGTTGAGTTTACGCAGGGCTTTTTACGGGCGCGGCCAATGACAATGGAAGTGCTCCTGGATTGGCTGAGGAAACACTCTCAGCAATAGTGGGCTGTGCGGCAGCTCCACCGATGACTTGTTGAGCAGCACTGGTATTATCCACACTTTTTTCCATCTTCTGGTTATTAACTATCCGTAGTGCCGCTTTTTGACTTAATACTACAATGCTTACTCGTCTATTCAAGGGAGAGTCCGGCTCTTTGGGCACGTACAACACCGCTGATCCCATGCCGACTACTCTCAGTATTTTACTCTCATCCAGGCCATTCTGAACCAGCACCTGACGAACAGCATTGGCGCGTCCTGCCGACAGATTGAAATTACTATAGCCCTTGCCGCCATTAGCATACCGTACGGCATCCGTATGTCCGGTAATGCTGATTTGATTGGGCAATTGATTCAAGGTTGGTGCAATGGCCTTGAAAATCGTTTGGGCATAAGGCTCCAGGACAGTACTTCCATTCGGGAACATGGAACGTTTGGCACTATCGACCACCTGGATTCGCAAGCCTTCCGGAGTAATATTGATCAGCAACTGATGACGAAAAGCAGCCAGTGCAGGATTGCTGGCAATTTGTGCTTCCAGAGCCTTTTTCAAATGTTCCAGATTCTTACGATCGGTTTCTTCTTCAGCTGTAGTGATGGTCGGATTACTGGCAAGATTTTGCCGCTTTTCGCCGCGCTGAATTTCTCCAACAGTTTTCGTCAGATTCTTGCCGCCACCAGACAGAATGGAATTGGAAGAACCACTTCCGGGTCCACCCATCAAAGAAACCCTCTCAGGATTCTTAAACCACTGAGAAATACCTTGTAATTGTGCCTTGGTCGTGGACCCCAACAACCACATCAGCAAAAAGAAAGCCATCATGGCGGTAATAAAATCAGCATAAGCGATTTTCCAGGCACCGCCGTGTCCTCCACCACCCCCTTTCTTGATGCGTTTTATGACAATAGGCTTATTTTTTCCATCTTCAGCCATGATGTGTCATTTCCCCTTGAGCTCCCGCAAATGATTGTCCAACTCTTGAAAGCTTGGACGTTCTGTCGAATATAAAACCTTACGGCCAAATTCCACAGCCACCTGGGGAGGATAAGCATTCATAGTCGCCAGTAACGCCACCTTGATACATTCAAAGATTTTACTGCCTTCTGCTGCCCGATCTTCCATTCGCGAAGCCAAAGGCGACAAAACGGCATAACCCAGAAGAATACCCAGAAAAGTACCTACCAAGGCTGCTGCAATTAACTCACCCAGCACGGAAGGCGGCTTATCCACGGAACCCATGGTATTAACCACGCCCATTACCGCAGCAACGATACCAAAAGCGGGCATTCCGTCTGCTGTACGAACCAGGGCATGAATAGGAATTTCCATCTCCCGATGATGGGTGTCAATATCCACATCCATGAGATTTTCCATTTCGAATGCGCCAAGATTTCCGCCAATCATCAGGCGCAAGTAGTCAGTCATGAACTCCATGACATGATGATCCGCAACAATACGCGGATATTTTTTGAATAATTCACTGGCCGCCGGGTCATCAACATCACCCTCAACAGACATGAGCCCACCCTGGCGAATCTTACTAAAAAGCTCATTGAGCAAACTGAGTAGTTCCATATAAACGGCTTTGTTGTACTTTGACCCTTTAAAGGCCAGCGGAAGAGATTTAATAACGGCCTTGAAAGTGCGGGGAAAAGTCGCTGCAAAAAAGGCGCCGAAAGCACCCCCGCCAATCATGAGAAGTTCATATGGCTGGATCAGCGCAGTGATGGCACCGCCTTCCAACATGAAACCACCAAAAATGGCACCCAGTGCAATCACATAGCCAATAATCAGAAACATGCGTTAAATCCCACTATTGAACAACAAAACTGGCAAAATAAACGGCCGCTATGGGCGGACTTTTCTCTGGTGCCGGTTTAGCAAGGGCACCGCCATCTGTTTCCAGCACTTTATTAACCTGCTCTTTAATTTTTTGTAGGAGCTGATCACGCACCGCTGGCTGGCTGACAGTATCGGCATTCTGAGCACTCAATAACAGCAGAATGCCATTGCGGATTTCGGGCATATACGATTTGACAGAGGCTTCTACCGAAGGATCATAAGTTTTCAGCTGAATCTGAACCTGTATGTAGTGCGTATTGCCATCTGCACTCTGTAAATTGGTTACCAGGGAGCCAAGGTCAATGAACTTGGTGTTCTGAAGTTTTTGTTGAGCCTGTTTTTGGGCGATTTGTGCAGGGGTAGGAGCGGAAGTGGAACGTATCATGAACCACCAGACAGCAGCACCACCAATAATCACCAGCAACACAATGACTGCAATCAAAATTATAATCAGTTTACTTTTTCCGGTTTTTTCTGCCATGGCGTCCTTGCCTATACGTATTTCTCAATAATGTAAAATTTACCCAGCAAGCATATCATCAAAGTCTATTAATCTGGAAAACCGGACCTCTTCATCTCTCTGTTCCCCGTGCACAATAGACCACTCCAGTCGCAAATCCTCAATGATCGGCTCGCAACCGTAAAGCGCCTCCAGATCATTGAACATATTACAGTGGGCCAATTTGAGAAGCAGGTAACGATACAATCGGTCCAGGCGCACAATCACTGCTTTTTGGGTTTCTTCTCCTAAATGCAAAAGCAGATGTTGTACGAGTTGTTCGGCGCGTTCCACTGCCACACGTTTGGCCACATAATCACGATGCTCGAGGGCGTTCTGGATGCGCAGCAAATAGGCTACAACGCCCTCCAGACCGAGCTGCATCAGTGAAAAATCTGTTTCCTGAATGAAATCGAAGCTCTGGTCACGCACAGATCGCTTTAATGTATGGTGCATATATGGATCTCCCCACCCCGTAATAAACAGGATAACGGCACATCTCAGGAAAAACTTAAGGATGCATCCCCAACAAAGACTCGACCCCAAAAATCGAAAAATGGCATGGCTTTTGCTTTTAGAATCGCCAACGGAGGTGAGCCATGACTGCACGATCACAAACTGAAACATACGCGCATCAAAATAATGCTTCTCAAGTTGACAGCAGCCCCTATCTGGCTGATCTCGTCAATTTTTATGAGGCATGGAAATCATTCTGGCAACTTTGGCTACGCGAGCATCTGCAAGGACGTCCATTACCTCGACAAGCTGAGCAGGCCGTACTGCAATCCTTGCATACACCGGAATCGCGGGTCCCGGAAGCACGTCGAGTGTTTTGGCAGGATCTGCAAAAAAGCTATCACAAAATCCTGCAAAAACTGCAAGATCTCAATTTAAATGAAGAACCTGCCAGTGATTTATTTGCGGTGATGAATGCCGCCGAGGCCCTTGAGCGCCAATGTTTTGACGAAATCGTGGCATTCAGTAGAAATTTAGGGGAGGTGGACCCACTCACTGGCCTGCTTAATCGTCGCCGCATGGAGGATGACCTCTGTCGCGAACAGGCCTTGGTTGACCGTGGTGCTTCTGCATTTATTGCCATGCTGGATGTGGATCATTTCAAAACATTCAATGATCGCTTTGGACATATGAATGGCGACCTTGTCCTGAAGGAGCTTTCCCGACGTTTGCACTGTGCATTGCGCCCGTACGATGGATTATATCGCTACGGTGGCGAAGAGTTTTTGGCTATATTTCCACAAATGCATAAAAGTTGCGCCCTGCTTGCTGCCCAGCGACTTTGTCAAAAAATCGCCTCTGACCCCTTTCCGCTGGTACAACACCCCTCTGTTCAGGTGACCATTTCCATTGGGATAACCACCTTACTGCCCAATGTGCCATCCCATGAAAGAATTGTCATTGCCGATGCAGCACTATATCAGGCCAAACATGAAGGGCGAAACCAGGCGCGCCTGCTACCTTGACCTTTCCTTTTTTCTACTAAGTCATTACGATAGCTTTTGAGCGTAGCAAGAATGAAAGGCATTATCAGCATGACCAACAAAACTCCCTCAGAAATTGCGCGGGAAGCCCTTAAACGCCTTATGGAGCTTGGTTTATCACCGACTCCCGAAAATTATACGCAGTGCTACCATGAAATTTCAGGAGCACATAGTGCCCCCGAAATGAATTGGCACGATCTTATGCGACGCTTCTGCACGGAATGGGAAAGATCTCAATCGGGTTTATCGCATCTTCAAAAAATATTGTCTAAAAACCAGCTTCTGGAAGAAAAAAATGCCAGCACTTTGGCCATAAAGCTGGATCAACTTCTCCAAAAATGGGAAAAGCTCTCCACACGGCAGGTACAAATCGAACCCGAAGACATTAATGAAAATGATTCTGACGATGTAAATTGTGGGATCTGGCAGAAGTTGTTCCGGACGGTTATCCGGCATTCCATACGAGACCATGACCAGTCGAGCACCCTCCTCCTGGAGCAACTGGATGGGCTTCTTAATGAAAACGAAATTAAACCGGATGCCCTGTTTCCTTTAGCCAGAGATCTTTTACACCACCAGCAGGAGCTGGAAGCAAAAGAAATAAAAATACGCAAGGGTTTACAGGAACTTTTGCAACTACTGCTGCGAAATGTGGCCGACCTGCTTGATAATGATGCGTTTTTGTCCGGGCAAATGGATGTTGTGCGGCAGGCCGTTCAAATTGCCGATAATCACGAAGAGCTGGATTTGGCGATCAGCAGGGTGAAAGAAGTCATTTTCCAGCAAGGAAAGCTGAAATCTGAGGTCAGAGAAGCCCGCGAGGCTATTCGTGATCTCGTGAATCTGGTGCTGATATCTGTCGAAAGTATGGCCGGTGAGAATGGACGTAATCACCAACAACTGGAGAGTCTGGCCAGTGAGCTGGATAGTGCAACCGATTGGCAGCAAATACGAAAAATTGTCAGTGCAGTCTTGAATACCAGCAAAAACATTTCCAAACAATCCATTGAAGCAAGAAATACCTTGCTCCAGGCAAAAAATCGTCTGAACGCTGCCCAGGAAAAAATTCGCAAGCTGGAAGAAGAAATGGAATCCATCAGTCAGCTGGTTCATGTAGATCCTCTTACCGGAACATTGAATCGGCGGGGGCTGAGCGCCGCTTTTGCTCGCGAATCCGCCAGAGCCCAGCGCCTCAATCAGCCGCTGACTGTCGCCATTGTCGACCTTGACCATTTCAAACAGGTCAATGACCAGCATGGACACGATCTGGGTGACCAGGTGTTACAAGGAATGGCTAAAATTTTACAGGACACCTTGCGAGCCAATGACGTCATCACCCGTTATGGAGGTGAAGAATTTGTCATTTTGATGCCCGATACAATGCCAGAAAACGCATTGGATATTCTGGAACGTGTGCAAACCCGATTGGGTCGGCAGTTATTTCAGACTCAAGACCAGCCGCTGAAAATCAGTTTCAGCGGCGGAATCAGCCTCTGGCAAAATTCCTGTAGTCAGGAACAAAGCATAGCTGCGGCCGACAAGGCCATGTATCACGCTAAAACAGATGGGCGCCAGCGCATTTACCTGGCTGATCAGGCAAACTCATCCAGTTGATGACCCGGCTCCCCCTTCTTGCGCTTAGGGGTTTTGGGCGACTTTGAATTTTGCTTTTGATCCTGATTGACAGGGCGCAAAGGTTGGACAGGTTGCGTGCCCGTTTCTACTGGACGAAAAGGAATATCAGCCATGTGAATGCTCCTTATTCCGCATAAAAACTTTGGAGTCGTCCTTCAATAAGTTTCGGATTTTCTCCTTCCGCAATGCCGACCAGACCTTCAATGATCATCTCCCGCAAATAATTCTGCTGGTGAACAATACCCTTAAGTTTGTTGGAAATAGGCAGAAACAGCAGATTGGCAGAGCCCACCCCATATATTGTGGCAACGAAGGCTGTGGCGATACCCGCTCCCAACTTTGCAGGATCGGCAAGGTTTTCCATCACGTGTATCAAACCCAGAACGGCACCGAGGATACCTATCGTCGGCGAATAGCCACCCGCTGATTCAAAAACCCGAGCTGCCTGACGTTCAATTTCCGAGCGGGAATCCATATCCACTTCGAGTGTAGCACGGATTTTGGCAGGCTCTGAGCCATCCACCAACATCTGCAACCCTTTACGCATAAATGGATCAGTGACGCTCTCCAACAATCCTTCCAAAGCCAGCAAGCCATTTTTGCGCGCTGCATTGCTCCATTCCAGAAGTTCTTGAATGATCGGCTGAGGATCTGTTTTGGGGGGCAAAATAATCCACGGCACCATTTTCAAAGAACGAACAAAAACCGGAAGCCGATACTGCACCATCACCGCCCCCATGGTGCCGCCGATGACGATGATAAAAGCCGTAAGCTGCAAAACGGAACTCAGCTTACCGCCCTCCAGCAATTGCCCTAAAAATATCCCGCCAAAGGCCACTACCAGACCTATTATTGTCAGAAAATCCATGTAGCACCCATTTTACGGAGCATCATTCCAATCACCAAGATTACTGCGTAAACGCAAAATGGCCTGACGCATAATCTGGCTAACCCGGGATTCCGTGACGTCAAGCACGATGCCGATTTCTTTCAGGGTCAACTCTTCCTGATAGTACAGGGCTAATACCTGCTGCTCCCGTTCGGGAAGGCTTTTTATACCACCTTGAAGATCTCGAGCGAACTCCGCCGAACCCAATATGGCTGTCATGTCAGGGGTTTTATCGCGCAAATAACGACCCGCAAAAACATCCTGATCCGCACTTAAATCTTCCAGATAAACAATCTGTCCACCCGTATCCTGCAAAGCGGATTGATAGGTTTTGAGATTCCATCCCAGCGCGGCGGCAACTTCCTCTTCTTCAGGAGCACGGCCCAATTGCTGTTCAAGGCGATTAATGGCCTTGCGTATAGTTTGCTCCTTGGCCCGCGCACGCCGGGGAAGCCAATCCTGATTACGTAGCTCATCCATAATACTGCCACGGATACGCAAACTGGCATAAGCTACAAAAGCCTCACCCGCACTATTTTCCTGGCCGGAAAGCGCATCCATCAAACCAATCAAGCCCGCCTGAACCAAATCTGCCAATTCAATATTGGCCGGCAACCGGGCCCACACCCGCTGGGCAATACGCTGTACCAATGGTGCGAAACGCGCCACCTCTGCACTCATTTCAACCGATGGATCAGCGGCCCGTCGAGCACTCATCAGATAGATATCTCGGGATTTTTCATCAGTAAACGCTCCATGAAAAAAGCCATATGCCCTGAAGCATTAAAGGAGTGCGGCCAACGTTCAACCGCCACAGCCAAATCTTGCAGCGCTCGGGAAACCGGGGCATCCGGATACATTTCCACAACCGCTTTCTGGGAACGAACCGCCGCACGCAGGGCAGGATCCAGCGGAATACTGCCAATTTGTTCCAACGTCACATCCAGATATCCGTCGGCCACTTTGGCAATACGCTGGAACAAGGCATCCCCTTCTCTTTGATCCCTGACCATGTTGGGTAACACCTTGAAACGACGCACTCCGTGATTACGGCTAAGTACCTTGATTAACGCATAGGCATCCGTAATGGAAGCAGGCTCATTGGAAAGTACTACCAGAACCTCTTGTGCTGCCTGACTAAATGTCAGCACGTCCCCGGCGATACCGGCAGGCAGATCTATCAACAGATAATCCATATCCAGACTCAGATCACCAACAGCCTGAATCAAATTGGCCTGAGACTGTGTGTCCAGATTGGCCATCTGTGCCACTCCACTGGCAGCTGGCAGGATGCGGATATTCCAGGGGCCGGTAATCAGCACCTCTTCCATGCTTTTTTCGCCGGAAATCACATGCGACAGGTTATAGCGCGGACTGAGCCCCAACAGCACATCGACATTGCCAAGACCAAGGTCCGCATCAAAAAGCAGGGGCTTGGCCCCCTGTTGAGCCAAAGCGACCGCCAGATTAACGGCCACATTGGTTTTACCCACCCCACCCTTGCCACTGGCAATGGCGATCACTTTGATTGGTTTTCTTGCCCGCATTCGGCGTAGCCCTTCTGCCTGATCCAACCTGTTTTCGTCCTGAACCAATATATTCAACCTGGATTTATTCATAACTGGCCGCCATGGTAACGGCTCCCCGGATCATCTGCCAGTTTATCCTTCTGGAGCGCACCATTCATCTTGAGCAAGTTCATTAATTGCTCCCAAGGCGCTTCATGCATATCTTCCGGGACTTTCTGGCCATCACTATACCAGGCAACGGGCAGATGCTGTGCGGCAAGCCATTCCAAAACTGCCGCAAAGGCCGGAGTTTCATCCACCTTGGAAATTATGGCTCCACTGAGAGGAATATCCGTATAAGGTTGCAGAACAGTAGCCAGATTTCGACCACTGAGACTGGCAGGTACCAGCAAAAATCTTTGCGCATCAGCGCCCAGCGCCGCAAACCACTGGAGTTGTTCATTCAGTCGGGGATCCCTGGGTCCCATGCCGATGGTATCTATAAATATCCATGAACGGTCGCGATGCTTTTCCAGGGATTTCAGCAAATCCTCAGGACCTTTGATCACATCCAGAGGAACGCCGAGAATACGCGCATAAATATCGAGCTGTTCAACACCGGCAATCCGATAAGTATCGGTAGTCAGAAGTGCCACCGAGTGAGGACCATGCCGGAGAACCTGAGCAGCAGCCAACTTGGCGATGCTGGTGGTTTTACCCGAACCCGTTGGCCCCATCAAAACAAACAACCCCGGTTTTTCCAAAGATGCCTGGCTAATCCCGACTTTTTCTTGGAGGGTACTGAGTAATACCTGCTCCCACTCCTGGGATTCGCCC
This sequence comes from Acidithiobacillus sulfurivorans, assembly GCF_018853815.1. Lineage (GTDB taxonomy): Bacteria > Pseudomonadota > Gammaproteobacteria > Acidithiobacillales > Acidithiobacillaceae > Acidithiobacillus > Acidithiobacillus sulfurivorans. Next base: position 100,140 of record NZ_JAAOMP010000116.1, on the reverse strand, counting down.
TGCACCAGAAACTCCTTAATCCACTTTTCGGAAAAACCCATCTCGGTCAAGGATTCCTGAGCAGATTGCTGCACCGGTTGCGGACCCCAACGTCTTTCCACCAGCTGTTTGAGGGCTTGCAGTTCATCACGCAACGGTGCGGAGGCCGGCGGATGAGACAAGTCACGTGGCGAAGCTGTTGCCGAAGATTGTGGCAGTGCTATTGCCGCCGCTTTAGCGGATAGCTGTGCTGGCTGGAATGTTTCAGTTTTTTCCGGATGGGTACGCAAAGGCTCTGGCCAGGCCGGTATGGATTGGGTTTCATTCCATTGTTTTTCATCAAAATCAATGGCGGCTACTATTTCCACTTCACCGTCAGACTCCCGATTGGAGAGAATTACGGCATCGGGACCCAGAGTGCCCCGAATCTGTTGGAGAACTTCTCGGGTGTTGGCACCACTAAATCGTTTGATTTTCATAAAAACTGTCTCCTGTTAGACGTTCAGGCACCATCCTGAAAAATCAGGCACCCAGGGTAGCCACCACCCTGATTTTTTTGCTTTCGGGTATTTCCGCATAAGAAAGAACCCGCATCCGGGGGGCACTACGCGCCAGAAAACGCGCCAAAAAAGTGCGCATGGGGGCCATGGCCAACAATACCGGCTGCATACCCCCTGCCTCCATTTGCTGCATCAAGTCCCCTGCCTTTTCCAGTACGCGCTGTGCCAACCCCGGCTCCAATGCTTCGCCATTACTATTGCGCAGACTCTCTTGCAATAAGTGTTCCAACTGCCCGTCAAGCACGGCAACAGGTAGCTCTGACTGCCCGGGAAACAGTCCCTGAACAATATAGGGACCCAGAGCTGTGCGCACGGCTGCCGTCAATTCGTCAACATCCTGGCTTTGGGGTGCATGCTCCGCCAAAATTTCGACGATGGTGCGCATATCGCGAATCGGGACACCCTCATTCAGGAGGTTTTGCAAGACTTTTTTCAGCTTGTCCGGGGAAAGCATTTTGGGAATGACATCTTCCACCAGTTTGGGAGAGCGACTGGCCAAATGCGAAAGCAACCCTTCCACTTCTTCCCGACCCAACAAGTCCGCACCATGGCTTTGGAGAATCTGGTGCAACTGGGTGGCAATCACGGTAGCCGGGTCCACCACGGTATAGCCCAAAGCCACGCTTTTATCGCGCTCATCCTTGTCAATCCAAACGGCGGGCAATCCAAAAGAGGGATCGGTGGTCGGGGTGCCCGCGATTTTTCCGAGAACATTTCCGGGATCAATCGCCAGCAGCAAATCCGGAAATACCTCCCCGCCTCCCACTTCCACGCCTTTCACGTTAATGCGATAAGCCGTTGGCCTTAATTCCAGATTATCCCGAACATGGACTGCCGGTACCAAAAATCCAAAATCCTGGGCAAATTTTTTGCGAACACCGCGAATACGTGCCAGTAATTCTCCACCCTGGCCTTTGTCCACCAGCGGAATCAAACGATACCCGACTTCAAGTCCCAAAGGATCCAATGGCTCCACACTCGCCCAGGTCACCTCCTCCGGCTCTGGACCACCAACAGGGGGCTCGACAACTTTTTCCGGCGCTTTACCTTGTTTACCATACCAGACGATTGCGCCCAGCAATGCCGCCGCACCCAGGAAAGGTAAATGGGGCATCCCTGGAATCAGACCCAGTATGGCCAAAATAACCGCCACAATAGTCATCACCTCTCTATTTTGAAATACCTGGCCGATCAGTTGCTTGCCCAAATCCTGACCGGTATTGACGGTGCTGACCACAATACCGGCCGCTATGGAGATGACCAAAGCTGGAATCTGTGCGACCAGTGCATCACCAATACTTAACAAGGTATAATCGTGCGCGGCGGTACTTAAACTCAGGCCATGCTGCCAAATGCCAATAATCAGACCACCAATCAAATTGATAAACAAAATTAAAATGGCCGCTACCGCATCACCCCGCACAAATTTGCTGGCACCATCCATCGATCCGAAAAAGTCGGCTTCCTGAGCAATTTCGATGCGCCGCCGATGGGCTTCTTCCTGATCGATAATTCCCGCATTTAAATCGGCATCAATGGCCATTTGTTTGCCGGGCATGGCATCCAGGGTAAACCGGGCACTGACTTCAGCAATACGACCAGCCCCTTTGGTGATCACCACAAAATTGATGATCACCAGAATGGCGAAAACAATAATACCAACGACGTAATCTCCACCCACCACAAACTGACCGAAAGATTCAATCACCTGCCCCGCTGCGCCCGGACCATTCTGCCCATGCAGGAGAATAATACGCGCTGCAGCCACGTTCAGGGACAAGCGCAGCAGGGTCGTCAGCAACAAGGCCGTAGGAAAGGCTGCAAATTCGAGGGGCCGTTTCATGTACAGGCTGACCAGCAGAATAATCAACCCCAGGGTAATGTTAAACGTAAACAAAATATCCAGCAGAAAAGTAGGTAGCGGGATAATGAGCATGGCCAGCACCATGATCACCAGTATGGGCGCGGCCAGAGTATGCCAGTTGAGTTTTTGTAAGAGACGGCTGATAAAATTCATAGGTTAATCCCGTTTATCCAGTTCTTCAGGAACTGACCAGGTATCCGGCAATGGCGGATACTGCTGCGGAGCAGTAACCCGTAATTGATATAAATAGGCGAGAAGTTCTGCCACCGCCCGATACAAGCTCGTGGGAATTTCCTGCTCCAGTTCAACATGGTGAAACAGAGCGCGAGCCAATGGTGGCGCTTCGACAATAGGAATATGGTGTTCGGCAGCAATTTCACGAATTTTTATGGCAACCAGATCAGCACCTTTGGCGAGTAACATGGGCGCACGTTGTTCCCCTTCTTTATAACGCAGGGCAACGGCATAGTGGGTTGGGTTGGTCACAATGACATCAGCTTTAGGAATGGCTGCCATCATCCGTCGGCGCGCCATTTCCCGCTGCATGGCGCGCACTTTGGATTTGATTTCAGGATTACCATCAGACTCTTTCATTTCATCCTTGATTTCCTGATGGGACATTTTCAGCTTCTGATTCAGGGTCCAGATCTGGAAAGGTACATCAAAAAGCACAATCAACAACGTGGTGGCGGAGAGGATCAAAAAAACCAGTCCGCTCATTCGCATCAAATGTAAAAGAGCATGATCGGGGGTTTCCGCTATGAGGCCAAACAGGGCGTGACGTTGCGCCCACAGCAAGGTTACCCCGAAACCGCCGATCACCAGGGTTTTCAAAACCGCTTTAACCAGTTCCAGAGCACCATGTTTGGAGATAATTTTCTGGGCACCGCTGATGGGGTCCAGCTTGGTAAAATCCGGTATTAGGGATTGGGTGCTAAAAACCCAACCGCCGACCATCAGTCCCGCCGCCATAACCGCTACCAGCAAAATCAGGAAGTAAGGCAAGGTCATCCAGGTGGCCATCATCAACATGCGTGCAAAATGTCTGAGCAAATCACCAGAATCCGTCATTTCGGGCGTAGACAAATGCAGGCCGGCATACAAAAAAGCCGCAAGATTTTGATAAATATGGTCCCCAAACACATAAAACAAACTCGCTGAAACCAGTAACAGCGCACTGGTAGACAGTTCCCGGGAGCGCGCTACCTGCCCTTTTTTGCGTGCGTCCTCCTGACGTTTCGGCGTCGCCGCTTCAGTGCGTTCCTGCGCGTTTTCTTCCGCCATCAGACGCCCTCCCCACTGCTATGTGGCCGAAACGTCATGGCTGTGCCGCCGTCAACATGGCTTTGCCGGCAAAAGTCATGGACATGCTCAACAAATGTTCAACCAGCATTTGCATGGCTGGCATGAATATATAGATGGCCAGCAGTCCAAGTCCCAACAATAGCGGAAAGCCGATCACGAAGATGTTCAGTTGCGGAGCCAGCTTTCCCAATATCCCCAGTGCAATATTGACCAGTATTAACGTACCCAATACCGGCGTGGAAATGGCCAGACCCAGGGAAAATATCACGGCACCCTCGCTGACCAGCAAATGCCAGGTTGAGGGGTTGAGGCTGAGGTTGGCGCTGACCGGCAACAAGGTAAAGCTGCGCATCAAAGTCGCGAGCACCAGCAATTGTCCATTCATCCCCATGAAAAGCAGTAGCACCAGCAAATTCAGAAAATTGGACAAGGTCGGGACTTGCACACCGGTAACAGGGTCAAAAAAGCTGCTGAACCCTAGCCCCATCTGCAAACTGATCACCGAGCCCGAAAACTGGATCACACTGAAAATCAGGGTAATGGCAAAACCCAGTCCAAAACCAATCAATAATTGCTGAATCAGGAGAACCACCCCTTCGCCACTCAGGAAATGCACGGCGGGCATGGCGGGCAATGCCGGGGCAATTGCCACGCTGATAAGTAGAGCCAGGCCTACCCGAACCTGGACAGGCACTTGCGTCGCACTGAATACCGGGGCAGTGGAAAGTAACGCCAATACCCGTACGAAAGGCCAGAATACCAGGCCGATCCAGTGCTCTAATTGCAGACTGGTAAAGTGAATCATTGATCAATAAGATGAGGAATATTATGAAAAAGCTGGATGGTGTAATCCATCATCAAATGCAGCATCCAGGGTCCGAGAATAACCATGACCAAACCCATGGCGATCACCTTGGGCACAAAACTCAGGGTCATTTCGTTGATTTGTGTAGCCGCCTGGAAAATGCTGACCAGCACCCCGACCACCAGAGCAATACCCAAGAGCGGAGCAGAAAGCAGAAGAGTCGTCCAGATGGCCTGTTGCCCCACATCAATAACACTTTCTGGAGTCATAATAGGTTCTCCTCAATGCACAAAACTTTGTACCAGCGAACCAATCACCAGATCCCAGCCGTTGACCAGCACAAAAAGCATCAGCTTGAAAGGAAAAGAGATGGTGACGGGTGACAACATCATCATTCCCATGGACATCAGCACCGCTGCCACGACCAGATCAATAATGACAAAAGGAATAAATATCAGAAAACCGATCTGAAACCCGGTTTTCAGTTCGGAAGTCACAAAAGCTGGAACAAGCAAAGTCATGGGCGTATCGGCAGGTGCCTGCAACTGCTTATGTCCGGATAATTTGACAAAAAGCGCCAGGTCGTCCGGTCGGGTCTGGGAAAGCATAAAAGTCCGCAGGGGTCCTTCGGCACGAGACATGGCCTCGGTAAGATTGATCTGATTTTTGGTTAATGGCTGCAGAGCCTGGGTATTGAGCTGCTGAAAAACCGGAGCCATCACAAAAAACGTCAAAAACAGGGAAAGCCCGACAATAATTTGACTCGGAGGCATCTGAGTAGAACCAAGGGCTTGCTTCAGCAGGGATAACACAATAATGATGCGGGTAAATGCCGTCATCATCAGCAACATGGCGGGCAGAAAAACCAGCACGGTCATGAAAATGAGGGTTTGGATACTGAGGCTGTACTCGGTAGCGCCTCCAGCCTGTGGCGTTGCAGTCAGGGCCGGGAGTCCTCCTGCCAGGGCAACCCCCGGCAAGAAAAAAAACATCAGTCCGGTGAAGAATCTCCTGAAGGCGGATGTTGATCGCCGGTTATTACATTTCCCTTGGGGGCTGGGGTGATTGGGCTCCATGTTCCTTGCTTACGCCTCTCCATCGCAGTACGTAACCAGCTGGCAAAAGCCGTTGCTGAATTACCGGTCGTATCCGGCAGCGCTGTCTCCAGGGTATGCAACAGATGGATACCTGTTGGTGTTACCCCGAGTAGTAATTGCTGCTCTCCGACCTGTACTAGCAAAAGACGTTCCCGCGTACCCAAAGGCAGGGATGTCACTACTTTGAGCCCGGCAACCGGGTTATTCATTGCGCCCGGCTGGAAATGTTTGAGCATCCAGATAACCACAAAAAATATAGCCAATACAAACAACAAAGCTGCAAACAACTGCAATATGGACATCCATGAAAAGGGGCTGCCCGTGTCCATCACGGCGGGAGTGCTTGCTTGGGCCAAGGGACTGAACCCTGACAACATCCAGAAGATCAGCCAAAATTTTGGCGTTTCAAAAAGGCGTTTCATCGCAACTTTTTGGCGCGCTCTGCCGGGCTGACAATATCGGTCAAACGGATCCCGAATTTGTCATTCACCAGCACGACCTCGCCTTGGGCGATCAGATAACCGTTGACCAAAACATCCATGGGTTCACCGGCGAGCCGTTCCAACTCGACCACTGAACCTTGAGCAAGCTGCAACAAATTGCGAATCTGAATTTTGGTTTTCCCCAGTTCCACTGAAAGGGTTACTGGAATATCCAGTATCATGTCGAGATTTTGTGCCTGGGTTCCCGTCGATCGGGAAGCTTGCAATTCCGGCATGGGCACTGGTGTTGCTGTTTTTGCAAATGCGGCTGAAGCAGCAACACCCTGCTCTGCAGTGGCCCCTGCCTCTCCGGAAACAGCTTCGGAAGGATTCTCAGCAGTTGTTTCTGCAGCCTCCTGTTCACTCATTGCTGCCGCCCAATCGGCCATAATATCGTCTGCCTGAGCATTGTCAGCAGACTCTGTTGCAGACGCCGTCGGGGTATTCTGTTCTTCAGCCATCTTTTAGTTCTCCATAGCTGCCATAGCTGCCTGCCCAGCAAGCATTTCCGGACATAAATGTTTTTCCAACTGAACCGCAATTTTTCCGTTAGAAACCCCATAACGCCCGGAAAAAATCGGGATGCCATCCACCTGAGCAAAAACTTCCTCAGGCATTTCTACGGGAATAATGTCTCCATCACGGAGCGCCAATAACTGCCGAAGCGTCAGCTGAGTTTGCAGAAAGTGTACTTCCATATCCAGGGAGGCTTCCTGCATTTCGTCCTGCATGGATTGTACCCAACGCCGATCTATTTCCGAACGGTCTGCCGTCGTTCCTGCGGTCAGTTGATCGCGGACTGGTTCCACCATGCCATAAGGCAGACAGATCTCAAACGTACCACTACCCGACTCCAGTTCTACATTGAATGTACTGACAATCACCACTTCCGTAGGGGTGGCAATGCTGACAAATTGCGGGTTCACCTCGGAACGGGTTAATTCCGGATTTAATTCGGTCACGGGTGTCCAGGCATTTTTAAAGTCTTTAAATGCCAGGTCCAGCAGTCGTTTAATAATTCTTTGTTCCAGAGGCGTGAATTCACGGCCTTCAATGCGCGCATGGAAACGCCCGTCGCCTCCGAAATAATTATCCACTACTGCAAAAATCAGGCGTGGATCAAAAACAAACAATGCGGATCCCCGCAAAGGTTTAATTTGCACAATATTGATATTACTGGGAACGACCAGTCTGCGTATAAATTCACTATATTTAATTAAACGCACCGGACCCACAGAAATTTCAGCCGTACGGCGGAGAAAATTAAACAGACTGACCCGCCATAGTCGTGCAAAGCGTTCGTTGACCACTTCCAAAGTGGGCATTCGGCCACGCACAATCCGATCCTGATTCGCCAGATCATAGGGACGAATACCGCCTGGATCGGGCTCAGGTTCAGCTTGTGTTTCGACATCACCCTCTGACATGCCCTTAAATAGAGCATCCACTTCATCCTGAGAAAGAATATCCTGTACCATGGCGTCACCGTATATGGAGTGTCAGGACATTGCAAGATTCATGCAAAAGCATTGATCAGGCCCAAATGCACTCTGAGAATAGTGGAAGGCGCAGTACTATCCAGCGGCTCTGTCATGGATTTGACGGTGCCTGCCGGGGCTGATCTGTTTCTAGAAAAAAACCGTCCACCGCCATCTGCACCCACATTGGCTTGACCAAGACTCATACCCGCAGCGGCAAAGCTTTGTTGTAACTGCGGGATGGCCGTACTTATAGCCTGCAGAACCTCCGGATGCGGCGATATAAAAGTCGCATTTGCCTGTCCATTGGCCTGAATATCCAAATGCACTTCCAGAGGACCTAAATGCGGCGGATTGAGCTGTAATGTTGCCTGTTGAATACCCTGACCCAACAGAAACTGAACCTGCTGCCCCAGAGCTTCACCCCACTGCGGATTGGCACCGACCGGAGCTGCCACAACCTGCGCAGAAGGCGTAGATGCAGCGGGTGGCAACATAATCGTGCTGGCAAGTAACGGCGGCGCACCATTACCTGCAAGGCTGACGCCCGAATCAGAAACGGTCTTCAATAATTGCGTGGAGGGATCGGCCCAGGAATTACTGAAAGCACTGGATGCGACAGATTGCGCGCTGGTATTGGAACTCGCAGCGAAAGCCTGAGCGAGATTCTGCAGAAAATGTCCGACAATTTGCGAAGATGATCCATCCTGAATGGCAGAATGCGCTATTGAAGCAGTTAATTTTCCGTCCGTAACCGGGTGATCAGCATCTGCTATCTGTAAAAGACCCGGTTGCGAAGATCGGTGCAAGACGGACTTGTCTGATACTTGTGCTGACTGATTTCCGAGGCCATCCATATGGGTAACAGCGTTACTCTCTGCAGAAACGTCAACAGACGAAAGTGCCTGACTGGAACCCGGCGGTATGATGACAGGTAACGGCAGCACCATACTCGGCAAATTTTCTGTCATGGTAATAGACGGGTTGACTGATTGATCCTTGGATTTTTTATGGTCACTGTCTTTGGCAACGGATCCATTTTGACCCCTCACATTTGACTGCGGCTGCGGCAAACTTTTGCCGCTTACGGATTGCACAGAATACGCCGCGTCTGCCCGCGCGGTTTCAGCTGAGGGTTGCGAATGCTCTGGTGAGTTTTGCGGCGGCTTTTCCCGGGATTGTTGTTTTGCCATGACCGCAGCAAATTTTATACTGTCGGGCTTTTCATTACCTGCTGGCGCAGTGACCTTGCCCACGGGGTTTGGGGCAGGGCTTGATGAAGACACGGGGTTGACGATGCTTACCGCTGCCATCCGGATAAATCCTCAGCTTAAAAATATCAGACAATACCCAAGCAAATTTCACACCAGCTTATTGACAACCGGGGCGACGATTCGCCCATTCATCCAGTTCTTTCTGAATTTTGCGCAATTCCAGCTCATGTTGTTCTATCTCAATACGGCGTGCCAAAGCGGCAAAGCCTTTTTCCTGCACACGGGCAGAGGCCCATTCAGATTGGATTTGCGCCACGCTTTGCTGTTGACGTAGGGCATTTTCCTTCTGAATCTGCAGAACCTGCTCCAGTTGATGAATAAAATTACGGGTATCCAGAGCCTGCGCACTGAGGATTCCTGAAGTCTCGGCAGCAACCGCCTGTTTTCGATACTGCTGCAGATAGTTTTCCAGGAGTTGCAACTTCTGCTGCACTTCATTCAGTAAACTTCGCTGCTTCCCTAGACGAACAGCAATTTCTTTCTGTCTTTTATCAGCGTCTTCCCGCAAAAATAACAAGACGTTCTGGCGACTCATCATCTATAACTAACCCTCTTCCATATATGTTGCCATGATCTGTGCCAATTGCTCCTGACTACTCTGCAAAGGCACGGACTGCTGCTGATTCTGGCGGAGAAATCCCAGAATCGCCGGATAAGCACGGACTGCCTGATCCAGCAATGGATCCATGCCCGGTGTATACGCGCCCACCGCAATCAGATCCTGATGTTCGCGATAACGACTATAGAGACGTTTTAGACGATGCAACTGATTGATCTGAGCAGCAGGCACGATGTTGGGCATGACCCGACTGATGGATGCTTCCAGATCAATTGCCGGATAATGGCCCTGTTCCGCCAAACTGCGCGACAAAACCAAATGCCCATCAAGAACTGCCCTGGCATTATCGGCAATAGGGTCCTGTTGATCATCCCCTTCCATCAAAACGGTATAGAAAGCCGTAATACTCCCGCCGCCTACCGGGCCATTGCCCGCCCGTTCCACCAGTGCTGGCAGCCGCGCAAAAACGGAAGGTGGATAACCCCGAACGGCGGGTGGTTCGCCGACTGCCAGGGCAATTTCTCTTTGCGCCATGGCATACCGGGTCAGTGAATCCATGAGCAGCAAAACATGCTTACCCTGGCTACGATAGTATTCGGCTATGGCCGTTGCCAGATGCGCCCCACGAATTCGGGTCAAAGCCGGAACATCGGCAGGCGCTGCGACCACTACAGCGCGACGCAATCCCTGGACGCCAAGAATATCTTCTATAAATTCCTTGACTTCACGACCACGTTCACCAATCAGCCCCACCACAATCACGTCAGCATCGGTGTTTCGCGCCATCATACCCAACAAAACACTTTTGCCGACACCACTCCCGGCAAAAAGCCCCATACGCGCGCCGCGACCAATGGTAAACAAGGCATTGATGGCGCGCACCCCAACATCCAGGGGGCGATTAACCGGGGCACGCTGCATGGGATTGATGTTGACACCCAATAGAGGCACGCGGATGAGCCCTGACACCGGGCCAAGGCCATCCAGAAACTGACCCTGCCCATCCACCACACGACCCAGAAGACGTTCGCTGACGCTCGCCTGCGCTTCCCCGGACAAGGGTTGAACCCGGGCACCAGGCCTGACTCCATGCAAATCACCAGCAGCCATCAACTGCAGTTTTTCGTTGTGAAAACCTACCACTTCGGCATCAATACCGCGTTGATTGCTGGCTTCCACCCGGCAGCGGGTACCGACACTCACATCAAACCCTTCGGCTTCCAGAACCAGTCCCACCATGCGCACCAGGCGACCGCTGGGTAACAAGGCGGGGAATGTTGCAGGTAATCTTTGCGTATAATGATTCAGGGCGTCTCCCCACAATTTTTGACGATCAGTAAAGCGCAACATCATACCGAAAGCTCGCCAAATAAGTGTTCGAGGACGGCACGCCAGCGATTTTCCAGACGCAAATCAAGCTGAGTGGCCGCATGATCCAGATCCCGATCCTGCCAACGGCGGTCGGGTCTAGCCGCATTACCATCCAGGCCCGCAGAAACCAGGACGCCACCCCGTTCGATTTGGGCATCAGCAAGCAGATCCACTCCCTGGTCGGCGAGTTCGGGCATCAGACGCTGCAGCATATCCACATCATCAGGATGCAAACGGATAACCGGGTTGACACTCCGCAGGGGTACTGCACGCAACGCTTCCTTCAACAAGGGTAGCAAGACTTCCGGGCGCAGCCGCAATTCGTGACGAATAACCTGGCGGGCAATTTCCAGAGACAGCGCCAGCAAGGATTGCTCAACACTCGCATCCAGGGCCTGTAAGGGCGAAAAAAGACCGGAAAGAATATCCTGCAAAGAACGCCTTTCAGCTTCTGCCCGGGCTAGCCCCTCTTTATAGCCTTCGGCCTGCCCCTCTTTATAACCTTGCTGATAACCCTGTTCATGTCCTTTCTGCTCACTTTCCGCATAAATGGCCTGGAGTTGTTCGGCAGTTGGTAAAGCGATGGCGGCAGCAGAAAGGGTTTCGCCTTCTTCCGGGGGCGAGCCTATCTCACCTTGGGAAGCTGTTGAAAAATTTTTGACCTCCGGCAATTGCCAGCGCTGTACCTGAGCACTGCTGTCTCTGGAGATGATCTCCGCGCGCTTATTCACAGGGAATGCCCAATCACAACATGGCCTCGCTGCTGCCACCACCCAGACTGAGCTGACCAGCGGCATCCAGTCGTGTAGCTATCTGCAAAATCGCCTTCTGACTACTTTCCACCTCACTGACCCGCACCGGACCTTTTGCTTCCAGATCATCGCGCATCATTTCTGCCGCACGTTTGGACATGTTGGCAAAGAATTTTTCGCGCAAGGCGGCATTGGCGCCCTTCAGTGCTGTCACAAAACCATCCGAGGGAATTTCGCGCAGTAACACCTGCATACTGCGGTCATCCAGCTTGATCAGGTCGTCAAAGACAAACATTTTCTCCTGGACCTTGTCGGCCAACTCATCATCGGTCTCACGCATGTTGTCGAGAATGCTCGATGAAAGACTGGTTTCCAGCCGGTTCAGAACATCAGCTGCCGCTTTTGGTCCACCCAAGCTGGCCACCTGCAGACTTTGCGCTTCACCGGAAATCTGTTCCTCCAGAATTTCATTCAGCTCACGAATGGCAGCAGGCTGCACCGTTTCCAGACTGGCCAGACGCATCATGGCTTCACTGACCAATCGATCAGGAAGATGATGAATGACCTCTCCCGCCTGCTCCGGCTCCATATAGGCAAAAATCATGGCAACCACCTGGGGATGCTCCAGTTTGATCAAGTCGGCTATGGAACGGGCATCCATCCATTTCAGATTTTCCAGACCACTGGCATCACCACCATGAAGAATCCGATCAATCAGACTACCCGCTTTATCCGCACCCAGAGCCTTGGTCAACATGGTCCGGATATACTGGTCACTACCCACGCCCAGAGAAGTCTGACGCTCCAGTCGGGAACGAAAATCCGAGAGGACTACCTGTACCTGGTCCGTGGAAATGTGCGACATCCGGGCCATTGCCGCACCGAGTTTCTGCACTTCTCGCGGTCCCAGGTGGCGCATGACTTCGGCAGCTTCATCCTCACCGAGACTCAACAAAAGAATGGCACTACGATCTATGCCACTGAGGTCTTCACTCGTGCTCATTAGATAACCATTCTTTGACAACCTGCGCAGCTCTGGCAGGGTCTTGCATGACCAGCTGCCGGGAAACATACAAATCTGTTTCCAGGGGGTTACCGGGAATATTGACCTGCTCGCGAATGGCTTCAGCATTAGCCATTGCTGCTGCTGATTCTGGCGAGGAAGCCGGGGCCCCATTCACGGATTTTTCTCCTGATTCCATATCCGCGCTCTCCATGCTGGGTTCCTGGCGCGCACGGCGTTTTAAAAGCGGGCGGACAACACCAAAGTAGAGGAGTAATGCCACAAAAAGAATGACCAGATAACGCAGCCCGCTGTTCATGAGATTCAGGAACCAGGACTGCTGCCACCAGGGCAAAGCACTTGCCGCTGACTGGGTAGTGAAAGGCATATTGACGACTTTGACCGTATCGCCACGTTTGGCATTATAGCCAATGGCATCTTCCACCAGCTGCTGGATTTGCGCCAATTGCGCTGTCGATAAAGGTTTTGCCTTGACGGCACCCAGAGCACTTTCGGAAACCTGATCATCGACGAGAACTGCCACAGACAGGCGTTTGACGGTTCCTACCGGCAGAACCGTGTGCACAATGGTCTTGTCCACATCGTAGTTGGTGGTCGAATCCGCGCTGCTTTCGGTAGGTGCCAGCATTTTCAGCGTGGGGGCCAGAGCAATAAGTGCTCCGGGAGACAAATTGGAAGCCACCGGCGCAACCAAGGGGGCTACCGCCACTCCGGGAGGTGTGTTGGAGAGCGCTCCAGGAACCCCATAAGGCCCCGAACCACCGGTTCCAGAACTGCTATGGGTCTGCTGGCTAAGAATCTGACCTTTGCCATAACTCACCGAACTGCTTTCACTTTTGGCAAAATCAATATCTGCCGACACGGCTACGCGCACACCTTTGGCACCGACAATAGGGGTCAAAATAGCCTGAATACGTTTTTCGTATTGCTGGTCCACGCTACGCTGATAAGCCAGCTGGGAAGGTTGTAATCCGTTATCCGCGTTGCCACGGGTGCTCAGTATATTGCCATGCTGATCCACTACCGTAACATTTTTATCCAAGAGCCCCGGCACGCTGGCAGCAACCAGATGAACAATGCCGGCCACCTGGGCACCACTGAGTTCGCGACCAGGATACAGGTTCAGCATCACCGAAGCCGTAGGTTTTTCCTGCTCGCTCAGGAATACCGAGGGCTTGGGCATGGCCAGATGTACTTTGGCGCCTTCCACAGAACTGAGGGAGGCAATGGTTCTTTCCAGAGAGCCTTGCAAAGCACGCTGGTAATTCACATGCTCCACAAAATCACTGGTACCCATGGGTTCATGGTCCAGAATGGCAAAACCCACACCGGCACCTTTGGGTAACCCGTCTGCAGCCAACTTCATGCGGGTCGCATAAACCTGATTGGCTGGTACAGAAATGACTGCACCACCATCGCCAATTTGATAGGGCACATTCAGCTTCTGTAACTCGGCAATAACCTGCCCACCATCACGATCCGAAAGATTGGTGTACAACACCTTGTACGAAGTGCTTCCGTTCATGAAAATTACGGCAATCAGAACGGCAAGCACAGCAGCCAAAGCTACCAACACGCCCAGACGTCGATTCGGCGGTAACTCCTGCCAGCGTCGCTGCACTTGTGCTGCTCCGCCCGCCAGGTTGAGATTCGTCGCGGTTTCAGTCGCCATCAGCAGAATCTACGCAAGTGCCCGAAACACATGGAATCATGCCTGTATATTCATGATGTCCTGATACGCAGAAACCAGCTTGTTGCGCACCTGAAGCATGGTCTGAAAGGAAAGATCCGCTTTTTGCGAAGCAACCATCACTTGACTGAGACTGACCGACTTGTCGCCATTGGAAAAATCTGATTGCAATGCATTCGCCTGACTTTGTTGATTATTGACCGACCCAACCATGCTTTTCAGGGTGTTGGCAAAATCATCCGGACCGGCAGTGGATTTATCCGGCACTTTGACACCCTGTGCCTGATCGGCCAAAGCGCGCAACTGCGTCATCAAGGAATCCAGGGAATCTACACTACTCATGGTCGCACCTATCGTTTATTTTTCCTGAAACTTACAAGCAATATCCGAGCCAGTTTTATCCCAACTCATAACCGGCTTCCCGAAAGCGCTGGATTTTATGACGCAAGGTCCTGGGACTAATGCCCAAACGCTCTGCGGCCTGAGTTTTTGAACCGCGACTTTGGCTCAAGGCCAACGCAATGGCCTCACGTTCATGATGCGCACGCAGATCATCCAGGGCCACAACGGTGTCTGCTGTTTCTACCACCAATGTAGCACCCGCCTCAGGCAAAGGTATGCTTGCAGATGATCCCTGTAAACCCAGATCATTTATCTGAATGTCATTTTCTACCGAGAGAATGAGCGCTCGTTGCAGGGCATTTTCCAGTTCGCGCACATTGCCGGGCCATTCATAAAAGTAAAGCTGCTGCTTTGCTGCCATACTGAGCCCTTTTACGGGAAGCCCCATCTGCTGACAGTGCCGCCTTAACATATGCTCGGAAAGCGGCAAAATATCCGCCTGGCGTTCGCGCAATGGCGGAATCTGTATAGGAAAAACCTGTAGACGATAATACAGGTCTTCCCGCAGAACTCCTTCCGCCACGGCCTGGCGCAAATCACGATTACTGGTGGCAATCAGACGAATATCGAGGGTAATGGTCTGCTTGCCTCCGACCCGCTCCAGCTCACGCTCCTGCAGCACCCGCAGTAATTTGGCCTGCAATTGAACAGGCATTTCTGTCACTTCATCAAGCAGCAGTGTCCCGCCCTGAGCCTGCTCAAACTTCCCGGCACTACTCTGCGCCGCACCCGTAAATGCCCCTTTTTCATGCCCAAACAAAGTGGCTTCGAGAAGGGTTTCCGGAATGGCCGCACAATTAACCGCAATAAAGGGCCCCGTCTGACGACGACTTTGCTGATGAATATAACGTGCCAATACTTCTTTCCCGACACCGCTTTCGCCCATCAGCAACACAGTGGCATCCGTAGAAGCTACCTTTTTCGCCATTTCCAGCGTCGCCAACATGGCCGGAGACTGCGCCACAGGTCCTTGGCGATCGGCTGGCAAATGCGGAATAGCAAATTTACGCAGCTTTTCCAGCAGAACATCTACTGTAAATGGTTTCACCACATAATCTACCGCACCATTTTGCAACGCCTGCACAGCCTCGGAAATCGTACCCCAGGCTGTCATCATCAATACCGGCGGTGCATCATGTTGTACGCTCAAGGTTTTCAAAAGGGTATAACCATCCATAGGACGCATCTGCACATCACTGACTACCAGATCAAAAGACGTAGCCGCCAGCAGGCGTAATGCGGCCGTTCCATCTTCCGCCCATTGCACCCGATAGCCTTGATCATCCAGCGCCTCCTGCAAGGCTTCAGCCAGATATTCATCATCTTCAACCAGTAAAATACGCGCCTGGTACTGCTCCATGCTTCCTACTCCTGACTCATTGAACCGCTGGGCAATGGCTGAGCAACCTGCCATAACGGCAGAAGCAGCACCAAGCAGGTACCAGGAGATACCTTTTCCAGCTCGATACTTCCCCCCATGGCCACCACAAAATTACGGGTAATAGCCAAACCCAATCCGGTGCCATCCCGACGAGTGGTATAAAACGGGATGAAAATCCTTTCCTGATCGGCTTCAGCAATACCCGGGCCAAAATCCCGAATGCTCAAGCGCAAGATACCCCGATTAACTTCTTCAAGCCTCATACTGACTGCTTGTCCAGGGTTGCTGAAAAGCAGCGCATTATGCAGGACATTGGCCAATACGCTGACCCAGGCAGCCAGGGTTCCCGTCAAAAACCAGTCATCCCGTGCAACCCCAATCTCCAGAGTGACATTTTTTTGACGAAAATGTGGATCCCATTCCCGCTGCAAGGCATGGAGAATCGCGATCAATGCCACAGAACCACTTTCCTGCTCCGCACCTCGCAAAAAACGCAGCATAGCATCAATGGTCGCATCCAGATGTTGCAACCTTTCCAGCGAGCGCTGCTGCTGCCGCGCAAAATGTTCGGGACCGCGTTCAAATTGCAGATGCGAAACAGAGAGCAGCGCTGTGGCCAAAGGGGTACGTAACTGATGCGCCAGTCCCGCCATCGTTTCGCCCATGGCCGCCAGACGTTCCCGTCGTTGGGCGGCCTCCTCACGGGCGCGCGCCGCTGTCACATCCTGCAATAAAATCACCTGCCCACCCTCACCCGGCAGCGCACTCACGGCAAGCGTCACCTGTACCGGCTGATCCCTGTCTGGCCCGCGCAGCAGCAACCACTCCTCCCCGGAACCCGACATGGGTCTGGGTTGCAAGGTCTGCCAGTCCGAACCACGCAAATCCGCACCCAGCAAACGAATCGCTTCCGGATTCATTTCCACAATCAGCGCCGCATGGTCCACCACCAATACCGCGCCCGGGAGCATTTCCAGAAGCAGGGCAAGACGTTCACGCATTTGTTCCTTGGCTTGCAGTTCGGCGCGAAGACGCACATTCGCCTCTGCCAGCTCTGCGGAAAGGCGTTGCACTTCCTGCTGCAGAGTACCGTAGGCTTCCGTCAGTTCTTGTGAGGTTTGGTTGAAGAGTTTGAAAGCTTCGATAAGACTCGAAGCATCAGGCAAGGGCGGGGAGCCATCATCAGACATTAATGATCCATATCCCTGATCGTGTTCAGTCCGTATTTTTTCAGTTTCTCGACCATGGTCGTCCGGCGCAGTCCCAAACGTTCCGCAGCACGGGCAACAACCTGATCGCACATAGCCAGCGCTTGCAGCAGGAATTCCTTCTCGATTTCTTCCAGGTGCAATTTGAGGTCAAAGGGCGGCTCCGGCAAGCTCCCCGAAGGCTCTGCCCACACGGCGGCAAGACTTTGCCGTTCATCTTGCAGCTCTAAATTTTCCACACTACGCATGCGGGCGGGCAGATCCGCACAGGAAAGCGTCTCACCACCATGCAAAATCACCAGCCTTTCTGCCAGATTGCGGAGTTCCCGGACATTCCCGGGCCAATCATAAGCATCCAGGACCCGCAGGGAGTCTCCCTCAAGCTTAACGGCGAGATGACCTTCCGTGGTCAACTTATCCATAAAATAGGCGAACAGCAAATGAATATCACCCGGACGATCGCGCAGGGGCGGCACGCGCACCGGAAAAACATTCAGACGATAATACAGGTCTTCTCTGAAGCTGCCTTCCTGAATCCGCGTCTCCAGATCACGATGCGTAGCGGCCACTATCCGTACATGGCTCGCCAACACCCGTGCACCACCCACCCGTTCAAATTGTTTTTCCTGAAGCACACGCAGCAGTTTCACTTGCATTTGCGGACTCATTTCGGCAATTTCATCCAGAAAAAGAGTCCCGCCCTCGGCCAGTTCAAAACGGCCTTTACGCGCAGCCAAAGCTCCCGTAAAAGACCCTTTCTCATGCCCGAAAAGCTCGCTTTCCATCAATTCTTCGGGAATCGCCCCACAATTCACCGCCACAAAAGGCCCCTGACTACGCAAGGAGTGCTGATGCAGACAGCGGGCGATAACTTCCTTACCAGTACCCGATTCACCCAGAATCAAGACGGTACTGTCTGTTTTTGCCACTTTGGCCAGCATCGCTGTCATGCGCTGAATAGGCACACTGTTGCCAACCAGCCCGCAGCTTTCGCGCGACAGGCTGCGCCTCTCCAGAGTCGACCCGGTTTCCGTGCTTACTTCAGTGAACATAACAAACGCCTGTCATTCTGCGGAGAAATGATGATGATCTTTTTGCCGCGCTATGGAACGCCGATGATGACGGAATATTAGTCGATCCAGTGATTCTTGCACGCGCGCGTCTAGCGCAAAGTGCAAATGATAACGAAATCGCGTTTCTGGGCATGCCTCCGGCTGAATCACTGACATGCGGAGGATGCCCGGAAGAAACAAAGGCATGGCAATCCTAGGGCGCAAAAAAAGGGCCACACAAACCGGGCCATTTTCATGGGGAAACTCTGCTGAAGACGCTGCCTCCCAATACAAATCCTCTGCACCCAGCGAGCAGGAATAACAAGGTGGCAAAGGTTCCAGTCCTTGTATGCCCTTACCCACCAGGAGTAGCAGCAAATCGATTTTGGTCTCGAGGCTGCTGATGGCTTCCCGGTTGTCATCCTCCACCAGCAAGTGATCATCCATCACCAGCAACGCCTTGAGAAGCGCCATATTATCCAGCATCAGACGACTGCGTCGCGCAGTGTCTACTTCACCCTTCTCCAGACTCAGGGGAAGCACCTCTTCCAGTACCACGGCATGCTGCTCCAGCATCAGTCACTCCTTCAGATGCGGAAAGTTATGCCTCAGGAATGACCCAGCAATCCTCTCCACGCATCGCGCAGATCTACCAGCACCGGCTGGCAGGCATCCAGCGCCTGCAAATCATCAAAAATATTGGCTTGTGCCAACTGATTTAACAGGAAACGATAAAGACTGTCGAGATTTTTGGCAATTTCACCACCCTCCTCAAAATTCACGCTGGCTAAAAGATGCGCTGTCAACTGGTAGGCCTTGTCCATGGAAACGGCCTTGGCACTTATGTCCTTGGCTTGAATCGCCAAATGGGCGCGCCGAATATATTCCAGTACACCTTCCAGACCCAGCAAAACCAGCCGGTCACTGGATACCCCCTGATTGCCAACCTGCTTATAAGCCTGCATGGCGGCGACTGTCGCTAAACTCATGGCTTAAAAAACCTCCCTTAACTACTGGAGCTCGAACTGGAACTGGACGAGCTGGAACTAGTGGAAGAATAAAACGCATTTAGATACTGACCAGTGGACTGCAAAGAAGACAGTTGTGACTGCATGGCGGCAAACTGCTGCGTGAGCAAAGCGGTCTGATTGGAGGCTGACTGTTGCAACGTCGTAATCTGCGCACCCAGACCATTGATGGAAGAAGTTATACCGTTCTGGGCGGCGCTCACAAAACCACTTTGGGTATTGAGCGCCGAACTCAGCAGTGTACTCATCTGCTGGTACAGGCCCTGACTGAGGGTTACGGCTCCCAGATTTCCCGTGCTGTTTCCGGTAATGTTGACCTGCAAACCAGAGGCATTCCCCGGACCGGTGACCGTCAGGGTCTGACCGGAACCACTGGTACTTTGACCATTAATCGTACCGGCCACATCGGTACCGGTAGCCGTCAACAAGCTGGTACCGATCCCGGTACCGCCAGAACCTGCAGCCACATTGGATTTTACGGTGAAAGACTGGGCGCTCCCGTAAGCATTGGACTGCAATTCGAGATAACCATTATTGGCACTGGCGGTAATACCCGTCATACCCGACTGCTGCAAGTTATCATTGATGGTATTAACAATATCATTGAGGGTGCTGCCCGAACTCAACGAAACCACTACCGAACTGGCCCCCGACCCAAAAGTCAGACTTTCACTCTGAAGAATGCCGCCGGAAGGAATGGCAGCACTCCCCGATGTGCTGGCCTGGGTCGCAGTCTGACTCACATTAATGGCATAAGTCCCTGCCTGCGTAGCGCTGGTCGCCGTCAGATACTGGACATTGGCATTGCTGGTACTGCCCGCCTGACCAAACAGGCCCGCTACCGTATTAAAATCAGCAGAGAGCGCTGTAGTCAAAGTGCCGGTATTCAGACTGATCGTACCACTGCTGGTGAGCCCCAAACCCACACTGCCCAGGGAGTTATACGAACTACCCGAAGAGATCCCGATACCCTGTCCGGAAATCATATCCAGCAACTGGGTCCGCAAACCCTGCACCGAAGCATCACCCAACAAGGGACCGCCAGAACCAGCCTGAGCATTATAGGCGGTCAGCTGGTTGATGGTGCCCATGGTCTTATTGAAAGCGCTCACAAAGCTCTGCACACCCGACACAAAACCACTATTACTGCTGGAAACCTGCAGGGTTGCACTACCGCTGGCTTGCAGCAAATTGAGCGTCACTCCGGGAATAGCACCGGAAATCGTATTGGTTGTACTGGTAACCGGCAAACCGTTAATGCTGACACCGGCATTTTGAGCCTGTTGGCTCAAGGTCATGGAACCTGATGCGCCATTGCTGTAGCTGAGAGAAGACAAGCTTCCCGTTGCACCACTGGTACTGACCGAAAAAGCACTATTCACCCCCGTACCCTTTCCGGTCAACGTCAGGCGATAGCCCGTACCATCATAGACGACGGCGGCATTCACTCCGGTGTTGGCTTGATTGATAGCACTGGCAATGCCATCCAGACTGTCATTGGAGGCGTTGATCGCCACATTCTGGACAGCACCACTACCCACCTGAATTTGCAGGGTACCGGTACCCACTGAATTATTGGTGGCGCTGGTAAAATTGCTGGAATAAAGACTCTGGGACTGCGCCAGAACCATATTACTCAGACTGTAACTTCCCTGCGGAGCATTGGCTGAAGCCGTAGCCGAAGCCGCATTGTCATTGGAAAGGGACACGCTGCGATTATTGGTATTTCCCAGATTCTGCAAGCTGCCCATGGCCGACTGCAAACCGGAAAGACTGCTTTGCAGGGTACCCCAGGCACTTAAAGTAGTTTGGTAAGATTGTTGCTGATTTTGCAGGATAGTAATAGGTGCCTGATAGGCCGCACTTAAATTCGTAATAAGTGACTGGACATCAATGCCACTGACCAAACCAGATAGTGAAGCGGTCATAATCTTTACTCCTGCACAATAAATTTCAAAAAATTCAGGCCTTGGTACGCATCAGGCTACCGGGTTGCAATGTGTCTCCGGTTTCAGCACTTTTCACAACCTGTTCGGCCGGTACGTAATATTCAAAAAATGTTTGCTTGGTAACTTTATCACTGAGTTTCACCAGAACCTGTCCGGGATGGGTTCCGTCCGGGTCCAGACCAGCCTGTAAGGTAACGGAAGCACTTGCTGGTAAATTATTTTGTAATTTCTGAATAACCTGTTGCACTTTTTCAGGGTGCAGCGTTGTGTTTTTGGGTGTTGTTAAAGTTGTATCCAAAGTATTTTGCTGCGCTGTTGGCGGTCGTGTCGGCGGTACATTCGCCTCACTTCCCTGCTGCGTATCTGACGCTGCACTTCCGGGTATAGATAACAAACGCTTTGCCATAGAGAGAGCATCCATATTGATTCTCCACTGATAAAACTCTCCCACCCTGCAGAAGTGGGAGAGAAACTGATTAAAGCATCATTTCCTTAGGGCAGAAGCTTGAGGTAGCTCTGCTGCAAGGAGTTTTCCTGCGCCAGGGTAGAAATACCTGCCTGCTGCAGAATCTGATACTTGGTCAACTGCGAAGTCGCCTGCGCAATATTCGCATCCTGAACTACCGACTGCGCAGACTGCAGGTTGGTAGCCGTAGTCTGATCATTGGAAACCGAAGCCTGAATCCGGTTCTGGATAGCACCCAGACTACCGTTTTGCTGGTTCAGATAGTTGATGGCCTGATCGACAATACCAATAGCCTGCTGGGCACCAGCGGCGGTGGTGACGTTAATACTCGCAACAGCCGAACCACCTGCACCAGAAACCAGACTGGCCGCCTGAGAACTAAAGCCGATTCCGCTGGCGTTACCAATGGCATAGGAAGATGCCGACTGGAATTGCACAGCACCCTGGATGACCAATCCGCCGCTGCCTGAAGAAAAGACACCGCCAACACCGACAGCACTCCCGGTTGCATTAGACACTGCCTGCAGTTTTGCCGTTGACCCAGTACTCATGCCAGAAGTGGCTGTACCAGTCCCTGCCTCCATCACAATATTGCGGCCCTGGCTTTGTGTAACAACTAATTCCTGCGTTCCATTCACAGTCTGAGTACTGGCAGACACACCGGTTATGGCTGCCTGATTGTTGATAGCGGTAACCAAAGAGCTCAAATCCAGTTGACCACCAGCACCGCTGGTAATGGTAGCCGAAATATTCACGGCATTGGATACACTTCCGCTGGAGCCATTACCCAGACTAAAACTCACACTGCCTGTAGCAGTGACCTGAAAGGCTGCACTGGTGTAAGCCTGAGCATTAACCCCTGTCTGAGCAGAAACCGCATTGACACTCTGAGCCAGACTATAAGCTGATTCACTGGGGCTTGACACGCTCACTGACGCATTGCCCACCGAGCCAGAAATGCCAAGGCTGTTAGTAGCGAAATTCCCGGCTCCACCAGCACCTGATGCTGCACCACTGCTTAGAGTAAATGCCCCACCAGCAGCATAGCCCCCATCAATGAATGCCCCAGAGGTAGAGGAATATGCGCCATTGGCCTGACTGGTCACAGTAGTCGCGTAATTCCCCATCGCATTCGTTTTGGTATCTCCAACCGCCACGTTGATAATCTGGTTAGAATTGGCCCCTACCTGGAAGGCAGCACCCGCAAAAGTGCCATCCAGCAAATTTTGGCCATTGAACTGGGTCTGGGTAGCAATGGTTTGCACCTGCGCCAGCAACTGACTGACCACGCCCTGGAGGGCCTGACGGTCTGAAGTGGTGTTGGAAGCATTGGCTGCCTGCACCGCTGTAGTCCGAATCTGCTGCAACAGGCTGGTCTGGTTCTGAATGGCACCTGTAGCGGTCTGCACCAGAGAAACACCCTGGTTACCGTTAGAAACCGCCTGATTCAACCCATTGATCTGGGTCTGAAAACGCTGGGCAATGGCGTAACCCGCAGGGTTATCCGCAGGGCCGTTGATGCTCTTGCCGGTGGACAACTGCTGAAGATACGTATTGAGACTTCCTTGCGTACCATTCAAAGCATCCAGCGTACTTAATGCTGAGGTATTGGTGTTGATAATTCCTGAAATTGCCATGATTGTGCTCCTTTCTTAGGGTTGAAATGGCATCCTTGCCAAGCCGTACTTACTCTGTACATTACCTATAACGGCACCCTAGCGAAAAAACTTGAATTGATTAAGGAGATAACCTTTATGAAGGCAGCGGGCTTTGATTCTCAGGGCAGCCAGGCCGCCAACCAGTCGTCCAGATGTTCCTCCAGCAACCAGTGGGCGCGCACAAATTCCCGCAAGCGGTCGCCCGCCGCTTCCAGAGCTTGTCGATCGGCAATCTGCTCACGGATGGCCCGCATCCAATCGCGATAGCGATTGGCGACCCGGGTGACGGGGAAATCTCCCTGATAGGGAAAAATATCTGAACAAATCACCGGATAGCCGAGCATCCCGTATTCCAGAATCCGCAGGTGGCTTTTGGCTTCATTAAACGGGTTATTCTCCAGAGGAGCCAAAGCCAGATCCAGATCCAGGCTGGCCAATTTGCCGGGATATTGGGGTAACGGCACTCCCGTATGGAACTCATGCACATAAGGACGTAGGGCATCAGGGCAGAGGCCGAAAAACACCCAATCCACCTCTTCCGCCAGATCACGCACCACATCGGCGATCATTTCCAGATCGCCCGTGTGCCCTACACCACCGGCCCAACCGACCCTGGGCTTGGCCGCACCGCGTCGGCGAGGCTGCAGGGGGCCCCAAATGGCGTCTTCAATGCAATTGGGTTGAACGCGAACCTCGTCGGCAAAGCCTTTGTAGGCGTTGGCAAGAGGCTCTGTCGCGACCACCAAGCGGTTGCAGAGGCCCGCTGCCTTGCGAAAACGCTTGGCGATATCCTTGTGTATTTGCGCCTTATGCAGGCTTTTCACCGGCAAATTGGTGATCAAGTCATCGATTTCAAATACCCGGAAGGTTTTCAGCAGTTTTTTATGCCGCTCCAACGCCTCGATCTGTGGCCATTCCATTTGCCGCTGCAACACAATACTTTCCGGAGAAAAACGCTCCATTTCCGCTGGCTCAAAAATCCGCATGGTTTCCCAGCCCTGCGCCCTACCCGCCTTTTGCAAGGCGCGCATAGGGGAGATGATTCGATATTCTCCACAGCCCTCCCGATCCGCAGGATGCACCAGAATACGCGGGCGCGGTCGCCATTCCGGGTCCCAGGTCAGGGCAGCCTGATCTTCGAGCAGAAAATCCGTACTCGCCAGACTCAAATGGCGATTATAGGCGGGATCAAATGCCAGTTGTGGCAGCCATTTCTGATAAAAGGCCATCTTTTCGCCCGCAAAGCGCTTTTCTTTTTCGGGGCTGGGTTTTTTCTCGACTTCACCGCGCTGACTGGCGGAACCTTCATGGAGGAGCATCGCCCAAGGAGTAAAAACAATTTTATGACCGGCTTCTCGTGCCTTCAGGCAGAGATCAATATCGTTGTAGGAAACCTGAAACTGTTTTTCATCCAGCCCACCCAACTCTTGATATAAGGATTTCCCAATAAGCAGGCAGGCTCCCGTCACTGCCGATAAATTCTGGGTCAGCATGGCCCGGCCAAAATAGCCCCGATATTCGGGTGGCTGACCAATGAAGGGATGTTCTGCCGGCCCGCGCATTCCCAGAATCACGCCGGCATGCTGAATTTTGCCATCGGGAAAAAGCAACTTTGCGCCGACAACACCCACCTCCGGACGCAAAATCTGGCTGACCATTTCATCCAGCCAGTCGTCATGCAGTGCCGCCGTATCGTTATTGAGCAAAAGGACATAATCGCCGCGTGCCTGTTCCACTGCGCGGTTATTCATGGCCGAGAAATTAAAAGGACCGGGATGCCTGAGTACGCGCAAGCGGCCACCCAATTGCTCCTCCTGGGCCGCAAGCATGTCCAGATAAGTGCGCGCCTCAGCATCATCGCTGTCATTATCGACAATGAGAATTTCATAATGCGCGTACTTGGTTTTTTCGATCAGCGATTCTACACAACGCTGCAAATAGCCCAGTTGATTGCGTGTGGGAATAATGATGGAAACCAGAGGGGTGCCAGTCAGGGAGTAGCGAACGCGAGTGGACGGTGGGAAAGGTCCTGGAAACACCTCCGCAGCAATATTCAGGCGCTGTAAATGCCTCTGCAAGGCAGCTTGACTGACCTGGAGTATTTCCTCAACGGACTTGTTACAGTGCCCGCCACCCTGCAAACGATGGTAGAGCACTTCAGGAATATGGCCAATACCGGCGTCACCAATTTTTTCCCAGGCCCGCAGGACGAAATCATAATCTTCTGCGCCATCGGCTTGAGGATCAAATCCATCGAGTTCCTCAAATAGTTCTTTTTTAATGACCAGCAAGCCACCTATGTAAGGGAGGCTTCGTAAGTAGTCGATGTTGAAATCGGGCTTGCAGTGCGGATTGACGTGCTGACCATCGGGCGTGAGGGAATCTTCGTCGGTGTAGATGAGTTGCCATTCGGGATGGTTCTGGATGGCCATCTGGATACGGAATAAAGCGTCTGGGGCGAGTTGGTCGCCGGCATCCACGATTGAGATAAAATTTCCGTTTATATCATTTAGGGCTGAATTGAGAGTGGGTACTACATTCTCCGTGGTTGCCGTTTGTTTGATCAAAACTGGTGCTAACCACTGATCAGATAGATTTTGCCACGACTTCCTCAGTCGTTCATTATCGTTACCACAAAGTAACAGAGAAGCGTGCGAAACATCGGGCTTAGTTCTCATTATCTCCTTTGCCCATTTTTCTTCATAAGGTAAACAGCGTGTGTCCAGATGCCAAGGGATAATGGTCTCACCCAATATGAAGTCAGTGAATGTCACCGGAGACGGAAGATTCTTAACCACCGATTTCAAGGTCAGTCTCAGCTCTTGATAGCGGTTCTGAAGTTTGAGTAAAAAGTCCACGTTACCTACCCGAAAAGCGTCCAAGGCACGTTGTTGCAACAAGGATCGGTAGCGACGCTGACGAAACTCCGGGTTATCTTTGCTAGGGTCACTAATGCCACCATGTCGCCGATAGTTAAGAAGAGGGCGATCAATGTAGTGGTACGCATCAGTAAGCAGGGCACGAAAACCTAGAACCAAATCCTCATAAACATCCTCGAAAACGATCGGCCCAAAATCAGTCATCAAGGATCTAGTAAAACCTTGACTGGCACCAATGTGCAAAGTGTCGGCGAATGCAACCTGTAATGGGTCCATATTCATCTGCACAATAGGTGGCACCCACACAACTGGGTCTCCGGAATCAATCACATTAACGGGGCCATGACCCAGGAAGTACTTGGGCTGCCCAAGTCGAATATACTCGTTGGCGAAGGTCTCCACCCTATCAGGAGCTGATAGATCATCCCCTGCATTACCCACAATCAGCTCATTTGAAAGATGTTCAACAAGCAAATTAAAATGCCGAATAAGTCCTAAATTGACTTCATTCCGCCTAACGACAGCGCGTCGCACTCGGTTTGTCTGTTTTCGGCAATCTTCAATTGTCGCTAGCGCCACTTGATATGTGGTGTCCGTGGAGCAGTCATCACTAATAATAAGTTCATCAATTGGATAAGTCTGTGCAAAAATAGACTTGATGACATCGCGGATGTATCCGGATTGATTAAATGTAAGGATACCGACTGAAACCTTGACTAGTTCATCCATGGTTATTGGTGCCTCTATGAATAATGATTTCTCTTTTTTGTGGAGCTAGTTTTTACTCGTTGTATTGCTTCCATAACGTATTGAGCTTGTCCTACTGTCATCGTCGAATTTATGGGTAGGCTGAGCACTTCATCATGTATTCTTTCAGAAATTGGAAGACTTAACATTGCGTTATCCTGATACGCATCCTGTTTATGTGGCGGTATAGGATAATGAATCAAGGTACCGATGCCCGCCTCACTCAAGCGTTGTTGCAGTTCTTTTCTATTAGAATGTCGGATTACAAACAAATGCCACACAGGCTCTACATACTCAGGCACATACGGCACAATTAATCCCATATCTTTCAAGCCGTCAAGATACATTTGAGCAATCACACGCCTACGCTCATTCCAATTATCCAGATATTTGAGTTTGACTCGTAAAATTGCAGCCTGCAACGAATCAAGACGGCTGTTGTAACCCCGAACCTCATTTATGTATTTTACGCGCGAACCATAGTTTCGCAGCTTCTTGATATGATCCGCGATATCGGGATTATTTGTCGTCACCGCCCCGCCATCACCCAATGCCCCCATGTTCTTGCCGGGATAGAAGCTCCACGCTACAGCATCACCGTGCCCACCAAGTCGTTTCCCCTTGTAACGGGCCCCATGCGCCTGAGCAGCATCTTCCAGCACCTTGATACCATGTAGGCGAGCAATATCCAGAATAGGATCGAGATCAGAAGGCTGCCCATACAAATGGACTGGCAGAATAACCTTGGTACGCGGGGTAATTGCGGCCTTTATGAGAGTGGGATCAATATTGTAGGTGGCCTCCAAAGGCTCCACAGGTATTGGCGTAGCTCCACACTGACTCACAGCAAGCCAAGTGGCAATATAGGTATTCGAAGGCACTATGACCTCGTCACCCGGTCCAACCCCCATGGCCAGCAGAGCCAGATGGAGTGCGTCTAAGCCATTACCGACACTCACGGCGTGTTTTGTTTCACAATAGGCCGCATATTCGATCTCAAAGGCCTCAACTTCCGGACCGAGAATATAGCACCCGCTGTCTAGAATACGATTAATAACCGTATCGATCTCTTCTTTAAGCTCAAGATATGCGGCACGAAGGTCTAGGAAAGGGACAGTGATCATTGCAACCCTTTAGCAGCAAGATACTCAGGATAGTCTCGGAAATAGTCTGACTCGTCATACCGGTTGGAGGCCAGCACCATGCACACCGAACCAGATGAAAAATTATCCAGTTCACGCCAAATCATCGGGCAGATATAAAGACCGTAATATGAGCGGTTGAGATGAAAGCGTTTCTTCTGGTGACCGTCACCAATCACCACATCGAAGCTGCCTGACATGGCAATGATAAGCTGGTGCAGTTCTTTATGGGCGTGACCACCGCGCTCCGCACCACCAGGGACATCGTAAAGGTAGTACACCCGCTCAATTGCAAATGGAATATGGCAGTTAGATTCAATAAAGGACAGATTACCTCGCTGGTCATGAATTTTTGGTAACTCTATTATTCGACAATATTCAAGTATCATTTCCAAGCTCTCAATCAATACTTAGGCATAAAAAACATGACAGTCTCATATATACTCTCGGTATAATGCCGCAAGAAAACTTCATAATCACTACGTATGGAAAGAACCAGCTTGGGAATACGCCAGAAGTCACCAATCTTGTGATAAATGCTTATAGCTAAGCGCGGGTGGTGAGTAAGAATTGTATTACGAGCACCATCGATAGCAGCGAACTCCTCTCCTTCTATGTCCATTTTTATAAAAGTACACGGACAATGAAGTAGGTCATCCAGTCTATCCAAATTTATGGTGACTGACCCAGTGTCAGACACTCTTGAAGCGGATCCCTGAATAGAGAATTTCAATTTTTTTTTACTGTTTGACAATCCTATTGGAAAACAATGAACATTTTTAAATTCTCGCAGCCTTTCTAAACAGGATTGGTAATTACCTTTTTCCGGTTCAAAAAGATGTATGGACTTGTACCCGGGACATCGCTTCATGAATTCAAGGCTAGTGAAACCATCGTAGCCACCAACGTCAATGAAAACTTCACCCGATTCTCGAAGATTCAGGAAATTCTCAAAATATTGAACATCCTCTTTCGATGTGAAGCCATTTAGGTGCGTGATATCGTAGGAGAGTCTAAACCTTACAGTCTTCTCGAATATTCTGCGGGAGGCATCATCAAGCAATAAACTGTATATCCACTCATATTTTTTCATATTGGATTTAAATTCATCTTCAAATCCTTCACTAAAGCGAATCGGAATCAAAGGTAACTTGGAATACTTATAGAAAGCAAAATAATCAAGATTTTTCACACCAAACTCATCCAGGCGTTTTTTGGCGGAAAGCGGTCGTCCACCCGCCACATTCAGGACAAGAGAATTCTTAGATATGGCAGCAAGCCTCATAACGGGCAAGTTGTGATATTTTATATCACTGGTATAATCATCGATGAATCCATCCACCTTTACATGTTTTTCTACACAATCTGCATAGATATTTCTCCCTAGTATAAATTTCTGGCGATCTGTGTTATGAATAAATTCAGAACAAAATCCAAGAGCTACTTGGTCTACTGCATCTTCATCATTCTTAACGAAATGCAAAAGGCTCATGCCACCGTCTCCCAACATTTTCTAATTGACGATTTTGCGATGGCATTTAGCATACGCAGCCCCTCTAATGACTCATCGATAGAGAATATATACTCATGTTTGAAACAGCAGTTGCCCGTTAAATAACATTCTAGGGCATTGGCTATGTCATAATAATAGTTTGCAAATGCTTCAATAAATCCTGCTGGATGACCTGCTTTAAATCGTGTATATCGCGACTGATTAGCTATTTTAATTCCCTTGCTTGCACGGTCAATGATGAACCGACCACCAGAATCATCTGCCATTTGTAAGTATTCCGGATTTTCCTGTACCCATTCCGCAGAGCCTTTTTCACCGAACACCCTTAGCTTGAGACCGTTCCGGTATCCAAGAGCCGTCTTGCTATACCAAACATTACAGTTCAGGTTGTTGCTATACTTTATTAAGCAAGAAACATTGTCCGTAACTTGCTTGAAGTTACCGTTCGAATCACTAACAGCAATCACTTCATTGGGCCGTTCACCGGTAAGAAAACGTGCCATCATATGCAGATGAACACCTAAATCAAGCGATATGGTAGGAATTGGTCCATCACGTAATCGCCATTCTTGGGGTATTACTGGAGCACCATCTGCATCTAGTCGAGAAAATCCCTCCTGCGGCATTTCCATATGAAGTTGTTGAATACTCCCGAATACGTTCTGTTCTATCATATGTTTTAATTCGCGCAGTATTGGATAGCCAGTATAATTGGAGATGACCACAAGGAAGCCATTATTTGAAGATAGTTTTTTTTGGATAGAGACAGCCTCATCAACAGTAGCCACCAGGGCTTTCTCGCAAATCACTGGAACTTCAGCATCTAGACAAGCCAGAATGTGTTGGGCATGTTGGTCCTGAGGACTTAGGATCACTATTGCGTCAATATTGCAGGTTTCAGCAAGCAGCAATTCAACCAGAGTATTGTATGTTCGATCTGGATCGATGCCGTACCAGATTGCCGACAACTTGTTGGCTTCCTTGTTACGACTGAAGCAACCGGCAACCAACTCAAAGTGCTGATCCATTTCGAGCGCCGTTCGGTGAACTCGACCGACAGCCGATTCATAAGCTCCACCTAAAAATGCAACTTTAAATCTTCTCACGCCATCACTGGTTGAATCGGTTAAACGACTATTGGTCTCCAGCACGTGCGAAATCTCCATATGATTTGATGCTAATAAAATCAGCAATGCGCGATGTAATCTCGAACATAGTTTCTCTATCTTTAAACTCTGCAAAAAGTATTGCTAACTTATCGAATGGTGCGACATTGAGTATTGCTCCGCTCTCTTTCAGAGCTACAATTTCAACAGCTTCTGCAGGAATGTGTTGTGAGAATGAAAAATTAATGAGTGGTTCCATTATGGAGATAGTATGGCGCCCAAAATACTTGACAGTTTTTCTCTTTGTTATACTCGGGAGCTTCATGTTTAAAAATGGCCTGATAAACAGCCCGGCATATTCGATACCGGTTGAAAAGCCAATCAGGCTTCCGTACAAGTCGCCAGGACACCGTCTCATGCATTCGATAATCCAGAATTTGCTACCATTTACGATGATCTGTGTGTGAAGCAGTCCATCATTCAACTGAAGCACGCTTACCATCTGCTGTATCACTTCACGCACAGCTTCTTTGATGCCCGGAGAAAGAGCCGAAGGATGATTTGAGCAGTTTACTTGGTAGGGGTATGTCGTGCAGAATTCATCGACAAAAAAATCGAGCACAATATTTTGATTCTCGATAAATGCGGAGTGACTATGCAGTGTTCCGTCTACACATTCTTCTAGAACCAACTCGCCTGACCTAGAAGCCTGAAAAGCGTCTTGAATAGCTAATGGTAGTTCTTCTCTATTCATTATTTTTCTAATACCACGACCACTAAAACTGTCAACCGGTTTTACCAACAACGGAAAGCACAACTTCTTAGTATCAATTACCTGCCCAATTCTGTGTCTAACAAATTTAGGAACGGGGAGAGAGTGCTTTTCAGTTGCCTGACGAAATTTACTTTTGGTGTGGAGAATCGATGCTAAATCATACTTATCAAAGCCAGGAAAACCATGTTGTTCTGCCACCAGTGCGCAGGACATATAGGAGTAGTCATTGCACGTGGGCACCAAGTAATCAAAGTTTTCTTTCTCAACTACCCGCATCAGCTCATCCGGCTTGGAATAGTCGATATAAATTGACGCATCCGCATACTGATGACAAGGATCACTTTTTATGCTCCCACACACCGACACATGGATTCCATGATTCTTCAAAGCGAAGAAAATTGGAACTGCACTAAAACTGCTCCCAACGAGCAGAGCTTTCGGCGTCTTGTTGTCAATACTTTTTTTCATCACGAAATATAATTAAACAAACTCAACCCCTGAATCTGCACAAAGGCCTTTTGTGCAGCCTGCAACGCCGTCGAGCTTTCCTGAAACTGGGTAATCACCTGAGGGTAACTCACATCGGCAATATTACCCTGGTCGGTCTGGAATTGCTGGGTCAAATTAGCATTCAGCGATTGCACACTCTGAGCCTGCTGGATATTGGATCCGATTTGCGCCTGGGTACTCAGGAGCGTGGTCTGGAACTGGTTCAGATTTGCCAGGGCATTACTAATATCCTGTGCCCGTCGCGTGTTAGCACCGGGAGAGCCGGAACCGCCGGTAAAGGCGGCAATCAGATTGCTGAACGTCTGAAAAATGCTTTGGGGCTTTGCAGCGGCCAGAGTAAATTGGGCGGTCTGTCCCGATACCGGCTGTCCGTTAGTCGAAACCGTCATAAAGGGACTGCCGCCCATGCTGCTGGGTATGCTAATGCTTTGCCCGGGCGTATAGCTGCCGCTAACAACAGTTCCGGAGCTGGCTGACCATCCTGTACTGTCAACCGTACCTGTGCCACTGCTGACACTATAGCTCAAGCCGCTGGAAGTATTACTGATGCTGACTTCGTATTGAACATTATTGGCCACAAACTGGCTATTCGCCGTCGCTTGATTCAGCACGCTGCCCGGCCCCATTGTGGTATTGCCTACATCGGTGGCCGTTGCTCCGGAAGTTGCTGGAATCAGGTAATTACTACCGGAAGCCGTTACCGTAAAAGTGCCATTTCCTGCCGGGACATTCATGAAAATCGCATTACCCGCCTGAGAAACAGGCGTTGTCAGTCCCGGGCCGATTTGCAGGGTTTTCTGGCTGGAATCACCCGTATATTGAACATTACCACTACCCTGTAACTGAAATGGCGCGGTCTGGGCGTTGGACCCGCCATAGATGTAAGTACCATTGGCATCCTGAGTATTGGCCAGTTGCACCAGTTGCTGCAGGTTTCCCTGCATGGTCGTTACCGCATTTTGCAGGTCATTGGAATTGACCGTGGCATTATTCATCTGCACCGCCAGTTGCTGCACCTGATTCATCAGGGTACCAACTGTTTGCAAGGTGCTGGAACTCATACTGAGACCCTGTTGAGCATAAGTATTACTTTGCTGATAGCTGCCCAGATTGGCAATTTTCGTGTTGAGATCGAGCACCTGAGCATTACCCACAGGATCATTGGTAGGGTTGATCAGCGCATTGCCGGTGGACAGCTGCTGCGAAAGATTATTCAGCGTACTTTGTTGGTTCAACAAGGAATACAGGCTGCTTTGGTAAAATTCCTGGGTACTGACGCGCATGGTGTTCTCCTTATAGAGCCTGTATCAATGACTGAAACAAGGTGCTGCCCACCGAAATGGCTTTCGCCGCCGCCTGATAGGCCTGCTGATACTGAATCAGACTGGCTGCCTCTTGATCCAGATTCACGCCGGAAACCGCTTGCTGCGAGGCTTGGGCCGACTGCAAAACCGTAAGCTGGGCCTGGGCATTATTCTGGGCCTGAGCGGCCTGATTGGTCACCTGAGTCAGTAATTGTGCGGCATTATCATTAAAGGTCGCCGTTCCATTATTCAAAACCTTGCTGGTGGCCAGCGCTGCCATCGCCTGGGCATTGCCGTTACTCCCCGCCCCGCCGGGACTCAAGGTAAAGGCATCTCCAGAAGCCGCCAGTGTACCACTGAGATTCACCTGCCAATAACTCCCCGGCGCGTTGGGGTTCTGGATGTCGATGAGCGTACCGGAACCACCCAGGCTGACGGTTCCAGAACCTATCACCGAACCCGTGCCCGAAGTTGAGGAAATCTGGAAGGTCGTCGTACCGCCCTGACTGGCTCCACTGGTCATCGTGATCTGCAAATTAGTCGGAAATGGCGATATGTTGTTAAGGACCACCGCGCCGGGGGCGGTGCCGCTGACATACTGTCCGGCAGAAAGCGTCATATTACCCAGATTATTATTCTGCAGACTGCCGCTGACTAACGCGCCGGGGCTACTCACAAACGGACTGGCCGCTGCGATGCCCGCAGGATCAGTGAGCACCGTCTGCATGCCTACCGCACCCTGGCGCGTTGGTTCTACCAGAAAACTATCTCCTGCTGCCGTATTTCCAGACACCTGCAACTGCAGTCCTACACCGGAAAAATCCAGGGTAGTCGCACTCCCGGATACGGAACCGGCAGTGCTTGCTACCGTTGCTCCCGTACTGCGGTCCTGCAAGGTCCATACGGAACCTGAGCTTTTACTCAAAATATAATCATTGCCACTCAGATTTCCAACATTGCTAATAGAGCCCACCACAGAGGCTGCACCACTACTATTATGCGTATTCGCAAATACCTGCACAGCGCCCGTACTGAACAAGGCTGAACCGCTGCTACCGTTCAAATTCAAGCCCTGCGCCTGCTGAGCATTCAAGGCGGAGGCAATACCATCTGCCAAAAGACCCAAGCCATTTTCAGCAGGATTCAACGATTGACTGCGAAATTGTAATAATCCGCCCAGGGTTCCGCCGCTCAGACTTTTGGTAATATTCGCGCCGTTGCTGGCATAGCCCACATCCAGAGTCTGCTGGTTGTATGGGCTACCCTGGGTCTGCAGGGCAAACGATTGACCACCCGCTACCAACACCTGACCATTACTCAGAAAAACACTGAGCTGGCTATTATTCTGATTAAGCACCTGCACACCCACCTGACCATTTAATTCAGTAATCAGATGATCGCGCTGATCCAGCAAATCATTGGGTGAGCCGTTGGGATTGCCCTGCGCGGCAGAAATCTGGACATTCAATTGCGCAATCTGCTTGCTGATGCTGTTGATCTGGTCAACGGACTCGGTAATCTGCTGATTAACACCGCTGCCGACACTGGCCAACTGCTGCCCCAAAGACTGAAATGTCTGGCTGAGGGACTGGGCATTGCTGAGCATACTCTGGCGGGCAGGAATATCATCCGGGCTGGCAGCCACTTGCGCGACCCCGGAAAAAAACTGGCTAACCTGAGAACTGACGCCGCCATTATTGAGCGTACCGAGAATATTCTGGAGAGAACTGGATAAACTGGCCTGCCCGCTTGCGCTGGCACTGGCCGTCCATACCTGACCCTGTAAAAAGCTGCTGTAACTGCGTTGCACGGAATCAACCTGAGTCCCGTTTCCATAATAAAGGCCGCCAATGGCGGTAGGGATAGCCGTTGACTGCAAAGCGCTTTGTTGACTGTATCCGGGCGTATTTACATTGGCAATATTGTCACCAACCACCTGTAAGGCGGATTGTGCGGCTTGCAAACCGGTCAATGCATTATTTACCAGCCCACTGATTCCAGACATGATTACGCACTCCCCAATGAACGGCCCGTATATTCCCCACTACCATAAACAATTCCGGCTTGTTGACGCAGCAAAACCAGAGCCTCCCCTAAACCAGAACCGGCAACCCGCAAAGCATGATCCAAGGCGCTGTAACTTTCCTGAAGTGCCAATACCGCCTCACTGAGTTCTACTGAAGGCGCAGCCTTTTGATTACTGGCGCGCAGAGCCAATAGACGCTTTCCCAAACGTTCGGGGGCATCAGCCTTTGGCATGGGCCGGGTCCAGTCACCACGGGCTAGCCACTGTCTTTGCTCTTCAAAGACCGTCGTCAGCTGGATAACCGTTTCCAGTTCTTGCTCCAACGATTGATTATCCATTATTTGGCCCTGTCCCCGCACTCTTCCATATTCTTGTAACGACACAAAAAGGCATAAGGTTTAGCCCCCTGCCTTGGCAACTGACACGCCGCCCATCACCTCTTGCATGAGCGGGCTATCAGCCACTGCCACCAGCTTGTTCGCATATTGCGGATCGGTCGCATAACCTCCCTGCTGCAAGGCTTCGGCAAATCCGGCAATATTGTTGCCCTGCCCTAACGCCCCGCGATACCGGGGATTGTTCATCAACAAGCTGGCGTAATTACGCACACTGTCCCCGACCGACTGGTAAGCGCGGAAAGCGGCATTTTCCACTTCATTGACGCCATTTTCGAATTCATGTGTCAGGCTATCCACCGAACTGCCCAGCCAGGAACCGCCCCCCTTGATGCCGAAAAGATTATTACCGGCCACATGACTTCCCCAACCGGTTTCCAGGGCGGCCTGGGCAATAATGGCAGTAGGTGCTACGCCCAACTTCTGCGCGGCAGCCTGCACCGAAGGCAAGATGGATTGCACAAAGGACTTGGCTTGTTCCAGAAGACTCTGCGAAGGTTTGGCCCAGCTTTCTGAAGTCATGACCGGGGCAGACAAGGCCGCATTACGGGCGGGCATGGTCATCGCCTTGTCCCCGGCCGGTGATGTGTTCTGCTTACCCCAATGGAGGTTATAACGTGTGGCAATTTCCTTGGCCAGGGTCTGGGCAATCCCTATACCCTGCCCCTGACTGACGGTTTGCGCAATCTGCTGGTTAAAAAGTGATTTTATCATCGGCCCGGAATTTTTTCCGGTTAAATCCGAACCAAAGGAAGTAGCCGACATGGACGAGAGCATCTCCTGCAGCAAAACTGCTTCAAACTGTTTGGCCACTGCCAGAATGGTTTTTGGATTATGGGCCTGGGCATCACTGCGTAACTGGTTCAGTCCGGAAAAGTTGAGGGCGTCACTGGCGGTAGCTGCTGCAGCCTGTGGACTGACCTCCGCAGAGCGCGTCGTAGCGGTCAAATTGATGGAAGCACTCATATGACTTCCAGTTGCGCGTGCAAGGCACCTGCCGCTTTCATGGCCTGCAAAATGGCAATCAAGTCTGTAGGCGTTGCCCCCACCGCATTCAGAGCCCGAACCACGGCTTCCAGACTTACTCCCGGTTCAAACATCAACAACTTCGCCTGGGGTTGCTGAACTTTCACATTGGCCTGCGGCGCCACCACCGTCTGACCGGCGCCCAGGGGATTAGGCTGACTGACCAGATACTTCTGGGAAATGGTCACGGATAAATTGCCATGGGCAACCGCACAGGCACCCAGCGTCACATTTTGTCCCAACACGACCGTACCGCTGCGGGCATCAATAACTACCTTGGCCAGCGGCGTTTCGGGACTGACATCCAGATTTTCAATTTGCGCAAGAAAATTGACTCGCGCTCCGGGCGAGCTGGGTGCATTGACCCGGACATCACCGGCGTTCAGTGGTTCTGCCACTCCATATCCCAACTGCTGATTGATGACATTGGCAATTCGTGCCGCAGTCGTAAAACTCGGGTTATGCAATTCGAGCATCATCGGTCCCGCCTGATCAAAGCCCGAAGAGACAGACCGCTCCACATTGGCTCCGTTGGGAATGGTTCCTGCCGTAGTGATATTTACCTGCGCTGAGGAGCCGTTACTGCTGGCCCCAAAACCGCTGACAATCAGATTCCCCTGAGCTACTGCGTAGGTTTGTCCATCGGCCCCCTTCAAGGGCGTCATGAGCAAGGTCCCCCCCGCCAGACTGCTGGCATTACCTACTGCGGAAACCGTGACATTGATGGTTTGTCCCGGTTGCACAAAAGGCGGCAGGTGTGCGGTCACAATGACCGCAGCCACATCTTTGGGTTGCAAGTTGGTGGCAACAGAGGCAGGTAAATTAATCCCCAAACGCTGAAACATGTTGAGCAGGGACTGTGTGGTATAGGGTACCTGCGTAGCCTGATCGCCCGTACCATTCAGTCCAACCACCAAACCGTAACCAACCAGCTGGTTGCTGCGCACTCCCCCTACTGCCACCAGATTGCGGATAGTTTCGGCCTGGGCGGAAAACAATCCGGTAAATGTCATCATTACCAGCATCAAGATGATTGCAGAAGAGGATCGCAAAAGCTTGGGCATCTGTTTTTTCCTCAGAAAGGCCATAGCGACAGGAAAAAGCGCGCCAGCCAGGGCATCCGTGCGGCTGAGTAAATGCTGCCGTTGCCACTATATTCCACGCGCGCATCGGCAATTTGCGTGGATAAAATGGTATTTTGTGGCGTCACGTCAGCAGGTCGCACCACCCCGGCGACCCGGATATATTCATGCCCACCATTGAGAAGCACTTCTTTGGAGCCCTCAATGACCAGATTCCCATTGCCCTGCACTCTCACTACTGTTACCTCCAGAGTGGCAGTAAAAGTATTGCTCTGGGTGGTCGCCCCTGTCCCGCCGTATTTCTGGGCACTGTTGGCGCCCATACTGGGGCTGAATGGGGTACCAGCAACACTCCCGAATGCCGGGACAATACCAAAAAAGTTGGTCAGCGCTGCACTCAAAGAATCTGAAGTGTTAATGGCGGTATTGGTGTTGTTGCTGGCACTGGAATTTTCCTGAATCAACACGGTAATCAGGTCACCCACACGATTCGCCCGATTATCACTGAACAAAGACACATTGGTGCCCGCCTGCCAGATAGATCCGTTAGGGGCATGGGCCGCCAGTGATTCCGGTTCTGCGGGAATGGGTAAGGGTTTGAGCGGCTTGAGATCATGATGCCCCTGCAAGACGGCGCAAGCCGTCAAGCTCAATACGAACATCATCAAGAAACCCAGACGCAGCAAAACTATCCAGAGTTTCCCGAAGGAGACTGGAAAAACCATGGGAACTTTGCGGATGGCTTGCGCAGTCATAATTAGCCTCACAAATTCTGGGTGAGATATCCGAGCATGGAATCCGAAGTGGATACTGCCTTGCTGTTGATTTCGTAGGCACGCTGCGTAGCGATCATATCCACCAATTCCGATACCACATTGACATTGGAAGATTCCAGATAGCCCTGCTGCACTGAACCCAAACCATTGAGGGTAGGCTGTCCCGTTTGTGGCGCGCCGGAAGAACCCGTCTGCAAATAAAGGTTGTCGCCAATACTTTGCAAGCCGGTTGGGTTAATAAAATTGGCGAGCTGGATTGTACCCACTTGCTGAGGTTGGGCTTGTCCCGGCAGCACTACCGACACGGTCCCATCGCTACCAATCGTAATGCTTTGGGCATTGGGTGGAATGGTTACCGGTGGCTGCAATAAATAGCCGTTGGACGTGACCAGTTGTCCCTGATTATTCATCTGGAAAGTGCCATCCCGGCTGTAAGCAATGGTCCCGTTGGGCTGCATGATCTGGAAAAAACCCTGACCATTGATCCCCACATCCAGCGCGTTACCGGTCTGGGTCAAGTTGCCCTGGGTCATCAGGCGCTCCGTAGAAACCACGCGCACCCCGGTGCCTAGCTGGAGTCCTGAAGGATATTGGGTAGTCTGCGAAGATTGGGCACCAGGTTGCCGTAGATTCTGGTAGAGCAAATCCTGAAAAACCGCGCGGGACTGCTTGAATCCGGTGGTGTTGACGTTCGCCAGATTGTTGGCGATAACGTCCATTTTGGTCTGCTCACCTTCCAGGCCAGTTGCTGCTACATAAAGAGAACGCATCATGATTTATTGCTCCTGATTGTTCATGTCAGAACCAGCAATTGATTGGCACTTTGCCGATCCTGGGAAACGGTCTGCATCAACTTGGTCTGCATATCAAACTGGCGGGTATCTTCCAGCATCTGGATCATGGCATTAACGGGATTAACATTACTGCCTTCCAGTGCGCCGGGCTCCAGAACCACATTTCCATCTTCAGATGCCGGTTTGCCGTCACTATTCTGAAAAAGTCCATCCGGATTTTTTTGCAAGCCTTTCTCCGAAGGATTCACCAGCTTGATCTGGTTGATCGTGACAATAGCGTTAGGTTGACTGCCTACCGGCACCCCGGAAATCACCCCATCACTGCCAATGACCAGAGACTGCATCGGTGGCAGGGAAATGGGTGAACCATTCACGCCCAGCACCGGATGCCCGGTCGCGGTCATAAGAATACCCTGACCGT
Organism: Acidithiobacillus sulfurivorans; assembly: GCF_018853815.1. GTDB lineage: Bacteria > Pseudomonadota > Gammaproteobacteria > Acidithiobacillales > Acidithiobacillaceae > Acidithiobacillus > Acidithiobacillus sulfurivorans. Next base: position 60,260 of record NZ_JAAOMP010000116.1, on the reverse strand, counting down.
TGAGCTGCAGATTTCCGTCCCGGGTGTAAGCCTCCTTGCCATCAGGCCCCTGTACAGTCAGCCAGCCCTGGCCATTCACCGCCACGTCCAAAGGCCGTCCGGTATGCACTACGGGGCCTGACTGAAAATCCACACTGGGGGTTTCCGTAGCCGTGTAGGCGCGCGTCGGCAACCCTTGCCCATATACCGGCAATGCGCTGAACTGGGCCTCATCCGCACGATATCCTGTGGTATTGGCATTCGCCAGATTATTGGCTGTAACCGTCTGTTTTTGCAGAATGGCATTGGCGCCACTCATGGCAATATAAAGGGTATCCATGACTTATCCTCTTACAAACTCAAGAGCGTCTGTACTACCGTATTCTGGGTTTTAATGGTCTGGGCATTGGCCTGATAAGCCTGCTGCGCCACAATCAGATTCACCAGATCCTTGGAAATGTCGACATTGGATTGTTCTACCGCCCCGGCCTGTAAAACGCCCAGATTGGAACTGCCAGGGCCACCAGAAAGAGGTTGTCCCGAAACATAGGTTTCTGCCCAGTAATTATTACCGAGATTCTGCAAACCATTATTATTGGGGAAGCGGGTCAGACTGATTTGCCCCATGAGCTGGGATTCACCATTGCTGTAGCGCCCGAAAATATTGCCACCTGAGTCAATGGAAAGACCAGATAATTGCCCGGCACTATAACCATTACTGTTGTTGGTTATGACGGAATTGGGAGAATTATAATTGGTGCTACCGCTGAAGCTTACGTTAATGGTGGTGGAAGCCGCCCCATCAGCCCACGGAGTACCCGTTATAGGTTGAGAAATTGAACTGGTTTCCTGACCATAGGCATTAAACTGCAAGGTTCCAACGCTACCAGAAGTGATGCCACTGGCACCAGTGGTTCCCGTTACCGAATAATCCACATTCCACGTTTGTCCGGAGCTTGTCGTACCTGAACCGCTTTGCAATTGATAATAAGTGGTCAACAATTGCGGTGTGCCCAGACTATCGTATACCGTCGTCGTGGTCGAATAATTATAAGTACTCGGATCATTAATATTAATACTAGCATTACCGCTGATGGGTGTATTGGTTGAATCCAGATTCAAACCCAAACTCAATCCTGAAGTCGCTTGCGGGGCAATGGCATTCTGATTAATGCTTAAGGGACCGCTGGCACCGGTCAGTTTATCATTTTGCGCCTGGGTCCCGATCAGTTCACCACCATTAGCGTCCACAATAACGCCGTTTTTATTCAATTGAAACTGGCCATTACGGCCATAAACTGTTGAACCATTATAGTTGAACTGAAAAAAACCATTGCCGTTAATGGCAACATCCAGGGGGTTGCTGGTTGTTTCAATATTTCCCTGAGTAAACTGTTGAGCGATGGTTTGCACGGTAGTACCAATACCTACCTGACCCTCAGTGGGCGCCGTATTGGCCATGGCTGAAGCATAGGCATCAGCAAACTCGGCATTGGAACTTTTAAACCCTACCGTATTGGCATTGGATATATTATTACCCAGCGTCTGCAAATCCGTATTAGCTGCCTGTAATCCACTTAAAGCTGTATTGAATGCACCCATTTTGCAAACTCCTTAAATAATATTTTGCACGGAGCTGAAAGGCACCGAACCTTGTTGCCCCTGTAGCTGCAGGGTAGGACCGGAACTTCCCAAAGTAACACCATTTACCACCCCATACATGTAGGGTGTAGTCGTCACTGCATCCCCATTGCCATCAGCGGCCTGTACCGAAAACTGATAATTTCCCGACGGCAAAGTGCTCCCATTGGCACTTTCTCCATTCCAGTTAAAAGCCTGCATTCCTGAAGACTGTGAACCTTGAGGCAAAACGGCCAGTGTCTGACCGGCGCTGTTCTGTACCAGTACGTCTACCGCACTGGCGGCGCTGCCCAGATCATAAGCCCCATTGGCACTGCCGCTGCTCAAGCTCAACTGATTCCCTGAAGTGGTAACCGACTTGCCAATCAGGGAAGCTGCCTGCAACCCTTGGTTCTGATTGATTTGATCCATAAGAGAACTCAGCGAACCCTGAATAGCCTGGACGCCATTCGCCATGCTGAATTGTGCCAACTGTGAAGATAAATCCTGATTACTGAGTGGATTCAGGGGGTCCTGATTGGTGAGCTGAGTAACCAGAAGATTGTAAAAAGTGCTTTCACTGGCCAGGCCACTAGCTCCGCTGCTGGCTGTACCTGAGCTATTTGCAGAACTGGTCTGCAACGACTGATAAAAAGGATTGACGCTGGATGTCAGAGAATTGACGCTCATGTTCAGGCTCCAAGGCTAAGGGTTTTCTGCAGCAGGGATTTCGTGGTGTTCATCACATTCACATTGGCTTGGTAGGCCCGCGAAGCCGAAATCATGTTCACCATTTCATCGACGGGATTCACATTGGGCATTTTGACGTAGCCTTCCTTATCCGCCAGCGGATTCCCCGGTTGATACACCATTTTGAATGGCCCCGGTTTACTGATGACGCCGGCTACCCGTACGCCATTGACCCCGGCGGGAGCGCCAGCATTGGCAAACGGTTGCGCGGCAAAGACCACCTCTCGGGCCCGGTAGGGTTGACCATCTGAACTGGTTGCCGAATTGGCATTGGCCATATTACTGGCGACCACATTAAGTCGATAACTTTGGGCGGTCAGCGCCGAACTCGCTACATCCAAAACTGAAAACAATGACATAAGTCTTACTCCTGCATATTTAGGCGGCTGTTCCGGTAATGGCCGAGGTCAAGGTTTTAATTTTACCGGTCAAAAATGTCAGATCGGCCTGGTAACGCACGCTGTTTTGCAAAAAATCTGCCTGCTCCCGATTCATGTCTACCGAATTATTATCCAGCCCTACCTGACTGCCACGTTGATATTGCACAAAGGCAGCCATGCTCGCGTTATTGCCGGTTTCAGAAAATTGCCGGTTGCTGCTCGTCGTTAATGGTAGGCTGCCTTTATCACCCGCCTGAACGGCTTGCACCACCTGAGCAAACGGAATATCTACCGCCCGATAATTGGGCGTGTTGGCATTGGCGATATTGGCTGACAGCAGTTGCTGCCGGTACCCCGTAACCTTAAGTGCTGCAGCCAAAGGATCCAGAGCCTGATCTAACAATCCCGACATTCTCTTATGAACTCCTAAAAATTATTCACAATCGACTTAAAGCAACATACATGCCAAAAATCATCCCGTGATTGACCCTTCATTACTCTTATTACCCGTGTTACACGGCACAAAAAAGCCGCTCCGGTTCAATCCTCAGGGCACGGCCGGCAAAAAAATGCCGCTCAGCCATTCCCGCTGCAAGCATTCAGGAGCCACTGGACGAAATAACATGCTTAAAAATCTGGCGCATTATTTGCTTGGCTTGTTGACTAACACCCTATTTCCATGAGGTGCCCCGGGGTTATGAAGCTCGGTTTCGCAAACACCATACAATCTATCGTTGCCAGCTTGTTGCTCGCGACGACATTCATCATGGTCAGCCCCTGCGCTCAGGCTGCCGTGGAAAATCCCGCAACCATTCGTGAGCTTGTTCGGAATTTTGTGCGGGCGCATTTGCCTGATCAATCAGCGGATGTACATATTCAGTTGGACGGACCGGCCCCTGGCATTCATTTTCCAGCCTGCAGTAAATTGAAAGTGGCTTATTTTGGTTATAGCAACCCCTACGGCAACCAAACCGTAAAAGTCCACTGTCAGTCGCCCTCCCCCTGGCAATTATATTTGCCTGTACAAATTCAAATGGATCAGAGCGTCGTCATTGCTTCTCGCCCACTCTCTGCCGGATCCATTTTGCAGGCCGGAGATCTGGCTGTCGTACGCAGGGATACCAGCGGCTTGGGGGGCAACACCTTAAGCTCGCCCCAGGGAGCCATCGGTAAAATTCTGCGATTCGGGACACTAGCCGGACAGCCCATAACTACGACCATGCTGAATGCCCCAGATGTGGTCCACGCCGGTGAGCAGGTAACCCTTTATGCCGAAGGCAATGGGATTCGCATTGCCACCATTGCCGACGCCATTGAAAACGGTCGCCCCGGGCAAAGCATCATGGTCAGAAACCTGCAGTCCGGCCGCGTGATCCGGGGGACAGTAACCGCACAAGGGCATGTCGTGGTAGACTTTTAGGCGAATAGGTGTAGTTCATTGACTGTTTCGCTTTAGTTTTTACTCTGATGTGACGTAATAATGACTATGGCAGCAGATACGTTAGGAGATAAGCGCATGAATCCCATCAATCCATATTCTGGATCACTTGCAGGAAAACCGACAGCAGACACGCGGAGCAACACCGATAAAGCGGTTAGCGGGTCTACAGCCGATTCCGGCAAATCTTCCGGACAAACTCTTGCCGCGAGTGCTGTTGCACAAGATCATCTCACGCTTTCACCGCAGGCGCGGCAATTGATGGCTGCTCAGGATACGAATACTGGTCATACTGATCAGCTCGCTCAGATCAAAGCCGCCATATCCAATGGGACCTATCAGATTTCTCCACTCAAAATCGGTCAGGGCCTGACTCAGGATAATCAGCAGTTCATGCCTGCAAGCACTAACCAGTCAGCCTGAGCCGATCATGCATCCCAACGATTCGGCTGATTCTCAGGAAAACTTGCTGCTCACACAATTACAGGCTTTACTGGACGATGAGACTGAGTGTCTGAAATCAGGTCAGATGGAAGAACTCCAGCGCATTGCCACTGAAAAAATGCGCTGTTTTGCCGACCTTCAGAGCCGCATGGTACCAGCAAGACCGTCTACAAAAAATTCATCCGATGATGCGCATTTACGCAATTTGTTAAACGAAATCATGCGTAAAAATCAGCTAAATGGTCAGATTATCAGCGCATTGGAACGCTTTAATCAGGGGGCCTGGGAAATTTTTTTCGGTGCACAACCCGCAACATACTCAGACCTGGGTACTGCAAAATCAACGGCTGAGCGCCATTTGATCGGGAGCGCCTGAATCGTGCTGGTTCTTACCAGACGACGCGGTCAGGCCATATGTATTGGGGACAATATTCGTATTGTAGTCACCCGTATTGAGGACGGGCAGGTACGCTTGGGCATAGAAAGCAGTGACAATGTCACTATTTTACGAGAAGAATTACTGGAAACCGTCAAACAGGCCAACCAGTCCGCTCTGAGCTCAGCCCCGGAAGCATTAAATCACTGGCTGAATCAACAGCCCAAAGCAGTTGATGATGCTGGCAACACAAAGGATAAAGCCTGATGAAAACCTATGATACCCGGTTCGGCCCATTTTCCATTGCCGACGAAGGAATATGGCACTGTATTGCGCCCATGCCTGGCTTTACCCACTTGCAACGCTTTGCTTTACTGCATCTTCCCAGTCAAGGACCATTTGTCTGGCTACAGTCACTGGATGAAGCTCTGATCACTTTTTTACTGGTTGCTCCCGAGCACTTTAATTTACATTATTCCCAAGTTCCGCATTTTGCCAAAACGACAGGAGTATCCATGCTAATGGTGATACTACCCCAAACACAAAACGGCACGCTCCAAAGCAACTCTCTGGCCCCGCTCTATTTTCTCCCCGAAACCAGACAGTTCGGACAATGGATTGTGGAACATCACGAAATGCCGACTGAACCATTAAGTGCTTCAGATCTACCACCGGCTAAACTTCAAGCTCAGATTATTGTTCCCATTCAGGCAATGGACACCCAAAAAACTGAAGGGGGTCAATCTCTAGCGACTGGCGCGGCGTAGGCATTCTCGATCATAACGTAGCGTATACTGAATGATTTTATCCTCCAGCGCAGCAGGCAAATGGATAAACGCCAAACCTAACTGCCGAACCGCGCCTTGGGTGTAAATTCCTGACCCCAGATGACAGACTTTAGCCTCCACTGAACAGGCTTGCCCCTGAAACTTAAACTGAACCCGAGCCAGGAGTTCACCCTGTGTCACCGGATAGTCCTGTGGCGCTGTTATGGCGATGCGCATACCACCGGCACCAATATCCACACATTCACCCTCCACCGCCCGTGCCCCGTAACGCTTTAATAGTACAGAAGTTTTATTGGAAGATTCGACTACCGCACGCAACGTACTGCGCCTTTGCCATTGAAAAACCATTTCGGGTCGCTGGATACGAATGGCCGCAAAACGCTGCCAGATAAGTTGCTCGATAACCACCGTCTGAAAACCAAGGGGCAATGCATCGTCAGTCCACAGCAGCAGATCTTCGCCGGCGAGCGCATAGGCATTAGCCGCTTCCGGCGTCAGAGCATCCAGAATCAGGCTCTCATGCGGCGCATCATCGTACAGCAGCGCGGCGTGTCCCATGAAAGTGCCGGGTTGACCTACCAGGACCTGCATATTTTGCTGGCTTTCCACCAGAGACTGTAGTGCGCGATCGCACGCTGCTTTTAACGTCAAACGATTGGCATCTACAAACAATTTATCCAACCGGGTTTCACCATTGACCATGACTGCTTCCTTCTCACATCTATCCATATGTCAAAAATTTGACAAAACCAATAGGGTTGATTCTGTATTGACGACCTTTCAGCAGAATTCGTGCCGTTTCACAGCCAGCCGGATCAGGCATAAATCTCGCTTATTTTTCGAGCGGGCACAGTAAACGCGAAAAACCGACTAGTTAATGGCTTAGTGTATCGAGAACACAGGAGATCATGGGATGGCACGCAAAAAGAAAGCAGAAGAGGAATGGGAAAACCACGAACGATGGCTGGTCTCTTACGCCGACTTCATTACCCTGCTTTTCGCATTTTTTGTGGTCATGTATGCCATTTCTTCAGTAAACGAAGGAAAATACAAGGTATTATCAAAAACTCTGGTATCCGCATTTAGTGGTCAACCCTGGTCACCCGTCCCGATAAGAACGGATACCAATAGCCTTACCCAAACCCCGGTAGCCCTGCCGGCATTACCGAAAGTAGCCACACTGGATCCAGTTCCCCATGTGCAGCAAGGTCAGGTATCACCCCGAGCGCATGAACCCACCCCCCCGGCAAATCCGGAAATGCAAAAAATTGAAGCGCAAATGAAAGCCTTACTTAAACCACTAATTGATCAGGGTAGCGTGGCCATCCATCGCAGCAATCTGGGCGTTGTCATTGACTTGAATGCGAAGATTCTCTTTCCATCCGCGCAGGCACAGCTCAGCGGTAATGCGCGCAACACCTTAGGCAATATCGCCAAAGTTCTGGCGCTGGTACCCTATCAAATCCAGGTTAACGGCTTCACTAACGACCTGCCCATCCGTACCCCACAATTTGCCTCCAACTGGGCGCTATCTGCAGCGCGGGCCGTATCCGTCGTCGAACTGTTTATTCAACATGGGGTCAACCCGCATCACCTGGTTGCTGCCGGATATGGCAAATACCATCCTGTAGCATCCAATAATACCGCGAAGGGTCTGGTCATGAATCGTCGTGTGAGCATTGTGGTGGTCGCGCCTCAAAACCCCAGCAAGGCAGGAACAGACCCGATCATGGCTGGCAACATTAGTCAGCGCGGCTAAGGTTTTATATAGCATCGGGAAATCGCCCCGCTTCAGTTTTCCTGGAGATGTGCCGTATTGAAGAGCAGAACATCTGCACTACTCCATCCAGACAGGTGGTACAGGAATTGCTTTTCCAAATGCAACGGGTGGAGTGCGACTCAAGGAGGAGATCAGCATTTATGGGTATTGATCAGGTCGACAAAGGCATCCACATTTTAGTGGTGGATGACTTCTCTACGATGCGGCGCATTGTACGCAATTTGTTGCGCGAACTCGGTTTCAGCAATTTTGATGAAGCCGAGGATGGCGTTCAGGCCCTACAGAAACTGCACGGCAGACCCTTTGATTTCGTCGTTTCAGACTGGAACATGCCCAATATGCAGGGAATTGATCTGCTGCGTGCCATCCGTTCAGATCCACAACTCAAACATATTCCTGTACTCATGGTCACCGCTGAAGCCAAACGCGAAAATATCCTGGAAGCAGCCCAAGCCGGAGTCAACGGTTACATCGTCAAGCCTTTTACGGCCGACACCCTGAAAGAAAAGCTGGATAGCGTGTTCAAGCGTCTTCAGGCGGCTCAGGGAGGCCAGTGATGACCGCACAAAATCCGCTGGATCCTAATCGTCTACTGAGTGAAGCGGAGTTACTGCTGCGTGAAGGCCTGAAGCGGATCGCCAATACCGCCGAAGAAAATTTATCCGGCGCACAAAACCCTCTGGAAGAAGCCCTGCGCTTAACCGAAGAGCAGACCATGGCCACGCTTGCCGCTGTCGAAAGAGCGCAGGATGCGGTAAGCATCATTCGCAATGCGCATAATAGTTATATTGATGAGCCCCTGAAGCATATTGAAAGTGCCTTACTCGTCATTCTGGCCAGCCAACAGGGGCAGGATCTTGCCGGTCAACGGCTGAAAAAAGCCATCACCCTGCTTCAGGCCGTTGAAGAGCGCATACGCCTTACCCTGACAGAAGCCGGTATGGAATCAGCCAGCAATATCGCAGAGGAAAACGCTGCAACCGCCGAGGCTAATCCCAGCATCAATCAGGAAGAAGTGGATAGCTTGCTGGCAGAATTGGGGATCTAAAAAGCATGGATATGGAAATTCTGCAGGATTACTTGCCGGAAGCTCGGGAACTCCTCGAAAAAGCTCAGGATGACACCCTGCGTCTGGAATCCGATCCGAATAATGATGAAGTGCTCGCCTCCGTCTTCCGGGCTTTTCATACCCTCAAGGGGGGTGCCGGATTTCTCGAAGCCGATCATCTCGTCAGCTGGACCCATCATCTGGAAGACCTGTTGGATAAGCTGCGTTCGCATACCCTGGTCATTAATGGATCGATGATTGATGCCATCCTGCGCGGCCTTGACGTGATTGATGACATGCTGCAACAGCTTGCCTGTGGAGAAAACCCCGGGCCAGGACCAGAAGAACTGGGCCAGCTTATTCAGGAACTGGCGGCAGGAAAACGAGCAGAGGGAGTTTCTGTAAATGGACCGATTGAAAGTGACGCAACGCCCTCCCCTCCGCCCTCAGAATCCATGCTATTGGTTAGCCAGCGACCCACAGTTGCTGGTGAAGCCGGACTGTTTCTGGAACGTACGGAATCGGCCTCTTCCAGCGAAACGGCAGCGGATGAAATTACCGACGCAGAATTTGAAGCCACACTGGACGCTCTTTATGGTAACAAGGCTCCCGGGGTTACCAATGCTTCCGATTCCGAGCACTTGAACAGTGACGAAATTTCGCCGGAAGAGTTTGAGCAGGTGCTGGATCAAATGTACGGCAAGCAAGCCCCGGGTTATGAACAGCCTGCCCTTACCACACCCGTTTCTGCAAAATCGACAGAATCAGAACAAGCCGCTGCTGAGATTGCTCCGCCAACACAATCGGTCAGCACAACGACCAGCCCATCCCCGGAAGTGACGAATGCCAGCAAAGTAACGCCACCCGCGCGCAGCGCTGCCGCTGCGCAAGAAGCAGCCGAAACCACATTGCGCGTCGATGCCGCCCGTCTGGACGCCGTAATGAATCAGGTGGGTGAACTGGTTTTGCTCCGTAACCGACTGAGCTCTGCCATCGGCAGCCTCGGCGAAGAAAATGAAGACATGCTGCGCATCGCCCGGGAAGTGGACATCACCGTCAACGACATTCAAAGCACCGTCATGCGTCTGCGTATGCAGCCCTGCAAGCGTCTGTTTCAGCAGTTGCCCAGAGTAGTCCGGGATGCTTCCCGGCAACTCGGTAAAGAAGTCACGCTCGAAATTGTGGGCGAAGACGTGGAAATCGACAAAGCAGTGGTCGATGCCCTGTCTGGTCCAATGACCCATTTGCTCCGCAACAGCCTCGACCATGGCGTTGAGTCACCCGCAGATCGCCAAGCCGCAGGGAAGGCGCGCAGTGCCAAAATCAGGGTTGCGGCTATCCATTTGGGCGATAAGGTGCGTATTGAAGTCTCCGATGACGGGCGCGGCATTGACAGTCAGTTTGTCACCCGGAAAGCGGTGGATAAGGGAGTCATCACTGCAGAGCAGGCGGCTCGCCTCTCGGAACAGGAAGCGGTTGAACTGATTTTCCGCCCCGGATTCTCGACCAATGATCAGGTTACCGACATTTCCGGACGTGGTGTCGGCATGGATGTCGTCAAGGAAACCGTTCGCAAGCTGCGCGGGCGTCTGGATATTGAGACTAAACCAGGTTTAGGCACCAGTATTTCCATGGAGTTTCCTTTGACCATGGCGGTATTACCGGTGCTTTACCTGCGTTTACGGCGGGAAATCTACGCTCTCCCGGTATCCAGTATCGAAAGCCTGCTGGACATCCAGGAAAACCGGATTCATCGCATGAGTGGTCGTAGTGTTTATCGGGTAGACGGTACTGAAGTCATCCCCATGGTAGACCTCGGCAGGCTTCTTCATGATCGCCCCCTCCGTTTAGGATCAGAACCGATAGAGGGGATATTGACAGAGCGTGGCTTGATTATGGTTTCTGAAGTGCTTGGAAACGAGGACTCTGTGGTCAAACCCATTGATTTCCTGGCTGAACAGAACTGGTACCAGGGTGCCACCATTTCCGGAAAAGGCAATGTCGTGCTGATTCTCGATGCCGGCGCTCTGGCTAACCATGTGATTGATCATGGCGGGGATTCGACCATCATAAATATTTCCTGTAAGGGAGCTGCCTGATGGATATTCAGCACATCATGAGGGTCGTCGATGCGTCCTTTGCGGCAAGGCAAAGTATCGAAAAGGCATTGCGTGAAATTGATCGGCGCGCCCTCAATGCCATGGTTCTGGTCAAGCGTCATGGCAATGCCCTGGCTGGTTATGGTGTGGTCGCCCAAGCCTTCCGGGAAAGAGCCGCCATTTTAAAGACATCAGCTTCCCATCTTCAGGAAAGTATCGCGCCACTCATTGAAGCTTATATGCGCATTTTGCAGCATCAGCGTTTTGCGCAATCATTCCAGGAAATGCTCAGTGACAGCCCGCTTCATGGCCAGGCTTGCCCCAATCTGATCAGCACTCAGAACACCTGGCAAAAGATTATCCAGCAGGAAGAAGTTGAAGCTGTCAAAATTTTGGGCCATCTCCTGGAAACGGTTCAACAACTTCAAGAAGGCATTGAAGAACAAGAATATGTGGTCACCAACGGCCGAATCGAAGCGGCACTTGCAGAAAGAACCGGAGCTCCGCTGATGCGGGTTTCCCGGGATATGGGCGAAGCCGTCCGCACCGTCGCGCAGGCGATTCGTAGCTATCGCCATCAATTGGAGAGTCTGGAACATGAAAGCAGCACCCGTCTTTGAAGCAGGCAGCCATCGCTGGTGGATCATTTATGATCAGGACGAACATCGGGTCATTGATTCCAATGTTTATGTCATCGAATCGAACGGACAAAGCATCATCCTTGATCCAGGCGGGTTTGAGATTTTCCCCCAGGTCTTTGCAGCCATGGTGGAGGTCATTCCGCCTTCCAGCCTGAAAGCAGCCTTTGTCTCACATCAGGACCCCGATATTGCTTCCAGCTTGCCGCTTTGGCATGCCTGTAATGATAAAATGGAGTGGTACGTTCCTAAACTCTGGGAAGGTTTTATCCGTCACTATGGTGCCTTGAATGCACCGTTACAAAACATCTCCGATGAAGGCGGAGATGTGATGATTGGAGGGCGGCGGTTAGAATTTATACCAGCCCACTACCTGCACTCTTCAGCCAATTTTCATGTTTATGACCCAGAAGCAAAAATCCTGTTTTCCGGTGATGTAGGTGCCGCATTATTACCCCCCGGCCATGACGCCTGGGTAGATCGAAGGGATAAAACTGGTCGAGCTTTTGAAGAACACATCAAAAAGGCCAAATATTTTCATGAACGCTGGATGCCTTCCAATGCCGCCAAGAAAAACTGGATTGAGCGGGTGAGTCAATTGGATATACAACATCTCTGCCCACAGCATGGGGCTATTTATAGTGGTGACAATGTTAAACGCTTTCTGGACTGGTTCGACAAAATCAATGTCGGTACCGGGATCAATTAACCATCAAGGGGATTAGAGTACTATGGATGAATTTTCGGAAAGCAGCTCCAGAAATGCGACCCAAAATGCGCGTATACTCACCCATACATCCGCTGAAGCTGATTCAGCTATGGAAACAGTCAATAAAAATCTGACCTTACTTACAAAAGCCATTAATGAAAATCATCAGGCTTCACAATCCCTCATGAATCAGGTGGTAGCAATAAGCCGCATCGCCCAGACTATCCGCGAAATCGCTTACCAAACCAACCTGCTGGCATTAAATGCCGCTATTGAAGCCGCTCGTGCCGGAGAGCATGGCCGAGGTTTTGCCGTAGTAGCTGATGAAGTCCGGAATTTATCCAGACGCGTCCAGGATGCCACAGACGAAGTGCAAAACAATATAACAGCTGTCAATTTAACGGCAAAAAATATTGATAGTGCCGCACAGAACAATCAGCAACAGGCGCAGCAATCCATGGATGTAACGCGCAATCTGCAAAAAGAAATAAAAAATTTACGCACTCTAGCGGTTTCCATGACCCTGGATGCCGCCCGTCAAAGTCATGAAACATTAGTTCACCGCCTGCAAAATGCCGTGGGTAATAATGGATCACAAATGAGTCCGGATGATTTGCAGGACCAACATCAATGCGCGCTGGGCTCATGGTATGAAGGAAGTGGGAGACAGCTTCTGGGCAATGAGGCAGAATTTGTCGCCCTGGCCGAACCGCATCGGCAATTCCATCAGGGCGCGCGGGAACTACTGGCTGCACATCAAGCCGGTGATCAGGAAAGGACTGCCCAATTACTGCGCCAGGTCCTGGATAGTCGGGATAATATTTTCCAGCATATGGACGCGCTGAGCGCGATCATTCAAAAAACCTATTGAGGATTGGATCATGAATCAGTTACTGCGGGAAGTTGATGAACGCGCCCAGCTTGCGGGCACCAACAAGTTTGAGCTGCTGGTATTCCGGCTCGGCACGGATCCCAAAATCAATAGCCGCGAACTTTTTGGAATCAATGTGTTCAAGGTCCGTGAAGCGCTGGTCATGCCCAAAATCACGCCCATGCCCGGTGCGCCTGAACATGTGATGGGCGTCGCCAACATACGCGGACAAATCATTCCCGTCATCAATTTACCGGAGGTGGTCGGCTGCAAAACAGATGGATTAAATATCCTGCTGGTTACAGAATATGAACGCTCGGTGCAGGGATTTGCCGTTGAAGATGTCGAAGAAATTGTCCGACTGGAGTGGAGTCGCGTACTTTCTGCGGAGGGTGCCTCAGTGGGCGGCTTGGTCACCAGTTTGGCACGGCTGGATGAAGACGAGGAAACAGCACGCCTGGCTCTGGTGCTGGATGTGGAACACATTCTTCGTCAGGTATTGCCCTCGCGTTTTAAAGCTGGAGATGAGCTCGTGCAACAACATGCCATAGAAATCCCCAAAGGGGCCGTCATTCTTTATGCCGATGATTCTGGTGTCGCTCGCAATCAGATCGAAAAAACGCTGAAAAGTTTGGGCTTGGCTTTTATAGGGACCAAAACCGGCAAGGAAGCATTAGAACGTTTAAAACAGCTGGCGCAAGATGCCAAAACGGCAGGTATCCCCCTGCGTGATAAGGTGGCACTGGTTTTAACTGATCTCGAAATGCCCGAAATGGATGGATTTACACTGACCCGCCAGATTAAAGAAAATGAAGCGCTCCGCGATGTACCCGTCGTCATCCACTCATCGCTATCAGGCACCGCCAATGAAGCTCATGCGCGTAGTGTCAACGCTGATGGTTATGTGGCGAAATTTTTACCCGATGATCTGGCCCGTGCCATCACGAATGTTATTCACTCTCACTAGAAATCTCACCATGACGAGGCTACGCCATGTCCACTGAAAACCATACCCTGCTTTCCCTGTTTTCCGCCTGCCTGGATGGCGATGCAGAAACGGCACAGTTAATTCGAGATGATCCTGAACTCGGAAAAACCATTACGCCGATTTGTGACTGGCAAAAAGCACGACTTTGGCAAAGCTGTAAAGTTCTGGATCATCAAGTTACCGCCCTGGAGCAAACGGCAGAAAGTCACTTGCTAGGTATGGATTTAGAGCAGGATTTACATGCTGCACAGCTGGATAGCCAATCCTTGTATGATCAGGCCGAGGCAGTCATAAAGGCGGTGCGCAGCACGGCAGATAGTATTGGCTCCAACCAATCGCTAGCAGAAGCGACCTTACATGATGTCCAGATGGGAAACGAACGTCTTTCCATGTTGATTGGAGAAATGGATCTGGTTGAGCAAACCGTCACTGACATGGGGGAAACCGTACAGGCTTTTCTGCAACAGACCCGCAATATTACTACGTTGGCGGGCAAAGTGCAGGAAATTGCCAAGCAAACCAACTTGCTGGCTCTCAATGCGGCTATTGAAGCTGCACGCGCCGGGGAACATGGTCGCGGTTTTGCGGTAGTTGCCGATGAAGTAAAAAAACTGGCGCAAAGTTCTGCTCGTGCTGCTGCTGACATACGCAGTTCTGCAACCACCATCAACAAAGGCGCCATACAAGTTGAAACTGGCGTCAGCGCCAGTGTGGAGCATTTGCGTCGTGGCGGAGATGCTCTCGAAACAGTGGCCGAGGTCCTGGGTATGGCCAACCAGTCTGCACAGAAAACCCGTGGAAACATTGAAAACATTGTCAGTGGTAGTGCCCGGGAAGTTGTCGCCGCAGAAAGCATGGGTACACACATGAATGCACTGCAGCAATCCATGGGACAGTTTGCTCAGCAATTCCAGGCCATTCGCCAGTGTCTCGACCATGTTCGTGATGAACTGGCGCACGCCAGTGAAGCGGCCATGCAGGGTGATCCAGCGCTGGCTACTCGACTGACCGTAGTTAAGGCAGACCATGTTTTATGGGTAAGCCGCATTCTGGAAGCGATTACCGATAAAGCCAGTCAAATTGATGTCAACAACATTAAAGACCACCACCAGTGTCGTTTAGGGCAATGGATGGATAGCATGCTGGATACCCCCATCGCTCAATCCGAAGCCTTTATTGCCGTACAGCAGGTGCACCCGCAAGTACATAAGTTGGGCACCGCCATGATTAATGCCTTAAAGAAAGGAGATAATGCCGCTGTTCATACTGGTGCCGATCAGCTGAAAAGTCTCAGCACCATGGTGCAACAACAACTGGATAAACTGCGCGACCATGTCATGGGTCACTGAAAAAAATGGGCATGAAATATCATGGCAAAGGACAAGAAAGAACCAACAACTGATAAGAAATTCAATCCCAAGCGCCGCAGTAGCTCTACTGCCAGCGTAAAAAGTTGGGCGATCACCTGGTTATTGGCCATTATTGCTGCTGAATGGGGATTACTACCACAGCCCTTGGGGTTCGGTGGGGAGCTCCCTTTCTGGATACCTGTGGTTATGGATGTATTACGTTTTTTTGTTATATGGTTCGCAGCACACATCATCACCCGGATAATTTTTGCTGCTTGGGAAATTATCGGCGAGTATTATCAAACTTCAACGAAATAGTTTTACAAAAAAACCTATGGTCTCTGAAAGAATAATAAACAAAACTGTTGTCATCCACGAAATATTCGCATCATGATTTTCCGGATTGACACTCTGTGTCCGAGTATGTTCCTGAATCTCGCTGTTCTGCACTAACCAGGAAGTTTGCCCCTCGTTAACGGGATTACTAGATTGCCTCGCGATTTGCATATGAACACTCTTTCAGTTTTCCGGCTCCATGACAGTAACATAAATAATACAAATGCATCAATAACAATACATTCATTCAAAACTTGGACCGGGAAGAACGGTTCTGAGAAGGCTTCATCGTCGAAGGCGAGGAATCTGCATGCTTCTCTTGTAGGGATTTGCGTGAGCTGTGTGTCTTGGAATCTACCACTCCATGATCGCTCATCGGCCTTGCCGGATTCACCCATTTTACACTAGCCAGCAGATTCTCCCGTTCTTCATCGGGCAACTCATCGAAATAGCCATTCTTGAGTAAACGCGGCATTTCCACCACGCCATAGCGTACTCGAATCAAACGGCTGACGGCCAAACCCAAGGCTTCAAACAGACGGCGCACTTCCCGGTTGCGACCTTCAGCAAGGGTGACGTGATACCAGTGATTGGCTCCCTCACCACCGGCCTCTTCAATTTTGAGGAATCGCGCTTCCCCATCGTCCAGCGCCATACCTTTTAGCAACATGCTTTGTTGCTCGTTACTCAAAACACCCAGAATGCGGACGGCATATTCTCTTTCAATGCCCGCGCGGGGATGCATCAAGGCATTAGCCAGATCCCCATCATTGGTGAGAAGGAGGAGTCCTTCCGTGTTGTAGTCCAGGCGGCCAACGGCCACCCAACGACTGCCACGTAACTTGGGCAAGCGATCAAAAACAGTCGGACGACCATCGGGATCATTCCGGGTGGTCAGCTCCCCTGCCGGCTTGTGGTAACGCAGCACCCGCAGTCGCGGGCGTACCCAGGAGGGAATCCGCAAGGCTTCACCATCTACCGATATTTTGTCCTGGGGCGTGACCCGATCCCCCAGTTTAGCGACCTGCCCATTCACCTGAATACGGCCGGCAGAAATCCATTGTTCCATCAGTCTTCTGGATCCCAGACCAAAGCGTGCCAAAACTTTTTGTAATTTTTCATCCATTTTTCAAAAATCTCCGGACATGCCTCATGGGTAGTTTTAGGATAAAAAACCCCGCGCGAGGCGGGGTCTGATGTTTTACTGCGGGTGATGCTCAGGAAGCTTTACGATGGGGCGGTACTTCTTCCTTGAGGCGGGTGATGCCCATCATCTTGAACAGCACTTTTTCATAGAAAGGTTCGGAAACCCCCATTTTCATTTTGCGAATGAAATACTTTTCAAAGGCTACTTTGGCCAGATGCACCCAGCGACCATAAGCAAATATGTCCACCGTACGGGGACGCAACTGCGGCAGGGCTACGAAGGCTGCGCCGCGATCACCCATGTCGGCAAAGCAGACGGCATTCCAGGTACCCATGGTCTGCTCACCTTTGCGACCTTCCAGATCCGCTTTGATATTGCTTACCGCAGCAGAAACCATGGATTCGATCATGTAGCCGGTCTTGGGGGCACCAGTAGGCACCGGTGTGGCTTCCACCGGAGGAATCGCAATGGCAATACCCGCAGCGAAAATGTTGGCGTACTTCTTGCTGCGCTGATGTTCGTCTACCAGCACAAATCCGCCCGGATTACACAAACCCTCAACACCAGCTACGGCAGGAACACCCTTGAAAGCAGGAATCATCATGCCGAACTTGACTGGCAAGGTGAATTCCTTGGCTACTTCACCCTTGTCATTAACCTGGGTGACGAACATTTTGCCACCTTCTACTTTGGTGACCTTACAATTGGTGTGGGCTTCAATACCTTCTTCCTTGAGTCCCTTGGTCAGGATTCCGGTAGAATCACCAACACCCTGAATACCCAAGTGACCCAGATAGGGCTCACTGGTCACAAAAGTGAAGGAAGGAATTTTGTCACGCATGCCGCGTTTTTTAAGGTCAGAAGCTACAATCATGGCGTATTCGTAAGCGGGTCCAAAACAACTGGCACCGGCCATGGCACCAATCACAATGGGACCGGGTTCAGCCAGAAGCGCCTGATAGTCCTGATAGGCCTTTTCCGCATGGTCCACCGTACAAATGGATTGAATAGGACCATCGTGCGGATCAGAACCTGGCACATTTTCAAAAGCCAGCTTCGGTCCGGTGGTAATCAGCAAATAGTCATAATGCACCTTACTGCCATCAACCAGGACAATTTCCTGACCTTCTGCATCAATTTTTTCCGCCGCTTGAGGAATAAAATGAATGCCCTTGCGTTCTACATAAGGTTTGATCGGGAAAGCAATATCATCACGTTTGGTCCAGCCCACGCCCACCCAGGGGTTAGATGGCACAAACTGGAAATAATCATTGGCGCTGATGAGCGTCACTTCATGCCCGGAACCCAAGGCCTCCTTCATTTCATAAGCTGCGGGCATGCCACCTGTACCTGCCCCTAAAATCACTACATGTGCCATTGGTCTGCTCCTCGTCACATTATTGACCACATCGAACCCAATACGGATGTCGGCCTCTTTTATTAACCGCCATCAACAAATTCCCCAAAAATATGCGACCATATTATCAAGCCGTCAAATAAGTTTTTTCTAATATTAAAATAATCTTTCTATTTACCGGTCATTGCCACAGGCAAATCTTCCAAGGAAGTCAAAGCAAAATGCTGCATAAATTCAGAAGTAGTCGCCCAAAGTGCTGGTCGACCAGGGCTTTCACGATGACCCACCACAGCAATCCAACCAAGTTCCTGTAACTGCTGCATGATACTCGCACCCACCGATACCCCCCGCCAATGTTCAATTTCCGGACGGGTAACAGGCTGTTGATAAGCAATGATCGCCAAAGTTTCCAGTACAGCTTTGCTTAAAGGGCGGGGAGCCTCTACATGCAAACGGGCCAACAAGGCATGGTGGCGAGGATGAATCTGGAGACGATAGCCGCCCGCTACGGCAACCAGCTGCATGGGACCTTCACCAGTGGCCAGTAAAATTTCCAGTGCCGCTTGCCAACCCGCATATTCCGGATCGTCGGCGAAAATGCCAGCCAGCCGTTCCCGCGACAACGGTTCTGCACTGGACAAAAACAAAGCCAGCAAGGCCTCACGCACGCTGCGGAACCTCCATACCCGCAATACTTACCTGCCAGCCATCCTCCCTATCTTCAAGCAGTTGCAAGGCTTCCTGGCGCAACAACTCCAAAATAGCCAGCAAGGACATAGTCAAGGCCTGCCGGCTCAACTCCGGCAACAACTCAAGCAATGACCAGGGACGATGGTCTCGACGACAGCAGAGTAGCACTTCCACCATGCGCTGCCGCAAACCCATGGCCGGGTTGGAAAGCTGATGGACGGGTTGATCGCGACGTACGGGGCGCTGCTGTATACGCAACCAGGCCGCAGCTATATCAATCAGTTCGAGCAGAGGCGGAGACGGGGACAAGTCCTCATAGTGGACTGGATTAACTGTCCAGAAATCCCGCCCTGACTGCGGCAAAGATTGGAGGGCTTCTGCCTGGCCCTGCACCAGCGCCAAGGCTTCAAGACGGCGCACCAGCTCCAGTCGAGGGTCCATTTCTTCGTCATCACGGGTGGGCGGCACCGGAAGCAGCATCCTTGCTTTGATTTCCGCCAACCAGGCTGCCATTAGCAGATATTCTGCTGCCAGCTCCAGATTCCGCCGCCGTGCTTCCTGCAGGTACTGCAAATACTGACGGGTAACTTCTGCCACCGGAATATCGCGAATATCCATACGGTTACGACGGATCAGCCAGAGCAGTAATTCAAGGGGACCGGAAAAGCTGTCCAGGAGTAGTTCCAAGGCATCGGGAGGAATAAACAGGCCCTCGGGTAAGCTGTCCAGCGGCTGACCATTGACCTGCACGGCCTGCCCCATGCCAGCATTCACCATAGTCACGCGAATATCACTCAGTCAAAACCCTGTTCGTGGGCCAGGCCCATAGCGGAGCGCACTTTTTCCATAGTCGGCTCGGCCCTGTTGCGGGCACGCTGCGCACCAGCATGGGCAATTTCCCGCAATTGTGCCGGACGCGCTGCCCAATATTCGGCTCGTTCGCGAATAGGTGCCAGCTCCGCGAGTACCGCTTCGATCACGGGCTGTTTGCAATCGAGACAGCCAATACCCGCGCTGGTGCAGCCCTGACGTACCCAATTTCTGGTTTCCTCATTGGAATATACCTGATGAAATCCCCATACCGGACATTTTTCCGGAGTACCCGGATCAGTACGCATGACGCGCGCCGGATCAGTAGGCATGGTACGGATTTTCTTGCGAATCAGTTCCGGGTCTTCCTGCAAGGGAATGGTGTTCCCATAAGATTTACTCATTTTTTGACCATCCAGGCCCGGCAATTTTGAAGCAGCGGTCAGTAATGCCTGGGGCTCGCGAAGAATTTCACGCCCCTTCCCTTCCAGATGCGCTAATAGCTGCGCCTGCATCAGTGGACTCAGTCCTGACTGTTGCCGGAGAAATTCAGCCGCTTCGCTGACCGCCAACAAATCTCCATTTTGTTGAAAACGCTGTTGCAACTGAGTAAAAGTTTTGACAGCACGCTTGCCCATGGCCTGCAACCCTTTTTCAATCTGCTGCCGGGTTTCCGCATCGCGGCCATAAAAACTGTTGAAACGTCGGGCCAGTTCCCGACTGATTTCCAGATGCGCCACCTGATCGGCCCCTACTGGCACCTGTTGGGCCTCATACAGAAGAATATCCGCCGTCATCAGCAGCGGATACCCGAGGAAACCGAAGGTTGCCAGATCCCGTTCTCGCAGTTTTTCCTGCTGGTCCTTGAAAGTCGGCACGCGCTCCAGCCACGACAAAGGCGTCAGCATCCCCAGCAGCAGGGCTAATTCGGCATGTTGGGGGACATGCGATTGAATAAATAGAACCGCTTTATCCGGATCAATTCCCACCGCCAGCCATTCAACCAGCATATCCCAAACGGCGGTACTGATACCTTCAACGCTTTCATAATGGGTGGTCAGGGCATGCCAGTCTGCCACAAAAAAATAGCACTCGCCCTGATCCTGCAAGCGTACCCAGTTTTTCAGTACGCCATGATAATGACCAATATGCAAACGCCCGGTTGGACGCATTCCAGAGACAATAATTTCTTTCATTATCCAGCACCTACTGCCAGGAAAAAATGATAAACCCATAAAAACAACGGGCCCAGTACGTTCCACAAAATGCCGGTAAAAAGCAGCACAATGAGAATAATAAACCCATAAGGTTCAACCCGGCTGAGGGCAATGCTGGCAGAAGCCGGCAACAAACCTACGGCAACCCGACCACCGTCCAGTGGCGGGATCGGTATCAGGTTGAAAATGATCAGGATGACATTGATGATGATGCCTGCCTCGCCCATCAACTGCATGGGCGTAGCGACATAAGCCAGAGTCCCGGGAAGATGCCCCCCCAACCACAGTATGGCCGTCCAGAAAATGGCCATCAGCAGATTGGCTGCGGGTCCGGCGATGGCTACCCAGACCATGTCCGTTTTGGGCTTCTTCAAGCCACTAAAATTGACCGGCACTGGTTTGGCATAACCAAATAAAAAGGGGGAATGAAACAGCAACAAGATACCCGGCAGGATAATCGTTCCAAAAGGATCAATATGCTTCACAGGATTCAGGGTCAGACGACCCATGAGCATCGCGGTGGGGTCACCTCGCTTCCAGGCCACCCAGCCGTGGGCGACCTCATGCACGGTGATGGCAAACAGCACCGGAATCGCCCAGATCGCAAGGGTACGAACAAAATATGTGAGATCAAACATGGTCGCGAGTATATCAGCAGGAACTACCGGCCACCTAATGCAGCCCATTTGCGGAACCGTTACCCTGGTAACAGCCGTTGGCCGGGAGGCTTTGCCGCGACTTTGGCCCGCGCCGTTGTTGTTCTTGGTGAAATCCTGCGCCCGTCAGGAGAGCTGTTTGAGCCCAAAGGGCGAGTTCTCTCCTGACAGCAGGATGAGCCTTAGAACAACAGGCAAGGGACGTTGGAGCAAAAAGCCTCCCGGCCAACGGCTGTTACCAGGATTATTCCAACCCCAGAGCCGCCGGATCCCCGGCCCCCTTGCGCAGCAACTGCGGTGGCCATTGCAACAAATCAATGATGGTAGAGCATTGGGCACGCCCCTGTTCGGCGAGGATCACCTTATCCACCTGATTTCCGAGCAGCGTGCAAATCTCTTCTGGATCAGTCAGCGGAATATCGGCTTCAGGCAATTGCAGAGTCGAACTCATCAAGGGTTCACCCAACTCTGCCAGGAGCATTTCACAAATGGGATGGGCTGGAATACGCACCCCAATACTCCGCTTTTTGGGATCCGCCAGACGCCGTGGAACGTCTTTGGTGGCTGGCAAAATAAAAGTATAAGGTCCAGGCAAGGCTTTACGCAGCAAAGCAAAAGCGCGGTCATCCAACTTGGCATATTCTGCGAGTTGGGCAATTCCCGGAAAAAGGAGGGAAAGATCATGCTGCAAATCCAGCTGCCGGATACGCCGCAACCGTTCCTGGGCGGCGCGGGCGCCAACCAGACAACCCAAGGCGTAACAGGTGTCTGTCGGGAAAATAATTAACCCGCCAGCCCGTAACACATCCAGTACCGGCTCCAGCAGACGCCATTGAGGATTGACTGGATGCACACTGACGCATGAACTCATGTTATCTTTAATCTCCATGAACACACATACCGAAACCGCAGCGATCATACGCCAGCCCGACCCAATATCGCCAGACCCGATGTCTCTGGACGCGGCCCGGCCCAAAACCGCAAATTGCCTGCTGCTCATGAGCGGCGGTGTAGAAAGTAGCACGCTGTTATTTCAGCTTGCCCAAACTGAGCATCCCCAACCGGTTTTTCTGGACTATGCGCAACGCGCTGCCCAACAGGAGTGGGAAGCCGTGCAGAGACTGAGTGAAATTCAGCAAGTCCAAGCCCAACGCTATGATCTTTCCGCTTTTGGAAATGCCGTTGGCGCCTTGCGCGCTGAACGGTACCATGTCCCCCTGCCCCATCGTAATTTTTTCGCTATTGTCGCCATTGCGACGATTGCCAGCAATTTGAATATTCAACGTATTGTGATAGGTCTCAGCGCTGATGATGCGCAGGTAGATACCTGCTCACGCCCTGCTTTTCAGAATGCCATCACAAACACCCTGAGCACTTTGAATTTGCAACTGGAAACGCCTCTGATTCAACTCAGCAAGGCTGCCATCATACACGAGGGCAATCGTTTGCACGTTCCCTGGAAAAAAACCTATAGTTGCCTGCTGGGACGCGAAAAACACTGTGGTTTTTGTCCTCAGTGCAAGAAAAGACGAGAAGCTTTTGCACAGGCTGGCGCCAATGACCAGGATCTGGGCTATAATTGTTGACCCGATTTCATCCACCCAAAAGGAGACGGCTCAATCCATGCCCGTTGCCATCCCCACTATGAGAAAGCATCCAACCTGGACTCTGGCGGATATACCCTATGCCAGCATAGAAAAAACCAGAATAGTTGATCAGACAGACTGGTTTTATTTGCTGGCAGGAGCCTCCTTTGTGGAAACACTGTCTGATCTCTATGCCCGCAATCTGGTGGAATACTTTCAGGAGAATGCTGCGGCTACTGCATGGCTCAGCAAGGAGTGGGAGCAGGAAGAAGTTCAGCATGGATTGGCCCTGAAAGCCTATGTCCTGCAGATCTGGCCAGACTTCGACTGGGAGCGCGCTTATAAAGGCTTCGTTCAAGCTTACATGCCCTTCTGCCAGACAGATTTGCTGGGCCCTAGTCAGGCGCTGGAAATGGCGTCTCGCTGCGTCGTAGAGACGGGTACCGCCAGTTTTTACACCATGATTCAGTCCGCCAGCCCGGAACCGGTTCTCCGTTTACTGGCTGGTCGCATTCGAGCCGATGAAGTCCACCACTACAAATACTTTTATAAATTCTTTCAGGCCTATCAGCAGCAGGAAAAAAATTCACGCTGGCGCATTGGCCGGGAGCTCTGGAAAAGAGTATCGGAAGTCGATCAGGAAGATAGCTATTTAGCCATCAAAAATGCTTTTGAAGTAAAAAACCCGGGGCAAACTTTTTCAGGTAGGGACTTTGCAGCATTCCGGGAACGGATGGGAGACTGGGTCAGCCGCCACTACCCCTTCGAAATGGCCATTAAAATGCTGCTAAAACCGATATCATTACCGCCTGCATTACAAAAAATGGCACTGCCCCTGTTGAAGCGCAGTGCCCGTAAGGCCTTGGCCAGTTAGAGAGACCAGGTGCGAACATTTAACTTATCCGGATGCAACTGAAGCCAGCTGGCGGATTCAAGATGCGTGGCGGTTTTACCCATAACGCGCACCGCTTGATATTCCCCATGAACAATGGGGTGAGACAGGGTTCCTTGCGCCAGTTGGTTATGTAAAGGGGTGACGGCATGCACAAAGCTCCCCAAGGCCATAAAAGGCGTGGCAAGCAGCAGAACAAAAACCATATTGCTGAGTGACTTTTTCATGGGTAGTCCTTTTTCCAATCAGGGAGTATAACAGACTAAAGCAAACTTCGTGCCAGCCTTTGAAGAAAGTCTCGTTCCTTCACCAAAAAAACGGGGTGAAATCCTTTTTCTACAGGTGGTTACGTCACCTTTCTGAATAGAAGCAAAACCCTGACAAAATGCTTACCTTAGCTATGCACGCCCTACAAACTCGCCCATCCTGTCTCCTTACCCCGACAAGCAGACGCTCTTCTTCGTTCACAGGTCGGTTTTTGTAATCCAACCAAGCTGCAGTCATTTGGCTACAGCCTAAGGATTAGGCCTTTAATGCCATTTTATGTTATATTCATAAATCCTGATGTGGGATGGCTATCATCTTACTGCACTAAAGAGGAGTTATTGTGACAGAACGAAAATCTTCTTTTTCGATACGGCACGGCTCACACTTTAAAAACAATTCTCTGTACACTATTATCATTCAGTTTTTTATATTTCTAACATTGGTATTATCTTTTTCTGCTGATGCATCTACCAGTATAAAAATTGATCAGGACAGTAAAGTTCTGCAGGAAATACATGCACAATTAGAGCAACCTGTTGATATGCAGCAGCTTCTTAATTGGCACAAAAGCACCAGTATCATCAAAGACAACGCGCAGAAGTGCATCACCAACAAGAATGATCAGCTTAAACAAACTGATAACGGCTTGGGAATTCTTGGGCCAGCGGTCACTGGTGAACCAGAAAATCTTACGGCATTAAGGACAAAACTACTCAATCGACAAAAAGATCTGCAGGGAGAAATTGCTACCTGCAAGGTTATTGCGGTAGCCAGTACTGACCTGGAACAAGAAATTGAGAAAAAGCGTGACAATCTGCACGCGCAGATACTATTACATAAGGATCAAAATATATGGGCACAGATCAATACTTTTTCAGCTGTAGGTTTAAGTACCTGGACACAGGAAAAAAATTACTGGTTTCATCACAATCATCGCTTCATTTTTGCCCAGAAAAATCTCCAGGTATCCATAGCCATTGGTCTATTTGTTTTTTTACTACTGCTGGTCGTACGCAAATCACTTCCTGAAAGTACAAAACTTGGAACGCAACTATCGGCGGCGCAGAAAAGTCTCTATCATTACTTGCCCATTATCGCCGGAGTTTCCGGAGCGGCACTAGCAGCACACTTTACGGGGGTACTTTCTCCATTTGTGGATATTGTGCTGATAACCTGGGGTGGCTATGCCTTGCTGGCGATTCTGGTCACCTGGGCATTACGTCCCAGTGGAGTCGTTTTTCATCATTTCGCCTGGGGTCCGAAAACTTTACGTTCTACATTGCGTAGCCTGCGTTTTGTTGCTTTTTTAGCCGCCTTTGCAGTGAGCTGGATTATCACCGCTCCACAGGATTTTCTGAATCCACAACAACAGGCTCTTTTATGGTCTGTTTATCATCTTTTAGTGATCAGCGCGGTATTCCGGCTGGTCATGGAAGCCGGGGATAAAAGGCCCTTTAAAGCTTATCCTTTTTTGCGGATTATTATACTGATTGCGCTGCTGGCAACAGCTCTGTTTACGCTACTGGGTTATCGCAATCTAACCAACTATCTGTTTTTTGGCCTGCTGATGTCCTTGTTAGCCCTGGGTATTGGCCTGTTTATTTCCTGGGGACTCAGTGATTTCTGGAATTACACCGCGCGTAAAGATGGTCGCTGGCAACATGCGCTGAAGCACCGTCTGGGACTCAAGGATGATCAAGCACTACCTTGGCTTGGCTGGTTCAGTGCGCTGAGTCATATTGCTGTCTGGATGGGGATTGGCGCGTTCATTCTTTACGCTTGGGGACTCACCCATACAGGCTTCTCGTTAATCTGGAAGTATTTCATTACCGGATTTACCGTTGGAACCTTTCATCTTCAGCCCTTCCGCTGGATTATTGCTATTGGACTGCTGGTCCTGCTGATTAATATCAACACATTCGTGCAACGATACCTTTCTGATAATTCCCGTATTATTGGTCATATGGAAAGCGGTGCACGCCATTCTATTTTGTCTATTGTACGTTATTCGGGTTTTATTATTGCCATACTCATTGCCCTTTCAACAGCCGGTGTAGCCCTCCATAATCTCGCCATTATTGCGGGCGCACTGTCAGTGGGTATTGGTTTTGGATTACAAAATATTGTCAATAATTTTGTCTCTGGGTTGATCCTGTTACTCGAACGTCCGATTCGGGTGGGTGACTGGATTCAGGTCGGCAGCACCCAAGGTTATGTAGAAAAAATGAGCATTCGTTACACGCTGATCCTGACTTTTGACCGTACCGAAGTCTTTGTCCCCAACTCCGAGCTCATTTCTGGCCAGGTAACCAACTGGATGTATACCAACAGCGTGCTGCGCTTGATGATTCCATTTAATGTTGCCCATAGCGCGGATATTGAACTGGTCAAAGAATTGTTGGTCAAGGAAGGACAAAATCATCCGGATGTTCTGCAGGATGACCCGCGTGGAATTCCTCCGACTGCCTTGTTGCTGGATGTCAGTGAAAATGCCCTGCAGTTTTACTTGCGTGTTTATCTCGATGACTGCAACAAAAGTTTTAACGTCCAAACCGATTTGCGGGCATCGGTCGTGGAGAGTTTGTTACGTCATAATATTCGTCTGGCCCACCAGCAACAGGATGTGCACTTTATTCCCAGTCAAATTCTTCCCGTAGATAAGACTACCGGGACCATTCACGATCCACTGGAACCAGGCAATCAGTGAATTAATAAATTATCACGATGAATCATGACTCCTTCTGCCACATCGGGGTCATCTGCAATCTCCGCACTCTTTTTACCCAGACAGCGTTGCACCACGTTTGCGTCCCAATTGACCAGGCCTCGGGCAAACACATTGCCATCGGGATCCTTGCAAAGCACCAGATCACCGCGATGGAAATTACCTTCCAAGGCCGTTACCCCAACAGGTAACAAACTCCCGCCATCCTGTTTTAATGCCTGGACTGCGCCGGCATCCAGGTGCAGAGTCCCTCTTGCCCGCAACTGCCCGGCCAGCCAGCGTTTACGCGCATCCAGCTTGGGAAGTCGGGCATGAATGAACGTCCCCAGAGCTTCGCCATCGCGAATGCGCAGTAACACATGGTCGCAGCGACCATTGGCAATAATGGTGGATGTGCCGGAACGGGCAGCACGAGTCGCTGCACGCACCTTGGCGAGCATGCCACCGGTGCCGACACCCGAGCCGCCACTACCAGCAATCCGTTCCAGCATGGCGGCACCTGCATTAACTTCTGTAAGTAATTGCGCGTCCGGATTGCTGCGTGGATCGGCATTAAACACCCCATCCTGATCCGTCAGAATGACCAGCAAATCTGCATCCAGCAAATTGCTGACCACAGCGGCGAGCGTATCATTATCGCCCAGATTGATGGCATTGTAAGAAACCGTGTCATTTTCATTGATGATGGGCAACACATTCATTTCGAGTAAGGTCAACAAGGCAGAACGGGCATTCAGATAGCGGCGACGGCTGCGCAGATCATCGTGTGTCAATAAAACCTGACCACAATGAATGGGCATTTCATTGGGTTCATCACACTCTCGAAGAAGTTTTTCATACGTGTGAATCAAAGCGGATTGACCAACGCTAGCGGCCGCCTGACGTTCCTTAAGATTCGCTGGTCGTTGCGACCAACCTAAACGCTGCACGCCGGCACTGACTGACCCTGATGAAACCAGAATGACTTCGATGCCGGAACGGCGAAGTGCAATAATTTGTCGGACCCAGCCGCCAATGGACTTTCGATCAAGTCCCCTCCCCTCATCCGTGAGAAGGCTGCTACCTATTTTAATAACCCAACGTTGCGCTTTCGTTTGTAATAAATTCCGCGATTTATCCGGTGATTTATTTCTCATGTCCGCCTAAATTTTCATAAAATTAATTTTTAATTATAACATACATTTATAAAAAAATAAATACAATACGGCAATTGAAAACTATCAACATAATTAATCCATTATTTAATCGACTACGCTGATATTGCGGGCCTATACGGATGAACTAGTTTTTTTCCCAAGGATTGATAACGCCCACGCCAGCGGCTTGAAATGGCGCAGTATCGCGCGATGCCACAATAAAGCCCCGCGACACGGCAATAGCCGCGATATATCCATCGGGCGTAGGAAAGCCGCGCCCACTGTTCTTTGCGGATACAGCAAGGTTAGCGTAGTGACGTGCTGCATCTGTATCGAAGGGCAGGACCCGATCATTGAATAACTCCAGCAATTGGCTCAGAGCGTAGTCGAGCATATTCTTGCGTTTGCCTGTAGGTAGCGCTCGGATACCAAACAGCAACTCGGCCAGCGTGATACTTGATAAAAACAAGGTCTCCGCAACCTGGTTATTCAGCCAAGCTCTTACGGTCACTTCTGGGACTGGCTTCATTGCTTCGGAAACGACGTTGGTATCCAGAATAATCATTCAGTCAAAACTCACTGGTTTGGCTGGCGTCTTATCTCGAATGCTCTCGAAAACCGCGAAATCGTCATTGCTCAGCCCTATTTTGTAACCAATGCTGGCCAGAGCCTCGCCCATACGCACACGTTTTTCTGGCTTAACCGCGACGGCCAGAATCTCACGCACCTCCGCTTCCGTACTCCGGCCATGCTGAGCAGCCCGCATCCGCAAAGCGCGATGCACATCATCCGGGACATTTCTTACTGTCAGGATTGCCATGATGCAAATCCTCTTATTTGCTTTCAATGACTGCAATATTACAATTATGCAGTCATTCATGCAATCCTCTTACGCCCGTCCGTTAAAATGCAAGAAGGTGATGCCTCAGGTTTTGCTGAACGTTCCGATTAAAGCCACAAAACTCTGGAATATTGAATAGTTCGATGTATTTTCAGATTATTCCCACTCAATGGTGGCCGGTGGCTTGGAAGAAATATCGTAAACCACCCGATTGATACCCGATACTTCATTGATGATTCGGGTAGAAATGCGGCCCAGAACTTCGTAGGGCAAATGCGCCCAGTCCGCCGTCATCCCGTCGGACGACTCCACCGCACGCAGGGCAATGGTTTCATCATAGGTGCGGGCATCGCCCATGACCCCCACACTCCGTACGGGCAGCAACACGGCAAAAGCCTGCCAAAGCTGATCATATAATCCAGCCTCGCGAATTTCTTCCATGACAATACGATCCGCACGCCGCAATATTTCCAGGCGTGCTGCATCAATGGCACCCAGACAACGAATCGCCAGACCAGGGCCAGGAAAGGGTTGCCGACGAATGACCTCTTCGGGCATGCCCATTTCCCGACCCAGCTCCCGGACTTCATCCTTGAATAATTCCCGGAGAGGTTCCACCAGCTTCAGATGCATGCGTTCCGGCAACCCGCCAACATTATGATGGGATTTGATGGTGGCACTGGGGCCCTTGAATGAAATCGACTCAATGACATCGGGATACAAGGTGCCCTGCGCCAGAAAATCGGCACCTTCCACCTTTTTGGCTTCTTCCTCAAAAATTTCGATGAACAAATTGCCAATAGCCTTGCGCTTTTTTTCAGGGTCCGTGACCTGATCCAACACCTCCAGAAAACGCTGCCGGGCGTCTATGACCTGTAATGGAATCTGAAAATAATTGCGAAAAACCGTCTGGACCTTTTCGGACTCACCGAAACGTAACAAGCCATTATCCACAAAAATACAGGTTAATTGATCGCCTATGGCACGATGAATCAAAACGGCCGCCACAGCCGAATCCACGCCTCCAGACAGGGCCGCAATGACTTTACCCTTGCCGACCTGAGCGCGGATGGTAGCTACGGCGCTGTCCACATAGGAATGCATGGTCCATTGGCCGTGACAACCGCAAATACCACGCACAAAGGCCGTGAGCATTTCTGCCCCACGCGGGGTATGGACTACCTCCAGATGAAATTGCACGCCATAAAAATTCCGAACCGGATCACCAATAGCCGCTAAAGGTGAATTGGCGCTACTGGCCAGAATCCGAAATCCGTCTGGCATTTTTTCAATGCGATCACCATGACTCATCCAGACTTCTTCCGTGGCTTCCGCGCTTTTAAAAGGCAACAAAGGCCCCAAAGCTTCCTGAATCTGCAGCTGGGCGCGCCCATATTCTCGGTGTTCGGCTTTGGCGACTGCGCCACCCAGCACATGAGCCATTAATTGCAGACCATAACAAATACCAAGAATGGGCAGACCCAGCGCAAATATACCTGGCTCCACCATGGGTGCATCCTGATCGTGAACGGAAGCAGGCCCCCCCGACAAAATAATACCCTGAGGTTCCCAATTCTGTATATCTGTCAGAGACATATGATGCGGATGTATTTCGCAATAAACATGCGCTTCACGCACCCGCCGGGCGATCAACTGGGTGAACTGGGAACCGAAATCGAGAATCAGGATGCGTTCTTGCATGGGTCACTCCACCCGGTAGTTAGGGGCTTCTTTGGTAATATTGACGTCGTGAACATGACTTTCACGGACGCCAGCCTGGGTGATCTTGATAAAACGGGCGCGATTGCGTAAAGCGGTCAAGTCTTCGGCACCCAGGTAGCCCATGCTGGAACGTAATCCACCCAGCAATTGATGAATCACCTGTCCAGCCGGCCCCTTATAGGGAACCCGTCCCTCCACACCCTCTGGAACCAGCTTGGGCGCTTCCGGGCTGGCATCCTGAAAATACCGATCGGCCGACCCCTGTTGCATAGCCCCTAAAGAACCCATCCCGCGATAAGCTTTATAAGAGCGGCCCTGATAAAGTTCGATTTCTCCGGGGGCTTCATCGGTACCCGCCAGCAAACCGCCAACCATCACCGAGTGGGCTCCGGCGGCCAGCGCCTTGGCAAAATCGCCCGAAAAACGAATGCCACCGTCTGCAATCAGGGGTACGCCGGTATTGGCCAGGGCATCTGCCACATTACTGATGGCCGTTACCTGCGGAACACCGACACCGGCCACAATCCGGGTGGTACAAATAGAGCCCGGCCCGATACCGACCTTCACCCCGTCCGCGCCCGCTTCCACCAGGGCCAGCGCCGCTTCACCAGTGGCGATATTGCCGCCAATGACATCCACGTCCGGATAACGTTCCTTGATCCAGCGCACCCGATCCAGTACGCCCTGACTGTGGCCATGAGCCGTATCCACAATAATGACATCAACCCCGGCCTCTGCCAGTGCCTGCACCCGGGCATCGGTGCCCTCCCCTACACCCACGGCCGCGCCAACCAGCAAGCGTCCTTGGGCATCACGACAAGCCAGAGGATGCTCCGTGGCCTTACGAATATCTTTGACCGTAATCAGACCGCGTAACTCAAAGTCTTCATTAACGACCAGAATTTTTTCAATTCGATGCTGATGCAATAGCGCCTTGGTCGCATCCAGACTGGTACCTTCCGGGACAGTAACCAACCTGTCTCTGGGGGTCATCACACTACTCACTGGCGCATCCATACGCGTTTCAAAACGCAGATCACGGTGGGTCACAATGCCTTCCAGACGTTCTCCATCCACCACCGGCACCCCAGAAATGCCATGCAGAGCCATAATCTGTAGCACTTCACGAATGCTGACCTCAGCGCGGGTAGTAATAGGGTCCTTGATTACCCCGGCCTCAAATTTTTTGACCCGTCGCACCAAAGCCGCCTGCTGATCCGGCGACATGTTTTTGTGGACAATACCAATACCACCTTCCTGAGCCAGTCCAATCGCCATGGCGGCTTCCGTCACCGTATCCATGGCTGCCGACAACAAGGGAATATTGAGGCGGATGCGTCGACTCAACTGCGTTGAAATCTGGACGTTGCGGGGGAGCACTGCAGAGTGGGCAGGTACGAGCAGGATATCATCAAAGGTCAGAGCTTCGCCGATCAGTTGCATAATAGATCACCTATAACAAGAAAGGGGCCGGGTGTGCGCATCCCAGCCCCGTGATAAAAGGCATCCCGAACTATAGCCAATGACAAGCCATTTTTCCAGTATGCAGGATTGATTCGGAATTGACCGAAGCGGTCTTAGCCTGCTAACTTTCGCAAGTAACGCCGCAGGCTGCCCATACCATAACGAAAACATGCAATGACCGTTTCCATCATCGTTCCCTGCCATAATGAATCCGGCAATCTGAAAATCCTTCATGAGCGGGTGAGTGGCATCATGGATGCCTGCGGAGAACCGTGGGAAATGGTCTGTGTGAACGATGGCAGCACAGATGACACCCTCCTCCAGTTGATCGCCCTGCACCAGCAAGACCCTCGCATTCACGTCATAGACTTGTCCCGCAATTTTGGTAAAGAAGCCGCTTTAACCGCTGGTCTGGACGCAGCCCAGGGCGATGCCGCCATTCCTCTGGATGCAGACCTGCAGGACCCTCCAGAGCTCATCCCTGCACTGCTTGCCCAATGGCACGATGGTTATGATGTGGTCAACGCCGTGCGTCTCTCCCGTGAGGGGGAATCCTGGTTCAAACGCGCTTCAGCCCATTTTTTTTACCGGGTGATCAATCGGATGAGCGCTGTAGATATTCCCGCTGATACGGGTGACTTCCGGCTCTTGTCGCGTCCGGTACTGAATGCCTTGCAAAGCCTTCCAGAGCGCCGTCGTTTCATGAAAGGACTATTCGCCTGGGTAGGTTTTCGCAGTACCAATATTTACTACCACCGTGCGCCACGACATAGCGGCAAAACCACCTGGAATTACTGGAAACTTTGGAATTTTGCCGTCGAAGGCATTACTTCATTCAGCCAGGTGCCACTACAATTAGCAGCTTATCTGGGTTTTATCGTCTCTGGCCTGGCATTTATTTATGCTTTGTGGCTGATTATCAGCACGCTGGTTTATGGAAATCATGTCAAAGGATATCCTTCTATGATGGTCACTCTGCTGTTCTTAGGCGGTGTGCAATTGATGGCGCTTGGTGTCATTGGTGAATATCTGGGAAGAATTTACGAAGAAAGCAAGCATCGGCCTATATATCTTGTCCGCCATACATGGAAAAACCAGCAGAGATCTAACAATGAACTTAATAAAAACAAAACCAGTTGATCAAATAGTCATAACCTTCTTGTTCACTATTTGGGCTGGGATATGGTTAAGTCAATATTTTTTTATACCTAACGCCACTTACGATCAAATCCCAAATATTATGCAATCTTTAATACATTGGGATGCTGGTTGGTATATGGACATTGTTCAGCATGGATACAGTTATAATGGCAACCCAAATGACCAACAAAATATAGCTTTTTTTCCATTGTATCCTATTATCATGAAAGTTTTAGAACAATTATTTGGTCTACAAAACGGAGTTGCGACTATTTTCCCAGCTTTGTTGTTTGGGGTTGCATCAATCTATGCATTTCACGCTTTAGCGAGAACGAGATTGAATGAAAATGCATCACTATTTGCTACAGCTGCTTATGCACTTTATCCAGGCGCGACTTTTTTCGTATCTGCTTACCCAACCTCTATCATGAACCTACTTGTCATCATTACTTTTTTGGCATTCAACAAAAAAAGGTACTTCATAGCTGCGATTGCTGCAGGCATAAGCACTGCTGGGGGAGCGTTATTAGTTTTTTTAAGCGCTACAATAACACTAGCATATGCAAATAAAATTATTTTCAAAGAAAATAAACTGACCACCTCAAAATTTTTTCAGCTTATTTTATTTGCTTTTGTATCATTTTCTGGAATTATCGTTTTCATGCTGTATCAACAAATCTCTTTCGGAAATGCACTAGCTTTTATAGATGTACAAAAAGCTTGGGGGTATAAATCTATTACTGAACGTATAATTAATTTGATCACGCTTTCCCCAATTTTCGGCGGTGGTTACGGGAGCTTCTTCCGCTCCATTTTATTTTTACAACCTACTGGCAAATCTCCTGAAGGATCAGTCGAATACATCACCAATACTTTTAGCATTATCATGGCAATTTTTTCAACCTGGATACTATACAAATTCAAAGAATATTTATTTTTTATATACAGCTTACTGGTTGTATTGGGCTATATATGGTTCATTGGATCAGTTCAGGGACCTTCTTCAACCTTTAGACTGCTCTATATAGATATCCCAATTTTTATTGCAGCAGGAATTTACTTCCAAAATTCTGATAAAAAAGTTTTATGCTTTTTATTGCTTGCTTTTTCAGCTCTTGCACTGCTTATCCAGACCGCTTTTTTTGCAAGTGGGTATTGGGTTATTTAAATCCAGTTAGATTGAAGATTTGCATAAAACCAAATGGTGGGGCTTTCCGTTAACAACTGATCATACTGGCATTAGGCATACCCATCTTCCAGCGTAACTGCTTTTCCCCGATTTTTCAGGTACACTGTCGCCGAGAATGACGGACCACCCTTGCTAGGGATCAGCCTTGGTATCTTTAAAATCTTTTATAACCAGTCAGTTAAATATTGCAGAGGCCAGTACGGATAGCTCTGCCGATGCACCGATTCCGCTCCTCGTGCAGATTCCTGGCGCGCAGGTAACGCCACGAGCAGAGCATAATATCTCCCGGAGGGATATTAGCGACGGCGCCTTGCAGGTACTGAATGGCTTGCATCGGGCGGGTTTTCAGGCCTACATGGTCGGCGGGGGGGTGCGTGATCTGCTTTTGGGTCGCGAACCCAAGGATTTTGATGTGGCCACCGACGCGCATCCGGAGCAGGTACGCAAACTGTTTCGGCGTAATGCTCGCCTGATTGGGCGGCGCTTTATTCTGGTGCATGTTCAGTTTGGCAGCGAAATCATTGAAGTGGCGACATTCCGGGGCGGCGCCGATGGCAAAAAGAAGGAAGCCAGTGAGCGCAGTGAAAGCGGACGCATTCTGGCCGATAATGTTTACGGGTCGCTGGAAGAAGATGCCCGACGCCGGGATTTCACCGCCAATGCCTTATATTACAATATTGCCGATCGGGGCATTCTGGATTTCTCCACAGGCATGGAAGATTTGCGGGCTGGCCTTTTACGCATTATCGGGGATCCCGAACAGCGCTATCGCGAAGATCCGGTGCGCATGTTACGCGCTGTGCGCTTTGCCGCAAAACTGGGGTTCACGCTGGATGAAGCCGCCCGTGCGCCCATCAGCACCTGTCGGGACTGCTTGCAGGAAGTCCCTTCTGCGCGACTTTTTGAGGAAACCCTCAAGCTGTTTTTGAATGGTGACGCCCGGTCCAGCTTTGAATTACTCCGCCAACATGGCCTGTTTGCTGCGTTATTCCCACAAGTCGACGCCCTCCTCGATACGGACAACGCCGAACCCGCCCGGATTTTATTACAGGGCGCCCTGGAGGGGACCGATCAGCGGGTTAACGATGGCAAATCCGTCACGCCGGCCTTTTTGTTTGCTGCCCTGTTCTGGCCGGTATTGCAACAACAAAGCCAGGTGCTGGAGCAACAAGGAAAACCTGCTGCCATTGCCTTGCAGCAGGCGGCCAGCGATATTCTCCAGGATTGCATGGGCCGGGTAGCTGTACCACGGCGCTTTTCCCTACCCATGCGCGAAATCTGGGATCTCCAGGCGCGCTTTTTGCGCAGAGGCGGAAGGCGTCCCCATGCGCTTCTCGCTCATCCCCGCTTCCGTGCGGCCTTTGACTTTTTATTACTACGGATTCAAGCCGGAGAAATCGCTGCCGAATTAGGAAACTGGTGGGAACAATTTCAGACCGCCGATCATGAAGGTCGCCGCACCCTGATTGAAGCCGCCCGCTTAGAGGAAAGTGGACAGGAAACAGCTCTTGGCCCGCTGCCTGCGACCCGCAGTCGTCGGCCAAAACGACGGCGTCGCCGTCATCCCCGTTCTGATTCTGTTACTGCAAAAACGACGGCAGACACTGAGGAAGTGACAGACAACGACTGACGAGGTCGTACGTCTATCCGCCCCATGGAAGCAGACTCCGCAAATCTCCTCCCCTTGCTGGAAAATCAGTGGGGAGCCGCAAGGCTGGAGCATCTGCGGCAAATTGGCCGCATCGCCCAACAACTGGGCACGCCTGCCTATCTGGTTGGGGGTGCGGTCCGTGATCTGTTTTTAAAGCGCTACGCGCCCGACCTGGATATTGCCGTAGAAGGGGATACGCGGGCGCTGGCTGAAGCTTGCAAGGCGCAGATTCATGGAGCGCACTATCAGTTTCATGCCCAGTTCGGCACGGCTATTCTGGAAGACAGCCAAGGGGTTGCTCTGGACCTTGCCCAGTGCCGACTGGAGCACTACCCCGCCCCCGCTGCTCTGCCGGAGGTTCGCCCCGGAAATATTCATGCCGACCTGGCGCGCCGGGATTTCACCGTCAATGCCATGGCTATCCGGCTGGATCCTCAACAATTCGGGATCCTGCTTGATCCTTATGATGGACAGGCCGATTTACAGACCGGTTTACTCAGAACCCTGCATTCCCGGTCGTTTCTGGATGATCCCACCCGCATATTGCGGGGATTACGCTTTGCCACCCGTTTTCAGATGGATTTAGCTCCGGAGAGTCATCAGCAACTCGAACAAGCGCTGCAAGCAGACATTTTTACCCAACTGAGTGGCGCAAGATTGTGGCGGGAACTCCGCTACCTGTTGGAACTGGAAGCACTACCCAGCGCATTGCCGCTGTTAACAGTCTGGAAGCTCTGGTTTTTGCTGCGCCCAACGCCACCCGCAAGCAACACCATGCCGACTTTGCTGCAGCGCGGTCAGGAACAGATTCAGTGGCTGCGCGCACAGTTCCCTGATGAACCGCTGGCCATTTTTATCCCCATGCTGATCCTCATCTGGCAGGATGTACCCCTACCCGATATTCAACACTGTCTCGACCAGTGGCCGGGTCCAGACCGGGGTCGACTGCTGGCGGATCTCCGGGTCTTGTCCGGCTTGCCGGACACCCTGCTTAAAGCAAAGCGCCCCAGTCAAAAAGCAAACATCTGGCAAGGCGTCTCGGTCGCGGGCATACTGGCGGCTATGGCGATTTATGCCGATAACGCGACAATTGTGGACAGCGCCCGTCTTTACTTGCAGGTACAGAGACATCTCCCGTCGCCATTCAACGGACAGGAACTGCAAACGCTGGGGCTAAAAGCCGGGCCGTCTCTGGGAAAAACATTGAAATTATTGCGGGAAGCCCAACTGGATGGCGAAATCTCGAACAAGGAAAATGCGCAACAATGGTTGATCAAACAGGGCATTCTGCCTCCGAACCCGCTGTAATTGCCTGGATCAGTATCGGCAGCAATCTTGCGCAGCCCGTGCAACAGGTGCAGAAGGCAGTCCAGGCTTTGGCAGAATTGCCGGATTCAAAGCTGCTCTGGCGTTCGCATCTATATCGCACGGAGCCGGTAGGCGGCGTCGAACAACCGGCGTTCATCAATGCGGTTGCCCGTTTGCAAACCCATTTGCCTGCCCAGGTCTTGATGCAAGCCCTGCAAAATCTGGAAGCCCTGGCGGGCCGACAACGCAGTGCCGAAGTGTTCTGGGGCCCACGTATTCTTGATCTGGATTTATTGAGTCATGGCAATCTGATTTCCCATGATCCTGGACTGCGCATTCCACATCCGCGCATGAGCGAGAGAGCCTTTGTCCTGATTCCACTCGCGGAGTTTGATCCTGCGCTGAACTTACCAGGGTGTGGATGTATTGCCGACTATCTGCCCGCCGTTGCTGACCAGTCTGTCACCCGCCTGCCCGAATCGGCCATGCCCAAGGAAACTTTACCCATGCACAGGGCCAGCGCATGAATCATCCGCGCATCATTAGCATTGAGGGGCCCATAGGGGCCGGTAAAACAAGCTTGGCCCGTCTTCTCGCGGATCATTTTCAAGGCGAATTAATCCTTGAAAAGCCTGAAGAAAACCCATTCCTACCCGATTTTTATCGGCAACCCGGTGGTGAACTGGCCACTGAACTGCAGTTTTTACTTCAGCGCCAGGCGCAGTGGCAATCAGCAGCGCTGACCAATGCTTATATCATCAGCGACTACAGCGCCCGCAAAGACGAAATATTTACGCCGCTGACACTCAATGCGGCTGAACTCCGGTTGTTTCAGCAAATCAAAACGCAGCTACATTATCAAGCCCCGTGCGCCGCTTTGCTGATTTTTCTGAATGCCCCCCTCGCCACACTGAAAGCGCGTATCCTGTCCCGGGCCCGAGCCTATGAACAAAATCTGGATACGGCTTATCTGGCCAAAGTCCAACAGGCTTATCTGCACTGGCGCAGCAACTACACCGCGCCCTGCCTGGAAATCAACACCGCAGAACTGGATTTTGTCCATGAAGAGCGGCACAATGAGAACTTGATCAAAATGGTCAAGTATCACCTGCAAGACATTTGAGGAGTACAATGCACAAGAAAATTTCCCGCTGGGTTAAAGACAAACAACAGGGCATCAAACGGGCGCTGGTAACCGCCTACGATTACCCCATGGCACGCTTTGCAGCGGCAGCGGGCATGCACGGTGTTCTGGTCGGAGACTCGCTGGGAATGGTCGTCTGTGGAGATCAGGACACGCTCAACGTCACGCTGGAGCAGATGTGCTATCACACCCGCATGGTGCGTCGTGGCGCTGGTGAATGTCTGGTATTTGCCGACCTCCCCTTTGGCAGTTATGAGAAAAGCCCGGAACAGGCCTGGGAGTCGGCGGGTGAATTACTGCGTGCCGGGGCCGATGTCATCAAACTGGAAGGCGGAGCGGAAATGGCAGCAACAGTAGCTTTCTGTGCAGAACGCGGCATCAATATTTGTGCGCATATTGGCCTGACACCCCAGCGCGTTCGCCAGTGGGGCAGTTTCCAGCGCCAGGGAAGCACCGATGCCGAGGCTCAGCGTCTGCATCATGAAGCCGCTGCACTCAGCGCAGCAGGGGCGCGCTTTGTGGTTATGGAAGCCGTCCCCGATCAGGTCGCTGCCAAAATCAGCAGAGAAATTGATGCCGTCACTATTGGCATTGGTGCGGGACCTGATACCGACGCTCAGGTGCTGGTAGCCCATGATGTACTGGGTTTGGAGGCAGAAAGCCCACCCTTCGCACGCCGTTATCTGGAAGCCGGAAACCTGCAGCAGCAAGCCTTCGCCCAATATGTTCAGGACGTGGCCAGCGGCAATTTTCCGCCCCGACGCCCACACTGACATGCCGGTATTCAAGGACATTGCCAGCTTGCGTCAGTGGCGCCAAAGTCTGCGCGGCACCTTGGCGTTTGTCCCCACCATGGGAAACCTGCACGACGGTCATCTGGCTCTGGTGCGCCTGGCCGCCGCTCGTGCCGAACAGGTGCTGGTCAGCATTTACGTCAACCCGCTGCAGTTCGGGCCGCAGGAAGATTTCGCCCATTACCCCCGCAGTCTCGACAAGGATTTACAGCAACTCCACGCAGCGGGATGCTCCACAGTGTTCACCCCGGACGATGGGTTAATGTATCCGCGTGGCAGAAAGGATCTTTCCATCATCATACCGCCCCACAGCCTGGCCAAAACCCTTTGTGGGGCCAGTCGTCCGGGACATTTTGCCGGAGTCTGCACGGTGGTGAACAAGCTCTTGCAGATGGTTCAGCCCGAAATTCTGATCCTCGGCGAAAAAGATTATCAGCAACTGCGGATTGTTCAGCAAATGGTGACCGACATGAACATGACCGTACAAATTCTTCCTGGCCCTGTTCAAAGAGAAGCGGACGGATTAGCCTACAGTTCACGCAATGTGCGGCTCAGTCCTGGCGAGCGGCAGATAGCCCCTCGCCTGGCTGCCACACTGTTCGACCTGATACCGCGCAGCACCCCTCAGGCATCTGTTGCAGAATTGGCCCAAGCCGGTCGAGAAAGTCTCGAACAGGCAGGATTTGTTTTAGATTATCTCGCATTACGGGATAGCGAGACGCTACAAGCCGTGAATATCGCCCGGCCCGGTGCGCGCTGGTTTGCGGCCGCGCATCTTGGGCAGACCCGGCTCATTGACAATGTTATGATTCCCTTATGAACTCACGTCTCCGCGAAATCCCCTACAACTACACGTCTTTTTCCGATGGCGAAATCGTCTCACGCCTGATCGGCCAGGAAGCCTGGCGTATTCTCGAAGACCTGCGCGAACAACGGGTCACCGGGCGTTCAGCGCGTATGCTTTTTGAGGTGCTGGGCGATCTCTGGGTGGTAGAGCGTAATCCCTATATTCAGGATGACCTTGCCCGCGATAAGCATCGACGCGAAGCCCTGTGGAATGCGCTGGCCCATCGGCTCAACGACATCAGTGCGCGCGCCGAGGGCAATGCGCTGGTATTGCGACTATTGGATAACACCCGGGAAGCCGTAAAAACCTTCACCCGGCAGTTTGATGAAGATTTGCAACTGCGCAAAAAATCGGAAAAACGTCTCCTGAAAATTACGGCACGGGATAATGTCGATTTCAGCGCCTATGCGCGCATCGCCCATATCACCGACGCTTCCGACTGGCGGGTGGAAATACCTTTTGTAGTGCTCTATCCCGCTGATGAATCTGAAGTGCAACGCATGGTAGCCGCCTGCAGGGAGTTGGGTCTGGCTATCATCCCGCGCGGCGGCGGCACCGGGTATACCGGCGGCGCCATCCCTCTCCAGCGTCATACCGCCATTATTAACACCGAAAAACTGGAGCAGACTTCGGCTATTGAAGCGTACACTCCGGCGGGACTGAACACAGCGGTTCCCAGCATGATCGCGGGTGCGGGCGTCGTCACCAAAGTCGTCGCCGATGCCGCCGATGCCGCCGGTCTGGTATTCGCGGTAGATCCCACCTCTATGGATGCCTCCACCATCGGCGGCAATATCGCCATGAATGCTGGCGGCAAGAAAGCGGTACTCTGGGGTACGGCCCTGGATAATTTAATCTCCTGGCGCATGGTCACCCCCGACGGTAACTGGCTGGAAGTGGAACGTCTGAACCATAACCTCGGCAAGATTCATGATCAACCGCAGGTGGATTTCCTGCTCAAACGCTTTGCTGCCGATGGCAAATCGCCATTGGGTGAGCCAACAAAACTCACCCTGCCGGGGGCCAGCTTCCGCAAGCCTGGACTGGGGAAGGATGTGACCGACAAATTCCTCGGCGGACTCCCGGGCATTCAGAAAGAAGGCTGCGATGGCATCATCACTTCCGGACGTTTCCTGCTGCATCGTATGCCCGCCCATATCCGCACGGTTTGCCTGGAGTTTTACGGAAGCGACCTGAATGCCGCAGTGCCTGCCATCGTCGAAGTGAAATCCTTCGTGGAAAGCCAGAAAAATGTTCTGTTGACCGGACTGGAGCATCTCGACGACCGGTATCTGAAAGCCATCAAATACAGTAACAAGGCCCCCCGCCACGAGCGTCCCAAAATGCTCCTGCTCGCGGACATTGCCAGCGATGATCCCGATGCGGCCGGAGCCACGGCGGCAGCAGTCGTGCGCATTGCCAATGCCCGGGGCGGCGAAGGCTTCATAGCTACCACGCCCGAATCGCGACGGCGCTTCTGGGCCGACCGCAGTCGCACTGCCGCCATATCCGCCCATACCAACGCCTTCAAAATCAATGAAGATGTGGTGATCCCCCTGGAGCAACTGGGTGCTTATACGCGCGCCGTGGAACGCATCAATATTGAACAGTCCATCAGCAGCAAATTGCGCAGTCTCGCGGCTCTGGAAGCCTATTTCAACGGTGATCTGGCCGAAATCCGCAAAGCCAAAGATTATGAAGATTCCAGCGAAGATCAGGCTATTGTTGCCGCCAAAAGAGCTGCGGCCCTTGCCCTGATTGAGGATACCCGGCAACGTTGGGAATCCCTGCTCAAGCATCTGGATGACTCCGCCCTGTTGCACCCGGAACTGCTGGATGTGCAGTCCGCTCCGGCCCTGCAGCCGGAAGAAACCCTCATAGACTTGTTCCTGCGTGGCGCTTTGCGGGTCAGCTATCGGGAGCGGGTAGGACGACCCCTGGAAGCGCTTTTTGCGGGAGATGCCTTTAATGCCCTGCGCGAACGGACCCGTGAAATTCACGCAGAGCACAAACGCGCCCGTTTATTCGTCGCTCTGCATATGCATGCGGGTGATGGCAACATTCACACCAACATCCCGGTTTTATCCAGTAATCACCGCATGCTCCATGAAGCGGACGCGGTGGTGGACCGGATCATGGCCATCGCCCTGGAGCTGGGTGGCGTCATTTCCGGCGAACACGGCATTGGCATTACCAAAATGCGCTGGCTGGAACCGGAAAAAATAGCCGCCTTCGCCCGCTACAAGGCCGAAGCAGATCCCGATAACATCTTCAATCCGGGCAAACTGTTGGCAGGCTCCGGTCTGGACAATGCCTACACCCCCTCCCTGCAATTGGTGGAACAGGAAGCCCTGCTCCTCGAAGCCAGCGAACTTGGCGAACTCAACCGGGAAATCAAGGATTGCCTGCGTTGCGGCAAGTGCAAACCGGTCTGCATGACCCACATTCCCCGGGCCAATCTGCTTTATTCGCCGCGCAATAAAATTCTGGCGACTGGCTTGCTCATTGAGGCCTTTTTGTACGAGGAACAAACCCGGCGGGGTGTTTCGCGGCAGCATTTTGAAGCGATGAATGATGTCGCCGATCACTGTACCACCTGTCACAAATGCATGACGCCCTGCCCGGTAGATATTGATTTCGGCAAGGTCTCCATTCATATGCGCAACATTCTTCGGGCGCGTGGGGAAAAGTCCTTCAACATGAGTACCCGCCTGGCCATGAACTACCTGAATGCCACCGAACCCGGCAAGGTACACTTCATGCGCCAATGGGTTCTGCAGACCATGTTCAAGGCCCAGGCATTGGCCCATGACATCGTCAAGCCCTTGCTACCCAAGGGCCCGCCACCGGCGACTACCGGCAAGGCCAGCATGCGTACGGAAGTCATTCATTTTTTACGCAAACCCCTGCCCACCAAAATGGGCGCCCAGACCATGC
The DNA here is from genome assembly GCF_018853815.1 of Acidithiobacillus sulfurivorans. Lineage (GTDB taxonomy): Bacteria > Pseudomonadota > Gammaproteobacteria > Acidithiobacillales > Acidithiobacillaceae > Acidithiobacillus > Acidithiobacillus sulfurivorans. The sequence continues at coordinate 17,147 of NZ_JAAOMP010000116.1, read as the reverse complement.
GCCAGTTACTGGCCATTGTCGATGACAAAACCGTGCCCATTATCCGTGATAGCGCCAAGGTCACTGACGACAGTGACGCCGTGTTTTATTTTCCGGGATGCGGCAGCGAGCGCTTGTTCAGCGACATCGGTCTGGCGACACTCGCCATGCTCCATCATGTGGGTGCGCAAACCGTCCTGCCACCCGGATATCTCTGCTGTGGTTATCCCCAGACAGCCGGGGGGCAGGAAGACAAAGGGCAGGAAATTTCCGTGCGTAATCAGGTGCTCTTCCATCGGGTCGCCAATACGCTGAATTATCTGGACATCAAAACAGTCATTTTATCCTGCGGTACCTGCATGGATCAGCTGCTGCAATACCAGTTTCAGCAAATATTCCCCGGTTGCCGCCTGCTGGATATTCATGAATATCTCATGGAAAAAGGGATTGCCCTGGAAGGCGTCGCAGGCGTGCAATATTTGTATCACGACCCCTGCCATAGCCCCATGAAAACCCACAAACCCCAGGCTGTCGTCAGTCGTCTGCTGGGTCAGGAAGTGCTGGAATCGGCGCGCTGCTGTGGCGAAGCCGGAACGCTGGCCAGCAGTCGTCCGGATATTGCCACCCAGTTACGTTTCCGCAAGGAAGAAGTGCTGAAAGAAGGGGTTTTCCAGCTGACCGGCAGTGACAAAGCCGTAGACAACAATGTCCGTCTGCTGACCAGTTGCCCGGCTTGTCAGCAGGGTCTGGAACGCTACCGGGAAGATACCGGCCTGGACACGGACTACATTGTCGTGGAGCTGGCCCGTAAAATTCTCGGCAGCCAGTGGCAGCAAGGCTTTATTGACGCCACCCGACAGGGAGGCATTGAGAGGATTCTGCTTTGACCCAAGCGCCGGATCCGGTTTTCAAAAGCGCCATAGATGGCGTTCTTGATCTCCACGCCTTTCGTCCCAGGGAAGCACCTGATCTGGTTCGGGAATATTTACGCAGTTGCCGCGCTGCCGGCATTACTGAAATTCGCATTATTCACGGCAAGGGTAAAGGCGTGCTCCGCGAAACCGTACATACCTTGCTGCGCCGTGAACCCATGGTCAAAAATTTTCGTCTGGCCAATGACCGCAGCAGTTGGGGAGCCACCCTGGTAGATATATATCCGCCGGATGTAGCTCTGCCCGAGCGCCCGACCAGCCCCGGCAAGACAGTGGCCAGAGCCCATGCAGCCCCATCCGGCCCGGTCACCCTCCCCGGCTGGTACCGACTCCTCCAGAAAATTTTTGTCCGGCGCTCAAACTCATGAGCACAGCCCACACACCCGCAGAAGGCGTTACCAAATTCCTGTTGCACTGGACACCGGCCACCGCTCCTGATCAGCGCGAAATCACCACCTTACAGGACTGGCGTGATGTTTTTTTTGCCCGCCAGCTGATCGGTGCGGACCCACAGCGCTATGGCGGCATCGGTTTTGGTAATGTGAGCTGCCGCAGTCCGCAGGGCTTTCTGGTCAGTGCCACCCAAACCGGGGGGCTCCCGACCCTGAGCGCACATAATTTCTGCACCGTGACAGGCTGGGATATCCTGCGCAATGAAATCCGCGCCAGAGGACCGCAGCCGCCTTCTTCCGAAGCCCTGAGCCATGCCGCCTGTTACGCCGCCCGCTCTGACATTCATTGGGTATTTCATGTGCACAGCCCGCTACTCTGGCAGGCCGCCGCCCCACTGGGCATGGCGGCCACCCCTCTGGACGCGGAGTATGGGACCCCCGCCATGGCCGAGGCCATCAGCAGCATTATCCACAATGCTCATCTGCCGGTGTTACTGCAAATGGCGGGGCATGAAGACGGCATTATCGCCGCCGGCAATAGTGCCGCCCAGTGCGGAGCACTACTACTGGAGGCAGTACTGCGTGCTCAGCTTTCCAGTGCCTTGCGCAAATAAAAGTCCATATCGGTCAGATTATTCAGTGCCCATTTACGGTAGTCATCCGGCAGATCAATAATTTTGACGCCCTTATGCTTACCAAAAGGCATGGTTTCGGGAATACGGGCACGCTCACTGAACTCCCATAAGTCTTCCCAGGAAGAAGGACGCACCGCCAGAATTACCTTATTGAGCAAAATCCGGCAAAACTTCACATCGGCCAGGGCGGAATGGGCATTTTTCAGATTATCCCGCGTTTTTTTGCGGTCCTTGCTGAAATGAAACATGAGTGCCGACTGGGAGTGACTATCCACTTCCGGCCACAATTTGCGGGTCATCGCATAAGTGCAAATGCGTTTGACATCGGGTTTGCCGATCACACCCCAGTCATAATCAATACTATGCCCTACCAGATAACCCGTATCTTCCGGCAAAGTGAAAGTCCGTGCCGAAGGACAATCCAGCAGTTCTTCTTCAAGAATATGGTGTACCGCCATGGCACCCATCTCAATGGGCTTATCCGGGCGATAACGCTGCACGAACTGTTCATCTACCTCCAGGGTCTTGAGATCACTGACTGCCAGCCAGGCCGCTTCGATCAGATCGGGCTCCACCCGCCCCGTGGTTTCCGTGTCAAAAATCAATGCGCGCATGCTGGCTCCATCATCAGTCCGAGAAAAGAATTGCAGGGTAATGATGTGTTCAGCAATGGGCAAGTAACAAATCGCCGATAACTGCCGGAACTTTTCGCCGCTGCCAGACTCTTAGCCCCGATCTGCTTAGTTGAAAGTTCAGCAGGACCATTGATTTATCGAACAGAAACCCCCATTCTTGAGGTATACCCAAGCACGTTGCTTGTTTGAAGGAGTCCGTTAATGAATCAGGATCAGAACCCCTATCAGTTTCCCGACAGCATGAATCCCCAGGGAAGCCGTACTGGCACGTCTATTGGCGCACTGCTGGGGAAGACCTACGCGCTGCTGGCCGCCACCCTGGTCGTTTCGGCCATTGCTGCGGTTTATGGCATGAGCTCACCGTTCGCCTATGAGCATCCCTTCATCCTGATGATCGGCTCTTTTGCCCTGCTGTTTGCCGTGCAGTATACCGGCGCTCACCGCAGTCCTTTTGCCATACCGCTGGTTTTCCTCTTTGCTGCCGGCATGGGCATGATGATGGGACCCGCGATTGAAATGTATTTGCGGATGCCCAACGGTGCCACCGTCATTGCCGAAGCGCTGGGCACCACGGCGGCCATGTTTATCGGCCTGTCTGCCTACGCCATGACCACCCGCCGGGATTTCAGCAACATCGGTGGATTCCTCATCACCGGACTGATTCTGGCCATTGTCGTGTCTTTGCTGAACATGTTCCTGCTGCATCTGCCAGCCCTGCAACTGGCTATTGCCGGCGTTCTGGTACTGGTGTTCAGCGGTCTGATTCTGTTTGACACCCAGCGCATGGTACGCGGTGGCATTCAGGAGCCGGTTCTGCTGGTAGTCGGCCTGTATCTGGACATCATCAACCTGTTCATGGCCCTGCTGGAAATTTTTGGCGGCGGCAACCGGAGCTGAATTCATTCGTACCTCTTCCTGTCCGTCACCTGTAATGGGTGACGGACGTAGCCGTAACTACTTGTCCTGCGCTATCCTCTGCGCAATATGAATATTGATTTGCACAGGCAACCCTCTCACCATGAGCTCCGCTGAACCAAGCGCGAAGCACACCCCCATGATGCAGCAATATCTCGGACTGAAAGCAGAATGTCCGGATGCTCTGCTATTTTACCGTATGGGTGATTTTTACGAACTGTTTTACGAAGATGCGCAAAAAGCATCGACCTTGCTGGGTATTACCCTCACCAGCCGGGGGCACAGCGCAGGAGAACCCATCCCCATGGCTGGGGTTCCGGTGCATAGCGTCGATGGTTATTTAGGAAAACTGGTCGCACTCGGTGAAAAAATCGCCATCGGCGAACAAATTGGTGACCCCGCCACCAGCAAAGGTCCTGTCGAAAGGGCCATTGTCCGGGTATTGACCCCCGGCACCATTGTCGATGGGGCCTTGCTGGATAGTCATCAAGAGCCCCTGCTGCTGGCCATTTGTCCAGAAGGCGCAAGCTGCGGCCTCGCCTGGCTGGATGCAGCCGGAGGGCGGCTGATGCTCAGGGAAACCCCCCAGACCGGCTTGGCCGACCTGCTGGCCCGGCGTCCAGTAGCTGAAATCATTCTTCCCGAAGATTCGCCCCTTAAAACCAGCCTGAACAACAAGCATGCCCAGGGGCTGGATAAAACCCTGTTCCAGACCCGACGCAGTCAGGCCGTGCTGGAACGCTATTTCGGAGAACGCCTAAACAGCTTTGGCTGCAACGACTGGCCACTGGCCCTGCGTGCCGCAGGAGCGCTTCTCCATTATGCCGAATCCCAACTACGGGGCAGCCTGGCTCAAATCCAGCATCTGCAGCCGGAGCGTGCTGAAGATGAGCTGTATCTGGATGCCACCGCTTTTCGTGCGCTGGAAGTTGTTGAAAGTCTGCACGAACAGGGCCCTACCCTGCTGTTTCTGTTGCAAAAGACCCGCACGCCCATGGGTAACCGGCTGCTGAGGCGCTGGTTGTTACGTCCTTTGCGTCAGGGACCCGATTTGCTTCAGCGCCAGCAGCATGTCAGCGCACTGGTAGCCGGCCAGGGTCCGGAGCCGCTGCAAAAGGCCCTGCAGGGAATCGCCGATGCCGAGCGCATTCTCACCCGTATTGCCTTGCGCAGCGCCAATCCTCGTGATCTGGCGCAATTGCGCAGCACCCTCCAGGCCCTGCCCGCTCTGCACGAAAGCCTGCACCGTTTCGCACAAAGTCCGCTTCATGACTATCGGGAACGCATCGGGTTATTCGCAGAAACCCGCCTGCTGCTGGAAAACGCCATTGTCGATCAGCCCCCCATGACCCAAAGAGACGGGGGTTATATCCAAACGGGCTATGACACTGAACTTGACCGTTTACAGGCCCTGAGTCACAACCTTCAGGATGTCCTGCGTAATCTGGAGCAGGAAGAACGCCAGCGCACCGGCATCAGCCAGCTCAAAATTCAGTACAATCGGGTTCACGGCTTTTATATTGAAATCAGCCGCAGTTATCAGGGATCTATTCCCGACGACTACCGCCGCCGCCAGACCACCAAAAATGCCGAACGCTACATCAATGACGCCCTCAAGGTCATCGAAGATCAGGCGCTTTCCGCCGAAAGTCTGGCTCTCAGCCGGGAACGCCAGCTCTTCACAACGCTTCTGGATGCCCTGATACCGGAAGTTGCAGCCCTGCAGAACACCATGACTGCAGTGGCGGAACTGGATGTTCTGAGTACCCTGGCTGAACGCGCCTTATCGCTGAATTGGTCTGCACCGCAACTGGTGGCGGAAAGCAGCCTACACATTCTTGATGGCAGACACCCGGTCGTCGAAGCGCAAATGGGCAGTCAGTTTGTGCCCAACGACCTTCATTTTGATGGACAACAGCGGATGCACCTGATTACCGGCCCCAACATGGGCGGTAAATCCACCTATATGCGCCAGAGCGCGCTGATCGTACTGCTCGCGCATATCGGCAGCTGGGTGCCCGCTCGCGAAGCCATTATCGGGCCTATCGACCAGATATTCACCCGCATTGGTGCCGCCGACGATCTGGCGGGCGGGCGCTCGACCTTCATGGTGGAAATGAGCGAAACCGCCCGCATATTGCATCTGGCCACCGCTCAGAGTCTGGTCATTCTTGATGAAATCGGGCGCGGCACCGCCACCTATGACGGCCTCGCCATTGCCTGGGCCACCGCAGAAGCGCTGCTGGAACGCGGGGCATTTACGCTTTTTGCTACCCACTATTTTGAACTGACCGAACTGGAAAGCCCGAAGCTCAGCAACCTGCATCTGGATGCTGTCGCCCAGAACGATCAGGTTATATTCCTGCATCGTGTCGAAGAAGGGCCAGCCGCCCAGAGTTATGGCCTGGCCGTGGCCAGCCTGGCTGGCATTCCAGAAAAAGTGGTCAGCACCGCCAAGGTACGGCTGCAATTACTTGAGAATTCGAGCTCTGCACGACCAAGCATCTTGCCCAATCCGGCATCCACGCAAAATCCACCGGCACAAATCCCCCTATTTGCAGCAACACCCCACCCCGCATTGGAGCTGCTGGAACAAATGAACCCTGACAACATCAGCCCCAGAGAAGCATTGGCCGTTTTATATCAACTGAAAGAGTTGCTATAGGCTTTCCCTAACGGCGAAGTACTTAGAAGATCAAACCATTGCAGTATAGTGGCCAATTCAACGTGATTCTTTCACCAGTCGCAGCACATCCTTATCCGTCAATTCCCGTGCAGCCGGTGTCAGATGGGCGTCAGTGTGGCGGAGTACGCGTCGAATTCGGCAACAGCTTCACTGCGGGTATCCACATAGAATGACAAGCCGGTTTCCAACGCATCAATGGCATTCAGCAGGGCTTCCTCCTCATCGACACCGAAGGTAATCGCTTCGGGTACATCAAAAGGTGACCAACACCGAACTGTCCGGAATGCAGACAGCGTCTTTTTTCCAGGTCAGCAATTATGATCGGCAAGCGCTTAGACAAGGTCCACCTTCCAGAATCAAAAATACGCGTCTCTCAGTTGTCGGAATATTTGGCTTCAGCGGAGACAATCTCATCTGCGAACGGTTTCCTAGTGAAGCAGTGCATGCTGTATGAGACGACGATCTTGAGCACACGCTCTGGATTTGGGGCTTTAGCTGGTATTGTCACCTCCCACAGCAACGGATGAAGATGATCCAGTTCATAGACTATCCCGCTCATACAGTTGATTGACAATATCCTGACTTTTCGCCAGCAAGAAATCATTGATTTTCTGGGCATCGTGGGCGGTAAAGGCGCGCACCTTCAGTTCGCTGATGCCGTTGGTACTGTCCAGCGTATCGGCCACCATATTTTGGTAGTAACGCCACAGGCGCACCATGGATGAATGATGAATAAGGATGAAACACGCCACCAAAGCGGTTGAATATATCAATATGGTCGTTGCCATAAACCTGTTTCAGCGGATACAGCTTGTTGACCGCCATGATGCCGTCCCAGGACGAAATGTAGGAGCTGATAGTTTGTGCCGCAGTGGTGGAATTGCTGCCACCCAGATTACTGAGCAAGGAGGCCAGTCCACTGGAACTCATCCGCTGTTTGGGACCGTACACCACAAATCTTGTTTAGCTAATATGGATAGGTTATGCAATCAATCCAAAATACAGGATGGATAACCCTGTTGGGACCAGAACGATCCAGATAAAGAGCTTGTTCAGGTTTTTGACTCGGGTCCAGAGGGCCTTGAGCACGCAGTCGTTTCCTGATTGTGTTTTGGTTTTAGGCAGTGGTTGCTGCAGCTTCAGCACGTCCGTAGATGTCATCAAAGCGGACGATGTCATCTTCACCCAGATAAGCGCCGCTTTGCACTTCGATGAGTACCAGATCCATCATACCGGGGTTTTCCAGACGATGGTGACAGCCCGCCGGAATGTAGGTGGACTGGTTGGTCATGATGAGTTTTTCTTCTTGCCCGTTGACAATACGGGCGGTGCCAGACACTACAATCCAGTGCTCGCTGCGGTGGTGGTGCATTTGCAGGGAGAGTTTTTCGCCTTTTTTGACGACAATGCGCTTGATTTTGAAATGGTCGCCTTCTTCCAGAGTGGTGTAGGTACCCCAGGGACGATGGACGGTGGCATGGAGATCGACGGTGCTGTGTTTGCGGGCCTTGAGCTTTTCGACAATGGTTTTGACTTCCTGATCGCGGCGGCGGTCGGCCACCAGCAGGGCGTCGGGGGTGTCCACAATCAAAATATCCTGCAAACCAAGAATGGCCGTGAGGCGCTCAGGACTCTGGACGACGCAATTCTGGCTGTCTACCAGCACACATTCCGGGGCGTGTACCTGATTCCCTTGGGCGTCTTTGGCCATCAAAGAACCATAGCCACTCCAGGCACCCAGGTCATTCCAGTCGAAATCGGCTTGCACCACGGCCACATTGGGGGCTTTTTCCATGACAGCGTAGTCAATGGAAATGTCCGGGGCCAGGGCAAATTCCTGACCCAGTTCCCAGGTGTCGCCGTTGCGGGTAGCGGAGGCGATGGCTGCCTGAACGGCTTCCAGCACTTCCGGGGCATCTGTTTGCAGGGCATTGAGCAGACTGTCGGCGCGCATGCAGAACATGCCGGAGTTCCAGAGGTAGTCGCCGCTGTCGAGGTAATCCTGGGCTTTGCTCTGATTAGGTTTTTCAACAAAACGGGCGACCTGATAACCGCTGTCCAGGGCACTGCCCTTCTGAATGTAGCCATAACCGGTTTCGGGACCCGTCGGGATGACACCAAAGGTCACCAGATAGCCTTGTTCGGCAAGCTGCTGCGCTTTGTGTACGGCTTCGGCAAAGGCTTTATGGTCATGAATGAGGTGGTCCGAGGGCAGCACCAGCAGGATGCTCTCCGGCCCGGCGACTTCTTGCGCCCAGAGCGCGGCGGCGGCCATGGCCGGGGTGGTGTTGCGTCCGGCGGGTTCGAGCAGGTAGTGCACATTGCGCACGGTTTGGCCATGAATGCGGGCACATTCGGCAAAGGTGTCGCGGGTCAGGAAGTAGTAATCGCGGTTAGTCACCGTCAGCAACGGGGCATCTTCTTTAATGTCGATGACCCGGCGCAGGGTTTTCTGAATGAGGCTTTCGCCGTCGGGCAGGGCCACGAAGGGTTTGGGGAAAGCCTTGCGCGACAATGGCCATAAACGCGAGCCGGTGCCTCCGGAGAGGATGACGGGTACTAATGCCATTTAAGAAATCCCTCTTTTGCGGTTAAACATTCAAAAACTGAGGCTTACCCCTGCTTTGCTGCTTTTGTAGTGTTGTTTTCGGTCATAATGCCTCAAGCTGGGCCGATAGCGCAAGTTTATGGGGTGCTATTGACCCGCTTCAGATGAATCACTACTAGAATCCAGCCAAACAAAAGTCTATACTTATCCCCAAATTTAGGTCTTTTAGCGATTAACTTCACTGGAGCACTCAACATGTCCATACTGCAGAAAGTGATGTGTGGCTATACCACCCCTGTCAGCAAGTTTAAAAATAACCCCAATGCAGCACTTCTAGAAGCCCAAGGAGATGCTATTGCCGTTTCGTCTAACAATCGGGTGCAGTTCTACGTCGTCCCAGCCGAACTTTTTGAAGAAATGACGGCTTATTGTGAATTTGCTCAACGTGGTAGGGCAGATTTACAAAGTATTCCAGCCCATTTCACCGCTGAGGGAGTAGATATGGACAAAATCACTACCGGGATGGCTATAAAGATAAAAAACGGGCCAACTAACGACTACGACGAGTGTTTATAACATAGCCGTAACATTAGCGATGATCAGGATTTTCGCTTATTGTGCTCTGAAAGACTCTTTCGGTGAGCAAAAAACAAAAGAGTTGGTTGAAGACTTCCGTGCTTACAAAGAAGGAAAAGGTTTGCCTATAACTTTTGGGCGTGATGTTCCCTATAATTTCACACATAATCGTTCTTACCTTGAACTGCAGCACCTACATTTTAATGAGAATGGCTTTCCATTCAAGCAAGCACAATTCAGACGAACCAGCGGTTATATCCTGGTTTACTGCTCCGGTTTTACTGCCCGCAACATTTATTTATTGATTGCAATTACAAAACACTGGAATCAAAACAAACCTGATGACACCGATGGAACAGACAGAGATTCCACGTTAATGAATACGCTGGAAAAGATCGCCGAAAATTTCCGGGAGAACTTTTAATTCGGGGCTAAGGTCACCAGATAGCCTTGTTCGGCAAGCTGTTGCGCTTTATATACGGCTTCGGCAAAGGTGTCGCGGGTCAGGAAGTAGTAATCGCGGTTAGTCACCGTCAGCAGTGGGGCATCTTCTTTAATGTCGATGACCCGGCGTAGGGTTTTCTGGATGGGGCTTTCGCCGTCGGGCAGGGCCACGAAGGGTTTGGGGAAAGCCTTGCGGGACAACGGCCATAAACGCGAGCCGGCGCCTCCGGAGAGGATGACAGGTACTAATGCCATTTAAGAAATCCCTCTTTTGCGGTTAAACATTCAAAAACTGAGGGTTACCCCTACTTTGCTGCTTTTGTAATGAAAAAATGCACCGAGGCGCTTTGTTGGTGCTGATGCTGAAAGCAGGCTTAGTGCTTTGTTTGTACATCAATATGATGTACAAAGATGATATTGGTTTATTGTAAGAGGGAGCTGATTTTTATGTCCGATCTATTGGAAACCACACGCATCAACCTTCGCGCTAGTACGGAGGCCAAAGTAGTCATCGAGCAGGCTGCCGCACTGATGGGGACTACTGTCTCCAGTTTTATATTACAAAATGCCTACGCCGCTGCTTGCAAGGTGGTCACCGAACAAAACACGCTACGCCTATCCCAATCCGCTTTTCAAGTATTTATCAGCACTTGCGAACAAGCCCCTACTCCTAACCCTGCCTTACAATCCCTGATGAATCGCCAATAAATGGCCGATCGTATTGAGCTGCTGAACCATCAGGACGGGCGTACTCACTTTGATTGCGGTAATCATGCTCTGAATGTTTTTCTGCGTGATCATGCGGGACAGCAGCAACGTCGCGGTGTAGGTAAAACATATGTGGCACAGCGTGATGACCTTCCTGATATTTTGGGCTTTGTTACTATCAGTGTTGGGCAGGTTGCCAGTGAAGCATTACCTTCTGCGCATCTGCCACGATACCCAGTCCCTATTTTGCGAGTTGGCCGCTTGGCTGTGGATAGCCGTTATCAAAAACAAGGGATTGGACAGAATTTATTGTCTTTTGCGCTGAATCTGGCTATAGAATTCTCCGAGCGTGTGGATTTGTATGCCGTTATAGTGGACGCAAAATGTGAGAACGCAGCACACTTTTATCAGCGCCTGGGTTTTACTCCCACTCTCGATAATCCGATGTGCCTCTATATTTCTATTTCGCAGCTGATTAGGGCTAGGAGCACGTAAAGCTGGACCAATAGCGCAAGTTTATGGGGTGCTATTATGTTCACAAATATCTTTTGAGGGATTTATGAATTGTCCAGAAGCCCATCTTTGCGTCATAGGTTACGATTCATGCTCGTAAAACATGGCTTCTATCTCTGCTTGAAGGGGGGTGGTCCAGATTTTCCGGCATGGTAAAACGCTCTTTACCCTGCCCCAGAACACGCAAATTTTCTGACTCTTGCATAGAAACCAGACGCGCGACCGGTTTACCCGCCCTGGCAATGATAATTTTTCCTCACCCGATGCTGCCTGATCTACGTAGCGGGAAAGCTGGGTCTTGGCTTCGTGCATATTGATGACAGGCATAGTTATCTCCAATAATTGCTTACGTGCTTACAAGAAATGAAGCGGGCCTGGGTATTGCGGAATCTCTCAAATGAAGCACGTTCTGCCGAAGTTAATGAAAAATAAAAGGCTTGTTAATGGGGATTAAATTCAGGGAGCTCGCGCCCGTCCAGGTGGTTCATCGGCACCATTCGCTTGTGCAGTACCCCAAAAACTACCAATTGCCGTTCATGGACCAAATAATAAATGATGTGACTGGCATAAGGGAAACTCAAAACATCCTCGCCAATATCTGGCTTGGACTTACCCAGGGAAGGCGTTTCGGCCAGCAGGCGAATGTCGATCAAAAAAGGACTCGCCATCGACAGTATTGCCTGCTTTGATGTCAGTCATTGCCTGTGCCACTCTCGATTGCAATAGTCTCAGCTTGAGCGCCTCATATGCGAACCGATCCAAGCACGTCAAAATTAAATCCTGCCTTACAATCCCTGATGATACGAATGGTGATGCAAGCCCAAGAAATGGGAATGGGCTACGATTGAGTTTCCACAATTCTCAATTCACGATCATCCTGGACGCCTGTGTGCTCTATCCCGCACATCTGCGGGATCTGTTAATGGGGAGCACCAAATACTTGACAATCTGGCTAGAAAGCCTCACATTCTGGCTAAGTTAGCCTTGGTGCAGTTACTGCGAGAACTTAAACATGCAAATCAATATACTGGAGTCTAAAAATCGTTTATCCCAACTGGTGCGTCTTGCCCGGCAAGGTGAAGAAGTCATCATTGCCCATCGGGGAATACCGGCCGTGAAGTTGGTACCGGTCAATCCTGCATCCGATACAGATCAGCATGACATACTTACCTGGCTGGACAACCACCCGCTCCCACAAGCTCTTCGACGCTCAGGGCAGGAAATAGATGACGCACTGGTTCAGGAGAGACAGGGATGGGATTAATTTATCTGGACACCTGTTTATTGGTCTATGCTTTCGAGGATCATCCCGTTTGGGGTGCTCGCGTCAAATCTGCGCTGAAGCAGAAACCTGCTTCGAGTTATGCCATTTCATCCTTGGTGAAATTTGAGTGCCTGGTCGCCCCCATGCGCGATGGTAATGTTGCACTACAACGTTACTATGAGGATGGAATGTCGCAGTTCACCTTGCTGGATATGTCTGATGAAGTGTTCACGCAAGGTGCAATGCTCCGTGCCCGTTTTGGTCTGAAAACCCCGGATGCGTTACATCTGGCTGTGGCGCTCACGCACCGCTGTGAGGCGTTGTGGACAGCAGACATGCGCTTGCAGAAAGCCGCCCATGGGCTCGCGGTAGACGTACTGCATTAAACCAACCAACCTTTACTTCATTAAATCCAGTGCACGGACGCCCAGTTCTGCGACGGCAATTTCCGGGTGCTGAGGGCTGCCGGGGGCTGGGTGGCGGGAGGACCAGAGCCAGTAGTCGGTGCGGCCATCTTCAAAATGACGGGCTTCGTAGAGTTTTTCCATGATGGGGACATGGTCACCATAAAACCCCAGCACACTGGGTAGGGACAGCTTGGGCAGTTCGGTCATGAACTGCTGCAGCATGGCCCCAGCATTGCGGACGTGGCGCAGGTAAATGGCAAGGTCATCGGCGCTGACGGGAGGCTCCTGCAAGAGCAGGGTTTTCTTTTCGGCGGCGCTGGCCGATTCCAGATGCAGAGGGCCGTGGTTTTCCATGGTAATAATGAATATGAAGGTCGGCTGAGTGGCCCCCTGCAGTATTTGCAGGGTCTTGTCGGCAACCGCCCGGTCGCCAGTATAGGGGCCACTGCGGTCTTCCGGCGTAAATTCCGCGACATCCAGAAAATCGTCAAAACCGAGCAGCGGGTAAATCGTATTGCGGGCGTAAAAGCTGGAGGGATAGGGGTGGATGCAGATGGTCCGGTAGCCCTGGGCCTTGAGTCGCCAGGCGATGCTGGGCAGGGGCCGACGCGCCAGAAAGCGGTAAGGCTGAAACTGATGAATACCGAGCGCAGCAGGCGACCAGCCGGTGAGCAGACTGAATTCGGTGCGGATGGTATTGGCACCCCAGGGCGGTACACGGATTTGCCCGCTTTGCACACATTGACGACGGGCTGCGTCAAATTCCCTGAACACTTCCGGGGCAATATGTGGCCAGAGGCGGCGCGCATCAAAAAACGATTCGCTCTGGACGATGATCAGATGACCGGTTGATTCTGTATGACTGGGGGATTCTGTGATATTCGGATTCGGACCCGGAATAACCGGCTGCGGTTCTGACCGGGGACCAAAGGGTCGGGCAGAGCGGGCACCTGAACAGTTGCCCGCTCTGCCCAGCCATATAACCAGAGACTAGGGGCGAAGCCCATGTCGCGAATATCTTTGTCCGGCTGCAGGCTGGGCGCGTCAGACCAGCGGTCGCCCACCCAGAGCAGGCAGGCTGCAACGAACAGCGACAAGGCACCATATTTGAGAAAAACCAGCCAGGGCATTTGTGCAGTCAGCGGCGTTTCCGCCCAGAGTGCCGTGCCAATGACGGCTACGGCAATAATCCCCAGGGCGATGGCCCGCCACAAACCGAGAAAGGGTAAATACAGACGGGGATGTTTGATGGCATCGGTGAAGTATTCAAAGTCCATAAATACAAAAGGTTCACGCAGGCTGGCTGCTTTGGCGTTGCCCACCAGGACCACCGCCAGCCAGATGCCGAGACCCGCCAGCATGGCAAAAATGGGGCGCTGGACGATGAGCAGAAAAATTGTGAATATCAGCAGCCACAGGCCGCTATGGAGCAGGTAGGTCCATAAGGGGCGGCCTAGCAGTTTGGGGCGGGGATGCACCAACGCTTCTGCCGCAAAGGACAGCAGCCAGCCGATGCTCAAACACCAGGGTCAGAGCAGTTCAGTCATGGTGACCGTTGTAGCCCATCAGGCCAACTATCCAGACGGAAATGGCGGCAGGGAGTACCGCCAGCCACCAGGTCCCGAAATTGAGGGGAAAGGGAAAACTGATGCGCGCCTGGTTGCGGGCCAACCCTTGGCGGATGAGTGCCGCAGCGCGCGGGGGCTGCATGAGGAAAGGCTTGGGGCCGGGCATTTCCCGACACATAACCGAGTCCACATAGCCGGGCATGATGACACTGATGCCGATGCCCTCTTTTCCCAGCCAGCCACGCAAGGCTTCGCCATAGGCTTTGATGGCCGCTTTGGAGGCGCAATAGCTGGGGGTGACCGGCAGGCCGAAGTAACCGGCCAGCGAGCTCATCAGGGCGATTTGCCCGGCGTGGCGGGCGCGCATGGCGGGGAGCACGGCATCTACCAGCACCCGACTGGCGTGCAGATTGACAGCCATGAGCGCTTCGGCTTCTTCCCAGACTTCGCCGGATTCGTCGGGGCCGGTGTTGATGTTCATGCCGGCGTTGGAAATCACCAGATCCAGCGGGCCGTTTTTTTCGCAATCCGCTACCCAGGCACGCAGGGTGGCACTGTCGCGCACGTCAAAACTGCGCTGAGTGACGATTGCGCCCTGGGTTTGGGCAGTCTGCACAATGGCGTCCAGTTTTGCGCGGTTACGCCCATGCAGGTGCAGCGTTACGCCGGGTCGGGCGTAGGCGGTGACCAGGGCGGCGCCAATGGCGCTGGTCGCGCCGGTAAGGAGGATGGTTTGCGGAGATCGTTGCGGCATAAAAGTTCCTCTATAGGGGACTGTTGTAGTTCAAGTCTGGCGGCGGCAGTTTCCAGCGCCAGTTGCATACCGGTGTTGCAATAAAAGCCGCCGTTGATTTGGGTGCCATATATCAGCACCCGGCGGAACGCGGACCAGAGCTCCGGATCGGGTGCATGGGGCTGGTTCCAGAACTCGGCAAGACTCTGCTGACTGGTCAGGCCAGCCACATTGTAAACCGGATCGGCCAGAGTAATCACCGGTTTTCCGGTTTTTAGTGCCCAGGTGCCCACCGTACTGTTGATAGTCACCACCCCTTGGCAATGCAGCAGGAAAAGTTCGAGGTTGCCGTAATCATAATAATGAATCCGGTCGAGAATCCCCAATTGCCGGGCGGTTTTCTGTGCAAAAGCTTCATAGGGGAGAATGCCGGGGTCCAGCGGATGGTTTTTAATGACCAGATGCAGGTTTTTGTCGGCATATTGGGCAAAAGATTCCAGACTCTGGCGAATAAAATCATAAGTATCACAAAACTGCGAATGACAGGTGATCTGGCTGTCACTGTAGAGCTGCAAAGGGAGCAGGAAAAAGGGCTGGCCACTTTCGACAAAACGATAATTACGGACCAGATCGCTTTTTAGGCGGTGCCGGACTTTGGGGTAGCGACGCACATACCAAAGGTATTCGCGCATGGGATGCATGGGGGCATGATGCCGATAATGCCGGTAGGCAACAGGGTTCAGGATATCGCCACTGTGGTAAAGCACATCATGCAGGGCGCGTATTTTGAACTTGCCGAGAAACTCCTGACTATTATCGGGTATGGGCACCCGATCGATAATGTGGCGATACCAGTCTGGATCTTTGGGGAGTTGGGAATGGGCATTGACACCGCCCCTTTCCAGGGTCAGCCAGAATGGCCGCAAATAGCCTTCTTCAAAAACGTGGACGGCAATATTCTGGGCTTTGGCGAGGGTATGCACGGACTGATGTACTGGGCGCTGGTCGCCAAAAAGCACGACATCGGTGATCTGTTCGCGCTGGAAGGTCTGCTGGAGTAATTCTGGCAGCACGTCCAGGCTTTTGCGAAAATGCAGGGCCTTGCGCGGAAACCAGTAGACCATGTCTCCGCCACAAAACTGGATTTTCAGCACCTGATGGCCGCGCTGAACCAAGCGATCAGCGAGCAGGGCAAAAAACGGGCTGGCGACCCCTTGCAGAAACACGAATTTTTTCATCGCACCCCCACCACCTGACGCAGCACCAGCCGAAAGGCTTTGCGCCAGAACGGCAGGGATAGTCGTTTGCGCCACCGCGCTGGGCATGTAAGGCATTGACTGCGGCTTCGGGGCTGCAGAGGCGTTGTTCCTGAGGGTGAATATAACGGGGGTAGAGGATGAGCGCAGCAGCGACCAGGGCGTCCAGACTGAGTGGGCGTTGCCGCCGGGGGATCGTTTCCCGGTCGTTCGTCAAACCCCATCCGGCGTAAAAAGGACTGCCGTGACAGGTCACCGGTTTATTGCGCAACAGTGCTTCAAAGCCCGCTGCGGAAGTCATGACATGCACCTGATCTACCTGACTCAGCAGTTGATGCATGCTGACATCATGAACCACTTCATCGCAGTAGGTAAGCGCCTGTTCTTCACCCGCGCCCACCCGGCGCAGCCCGGCACTGACGTCAGGGTGGGGCTTGTAAACCAGATAGGCGTCGGGGTGCATTTCTCGCACTTTGCGCAGCAGCGCCAGATTACTCTGGGTGCTGGCGCTGCCCAGGGCAATGCTGGCGTCACTTTCTAACTGTCCGGGGACCAGGATGACCTGGGTAAAGGCCTGATTCCGGGCCAATGCCTGCAGGTCAGGCTGAATGTTGGGGTGACGGGTTTCCGGCCGCTGCCACCCCCCCTGCCCGACGTTGTACTTGGTGAGTCCCAAAGCCACGATTTGCTCGCGCAGGGCACGGGCGCGCTCCAGAAGCGTCGCATCAAAATCATGGGTAGCAAGTATTCGTTCAAGGTCCGAAGCTTTGCTGGCGTCGTAATATAAACCGCTACCATCAAAACAATAAGACAAAGGCGCAATCAGGTCCGCACCCAGACCAATGGAGCGTAAAAACCCATCTTCCACATGAATAATGGGGTGGCCCTCCGGCGCAGCTTGTGCTCCCCAGAGCAACAGGGTGGCCCCCGCCGGTGCCTGACGGGTGTGGCGGATG
>NZ_JAAOMP010000115.1 GCF_018853815.1 Acidithiobacillus sulfurivorans | reverse complement strand
CTCCACCCGCCTCTTTCTTTTGGGCCGCCTTATCCCTTTTCCGCGCCACATCCCCCGCCACGGCCCTCCCAACCCCATAAGCCCCCAGCGCAACCCCCTTGGCTTTATCCGAACCGGATTGCGCCCCTTGTATGGCCTGCTCCTTTTCCCCAAGGTGCTGTCCACGTCCACCGATCCACTGCGGTACCAGGTCAGCCAGGTGGGTAATCAGACCCATCAGGAACTTCATGGCCCCCCAGATGGTACCCAGAATAATCGCCAGCACGGCGACACCCCCTACGATGCCGAGGTTAAACCCGTTCATGCCGGCCATGTAAATGGACATGGCACCGCCCACAAAATGGCCCACGATAAATATAAGGAAAAACATAAACACGAAGCCAAACGTCAATAAAACGGGGCGCATGACGATGCCGATGACCGCGCCGTAGCCATACATGGCCTGTTGGGGGGCAAAGCCCTCCCCTTCGGCGTAGGCGTGCGCTGCGGCCCATAATGGGGCTGCCACCATCAGTTCCATCACCAAAAATAACCAACCGATGATCGCGATGGTCATGATGGCACCGGGGATGGCCGGGATAACATAGGCGATGATCGCGCCTTCGACGACAAGACCCAAACCGAGGGGAAGCATCAATTTTCCGAGGGTATCTGCCGTATCTGCTATCATGCGGGCAGCAGGGCTGGCTAATTTGCCAGCGATCCAGCCACCCGCAGCCCCTCCTGCTGCATCACCAGCAATTTCAGTACCGCCTGTTTCACCGCCTACTGGAACAAGCGCTCCGACAGCACCTCCCAACACAGGGGCGCCAATCGCTATCCCGTTGGCGATACCTGCCATCACGCCACCACCTGCTGCTGTCAGCTCGCCGGCCTTGATGATGCTGTGCCCAGCCGACATCATGTTAGCCAGCGGGTTGCCGGAATCTAACGAGGAAACCACATTCAACACCTTTCCTCCAAGCCAACTGGACTTTCCGGATGGTCCACCTGCAGTCGCCGCCACCATAGCCCCATCCAGATAATTATTACTCGACTGGTAATGGTTAACCACTGCGAAAGCGGTTTTGAGCGTAGGTTCAATGAAATTATTCGTGCCCATGCCAATATATTGCAAATTGGGCATATTCACTTTGGGACGCAGCATTTTCATATACGCTTGCGAGGCCGTGTTGATATTGTTTAACGTCCAGTAATAGAAAGAAGAAGATGCCCAGCCCAGGGACTCAGATTCCGTAGCGAAGTTCTTTATTTCCGCCGTTAACACAGTGCCCTGATTTTTGTTAAGCTGATTGTACAGAGCCTCCTGCTGCGTAGCGTAAGCTTGCACGACAGCGGCTATCTGGCTGGGTTGAACAGGAGCGGCGTTGTTTTGCGCATTTTGGTCCACGATCTGGTTGGCAATGGGGCGCATGGCGTTCATGACGTTGTTCACCGCGCCCTTCTCGGCGACACAGATCGAATTGTCTTGTGCCTGATTGACGAGCAATGAAGCGCCTGGCACTACAGTAGAAACAGCGTTCGCCGCATAATTAAAGGCATCGGTGACGTCATCTCCAAGACCCGACCAAAACCCTGTCGATGTAGCACCTTGGTTGTTCATGCTGTTGGAACAAGGCACCTCAATGGTCCCCATACCCGCGATAAACTGTTTGGAAGTGATTGAACTGGATACAGAATCCGTCGCTTTTGCAGCCGCAGCATTCCCGCCCTTTCCCAATTTCACCGTATCAATCCAGTCTCCACTATTCACATTCCCGCGCCAAGCCCAGGTCCCGACCAAGGGCACGTTCTCTCGGTTCACCACATAAGATTGCACCGCCGTCAGTACCGCCAGCTTTTCGACAAACTCATTCTCTCGGCGGACGCTGGACTGACTCGGCATGATCTGCCCCGACATCTTGGGGATCTCCTGCACGAAGCCATTCCAGACATCATCGGCAACCCCAACGCCCCAGTAAACGCCCAGTAAGGCGATACACTGAATGAGGGCCAGCCCTTTGGCCCACGGCAAAGGAAACAGCATGGCAAA
Organism: Acidithiobacillus sulfurivorans; assembly: GCF_018853815.1. Lineage (GTDB taxonomy): Bacteria > Pseudomonadota > Gammaproteobacteria > Acidithiobacillales > Acidithiobacillaceae > Acidithiobacillus > Acidithiobacillus sulfurivorans. The sequence goes on along the minus strand of NZ_JAAOMP010000115.1, from coordinate 24 downwards.
GGCGGCTGGCCCACGTATGGGCGC
>NZ_JAAOMP010000114.1 GCF_018853815.1 Acidithiobacillus sulfurivorans | reverse complement strand
GGCAGAACTGGGTGTCAGTGCCGCCAGTGTGTCGCGGCATTGGCGCAAGCATGGCCTCAAGCCCCATCTGCTGCGTGGTTTCAAAGTGTCACGTGATCCGCATTTTGTGGAGAAGTTGGAAGATATTGTGGGGTTATATATGTCTCCCCCGGAACATGCCTTGGTGCTCTGCGTGGATGAAAAAAGCCAGGTACAGGCCCTGGACCGGACCCAACCGGGACTCCCCCTCAAAAAGGGACGCGCAGAAACGATGACCCACGACTACAAGCGTAATGGTACCACGACCTTGTTTGCCGCACTCAACGTGCTGGATGGTCAGGTCATCGGGCAGTGTCAACAGCGGCATACCCATGTGGAATGGCTGAAGTTCCTGAAGAAAATTGATCGGCAGACGCCCAAGGACGCGGCCTTGCATTTGATTGCCGACAACTATGCGACCCATAAACATCCGGTAGTACAGGCGTGGCTCGACAAGCACCCGCGTATTCACATGCACTTCACGCCCACTTCGGCATCCTGGCGCAACATGGTCGAGCGTTTCTTTCGGGATATCACGACCCAGCGGTTACGTCGTGGGGTGTTCACCAGTGTGTCTGAACTCATCCAGGCCATTGAGGGATACATCGATCACCACAACACCCATCCCAAACCTTTCATCTGGACCAAAACCGCCCGCGACATCCTGCAAAAGGTCATTCGCGCCAACAGCCACTTAAGCAGTAAACAGAATGCAACACTACACTAGCAACAAAGCGAGCCGTATCCCACGGAATTTTTCTTGTTGCGAGGTACGCGCTCATGTTGCTGCGGGTGAGCGACTCGCAAAATGCGAGTTCTTGGTTATTCGCAGGTCTGAGAGGGAGTTTCACTTGTTGCATAACGAGAATTCGACGCTACTGATATGCCGTGTAACAGGGATGCATGTCGGATAACATGGGAGGATCTCCCTGTGGATTGTAGGCGAGACACAATGCACCATTCTGTCTCGTAGTCCCAAAACCATGAACGGCAGATCGCCCGATTTTGCTCGGTTCTTCTGTCACCCAGGAGGGCCGATTATCAGACATTACGGTGAGTCTGCTCATTTTTGAGTAGAGACCGGGAATTCGCGGCGGGCATGCACCACATTCACCACCTCAATACTGGCGGTTGCCACCCGATAGAAAACGACATAGTTCGGATGGGCAACGATCTCGCGCAGACCAGGAATGCGCTCGCTCTGACGATACAGGTAGGGATGCTCCGCAGTGGGCAAGATAGATTCTTCCAACAGGCGTTTCATCCGTCGTGCGGCAGATGGATTCTCGTTGGCGATGTAGCGAAGAATATTCGCCAGGTCATCGCGAGCGGAGGCTCGCCAGATAATGGGTAACAAATTAACCTTTCCTTGGCGCGTCGGTTTCCGCTTCCGCGATGATGGCGTCCATTTCGGCCATCACCGCGTCATGTGGAATGCCGGGTCGCTTATCTGCCAGGCTTGACGCAACCTTGGTACGCAACCAGGTTGTGTAACTCGCCTCCTGATCAGCGGTTTCAAATTCGGAAAGGATAGAAGGTAAGACGGCATGCATTCCAGGTACTCCTCTGAGTATCGATCATCAGTGCAGGACAAGCATCCACTTGCCCCCCCACTTAGCCCTTAACGCTTATACTAGACGGTTTTTGGATTGGCAGGAAATCATCCTGCTACTCACAAGCATCCCGAGAGATGACAAGAGGCGCCTGCATCCGTCGGGTCCTGAAAGAACGTATGGGAATTCTCCCCATTACGGGGCATTTACCGGCACATAGTGATGCTGCCGTCGGGTTTTCTGGACCTGCTGTCGAATCAATGCCGCCGTTTCCCCCTTGCGCGCTGTTAGCGGGTGGGTTTATGGCCGATTCTGGGGGGCTGAGCCACAAACCGCCGATTTCCGAAAAACGATGGAAAACAGATCAGTGACGCCGACCCCCGGAATGATTCACTCCCGTTTACTGAAGTAGCCGCATATTCAGGAGCGGATTGTGGCGCGTCCTTCTGCGGTGAGCCCCTTGTGTGAAACAACCGTCTCACCACCAATACAACAGCACATTGGATTTATTTGGCGCCATGACGGGGCCACCATCCCAATCTCCCACGCGGGAAAAACGACGGAGTATCTGCTGGTTTTCCCGCCGATTTTTCCGATTGCAAATCCGCCGGAAGTACGAGGGTACCATCTTCATGGTGCGCTGGCTGTCTGAGTGAAATTTGGCCAATCGTTTCCGCCCTTCTGATGAATGCGGGGCAATCCGCTGCCGCAGCAAAGATCTTGAGGGCAAACTGACCCAATCCGACAATACCCAACGATATTCGTATCGGGCGCTACGCCGCCGAATGGTTTTCGACATGAAGTTTCTCCTGCTGTGAGTCGTTACTTCATGACGTCCTCCTTTCCCGGATCTTTTTTACGCTGTGGCACATATTCTCCCCGAATAATTTCTTCTTGGTGATCTGGTCTGTTGCTCAGAACGGCTCCGGATCATCCATGGTGTAGCATCCACCAAAATCATAGGCATCGAAAACTTCTTCAACGACCGCATAGGGCGGTCCATTGAACCACGATGGATCCGCACAAACAGGGCTGCCGTCCGCGTATGCTATATGGATGGCAGCGATGGTTCGGGTGCCTACATCCGTGCATCGCCAGGTGCCTGTTGCCGTTTTGAAAGATTCCCCTATTTTGAATTGCGCGTATTCCATTTTTTCTCCTGGGACCATCGTTCTCAACGCTCTCATGAATTAGAGCAGTCGTGTGTCGTGCAGCCCCATTATTCCCCATTTTTTCAATCTCCCCCAGGGGATACTCTGATGCCATTGACGATGGGCCAATCGGCGAAGGCCTTGGTGTTTGAGCCATACCTGTCGTCTTAAGGTGCAACCCCTGTGCCGAGTATCGATATAACGGCCAGGTGCACACCACTTGGAGCAGGAGGCACCAGGCAGGTGGATTCTGCAATAACCGGCATAGCGATGCGCCTTAAAGCGCGTTTGAATGTGAATAAAAGCGAATGGACCATTGCGCGGCCCGCTTTTTCTGTGTGTTCTCACGATTGGTTCCTCCTACCAAAGACGAGGTCTTTCCCACTGTAACGGCGGCTGTCGTTCTGTGGAACACGGTTTATCTGGAGCGGGCGCGCATGCGCTGCGCGGCAATGGACATGCCGTCGATGACGCGCTGTTGCAATACTTGTCGCCGCTCAGCTGGGAGCACATCAACCTGACCGGCGACTTACCTCTGGCGCAGCAGCGCCAAGATCGGCTCAGGCAAGTTCAGGCTGTTTAACAACCTGCCAATGCGGCGACCCCAGGATATCAACCGCAGGGACAATCATCCTCACACTCCATGCAGCATAGCGCCTCCCCCTCTGCCCATCCTTACAGAGGACAGCCATCGGCAAATGCCGCGACCCCAGCATACCATTCTAAGGGGCAGTCACACTCATACTCCATGCAGCATGGGGCCTCAGCCTCTGGTCAATCCCCCGGAGGGCAACCAGCGACTCAACCGAATCCTAATCAACCGCCAGTCAAAGCATCATAACGATTAGTCACCGGATGGTCTTGTCTCTGCAAGATCATCCGCAAACGCAATTTATGCTGATCGTAGAGTGCGTTGCTCATGAATTGCCGTATATTTAGGAACGATGATCACCCATGGATCATGTCAGCAGTTCAGCTACACGGGCGAAGGACAGCAAGTACGAAACAGAAAGGATTGCTCGCCTGATCAGATGCGAAACAAATCACTTCTCTTAGTGTGGTAATAAAACAAATATTAATGTTGTATATCAGATTTTTGTTAAATAACAGAAGATTTTTCCTATAAAAATTAATGTTTTTTCTGGCTCGATGTTGAATATGCGCAACGCTTATTTTTTGAGCATTTTCAATGCTTGTTAAGTTGGGTTCATTTATTTGACAATACAGATTATCTGTTGTTACCGTAAAAACGCTTGTGCAATTTGACTCAAGCAATTACGAGCATAATCCATGCTCTTTTCTTTCACCCAAAAGGGAGATGAACTATTGAAAAGCATTCAGACTAATGTAATAACAGCACTGGGAATATTCGTGTTCAGCACATCCGTTGCTTTTGCAAGCATGAGCAGCCCCATGTCCACCACTCAACCCCAACCGTCCTCACCGGCGATGCAGAACGGTGCGTCTACACCGACTATGACTTCCGGAGCGCCGCAAGCGGGAGCGCAGTCCGGCTCCCAGCCAATGATGCCCTCTGCACCTCAGGCGGGCCCTGCGGTGAGTAACGCTGAAATCATGCATTTTGCTTCTGCTCTGCGGGAAATCGAGCCCCTGAGTTCCAAAATGCGTGGTGAAGCCATGCAAAAAGGCGTAAGCAAAGCCAAGCAACAGGCACTTGAACAGACCTATGCAAAGGATGTTCACGGAATTCTGGCCAAAAACGATCTCTCCGCAAGTACTTATGAGATGCTCATGAGAAAAGCCCATAGCGATCCACAGTTCGCTCAAAAGGTCGAGGCCGCTATCAAGTCTGGTGCATAGTCGCACTACCTTGATTGGTAAATCATGGAACGTCAGGGATACCATTCACGGCATCTCTGACGGTTATTTTCGGCCCTATTCTATCTTTTATCCAAAATCTTAATGAAAAACATTTTAACACTCTCTTTTTTGTTGCTTTTTACTGTTATCGGACTGTCTGGATGTTCCTTCGGACCTAGCCATCAGGATGTACGTCGGGCACTCAAAAAAGCAGATATTATCCGCGCCATTAAAGACAACAACATGGACATGAATATTACCAAGAGTCAGATGCAGCATATTGATCAGGAAGTCAAAGAAACAAAAATCAATCAGTGCAGACATTTGCACGGTCTGATTTATCGATGCTCCATGATCAGTAACGGTCAAATTCAGATGATCGAAGTCGGGAAACCGGGCGGAAGCCATTGGGAGGTCATCAACAATAATCATCATCTGAACTAACCCAGTCATGGCAGCGTGTTTTGAGATCGTGGCGACGATGGGCTGAGACCTGAATCGTTAAGCGTCCACTATGCCTGTTGCATTGCTACGTAAAACGAAGGAAAGCGTCAATTATGGCCCTCTGTTTGGGGTCCCTTTATGCATACTGCAATATCACGATTCTTAAGGAGAGTCCTATGGCGAATAGTCGCCCGAAAACCCTGTTGAAACGCCCGAAACTACTGATTACTGCTGTTGTTGCTGCGTGC
>NZ_JAAOMP010000113.1 GCF_018853815.1 Acidithiobacillus sulfurivorans | reverse complement strand
AACCGCCAATCCTAAAGAAACGGCTGCCATGGCCGATGAACTGGTTAAACTCAACATCGCTGCTGCAAGGACGCAAGCAAAAATTGTCGTGCGTTTTATCGTGCGGGATTGTGGATTATTCATAAATATCTCTCGAAAAATCTCAATGGGCCGGATGGGTAATGTGCTTCCGTGCGTACATTGTTACTGATAACCCGCATGCAAGCTCCCTGGAAATAAGTCGGGTGCCCTAACACTCAGTGCAGTAACGGGTTAATTACCGTTCAGGCTGTTTTCTATTTTGGGGAGAGCAGCACCTACACCCGCACCCACCACACCACCTACCGCAGCACCGACGGCAGGATTGCCCGCAGCGACTGTTCCCAAAACCGCACCGCCAGCAGCGCCAATAGCACCGCCACTCAGGGCACGCTGGCCCGTTGGGCTCATGTTGGCACAACCGGCTAATGCCATCACTGCTGTCAAAAGTAAGACTGCCCGGACCCACGAAGCGGCAGGATTTGCAGTTTTTATATCCGTTCCAGACATCGTAACCTCCTGTTCAAGGATTTCTCTATCAGACAATAGTCCGTAGAAACTTGCTCATACTACATTATAGCCAACATCTGAGGCTTTCATCTGGCCATGATTCTCGTAGATCCTGACTGTAAGGACCAAAGAGGATGCGGACTGGCGGGCCATAAGGCGTCAATTACGATCTGCTGTGGTCACTGCCATGTGTTGATATTTCATTTTGTTCCTATTTTTCAATGTCATGAACGGGTATTGTTCTCCACTGTTCTTTCTTTGGAACTGATGATGCCAGTACTGTGGTTTGATTTTTCAACCACCATGTGGAATATCTAATGCAGAATGCGTGCCCAAAATTTACAGCCAAAGCTACCCCCACGAAGGATCGAATCATGACGCAAAAAACACGGCCAGACGATCACTGGACGTTAGAGAAACTGCAAAGCCTGCTGGGTTTTATCCTGCGTATAATAATCGCTTGCGGCACCGCCATGATGATCAGTGGCTGCTTGCCGTTAATGGCGGCAAGCGCTGCAGGCAGTGTCGTTTACTATAACATGCCGCATTCCAATAAAAATGCTGATTAAGCGTATTGTCTGACGCCCATTCCCAGTTGCCCTGCTGTGCGGCACATGCGGCCAATGATCGCCTGACAGTGGCTATTATTCCGGGTAGATTCTCAACCTGACTGAAGAGCGACAACACAAATACTTAAAAATTAACCAGATGGAATAAGTCAGCGTCCCACTGTAGTGGACTGACT
>NZ_JAAOMP010000112.1 GCF_018853815.1 Acidithiobacillus sulfurivorans | reverse complement strand
TGTTCTGTTGAGATCGTGGATAAACCTGCGCGTAAAGCGCGGAACCCGGCTACGGGACAGGAAATTGAGGTGCCTGCCAAGAAAAGTATCAAGTTCAAGGCGGGGAAAGAGTTTGCCGATAAAGTGAATCACTGAAGGATAGAACATGACAGAAAGCCAAAAACGGGTGCGTCGCACCCCAGAACAACGAATCGCGGATCTGGAGAAAAAGCAGGCAGCGATTATGGAGCGTCAGAAAGCGGCGATGGCCAGAATCGAGGCCGCGAAAAAACGGCTGATGCAGTCTCCATCAGCCCGTAAGGACAGAATGAACCAGGACAAGCGCTTTGTGCGGGCGGCACAGGCCTTGGCTCCGGAATGGGACTCTCGACATTTTATCGCCGCCATCGAAAAGGCCCTTCAGGAAGATGCGGAGGTTCTGCAGGCGCGTGGAGAATCCCTGTTGAAAGAACATGGCCAGCCCAGGCGGGGTAGACGGCCCCGGATGGATTGAGGCGCCTTTCAAAAGACCCAGATTCTGGCCAGGCGCTCACACCAGAATGATCCCTTCCGCCTAATGAGGATGCAGAACCCTCCATTCGGGTGAGCAGATACCGGCTTTACAGATACGGCGGTATCCCATCGTGCAGGAGTCTCTACTGGAGGCTGTGGACCCATTGCGGCAAGAGCCGGATCGCGAATACCTCCGGGTCATTTTGTATGGAACTGCAGAAAAGGGCATAAACAGAGGGGTTTTTCGCGAGAAACCTTGTTCAATCTCGTGCGTGTCATCCAGGAAAATCGATGGGAAAATCTGGAAATGCCGTGAGCGACAGCCGCATCCTGCGTGGCTTGTCGGTAT
>NZ_JAAOMP010000111.1 GCF_018853815.1 Acidithiobacillus sulfurivorans | reverse complement strand
GGGGGGGGTGTGGTGTAGAATTACCGATGTAATTCAACATGTTAAACGCATTCACCCAGGCTGGCACGGCCGCTGCGGGCATCGGTTTGGCAAACAGATAGCCCTGCATGGCCGGACAGTCCAGGGTCTCCAGCAACTGTAAATGCCCGACGGTTTCCACGCCTTCGGCAATGACCTCCAGACCCAGCATGCGGGCGGTTTTTGCGACGCCAGCAACAATGGCAAAGTCACGAGGATCATTGAGCATGTCCAGGACAAAACTCTGGTCAATCTTGATGGTCTGGGCAGGCAGCTTCTGCAGATAACTCAAGGAAGCATTCCCCGTTCCGAAATCATCCAGCGCGATGCGTAGACCCATGGCATTACAGTGCCGGAGTGTTTCCTGAGCCTTCTGAAAATCCAGCATGGGGGCACTTTCGGTGACTTCAATTTCGCAGTACGCCGGGGCTATCCCGGGATGCGCGGCCAGAGCGCACTGCAAGTCATTCAGGAACTCGGGATCCAGCAGATGCCGGGCGCTGATATTCAGCGACAGGCGTAAGGGAAGCCCGGCCTGATGCCACTGTTCTCCCTGGGCCAGGACGGCATCCAACACAAAGCAGCCAATGCGACGGGCCAGGCGGGGATGGTCCAGCGCTTCGGCGAACACAGCGGGCGTGAGCAGCCCCCGTTGGGGATGCTGCAAGCGAATCAGGGCCTCAAAACCAATCACGCCCTGTTCCGGTGACACAGAAGGGGCAGGCCGGGTCACTACCGGCTGGTAATACATGACCAAGTTCTGGGCTTCAAGCGCTTCCTGGGTCATCGTCAACATCTCCATCAGTTGTTCCTGTTCAACATCCAGGGTTTTTTCATAAAAACAATACTGATTGCGCCCCCGGGCTTTAGCAGCGTAAAGCGCGAGATCCGCATGCCGCAATATCTGCGGGGCATCACCCGTATCCCCGGGGAGAATCGTCCATCCGATACTGGCTGAAACGTTCGCCACCTGCGTGTCCATCTCGATAGGCTGGTTCAATGCCTGGATCAGTCGGTGGGCGAGGTGCTGGGCGTCTTCCAGATCATGCATATGGGGCAGCAGCAGTCCGAACTCATCTCCGCCCAGGCGGCTGACGCTATCTTCAGGCCGCAGCGTTTCACGGACCCGTTGTGCCACGGTACAGAGCAGTTGATCCCCTTGGTCGTGTCCCCAGCGATCATTGACCTGTTTGAATCCATCCAGATCGAGAATGCCAACCAGGAGCAGTCCTTCCGGCAGGGGCTGCGCCTCTGTGGCCTGGCGGAGCTGCTCCAGAAACCACTTGCGGTTGGGCAAGCCGGTCAAATCATCGTGGTGCGCCTGATAAGCCAGGTGCTCGGTCAAACGGCGCCGTTCCGTGACATCATGAAAGACCAGCACGGCGCCCAACACCCGACCATCACGTCCGTGAATCGGCGCGGCAGAATCTTCAATGGCGATCTCCTGACCATCCGTGCGCAGGAGAACCGTATGGTTGGCCAGCCCCACGACCCGGCCTTCCTGCAAGACTCTGCGGATGGGGTTTTCTACCGGAAGGTGATCCCCCTCATGGGCAATGTGGAAAACCGTTTCGAGCGGTTTCCCCAGAAGGTCTGAGCGAGCAGAACCCAACATGGATTCAGCCACAGGATTGATATCCGTGACCCGACCTTGGGTGTCGGTCGTTATTACCCCGTCACCAATGGAATGGAGGGTGACTTCCGCCCGCTCCTTGGCCTCCCACAACCTCAGATCATGGGCCGATCTTTCACGCTGCCGGTCTTCGCCGATGCGGCGAAAAGTCCAATAGCCGAAGGTAGAAAGCAGCAGCAGAGCCAGCATGGCAGCCAAAGGTCCGGTCATCCGATTCCACCAGGCGGCCAACAGAAAGGAACGCGGCAGTCCGACACCGGCCACCAGCGGATAGCCCCGCACCTGGTTCCAGGCCCCGAGACGCCACTGATTGACCGCCGTGGCCAGGCCATAGTAGGTAGCAGAGCGGGCCTGGGGATGCGCCCGGATGGACTGGACGGCAATGCCGTTTTGGGGTGCACCAAAGGTGCTTTGCGTGGGCGGCGGATAGCGGCTTTCCAGAAAGCCATCCCGGCGCAGCAAAAAGACCGAACTCAAGGCCGGAAGCGGCAGATTGCGCCAAAAAGAGAATTGGCCGTGTTGCAAGGGCAGCAGGGCCACCATGTTGGCAACTACGGAATGTCGGTAGGGCGTCCCTTGTGCCCCCAGGAAAAGCGGTACCACCCAGTGTGGATGATGGGGGTGTCCCGGATTACGCACCGGCAAAGGAGGACCGACACAGAGGCCGGAAACATGCTCACAACGCTGGATCAGTGGGCGCTTCTGGTCCGTAATCCGGGAACGGGCATCCGGCGATGCCGGGAGTGAAAGCAGGGCCCGCAGCAGTCCCTTGTCCATCCCGGCAGTCACCACCCCGTCACCTGCCGCGCGCACACCGACACTATTGAAATCGGGATTGAGGACCAGGTAATCCTGCAATTTTTCGTGAATCGCCAGAGGCGTGGCATCGGCTCCTTTGCCCGTGTCCTGACCTAACATGGCCAATGAAGACTGGGTCCCCTTGAGAAATAAATGCGTGCCATCCGCTACAGCGGCTGCCAGCACCTGCAAATTGGCGCCGTATTGCAGACACACATCCTGCCATGTTTCATAGGCCAGGCCTCCCCCAGCCAGCAGAACGATGACCACGAACAGGAGCCAGGCACGGAATAACCAGGGTAGCATCTGTTATCGGACTACCAGGGAGAAGCAGACATCATGGATAAGCACTTTCTACGGCATCCTTTCACACGCACAATAAATGTTTCATAAATAGTACAGATTGGGAAACTTACCACGAAATCCGCTGCGCCTCATCCTGCGTGTCAGCAGTAATCGTCGTACAGGCTTTTGCAAAACCAGGGAGGACAAGGTGCTCCCCTCATTGCGGTAATGATAAATCCATACAGACACATAGCGATTAGTCCGTTTTTTCCGTGGCATACAGGTTAAGGGCATGGCGCGCCAGGCGACCCACCGAACCGGGATGACCACTCAAAAGCCGCCACTGACGCAACGCCCAAAAGCGGTTTTGGGCGGTTCCGCGACCCTGGTACAGGGCCTTGCCATAGTAGTAGCGCGACCAGTGACATCCGTGGGGGAATGCGGCGCACCAGTAGTAAATAGCCCGCTCCGCTTCCTCGGTACGAAACCAGTAGACCCCCAGGTAACGCTGGGCATTCACATGCCCATTGCGCGCCCGTCGCTCAAGGGTAGCCAAGGCCGTCGCATCGCCGCTGCGCGCCTGATAAAGGAGCCCGCGTATTTCAGTGTCGCTATACTTGGTGATCAAGTTGCTGCTCATGCCATCTGAGTGCCTCCATGAGGTAGCGGTGGCGGTTTCTATAGGCAAACAGGACGGTCAGTTTGTCCTCTCCGTCTAAAATCCTTTACAGTTCCATGCTATCGGGGTGGAGTGCTTCAGATGACCGTCCTGTTTTTGGCGGTAATAAGCCACAGGCCTAAAGCTTGTCACCCCGACCCTGCATGGGTTGCTACCCATCAGACGTCGTTCGTGAACGGATTTAAACCGGAGCGGATACCGACAAGCCACGCAGGATGCGGCTGTCGCTCACGGCATTTCCAGATTTTCCCATCGATTTTCCTGGATGACACGCACGAG
>NZ_JAAOMP010000110.1 GCF_018853815.1 Acidithiobacillus sulfurivorans | reverse complement strand
CAAAGCGATCAGCAAAGTGGCCGTGCTGTCTTTGCCACCAGACACGCTGATTACATGAATCGTTTTCACGCCACCATCCTTTTTCCGCTTGCATCCGTGTAATTCGCACGGATCAATGCGATGGCGGGCGGCGGAGAAACGCTGTTTCCACACATACGCACCTGTGCGGATTTTGAAAACTTCCGTCCATCGTGGCCATGATCAATGATGTAGGTATCCGGAAAGCCTTGGGCACGATATAGCTCACGCGGCTGCAGCATCCGTAACCCTATATCAACAATGACATACGGGGTGCCTTCAACATGAACTGTCACCAAAGCCAAACGGTCTTTGGTCGTTATCGTAGCCATGGGGTCATGCAAATCCCCCCACTGGCCACCCTCACCGTAATAACGAATCAGGAAAGCGGCCACACGAAGCGCACCGGCTTCATCGTCCGGGGACAGGGCACATTCCACCAAAGCACTTTTCCCGCCGCCACCTGCTGTAACCGTACCAAG
>NZ_JAAOMP010000011.1 GCF_018853815.1 Acidithiobacillus sulfurivorans | reverse complement strand
ACCTTGGAAACGACGCCGGCACCCACCGTACGGCCGCCTTCACGCACCGCAAAGCGCAAACCTTCTTCCATCGCAATCGGGGCAATCAGGGCAACCTTAAACAACACATTGTCGCCTGGCATCACCATCTCCACGCCTTCCGGCAATTCCACAGCACCCGTTACGTCCGTGGTCCGGAAGTAAAACTGCGGACGGTAACCATTGAAAAACGGGGTGTGACGTCCGCCTTCTTCTTTCGACAGGACATACACTTCCGCTTCAAAACGGGTGTGCGGCTTGATGCTGCCGGGCTTGGCCAGTACCTGACCACGCTCCACGTCGTCTTTCTTGGTGCCACGCAGCAACACTCCGACGTTGTCGCCAGCCTGACCCTGATCCAGAATCTTCCGGAACATTTCCACACCGGTGACAATGCTTTTGGCAGTGTCGCGGATGCCGATGATTTCAATTTCATCACCAACCTTGACAATACCGCGTTCAATACGGCCGGTGACCACGGTGCCACGTCCGGAAATCGAGAAGACGTCTTCGATCGGCATCAGGAAGGGCTTGTCGACCGGACGCTCCGGCAGCGGTATGTAGCTGTCCAGCGCGTCTGCCAGTTTGAAGATGGCGGGTTCGCCGATGTCGCTCTGATCCCCTTCCAGGGCCTTCAGGGCTGATCCAATGATCACCGGAATATCGTCTCCCGGGAAATCATACTTGGACAGCAGTTCACGGACTTCCATTTCGACCAGCTCAAGCAGTTCGGCGTCATCCACCATGTCGGCCTTGTTCAGGAACACGACGATGTAAGGAACACCCACCTGACGGGCCAACAGAATGTGTTCACGCGTCTGCGGCATGGGGCCGTCCGCTGCCGAACAGACCAGAATGGCGCCATCCATCTGCGCCGCTCCGGTGATCATGTTCTTGACGTAGTCGGCGTGTCCGGGGCAGTCCACGTGCGCATAGTGACGCGCTGCCGTCTCATACTCCACGTGCGAGGTCGCGATCGTGATGCCACGCGCCCGTTCTTCCGGCGCATTGTCTATCTGATCATAGGCCCGTACTTCTCCACCAAACTTCGTCGACAGCACCTTCGTCAGCGCCGCCGTTAATGTGGTCTTCCCATGGTCCACGTGACCAATCGTTCCCACGTTTACATGCGGCTTCGTCCGCTCAAATTTCCCTTTGGACATC
>NZ_JAAOMP010000109.1 GCF_018853815.1 Acidithiobacillus sulfurivorans | reverse complement strand
ACTTTTAGCCGCGATGCCAATATCACTCACCCCCGCCTTCTGGCAGCGGTCCATGACATGAATGAAATCCTGAAAGGGCACGCCCTTGTCAGCGGCAATGGTGATCTGGGTCTTGCCGGGGTCACCATCGCTGGCGAGCATTTTCTGTAGACCATCCAGGTCGTAGTGATGGCCCTTGACATTCACCGACCCATCTTTGTCAATGTTGATGGTGAAATGCGGGCGCGGCAGACTCTGGGCTTCACTGGAAGTGGGCAACTGCAGATTCAGGCCCTTGTCGGGAATCATCTGCAGGGTGATCATGATGAAAAACACCAGCAGGAAGAGCATGATGTCAATCATCGGAATGATTTCGACCCGGCCTTTCTTCTGCTCAAAGTAACGCCGGTTCATTATCCTGCCCTCGCCACG
>NZ_JAAOMP010000108.1 GCF_018853815.1 Acidithiobacillus sulfurivorans | reverse complement strand
CCGCGCTCTCTGGATCTGGATGCCCCGCTGGGAACGGTGGTCGCGGGCGGAACCAAACATGCAGTAGCCAGTGCGTACCTGGCGCAAATGAACAGTGGATTTAACACCACTCCTGGGCATGACCTGCGGAGGCCTGCGAGTACGATTACGAATACAGGAAGTCAGCAACAATTCGTTATGGCACACCTAACGCATCTGCGTGGCCACTGCGATGCGCGGGATATGGAAGACCCATTGATGACGATCAGTGCCGGCGGGCAGCATCATGGCGTTGTCGGTGCCTTTTTGTCTCGGCAATT
>NZ_JAAOMP010000107.1 GCF_018853815.1 Acidithiobacillus sulfurivorans | reverse complement strand
TTGCCCTGCCCCGATGCGCCGACAATGGCCAGGCTTTCGCCTTTGCGGATTTGCAAATTGACGTCGCGGATGACATCCAGCTTGTCTCTGCCAATGGCAAAACTCTGACGCAAATACTCTACGGACAGGACCAATTCATCATTCATAGCGCAAAGCCTCCGCCGGAGCGACCCGTGATGCCCTCCAGGAGGGGTACAAGGTGGCAATCCAGCTCATGATCAGGGCCGCCACGGCCACATGCACCACATCCCAGGGTTCGAGTTTGGAGGGCAACTGACTGATGGAATACACCTCCGGAGAGATGAACTGGGTATGCAGCAATTGTTCAAGGGCGGGCACCAGAGTGGGAATATTCAGGGCCAGCAGGACGCCAAAAAATACCCCCAGCAAAGTCCCGACCAGGCCGATTACCGCCCCCTGCACCATGAAAATCAGCATGATACTGCGTGGCGTGACGCCCAGAGTGCGTAAAATGGCAATATCGGTTTCCTTGTCGGTCACCACCATGACCAGGGTCGCCACAATGTTGAAAGCCGCCACCGCAATAATCAGGGATAAAATGACGAACATGACCAGTTTTTCCATGCTCAGGGCCTTGAAAAAGTTTTCATGGGTCTGGGTCCAGTCCTGAATATAAAAGGCTGGCCCCAGTTGTTTCTGGAGATGGGCGGCAAAAGCCGGTGCATCAAAGGGATTTTTGATCTGCATACGCAAGCCGGTCACCCCTTTATCCAGACCATAAAGGCGCTGGGCATCCCCCAGATTGATGTACGCCATGCCGCTGTCGTAGGCGTAAATACCCACAGAAAACAGACCGACCACCGTAAACTGACGCAACGACGGACTCACACCCAGAGGGGTGACTCCGCCCTGGGGCGAAATCAGGGTGATCTTATCGCCTACGGTCACCCCCAATTGCCGGGCCAGTGCCGTACCCAGCACAATACTCCAGGGATGGCTTTGCAGGCTTTGCAACTTGCCCACTTTCATGTCCTTGGCCAGCTTGTCCACGCCCCCTTCCAGGGAAGGATCAATGCCCTCAATCATCGCCCCACTAACCAGACCATCATGGGAAATCAGCGCCTGCGCCTGCACATAGGGTGCCACTCCAGTCACATCCGGCACCCGCGACAAACGTCGGGTAGCCGTCTGCCAGTCCATGACCGGCACCCCGTTACCCTGAATGATGACATCTGATGTCACCGCCAGGATGCGGGAGCGCAAAGTGTGATCAAAACCGTTCATGACGGCCATGACGGCAATCAGGGCGGCTACCCCGATGACCATTCCGAGGATGGCCGTTCCGGTAATAAAAGAAATGAAATGATTATTTCTTTTGGCCCGGGTATAGCGCAGCCCGATCCACAACTCATAAGGGCGCATGATTATTCCGGTCGCAAGTGTGGGAAGAGAATGACTTCACGAATACTGGGCTGATCTGCCAGCAACATGACCAGACGATCAATACCCAGCCCGACGCCCGCAGTGGGCGGCATTCCATACTCCAGGGCGCGGATATAATCGGCATCATAGAACATGGCTTCTTCATCACCGGCATCCTTGGCCTCTACCTGGGCGCGGAACCGGGCGGCCTGATCTTCGGGATCATTGAGCTCCGAAAAACCATTGGCCAGCTCACGTCCGGCAATCATCAACTCAAAGCGATCGGTCACCTCCGGGTCCAGATCATTACGGCGCGCCAGAGGGCTGACCTCCAGTGGATATTCGGTAATGAATGTCGGTTGCTGTAAATGACCTTCCACGGTCTTTTCAAAAATCTCGATCAGCCGTTTGCCCCAGCCCCAGGAAGCCTCACAGGGCACGCGCAACTGCGTCAGCTTGGCAGCCAGAACTTCCGGATCGCGCAGATCGGCGTCGGCCAGGTCCGGATTATGGGCGCGCACTGACTCGCTCACGCTCATCCGCACAAAAGCCTTGCCCAAATCAATTTCCAGACCCTGATATTGAATCTGGGTGCCACCCAGGGCCGCTTGTGCCGCAGCGCGAATCAGAGTTTCGGTCAAGTCCATGGCATCCCGATAATCGGCATAAGCCTCATACCATTCGAGCATGGTGAATTCCGGATTATGACGGGTGGAAATCCCTTCATTACGAAAATTACGGTTGATTTCAAAGACCTGCTCAATACCACCAACGACCAGGCGCTTCAGGTAAAGTTCCGGAGCAACGCGCAGGTAAAGCGTCATATCCAGGGCATGATGATGGGTCATGAAAGGACGGGCCGTGGCGCCACCGGGAATGGCATGCATCATGGGCGTTTCTGCTTCAAAAAACCCACGCTGACGCAAGCCTTCGCGGAGGGCGGCCACGGTTTCCGCCCGGATCTGAAACGTCCGGCGGGCAGATTCGGTGACAATGAGATCCACGTAACGCTGACGAAAGCGCGTTTCGGCATCACTCAGCCCATGCCATTTTTCCGGCAGGGGACGCAGGGCTTTACTGAGTAATTGCAGACTATGGACTTTCAGAGACAATTCGCCGGTTTTGGTGCGGAACAAAGTCCCTTCCACGCCGATAATGTCGCCAAAATCCAGAGCCTTGAAACGCGCATAGTGCTCTTCCCCCAGGGCATCACGGCTGACAAAAAGCTGAATACGTCCGGACTGATCCTGAATATCGGCAAAACTGGCTTTACCCATGACCCGCCGGGTCATCAAGCGTCCGCCCAGTCGGGCCTGGATCGGCTCCTGCTCCAGCGCCAAGGCATCCATATCTCCATAACGCGCCTGCAGATCTCCCGCCAGGGCATCGCGCCGAAAGTGGTTGGGGTAGGCCTGTCCCTCATGACGCCACTGGGTCAGTTTGTCCTGGCGTACCTGCATCTGGTCATTCAGTTCCTGATCCACTTTGTTCTCCTCGCGCAAATTGTGCGTGACTGCATTTTATAAGCCGGCCTTCAGTGCCGCTTCGATAAATTGGTCCAGAGCACCATCCAGAACTTTCTGGGTATCCCCCGCTTCGACCCCGGTGCGCAGGTCTTTGATCCGTGACTGGTCAAGCACGTAAGAACGAATCTGATGACCCCAGCCAATGTCACTCTTACTGTCTTCCAGCGCCTGTTTTTCCGCGTCACGCTTTTTCATTTCCATTTCAAAAAGCTTGGAACGCAGCATGCGCATGGCTTCAGCCCGGTTTTTATGCTGGGAACGATCCGTCTGACAGGCGACAATAATGCCCGATGGGACGTGGGTAATCCGAATTGCCGAATCCGTCTTGTTGACATGCTGCCCACCGGCACCACTGGCGCGGTAGGTATCCACCTTGAGGTCTGCAGGATTAATTTCGATTTCAAAGCTGTCGTCAATTTCGGGATAAATGAACACGCTGGCGAAACTGGTATGACGACGATTTCCTGAATCAAAGGGCGATTTGCGCACCAGACGATGCACGCCGGTTTCGCTACGCAGCCAGCCGAAGGCATGATCGCCCTTGACGTGAATACTGGCCGACTTGATACCCGCCACTTCCCCTTCCGAGACTTCCACCAGTTCCGCAGCAAAACCATGCTGCTCACTCCAGCGCAAGTACATGCGCAGAATCATCTCTGCCCAATCCTGAGCTTCGGTGCCGCCCGCCCCCGCCTGAATATCGACAAAGCAATCGGAAGCATCATGATCTCCCGAAAACATCCGCTGAAATTCCAGTTTTTCGACCATCGCCAGAGCCGTATCCAGATCGGCATCTACCGAACCCAGCAGTTCTTGATCCTGCTCACTGAGCGCAAGTTCCAGCATTTCGTTACCGTCCGCCAGACCGGAACTCAACTTGTCCATTGGTCCGATAATGGCTTCCAGAGCCGCCCGCTCCCGTCCCAATTCCTGGGCTTTTTCAGCCTGGGTCCAGATACCGGGATCTTCCAGTTCGCGCTGAACTTCTTCTAAACGGCCACGCTTTTCTTCGAGGTCAAAGATACCCCCTCAGGCCGCTCACCCGGGCCTGGAGATCTTCGTGCAACGCACGCATCTCATTCACTTCTCTCATGATTTTTCCTTTTCCAGCGGACTGCGCCGGGATCAAACCCGCGCCAGGCCGTTCACCTAGCACACAAAGCCCGTAATTATGCGCAGTTTCGGTGCTGATCTCCAGTGGAGTTTTGACGGCGTTGAGACCAGGTCATGCCGTTACCCAGTTTTCTACTTGCAAGCCTTCCACCCGGCAAAACTCGCGTTCGTTATTGGTAACCAAAATCCAGCCTTCGGCGCGGGCGTGTGCTGCAATCCATAAATCATTATTACCAATGGGTCGCCCACAGCTTTCCAGAGCAGCACGGATCCGCCCATATTGGATCCCAACCTGAGGGGTGAGTTGGGCTACCCGAATGCTCTCCTGCAGATTTTGAATACTGGCCAGGGCCTTATCCCGCGCCTGACTTTTTTCCGCCCCCCAGCGTAATTCACCCAGAGTAATGACTGACATCACCAATTCATCGGCCGTATGTTGTAGAAAATGCGCACGCACCGCCGGAGGCTGATATTTGGCAATATAAATGCAGATGTTAGTATCAAGCAGGTAACGCAAACACATCAAAAGCTTTCTCTTTCCTGGGGCGGCATGTCCTGGCGTCCTGCGGACATAAAATCTTCAGGGAACGCGGCCAAAGCATCAAAAATATGTCCGGCATTTACTGGATGTTCCCTCAGAATGATTTCGTCTCCACGACGAAAAATTTCAACTTTATCCACTGTTAAACGAAATTCTTTGGGCAATCGTATCGCCTGACTGTTACCTGATTGAAAAACGCGTGTCATGGTCATTGCAGCCTCCCACCAACTAGGATATACGGTGAGTATATACTTCATATTCATTTTTACAAGTTGCGGGAAATAGATGATAAGAGCACTGCCAAATGGCCAATGTTGTCGTGGTGCAAAGAGTGTGGAACTGGCGATCAAAACCTGATCAAAACTTTCCAAGTCCCTTTTCCTCCTATGCCCAGAAGGGGACATAGCCCGCACGCGGCTGGTCCAGATCGGCGGGCCGAATCAACCCGGATTTTACATACTGAATCACCCCACATCACGCACCAGTAGCTGATTGCTGGGCCATCACCTGGTTCCCTGCAATAACCACCGCATGCCGGACGCGCAATTGCAAGCAGGTCTCGTCTCTGAAGGTATTGGCATCCAGCTCGAAAGTTACTTGGACAAGCTGCCCCGTTTCCACCGGACACACTCCGTCACGAACCGCTCCAAACCAGATGGCATCGAATCGATTTGGCCCGATGCCCACCAACAATTTCAGGTGGGTGCCGTCCCCGACGGGACGCACACTGAGGATCTGGCCTTCCGCACAGAAGACGGGTGCCTCCCATTGTCGGCCGAAAGGCTCTAACGCGGCGAGTTCTTTGAGTAATTCCAAACTTGGGAGCTCTTCGAGCGCCCCATCGGTCAGTATCCGGGGGCCCGGGGTCCACGCTGCCAGGGCGCGGGTTGCGGCTGCATTGAAGGCTACCGCGAAACGATCAAACCCCTCACGTTTCAATGTGACTCCGCCAGCACCGGCATGACCGCCCCATGCGACGAAGTCGTCCGGATATGATTCTGCAATCCCTGCAAGGGCGTTGCGTATATGAAATCCAGGCACGGTGCGCAGCGAGGCGGTGATATGCTCGCTCTCCTGCTTGGGCGAGAAATAGGCAGCAGGCCGTCCATAGGCTTCCACCAAGCGGGCAGCGCACACCCCATGTACGCCCGGATGCCCTTCCGGATCGAACACGGTAATGGCCATACCCCCGCCCACCGCCTGCTCTTCCGCCAATGGCAGAATACGGCGCAGCATCTTGGATTGGACCCGCTTGCGCTCGCTATTGTGCTCCACCAGAACATGCGCCAGGCGTATCGCTTCCGCCTCGTCGTCGCACATCAACAGGTCGACGGCCCCCAGCGCGCAATCCAGCCTGCCCCGGGCATTGATGATCGGCCCGAAGGTAAAACTCAATGTCGCCGCTGTAATCGGGCCGGTGCAACGAGAGACCTTGTACAAGGCACGCCACACAGGTCGCGCCTCCGGCGTATTCATCAATGCGAGGCCGCGTGTCAGCACCGCACGATTATTCGCCGAGCGGGCCAGATCAACACAATCCGCCATGGTTCCCAGCGCAACCAGGTCGAGGAGACCACCGAGACGTGGCGCATTGGCCGGAAGGTGGCCCCAGTCGATGAGCCGTTGCCGTACAGCGCAGCAGAGTAGCCAGGCCACATGAACGCCCGCGATGTAGGGGTCGGCAAAGGTTGAATCCGTGCGGACGGGATTGACACAGGCGATGGCGGCGTGCGGCGGGCCTTGCTCTGGAACCCCATGGTGGTCCGTCACTATCGTCGTCAAACCATGATCGCGGAGCTTCTCGATACGGTCATGGTCCGAACTGCCCTGGTCCGCAGTAATGACGAGTGCAGGACGCGGTGCCGAGTCCAGAATCCGCTGGGTGACGCTTTCCGAAACGCCATACCCTTCTCTCAGTCGATGGCCGATGTAGCTGTGTATTCGATGTTCAGGCACACCGAAGTAGTCACGCAACGCAAACTTCAGCACCGCATGTCCCGACGCTCCGTCACAGTCGAAGTCCGACAGCAGAATCACCGGCAACCCTTGTTTCACAGCGTGTGCAACAGCCTCAGCGGCGACGCTGATGTCGGGTAAACGGTCTGGTGGATCAAGCGCACTCAGCGGCGGGCGAACCAGCAATCCCACCCTTCCCGCATCCTCGTCACCCAGTCGACCGGCGATAATTCGCGACTGTAGGCGCGTATAACCAGCAGCAACGGCCGCACTCAAAACATCTGGCGACAATGGCCTGTCGATGATCCGTATGGGTTCTGGCATCACTCGCCACCCTTGTTCTGGTTGACCAAGTGCAACTTATCGCGCTCCTTTAACCAAGGCCGCCTCGCGTATTTTCGCAGCCATTTACCAAATTCCCGGAAGCGCATGACCCGGTCGGGTTGGCCCGCGCCAGAAGCGCCAGCGATCAGCACTGCGCAGGGTCAGGCGCTCTACCCCACCATGGGCGAGCACGCCGGTCAAGCATTGCAGAGTTCCACCCCGGCGCCAGAAATTTTGCAGGGCAGGATGCAGCGCCGCGAATGATTTTGCTGCATCGGGATACAACCAGGCCCCGGACCAGACCCAGAGCAGGTTATCAGGAAGTTTATCGGCTGCTTGCAAGGCGTTGGGATAAGCGAGCGGTAACCCAAGCCAGGCAGCAGCGGCCTGCAGATAATCGGCCTCCGCCACCAGGCTTTGCCACTTTGTTAGCGGACGCTGTTCCGGCAAGCAGCCCTCTCCCCAGGCCCAGAACAAACACCAGGATTCCATTCCCACTGCATGGACATCCTGATTGACGGGATGGGCAGCAAGAAACATCTGCAATTCATTGAGAAAGGCATTCCAGCGCCGGGCATCCGTCCCGGTGACTTGCAAAGCCAAGGGCTCACGGCCCCATACCTGTTCTGGATCAGGACAGTGCAGATCCGGCACTGTCCTGCTCAGCACATACCAGCGCCGCGCACCGCGCTGTAAAATCCAGGGTGTTTCTGCCAAAAACTCGACCGCAGCGTCAAACAACGTCGCCGCAGCGCTTTCTTCCAGGCCCGGCAACGGCTGCAATACCGCCCGCCCCGCCTGACCGCGAAAAGCCACTGGCTCCAGGGCAATGACCCAACGTCCGGCGGTATTTATCCCTTCTGCTTCTGCCAGAAGCGCCGCCGCCGGAAGTGTGCCAGCAAAGCCCAGCAAATGACCGGCCACCTCCAGAGAAGATTCAGCCCGTAATTGTTCGCGCTGCCCACGCCCCCAGTAGCGCGGTAATACTGCGCCCAGGTCCTCCTCCGGCATGCCGTGCAAACCCGACAGCCAGAGGCAGACATCGGTCATCAGCGATCCAGAATGGCGCGCTGTACCGCATCCAGAGTGGCATTGACGGTTACGACCTCGCCTCCCTGGGAAATGGCCGTGTCGGGATCCTTGAGACCGTGTCCGGTGAGCGTACAAACCACCGTGGCCCCGGCCTCGATTTTTCCGGCGCGGGCAGCGGCAACAACGCCCGCCACCGAAGTGGCGGAGGCAGGTTCACAAAACACGCCTTCAAATCTGGCCAACCAGCGCTGGGCTTCGAGGATTTGGGTATCGCTGTGGCTACCAAACCAGCCGCCACTTTCTTCCTGCACCCGGTGCGCCTGATCCCAGGACATGGGATGCCCGATACGAATGGCCGTCGCAATGGTTTCCGGATTTTTCACAAAAGCACCAGCCATAAACGGCGCACTGCCCTCGGCCTGAAAACCGAGCATCTTCGGTCGTTTTCCGGGTTTGCCATGACCATAGCGACACACCCCGTTGCAGAATTTGCAGGCCGTGGTCAACACCTGGGAGGCATCACCACGACCATCGGTGGCTTCGCAGTAACCCATCCAGTGCGCGGTGATATTACCCGCATTACCGACTGGCAATACGTGATAATCAGGAGCCTCGCCCAAGGCCTCGATAATTTCAAAGGCAGCGGTTTTCTGTCCCTGCAGACGGTAAGGGTTCACGGAATTGACCAGGGTAATGGGCGCATTGGCAGCCACTTCCTGCACAATCTGCATGCCTTCGTCAAAATTGCCGCGAATTTGCAAGACCAACGCGCCGTGCATCATGGCCTGAGATAACTTGCCCAAAGCAATTTTCCCTTCCGGAATCACCACAAAAGCCTGCATTCCGGCCCGCGCCGCGTAGGCCGCTGCAGCCGCAGAAGTGTTTCCCGTAGAAGCGCAGATGACCATCTCACTGCCATCTTCCTTGGCCTTGGTCACCGCCATGGTCATGCCCCGATCCTTGAAAGAACCGGTGGGATTCAGTCCCTCGAATTTGAGAAACAGGCGGATATCCACCCCCAACTGACGCGGGAGATTCAGACATTCGATGAGCGGTGTATCCCCCTCACCGAGGCTGACTGCCTGGGTATCCGGGGCCAGAGGCAAAAAATCACGGTAACGATCAATAATACCGGTGTAACGAG
This sequence comes from Acidithiobacillus sulfurivorans, assembly GCF_018853815.1. Classification (GTDB taxonomy): domain Bacteria; phylum Pseudomonadota; class Gammaproteobacteria; order Acidithiobacillales; family Acidithiobacillaceae; genus Acidithiobacillus; species Acidithiobacillus sulfurivorans. The sequence continues at coordinate 22,461 of NZ_JAAOMP010000107.1, read as the reverse complement.
TCATGACTAATTCCTGAAGCAATAAAAAATGGATTCGGAAAGCTGATTCACTGTTCGGCCAGACTTTCGACACGCAGCCGTAAAACGGGACGAGCCACTACCGGAAGGGCTTCAATACGGCGGATGGCCTGCTCCAGATCGCCTTCGCGGCAACGGTGCAGCAAAAGAACGATGGGAACCGTATCGGCCTCCTGAGCTTCCTTTTGCAGCAAAGCCTCAATGGAAATCTGGTGTTCCGCCAGCATGGTCGCCACCTGGGCTAAAACACCAGCGCGATTATGGGCATGAATGCGCAAATAGTAGGCGCTCTCCACTTCGGCCATGGGCAGCAGCGGCAATGCACTCAAGGCATCCGGCTGGAAGGCCAGATGCGGCACGCGGTTGCTGGGGTCTGCCGTCATCGTCCGGGCCACATCCACCAGATCAGCCACCACCGCACTGGCCGTAGGATCACCACCCGCACCGCGCCCGTAATACAGGCTCTGTCCGGCCGCATCGCTTTCTACCAGAATGGCGTTGAAGGGTCCTTCGACATTCGCCAGCAAATGACTTTCGGGAATCAGGGTCGGATGAACGCGCAGTTCCACGCCATCGGCGCGGCGCCGGGAGATACCCAGCAGCTTGATGCGATAACCGAGTTCGGCGGCATAAACCACATCATCCCGCTCCAGGGCACGAATGCCCTCGACATGGCAGTGTGCGAAGTCCACCGGAATGCCAAAAGCAATGGAAGCCATCAACGTGATTTTGTGGGCCGCATCCCCTCCGTCCACATCCAGTCCGGGGTCCGCTTCGGCGTATCCCAGGCGCTGGGCCTCGGTCAGAGCCTGCTGAAAATCCCAGCCTTCACGGAACATCTGGGTCAAAATATAGTTACTGGTGCCGTTAATGATACCCGCCAGCCATTGAATGCGGTTCCCCGCCAAACCTTCGCGGATGGCTTTGATAATCGGAATGGCTCCGGCTACGGCTGCTTCAAAGGCCACCATCACCCCCTGTTGCTGGGCGGCGGCAAAAATTTGGTTACCATGTTCAGCCAGCAGGGCTTTATTGGCCGTCACCACATGCTTGCCTGCGGCAATGGCTGCCAGAATCAGTTCCCTGGCCAGCCCCGTACCGCCCATGACTTCCACCAGCACATCCACTTCCGGATCGCGCACCACGGCCCAGGGATCGGTGCTGATTCGCGCCTGCAGGTCCAATGCTTCCAGACGCGCCGGATTACGCACCGCAGCATGGACTACCCGTAAATCCCGACCGACCCGACGGGTGATTTCTTCGGCATTACGTGCCAACACCCGCACCGTGCCCTGTCCAACAGTGCCCATTCCCAGAATACCAATACGGACAGGATCCATATTGTCGCTCATCATAAATCCTCACGGAACATTTGTTTGATTCCACGGATAGCCTGACGGGTACGATGTTCGTTTTCCACCAGACCAAAACGCACATATTCGTCACCCAGTTCACCAAAGCCAATGCCGGGACTGACGGCCACCTTGGCCCGGTCCAGCACCAGCTTGGAAAACTCCAGCGAACCCATTTTACGCAGGTTTTCCGGAATACGCGCCCAGACAAACATGGTTGCCTTGGGCTTTTCCACCACCCAACCTGCTGCATCCAGTCCCTCGCAAAGCACATCGCGGCGCTGCTCATACATCAGGCGAATGTCTTCCACACAATCCTGAGGGCCTTCCAGCGCAGTAATGGCCGCCACCTGAATGGGGGTGAATGTGCCGTAATCCAGATAACTTTTCATCCGCGCCAGGGCACCCACCAGCTTGGGATTACCTACGGCAAAGCCGACCCGCCAGCCGGGCATGTTATAGCTCTTGGACAACGTGAAAAATTCGACCCCCACATCTTTGGCCCCCGGCACCTGCAAAAAGCTGGGCGCCTTATAGCCATCAAAAACGATGTCGGCATAAGCCAGATCATGCACCACCCAGATGCGGTGCTCCTTGGCAAATTCCACAATCCGCCTGAAGAAATCCAGATCGACCACCGCTGCGGTCGGATTGTGTGGAAAATTAATGACCAGCATTTTCGGCTTGGGCCAAGCAGCCTTGACGGCTTTTTCCAGTTCCTCGAAAAAATCCACACCCGGCAGCATCGGTACATGGCGCACGTCTGCGCCCGCAATCACAAAACCATAGGGATGAATGGGATAAGTCGGACTGGGAACCAGCACCGTATCTCCGGGGCCCATGGTAGCCAGGGCCAGATGCGCAATACCTTCCTTGGAACCAATGGTCACAATGGCCTCTGACTCAGGATCAAGAGCCACCCCGAAGCGCTGTTCGTACCAGGTCGTGATAGCGCGCCGCAGCCGGGGAATACCCCGGGATACACTGTAACGATGGGTATCCCCGCGCTGGGCGGTCTCACAGAGTTTATCGACAATATTCTGGGGCGTGGGCTGGTCAGGATTTCCCATGCCAAAGTCGATAATATCCTCACCGCGCTTACGGGCCTGATTTTTCAGGTCAGTGACAATATTAAACACGTAAGGAGGCAAACGGCGGATACGTTCAAAATCACTGTTCATGGGACACAGGCCTTCAAGGGTTGTCGTGAATACCGAAACCGAAGAACAATAGAGAGGCTACGCTAGCCTGTCAATCCGCATCATGGAGGAAAGTCATGAAATTACACCTGCAACAGGACGCCCAATACCATCTCATCAATGGCTATGGACAAGACGGCATCGTGGTTCGCGGCCAGTATTACCGCCATGGATTGTTGGTAGCGGCGGACTGGCTGCAGAGCCCCTGGGGACCGGAGAGTGCCGAGGAACTCGGCCTGGAGCATTTTACCGAAGTGCTCGCCCGCAAACCGGACGTTATGCTCCTGGGCACCGGCAAAAAACAGTATTTTCCTTTGCAACTGATGGTAGCCCTGCGCGATGCCGGCATTCCTGTGGAAGTCATGGATACCAGCGCAGCCTGTCGGACTTACAACATTTTAATGGCCGAAGACCGCATGGTGCTGGCCGCCCTGATGCATCCGGAGGCCTGAAATGTTTTGGGCCTGCTTCAGCCGAACAGGGATTCTGTGGTCAGACCTTCTTCTTCAATGCGGTGGCGTAACGCCAGCAAGGCTTCCACCTGGATTTGCCGCACCCGCTCCCGGGTGATACCCAGACGGTTACCGACATCTTCCAGAGTCGCCCCCTCCGTACCATCCAGACCAAAGCGCCAGAACAGTACCTGCCGATGTTTTTCAGACATGGCACCAATCCATTGATGAATCTGCAGGGACAAATCCTGCTCAGCGAAAGCCGCTTCAACGCCAGGATTTGCCATATCAGCAATCACATCGGCCAAGGGGCGCTCAGATTCACGACCATGAGGGACATCGAGGCTGGTCACCTTGCCGTCATTTTCCAGACAGCTGCGAATTTCGTCCACAGGCCGATCCATGGCCGCCGCCACTTCCTCAGGCGTTGGATCACGCTGCAGGGTCTGGCCCAGACAGCGCGCTGCACGCAAGACGCTACTCAGTTCTTTCATCACATGAATAGGCAGACGAATGGTGCGCGTCTGATTCATCAGGGCCCGTTCGATATTCTGGCGTATCCACCAGGTAGCGTAGGTCGAAAAACGAAAACCCTTTTCCGGGTCAAATTTTTCCACGGCACGAATCAGGCCCAGATTCCCCTCTTCAATCAAATCCAGAAGGGGCAGGCCACGGTGGATGTAACGTCTTGCCAATTTGACCACCAGACGCAAGTTACTCTCGATCATGGTGCTGCGCGCTGCCGCATCACCTGCCTGAACGAGCCGTCCCAAGGAAATTTCCTGCTCCGCCGTCAGCAACGGATTATGACCGATTTCTCTCAGATAACAGCGGGTAGCGTCCCAGTCGGGGGCCTCGCCGTAATCCTCCTCGGCACTTTCCGGCGTTTCATCTGCCGTATCCACGGACTTCACGGAAAGATCTTCTTCCTCTTCTCTGATCGCGTCGTTCATACTTAACACTCTCCAGAGGCTAATGAAACTGTACCAGCCAGTAAGGGAACAAAAAAACAATCGCCCAGAGGACTGATCCGGGCTTCATGACCATCCCAATGGCTGACCTGCAAATGTTGTTTGCCCTGATCTTCCACTGGCATCACCAGGCGACCGCCAGGCCGTAACTGGCGATATAAGGGGGCCAGAGCACAAGGAACCGCCGCCGTAATCACAATGGCATCATACGGCCCCTGCTCCGGCCAGCCGCCACTACCATCACCATGCAACAGATGTACCTGGGAGTAACCCAGCCGGCTCAGAATCTTGTCCGCATGATGATGCAGGGGACCGATGCGTTCCACCGTAAACACTTCCGCCCCCAGCGCCGCCAGAAGCGCCGTCTGATAAGCCGAACCGGTCCCAATTTCCAGAATGCGTCGGGGAATCACGTTGTTTTCGAGAATAGCCTCCATCATCCGTGCCACAGTCCACGGCTGGGAGATGGTCTGACCATAACCTATGGGCAGGGAGACCAGTTCGTAGGCCCGCCCCGCCAAGGCCTGGGCCACAAAATGATGGCGCGGCACCTGATTCATCACATCCAGCACCCGCTCATCACGAATACCCGCCGCCCGCAGGCGTAGCACCATCCTCCCCCGGGTGCGGGGAGAAATCATACCGACTTCCGGGTTCAGGACTGACAAGTGCGCAGCCACTGACTTAAGCCTTCCAGAAAATTGTATCGGGTCATATCCAGATCGAGGGGCGTAATGGAGACATACCCCCGACGTACCGCATCAAAATCTGTTCCCGGCCCGGCGTCCGCTTCCCGCCCGGAAGGGCCAATCCAGTAGACCGGATCACCGCGCGGGTCCGCAGCAGGAATCACCATATCACTTTTGTGGCGTCGCCCCAGGCGGGTGACTTCAACGCCTCGCAATTGTTCATAGGGCAAATCCGGCACATTCACATTGAGAATGGTATCTGCAGGCAACGCATGGCTGAGCACGCCAGTAACCAGGGTGGCAGCGACTCTGGCCGCCGTTTCAAAGTGACTGCAATCACGACCCGCCAGGGAGACGGCAATGGCTGGCAGCCCCAGAAAACGACCCTCGGTCGCTGCGGCGACGGTGCCGGAGTAAAGCACGTCGTCGCCCATATTGGCACCCCGGTTGATACCGGAAACCACCATGTCCGGGACTTCGGCAAAAAGACCGGTCACCGCCAGATGCACGCAATCCGTTGGGGTACCACCCACCAGATAGTGAAAACCATTGAGGCCGGTACGCATGCGCAAGGGGCGGTCAAGGGTCAGGGAATTACTGGCGCCGCTGCGATCCTGCTCCGGTGCCAGAACCTCGACTTCGCCGAGAGGGGTGATTGCTTGGGCCAGTGCTGCCAGTCCCGGTGCCAGATATCCGTCATCGTTACTGAGCAAGAAACGTGGCATTTGATCTCCCTGACGGTCTTTATCCAGGCTGATATACTAAGCCACGAAGACATTGCCGGTCTATCCCAATTCTCAATCGGGACCAGACCGCAACCCGACTCAGTGCGCCTGATGCCCTTGCATGGGTGATGGTGATGCTGGAGCGGCCGCTTCCGGCATCTGTTCCAGTTGGTGCTGCAATAACATAACCCGCAGTTGGGCGTTATCCATTTCCTGCTTCAGACCATTTACCCGTTGTAAATAACGGGCATAATTTCTTTCATTTCCGGTGCGGATAGCTTTGCCCTGTTGATAATTATGGGTCGTCTGCAGCAACTGCAGACGCGCCGCCGCCAATTCGGCTTCCAGGCGTTTACGGGCAGGATTACTCGCATTCAGCTCCGGCTTGTCTACTCTGGGCTGAACATTCGCTGCCGCTTCCGGAGGGCGCTGAACCTCTGCAGGCGTACTCACCGATTGCTGAGGCGCACCAGCAATTTGCTCAACCCCCTTGGCGCCTGCGGGCGGATTTTCTCCGTAACTCACCACACCGTTACTACCCACCCAGCGGTAAATAGTTTCTGCGTTGGCAAGCACGCTGAAAGTCCCGGCCAGCAGCACAGTCATCATCACACTGCGGCGCACGAAAGTGCCTGCTCTACCACAAATACTTGCATTTTTCATCAACCGATCTCCCCATCACCCAGCGCAACTTATATGGTCGCCCCGCTCACGATTGTCAAGGCGCACAGTAAAAAGGCCCCGCATGCTGCGAGGCCTTTACCTGTGCAAAACAGCGGGCCAGACCGCCCGCTATGGGCTCAGAGGCTGTAGTACATCTGGAATTCCACCGGATGGGTAGTGACGCGCAGAGCCTGCACTTCCGCCCATTTCACATCCAGATAACCTTCCAGCCAACTCTGGCTGAACACGCCGCCCTTCATCAGGAACTCATGGTCCGCTTCCAAAGCGCGCAAGGCTTCTTCCAGAGAAGCGGCCACGCCCGGAATGTTGGACTGCTCTTCGGCGGGCAGATCATAGAGGTTCTTGTCCATGGCATCGCCGGGATGAATCTTGTTCTGAATACCATCCAGACCGGCCATCATCATCGCCGCGAAAGCCAGGTAGGGGTTGGCCGTGGAATCCGGGAAGCGGACTTCAATACGCCGCGCCTTGGGGCTGTTGACGAAGGGAATACGAATGGAAGCAGAGCGGTTTTTTGCCGAATAAGCCAGCAACACCGGCGCTTCATAGTGGGGGACCAAGCGCTTGTAACTGTTGGTGCTGGGATTGGTCAGCGCGTTGATAGCCTTGGCGTGCTTGATGATGCCGCCGATGTAATAAAGGGCCAGTTCTGACAAACCGCCGTACAAATCACCCGAAAACAGGTTTTTGCCGTCCCTGGCCAGCGACATATGGACGTGCATGCCGCTACCGTTGTCACCAACAATGGGCTTGGGCATAAAGGTGGCGGTCTGACCATAAGCAGCGGCGACATTGTGAATCACGTATTTCAGAATCTGCACTTCGTCGGCTTTGCGGGTCAGGGTGCTGAAGCCCACGCCAATTTCATGCTGACCGGCGGTCGCCACTTCGTGGTGATGGACTTCCACCTTCAGGCCCATTTCTTCCAGCGCCAGACACATGGCTGAACGCAAGTCCTGAGCAGAATCCACCGGAGGCACCGGGAAATATCCGCCCTTCACGCCAGGACGATGACCCATGTTGCCGGATTCATATTCCTTACCGGAATTCCAGGCCGCTTCTTCAGCATCGACCTTGTAGCCGCAGCCGCTCATGTCGATATTCCAGGTCACGGAATCAAAGACAAAAAATTCATTTTCGGGGCCAAAATAAGCGGTATCGGCAATGCCGGTACTTTTCAGATAGGCTTCGGCACGTTTGGCTACTGAACGCGGATCGCGCTCATAACCCTGACCGGTAGCCGGTTCGATGACGTCACAACGAATGTTCAGGGTCGCTTCGTCGGTAAAGGGATCGAGCACGGCGGAATCAGGATCAGGCAGCAGAATCATGTCGGATTCATTGATCCCTTTCCAGCCAGCAATGGAAGAACCATCAAAGGCCTTGCCTTCTACAAAAGTATCTTCTTCCATGGTGTGGGAAGGCACAGAAACATGCTGCTCCTTGCCCTTGGTGTCGGTGAAACGGAAATCAATAAATTTGACATCTTTTTCTTTAATCAACTTCAGCACATCTTTCGGGCTGTGACCCATCTGCTTCTCCTCCAATCAAGAAATATGTACGACCTGAATACCATTAAGCATGCAAAACTGATACCACATTCAAATGAAGCACCCACAGAATCCTGGTGGATTATTGCACCAAATTAGCACCCCATAACAGTGCGATCAAACGCTTTGCACCAACATTGTGCACAACATCTCATTCCTTCTCCTTGGCGGAGGTCTGCCAGGCAACATCCACCCGCTGCAAGCCGGAGACCTTTCCCTGCAAGGCTTCCTGAATCTGATTTTCCTGCACTTGCAGACTCTCCAGACTCGCCGCAGGCGGAAAAGGATAACGCAAGCAAATCACCACGCCATCTTTCAGATAATGCAGGGTCATTTGTTGGGGTAAAGGCAAATTACGGGCCAGCAATCCGGATTCCACCTTTTTTTCAATTGCGCTGCGCGGCGGCAGAACAGCACCACCCTCTTCGTCATTTTCACTATCAATATGAATGGTGGCGTCCACCAGATCATCCACCGCCTGCAGCAGGGACATACGCACCCGCTCGGCAATCTGATGTCCCTCGGAAACACTGAGTAGCGGATTAGTCACTTGCAGATGCACCTCAGCCAAAGCCTGGTGCCCTACCTTGCGCGTCTTGAGCAGGTGCAGGTCGCGCACGCCTTCGCACCCCAGAATCACCTCACGAATTTGCGCCAAAACCGCATCGTCCAGCCCCCGGTCTGCCAGTTCCTGCAGCGCCTCCCAGGCGGTCACCAGGCCAATGCGCAGCACCATCAAGGCCACAATCAGGGCCACCACCGAATCCAGATAAGGAGCACCCAAAAGACTCCCGCCAATACCAATCAACACAATGACGCTGGAAATCGCATCAGTACGATGATCCCAGGCATTGGCCCGTAACGCTGCCGAACGGGTTTTACGCGCCACCCGAATGGTCATCTGATAGAGGGATTCCTTGGCAAAAATAGCAAAGGCGGCAATATACAAAGTCCAGACCGCAGGCATCCCGTAATGTCCAATCACCAGACGTTGCACAGCCTCATAGCCAATACCCGTACCATTCAGCGCCAGCAGCGTACCCGTACCCAGCGCCGCCAGCGTCTCGAAACGCTCATGCCCGTATGGATGTTCCTGATCTGGCGGCTGGCTGCTGAAATGCATGGCCAGAATCAGGCCCAAATCCGAAAGCAGATCAGATAGAGAATGCACCGCATCGGCCACCAAAGCATCGGAGTGACCGAAAATGCCCCCCGCCAACTTGGTAAAAAACAGCACCAAATTGGTCCCCGCCCCCATCAGGGTCACCCGCATATTCTTTTTACCGCGATCACTGCGGCTGATGGTTTCTGTCACGCTTCCTGACCTCTGATGTTGTTGGGACGCTTCTGGTGAGTTCCGTGGCGACATGATAGCGGGAAATGGGCGTGCGGGATAAGTGGGGATTGGTGGTTGGTTTTGGCCGGAAGCGATTACAGCCAAGCTCAACGACATTGCAGGACAATGGCTCGGGTTGATGAGAGGCTTTTGCTGGTGCGTGGCTTTTAACGCCGTTTATCTACAGCCCCGTAGAACGATGAATCAACGCAAAATACCAGCGATAGGGCAGGCAGCGCAGAAACTTGAGCTTGCGGGTAAAGGCGCGGGGGAAGTGAATTTCAAACGCGCTGCTTTCCATACCCGCCAAAATTTCCGTAGCTGCCTGTTCGGGGCTGATTAAATTGGGCATGGGAAAGTCGTTGTGCGCGGTCAGGGGCGTTGCAACAAAACCGGGATGAATGACCTGAACCTTGATCCCCTTGGCTTCCAGATCCAGATGCAGGACTTCGGCGAAATGGGTCAGCGCCGCTTTGCTGGGTCCGTAATATAAAGACTGGGGTAAACCGCGCAGACCAGCAACGCTGGAGGTCAGGACGATCTGCCCCTGTCCGGCCGCGAGCCAATCGGCAAGTACCGTATGTACAGCATCTACCGCGCCCAGATAATTGGTGCTGATGGCCTGACGGGCCTGGTCCGGGTTGAGTTCCCAGCTCCGTGCAGCCTGATAGGTGCCGGCAAGAAACAGAAGCACATCCAGACCGCCCCATTGTTCGCGAATATCTGTATAGGCTTTGTGTAGTTCATCCGGAGTCGTCACATCGGCAGGGCAAACCAGGCTGTTATCGTTACTCAGCTTGGCGGCCAGATCCGCAAGCTTGGCTGGATTGCGCGCCGTCAGCGCAAGCCGGGCACCTTGGGCATTCAGTGCTGCGGCGCAGGCAGCACCGATTCCCGTACTGGCCCCGATCAACCAGCAACGTTTACCCTGCCAATAGGACTTATCGCTCATACGGGCACCGGATCGCCCACGCGCGGTAACTGCAGCATGGCTTTACGATTTTCTGGCGTATCCGCCAAGCGATGAATTTCTATACTCACGTCACCCACAAAAAAGCCTAAAAAGCGCATTTTGCTGCGGTTAACAACATGATCTTTATCAATCAAATACATCCAGTCATCCACACGCAAATTGAAAAACCGTTTACCCACCGGTTGTCTTACCGTATACCGCCAGCGCATGGCAAATCCTTCAGCTTCTCCCTGAGCAAGCCCCACAATATCCCCTGCAGAACCTTGTGCAGTTGCGGTAAATTTATGGTCACCAGTCACCTGCAATTGCCATAAACGTTCAGCTTGACTGGCCTTACCGTCATTATCCAGAAACAGAAATTTTTCACTCAGGGAACCAACAGAATCTGTCTGCCACGTCCCCAATAAATACATGATAAAGCGATTGACCACCTTCCCCGAGCGGTCTTGGAAAACTCCCGTAGCCACCGCAGGACCATTGAAAAATTGATTGATATGAAATACCGGAAGTGATGATTCGTATTGTTTCATAGCGCGCCTGTCACTGGAATTTGTGAATACTATTTAAACATCTTTATACAGCAAAAAAGAGGGATGCATAGCATCCCTCAAGGCCACCAGAATCCACAACTGAAGAGAACTCAAAAATAACGGAAAATCAGGCAGAGGCCGCCAGCAATTGATACAAATCAGCTACCGCCCGGGCACCCGCAGACTGGCCTTGTGCCATTGAATCATCAATGGTTTCAGGACCTGTAGCTGCGCCACAAACATAAATGCCCCTGCGAGTTGTTCCTTGCGTGTTGGTATATTGCTCGGCGCGATCAATAAAGCCGTGCTTCTCAAGACCGATACCAAACACTTTGGCAATTTCAGGATTCAGTGCATTAGGATCCATGCCAATAGCGTGCACTACCATGTCCATGGGAATAACAATAGGACGTTTAACCAGGGTATCTTCGCCTTTGACCAGTAAGCGTCCATCCGGAGATTTCGTTACTTCGGCAATACGAGCCTTGACGAACTTGGTTTTGAATTCTTCTTGGCTTTTCCAGTAGAACTTGTCCTCGTAAAGACCGAAGGTACGAATGTCCATGTAATAGATGAACACATCGGTGGTCGGTGACATCTCCTTGATTTCCATAGCCAGATTAGTGGACACCGTGCAGCAGATTTTGGAACACCACTCCCTGCCGATCTGGCGGTCGCGAGAACCTACGCACAACAATATCGCGACCCTCTCCGGAACTCTTCCATCCGAGGGACAACGAATTTGTCCGGTTGCGACCATCTGTTCCATCTGGGTTGTGGTCAGCACATCCTCATAGGTGCCGAACCCCCATTCGGGTTTATTGATTAGAGTCAAAATGCGTAAACCCGGTGGCCAGAACCACCGCACCCGCATCTACTTTCTCACCGGAACTCAAAGTCGCCGTAAAATTGCCTGCTTCACCTTCAAACCGGATTACTTTTGTTGAAGTATGAATCGCCACATCTTTATTGCCGGTGACTCGACTTACCATACGACCGATGGCGTCCTTGGCCCATTCACCCGAGGGGACCAGACGCGCATAGCCGGAAATGATGGGGGCTCCACCCAGAACATCTTCTTTCTCGACGATGACGGCTTTTTTACCCATGGAGGCAATGGTTGCTGCTGCTGAAAGACCTGCGGGACCCGCTCCTACTACCAGCACTGAATCGGTGTTTGCCATGACACGCTCCTGGAATTCAATCAACGATTGAAATTTAGACCACGCCCACGACTTTGTCAATCATTTGTAGTAAACAAATGTTAGTCACTTCTAAGGGATGTTCAGACCCATTCGCGAATGGCTTTCAACATATCCTGCAAGCGCACAAAACAGGATTCATCCTTTGCAGCTCCCAGCTCCTGGCAACCACTACCCCCCAACCATAAGCTAACTCCTGCAGGCATGCGTTGTTGCAAGTCATGTAATAGCTGGCGGTTCTGCGCATTGACCGAAGCCGCTGACACCGCCAGATGAATCACCTGCACATGACAGGCTTCTGCTGCCGCAATCAAATCATCCACTTCTGGCTCAGAACCGATGAACAAAACATCTACACCCTCACCCATCAGCAGGGCGCGGGTCATCTGCAATTCCAGCGTGCGGCCCTCTCCTGGAAAACTCGCCAGCAAAACCCGCAGGCGGGTTTCACCACCCGGTAACTGACTGGTCGCGACGTAAAGACATTCCATCAGCAGTTCCTGAAGGCAGCCCTCCCGATAAGGCTTTATTTCGCCCATCATTCGGGCACGGGCGACGCGCTGCAGCAAAGGCGCGGCTACCTGCAGCACAAAGCGGGGAAGTCCTTCCTGCTGCAGCTGGCGGCGCATGTAACTACGCAACTGCTCTGGACGATCAGAGGCCAGCATATCGAGGGCTTCTGCCAGTACTGCTGGATCTTCGCGGGCTGCCGGGTGCTGCGCAGGAATTTCAGCCACCAGGTTGTCGATTTTCTGCGCATCGGCACCCACCACGGCACCCGGCCGATACCCGACTGCCAGTAATTGATTAATCTGGTGCAGCCGATCAATCTGCGCACGACTATACAGACGGTTACCTGCCGCATCCCGACCTGGCACCGGAAAGGCGTATCGCCGTTCCCACATGCGCAGCAACTCTTTTGAAATACCGGTTTCCTGCTCAACCACACTGATTGGAAATTGCGGTACTTCTGTTTCATCCGTGCTGATATCCACAACCGTTCCCTTTTTGTATATGACGCCTTATTGACATATGGACCCTGAACAGCAATCTATTTTATCATTGTCACTCAGGTTCCTGCACACATTGACTGGATGTATCGTCCCATAAATGATCAGGAAAGCCCATGACTTGAGAGGATTCTGGCGGTCACCCCGCTGCCTGACAACATCATGGCACAGAATCTGTTCTGCCTGTTATTGTGTCTTTGTCCAAGGAACGTGAATGTTAGCCCACACTTTTGTTGCAGATGCCATCCTGAACAACCCCGACCAGATCAATGCGCAAATGGCTGACCGGCAGCGTTTTGGCATCATTGCTCTGGACAGTCATGCTCAGGTAAAAATCTTTAACGCAGCAGAAGCACGCCTGAGTGGTTTGAGCGTGACCGAAGTACTGGGCCGCAACTTTTTTACGGAAGTCGCACCCTGCACGGCTAGCCGCCTGTTTCGTGGAAGATTCCGTCAGGGTATCCAGGAGGGGTCTCTGGACGCGCATTTTTACTATACGTTCACCTATCGTATCCGCCCTATCTCTGCCCATGTGCACATGTTTTTCGATATGCGTAAAAGTCCGCTTTTTTTTATTTTTATCGATCGTATTATCCAGTTATATGAGGATCTGGGCTGATGCAGGTTCCTGCGGAAAACAAAGTCATTACCCAGTTTCTGGCGTATGCCGATGAACTGGTGCAAGCGCTGATAGATCTGTCCGAAATACATCAGGAACAACGGCAACTTTACCTGGTCTGCCTGAACAGCCTGTGGCAAATGCTGAACAATGCCTTTCAGCAGGATGGAGGTCATTTCCTGAGCGAACAGCAAATTCAGCTTTTGCAAACCGTTGATCTGGAAATCCAGCACATTGAAAGTGATATTCCCGAAGATTTTCGTAACCAACTGCACTTGTTGTTAAGGCAAATAAATGTGGATCTGGTGTCCTGAACTTGTCTGGCCGCCATAAATTTCTGCAGCATCTGGCAGAAGGTCTGCATCGGGGTTTTGCGCTGGACTGGCACCTGGATGGTAATACCCATGCCTGGCCGGGACATTCGCTCTGGGCCAGAGCCGCCCGTATTAAAACCCGCTGGCGTCGTGCCAAAATCATCCCCGAAAGCAGAATTGCAGTCAGCCTACCCAACAGTCCCGCTTATTTGGCCTATATGCTGGCCTGCTGGATGGGAGACTGGATATTCTGTCCACTACCCATCCTGCATCCTCTGGAAACCCAGCGCCGCCTGAAACTGCTCCAGCCCGCGCTGTGGATACATTACCCGTCAGATCGTGTTCAGGAAGAAATACTGGAAGGCGGCATCCATGACGATCAGGATGCGGCCCTGATTTTGTGGAGCTCGGGCAGTATGGGAGGCGGAAATGCTTACCGACTCAGCTTTGCTGCGTTAGATTGGCAAGTCGCCACCCATTTACCGGCACTGCAACTCAGCGCCAATAGTCTGCTCTGGAACACCCTACCCTGGGCCCATGCCTTTGCGGGTGTACTGGAATTACTGCCCGCCTGCATGGCAGGTAGTGTTATTCAGGTAGAAGCACAGCGCGCCCGCCATCCACCCCAGGACTGCAGCCATCTCTTGACGGTTCCGCGCATAGCACGCCTGCTTACCCCAAAATTCTTGCATAGCCTGCAGGGTGGCATTATTGGCGGCGCTCCCATTGGTAAAGTTCTTGCCAATCAACTCCAGGGCACTGCGCTGCGGGTAGGTTATGGACAAAGCGAGGCCGGGCCGGGAATCACGCTGGGGCATCCTGGAGAGTTTCAGCCATTTATCTTGGGACATTCCCTGGTGGAATATGCGTTGCGTGGCGAAACCCTCCATTATCATTCTCCCGGACAAGCCGATGCTCGCCTGTCCGCATCGGGTTGGCAAAGCATTCAGGATGATCAGGGCTGGATCAACAGTGGCGATGAAGTCAGCCAGGATCCTGACGGCTGCTTGTTTTGGCGCGGTCGTGAAGATGCGGGATTCAGTTTGGCAAATGGTCACAGCATCCGTCCCGAAGCGGAAGAAGCCCGGTTGACAGACCAGTATCCAGAGGCCGAAAGCATTATCCTCGGCGCGCCAGGAGCGCGGCATCTGACCGCCGTTGCTAAAGTACCCGGCGAACGGGTCTCTACATTACGCAAAAAATGGCAAGAGCCCTATCCGCTGTCCATTCCAGCGGCACAGTTCTGGGACGATGCGCCAGTGCCTCAGGGCAAGCCCAGTCGGCGCTGGCTGTATTCACACTGGCCGGACTAACGCTCTCATCGCTTTTATAGGGCCATCCCCTTATAATTTTTCACTACAGTCAGAATAATGAGTATCCCGATTTATGCACTCCAGCGCCAAGTCCGTCAGCCCCAGTGAAATTTGGGGCCATGCGGTCGCCAACATTACCCCCTCGGCAATGCCCGCCGTTACCATTTCCCTGGTGGCGGTGCACAGTGGCAATTTTACCTGGCTGGCCTATAGCGTCATAGGCATCCTGATGATGCTGGTCGCCCTGCAAATTGGCATTTTGGCCCGGCATTTCCCTTCTCCGGGCTCCTTGTTTTTTTATCTGAGCAAAGCCTTGCACCCCATAGCCGGGATGCTGGCGGGCTTTGTCATGATTGCCGGATATTTTGGTGCCCTGGCAGCTGCGCCCCTGTTAGGGGGCCTTTTTCTGGAGCAGGCCCTGGCCTTTTTCTGGCCCATTCACGGCATCGGCTGGATTGCGCTTATTGCTTTTGTATACCTGCTGATTGCCTGGAGACTGGCGCGGCGCGGCATTGAAATTTCCGCCCGCTGGGGACTTTGGGTGGAAATTTTTTCCATCGCCTGCATTGTGTTGATTGCCGCATTTACGCTGGGACATTTTGGCTGGCGAGATCCGGCTCAATGGCATTTTACGCAACTGCAGCAAAGCCCGTTTACCCAGGCTTTAATATTATCCCTGTTGGCTTACGGCGGTTTTGAAACAGCCGGGAACCTTGCCGGGGAAACCCAGGCTGCGCGCACGGCAATTCCCAAGGTCATGCTCTTTTCCGTGGGGATGGTCGGCTTGTTTTTTGTGGCTATGGCCTACATTGAAATTCTGGCCTTTGCCCACATCCCCACCGCCATTGGTAACAGCCCTGCTCCTCTCAACCGGATTGCCGAGGCTATTGGCAGGCCCTGGCTGGGCATTTTTTCGGATCTGGCCATGGCTACTGCTGCTTTTTCAGCGACCATCGCCACCCTGAATAGTATTTCCCGCATTTTATTCAGCATGGCGGGACATCAAGTCATCAGTCAGTATTTGCATTTCCGGCACCCCTCGCATGGGACCCCTACCCGCGCCATGGGTCTCCTCGCTGTGCTGGTTCTGTTCAGTATATTGGTGGTAAGCGTGGGCCATTTTTCCATTTTGTCCGTGGTCGGGACTTTTGGCACATTTACCGGATTGGCTTTTTTGTTGATTTACAGCCTCGCCAATATCGCTACGCCTCTATATTTATTTCGACAAAAACATGTCTGGCGCTGGTTCAGCCTGATCGTCGCCGTCATTTCCCTGCCGCTGCTGCTCAAAGTGCTGGAAGTCAGTTTATGGCCCTTACCTGCCGGCGGAGAAGGTGCTGCCACGGTGCTGTTTGTGCTACTCGTGCTATTGGTATTTATCTGGGGTTTGCTATGGGCCCGCTTCAAACCCCAGAAATTGCAGCAACTGGTTGAACTTGTTGATGAATAAAACTATTTAATTGCGGCGACTTTTTCCCGATTAGCCGCCGTATCCGGCAATTTATGCATCTCCAAAAAGATGTTGCCGGCATGTAATCCATACCAGGTGACGTCAGTGTGATCCATGACCGTATCGGGAGTGATCATGTACATCCAGTCATTGGCGTGCAGATTGTAAAAGCTTTTACCGACCGGCTGACGCACATCGTAGGACCAGTGCAGGGCAAATCCGAAGGCATCACCAGAAGCCTTTTTGACATCACCGGCCGAGCCTTCAGCACTGCCAACAAAGTGATGTGTACTGGTTTCAGTAAGATGCCAGACCCGCTGTTGATAGGTCTTTTTACCGGCAGCATCAAAATAGGTGAAGTTTTCCACCAGGGTTCCCTGATTCCCCTGCCAGGTGCCCATCATGCGCACCACAAAGCGATTGACGACCTTACCTGAGCGATTTTCAAAAACACCCTGGGCCATCAAGGGGCCATTAAAAAAAGTCTTCAAATCGAATTTAGGATGGCTTTGTGCGTATTCCTGCGGCTGAGTGGCACAACCAGCCAGCGCCATCACCAAAGACAAGCCCAAAACTTTATGTACTGTATTCATGATACCCTCCCAGATATGGAACCAGAAAAACGTAACTCCCGACCTTCTACCGACCAATAGCCCATCAAAATAATGGCGATGATTTTGGTCAGCGCCGGAATCACGGCATAACAAAAAGACAAGGCCCAAAGATCTTTCCCTGAGGAATAACCGAGAGCCTGCAAAAGTGGCAATATCAAACCGGCACCCAAGGCCGTAGCGGCTTTGCCCACCCAATTCAATAACCCGAAATAATTTCCCGGTCGACTGCGACTGTCCTGATCACTGTGGTCTGCCAGAAGACTGGGCGGCAGGGACTGATCTGCCCCGAGAGTCAAACCGGTAAATACGCAAATCAGCGCGTAGCCCCAGACATCACCGCTGCGTAGAAAAAAGGCGCAGAAAAATGCCAGGGTGGCAATGAACATGGAAAGGCGCCAGGCCAGACTTTTACTAAAATGACTGGATAACCACAACCACAAAGGCATTCCCAATGCGCCCGAAAGAAAGTAGGCCAGTAGAAATAAGGGAGCCAATTGATGCGCACCAAGAATTTCATCCACAAAAAAGAAAAACAGGGTTCCAGCTACGGCATTGGCAGACTGCGACAAGGTATAAATAATCAGCAAGTGCCGTAATGGCTTACGTCGCAACGCTGAAAAAAATGTCCACCACGGCGTTTTCTCGCCGACCACCGGACGCTGCATACTGCGCCTTTGTAAAGGCATTACCGCCAGAATGAGCAACACCGCAAAAATACCTGCAAAAATTTCCAGGCCATGATGACGCCCAAAATGCTTCATCAACAGATCAGGCAACGCTGCTGCAAGTAACACCCCAATTAATGCACCAGCCTCGCGGCTGGTCGTCAGCCAGGTCCGGCCATTGTAGTCGTGGGATAGTTCTGCACCCAAGGCCTGATAATTGACACTACTGACACTGAAAAATATATAAAAAACAATGAGGGACAAGCTCAGACTCAACCAGATCATGCTCGTCAGCGGATTAAACAGCAGATAAAAACCCAGAATCATTCCTGGAATACCCAGAAGAATCAGCAGACGCCGCCCCCGATGCTGTTCTGCCCAGCGATCACTCCAAAGCCCGATCAAGGGATCCTGCACGGCATCCAGCAAGCGGACTGCCAACAAAATCACACCCAGCAAACTCAGGGACATCCCAAAATCCGTGGCGTATAAATGGGGTATTAACAGATATACAGGCAAGGCACCAAACGCCAGGGGCATTCCCAGCGGCGCGTAAAGCAGGAGCATTTTCAGGGAGGGAATATCCTGCTTATTCATGCCGATCCAAAAGCTTTTTGCGCAAACCCGGCACCTGGGTATGAGGACTCAACCAGATGGCAAAAAAGTCCGGACAAAACTGCGGGTCATCAATTTTGCTATGGAGAACGCCATTATAATAAAAAGCCGTGTATTTACCGGGCATACACAAGCCGACAATCTGATCACCGGCTTTCACATCCGGGAATGCATGCTGGAGGTCAGTCCGATATTTTGCCAACTGGGCAGCATCCAGATCATCCAGTCGCCGCATTTCCTTGAGTGAAGTCTTGACCAGCTCGTGGCTGCTGAAACTGCGCTCATAGTCAATGCCCAAGGCAAAAGTCTGAGTGGGTGTGTACTGATCGCTGCTGATCCACAACGCAGCGTTATAAACACTGAAAAACAGCCAGTTCAGATGTCCCGCACCCAGCAAATGCAAATCCGGAGCCGCTGTTTTTACCGCTACCGGTAATGGAACCTTGGGTGCTGCAGACCAGGCGAACGGACTCATTAAAAGCAAACAGAGAATAGTCAGTAGCTTAGCCATGAGTCAGGGTTACCTGGGTCAGATCAATTTCGCCTTCCGCAAAACCGGCTTCGCAATAAACTAGATAAAATCGCCACATTTTACAGAACACCGAATCATAACCAAGGCTTTTAACGGCCTCTTCCTGAATATCAAAACGCTGACGCCAAATGCGCAAAGTCCTGGCGTAGTCCTGACCGAAATCTTTGCGTTCGAGCAATTGCAAACCGGCGGTGGATATTTCCTCCTGCAGCCGGGCCGGCGAAGGGAGCATCCCGCCTGGAAACACATAATGACGGATAAAATCAGAACTTTTCTGATAGGCCGAAAAACGCGCATCGGCGATGGTAATACTCTGGATCAGCGCCCGTCCGCCTCTGCGCAGCAGCTGGTGAATTTGCTGAAAATAAATGGACCACCATTCAGCACCCACCGCCTCGAGCATTTCGATGGAGACAATTCCGTCATAACGACCCTGTAAATCCCGATAATCCATCAGGAAAAATTCCGTTAAATGACTGAGTCCCTGCTTTTCGATACGCTCTTTCGCATAAGCCAACTGCTCTTTTGACAGGGTAATGCCATGCACATAAAACCCGCAACGCGCTGCATATTCGGCAAATCCACCCCAACCACAGCCTATTTCCAGAAGTCTTGATCCAGGGGCCAAATTCAGGGCACTGAGCGCCCGTGCATATTTTCTTTCCTGGGCGTCAGTCAGCGTCAGAGAATCGTCACCATCATACAAGGCACTGGAATACGTCATACTCGAATCCAGCCAGAGCTGGTAAAATTCATTGCCCAGGTCGTAGTGAAAAGAAATATTCTTGCGGCTACCGCGCCGGGTATTGGCGCGCAACAGTCGGTTCAGCAGGGTGAATATCAAGCGCCGGGACCATGAACCCTCAACGAATTTTTCGACCATGGCACGATTGGCAATAGCCAGGCGCAGCAATGCCACCGGATCACTGCTCTCCCACAAGCCTTCCATGTAACCGCGCCCGAAAGCAATATCACCATCCCGCGCCAGCAGCGACAAAATCCGCCAGTCATTCACCACCCACTCGGCTTGAATACCCGAGTCTGCCCCCTGAAACTGCAAAATTTCCCCTTCCGGGGTTTTCAGCGTCAATTGTCCGCAATGCATGCCTTCCAGCATCTTCAGCAAGGTTTGTGCAGAGCGGGGAAGTCCTGACATAGGAATTCGTTGGTTACCAAGCGCTGTACTCATAAACTGATCTCCTGCTGGGGGGGCTCCGGTTTTTTATGAAAAGGAATGTGCGCACGCCATAGTCGGATGGCCTGCCAATGAATAAAAAAAACGACTGAGAAGGTCATGAAAGGCTGCTGCAAAACGGCCCGCCAGATGCTGGAAATATTCAGATCACGGCGCTGCCCCGCAATTTGAGTGATGAGACATGGCGCGCCATCCACATCCAGATAATGAATATCTGCCTGAAACCCTTGATCTTCGAGATGAAAGCGAAAGCGATACTGCCCTTCTACCGGTAAAAATGGGGATACATGAAAAGCCTTACTGGCAACCAGCCAGTCACTCTTGCTGATGACACGTCGATCATCATGTGCCAGTAAATAACTATGGTGTTCGCCGAAAGTGTTATTCACCTCTGCCAGAACGCCGCGCAACCCACCGGTTTCATCCAGGCCCAGCCAAAAGCTGACCGGATTAAAAACATACCCCCAAAGACGGGGATAGGTAACCAGTACAAAGCGGCTGGCTTCAATCTGCTGTTCGGCAAAAATGTCGCGCATCCAATCTGAAAGTGCCGTACCATCACGACTGCCGTGATCACGACCATGAAAACGCAGGGGACTGAAGCGTGAAAGAATTTTTTGTAGCCGTGGCAAATCATCCAGATCAAAGCAAATACTGAAAGTCCGATAATGAAAAGCCCGTCGCAAAGGCTGCAGGCGACGATGCATGACGCGGCCCAGCAAAAGCCCGCCTTTCAACGTAGGACTTGTTGTGGCCATATTTCCATCCGTGTTTCAGTAGCAACGCTTGCCTGCTTTTGCCAGGTAGCGCGAATACCCATGTGATTGGCGACTTCTACGGCACTGCGCAAACCGTCTTCGTGAAAACCGTGGCCTAGCCAGGCACCACAAAACCATAAGCCATCACGACCTTGCAGGCGACGTACTGCCTCCTGGCCAGCCAATGCCCCATGATCAAATACCGGATGGGCATAATGAAACTGTGCCCAGGTTTTTTGCGGATCCGGTACGCGCTGCGGGTTCAAAGTAACCATAACCGGCGTCTTGAAGGGCAGAGGTTGCAACTGATTGATCAAATAGGTGACCGCCACCGAACGCCGGGCGTCGGCAACCCCTTCTTCATGAAAATTCCAGGCAGCCCAAGCTTTGCGATGCTTGGGAAGAAAACTTTCATCCCAATGCAGGTAGGCTTCATTGTCCTGATATTGACACTGCGCCAGCGCCGCGCTTTGTTCTGGCCAATGGTCACCCAGCAACTTTCTGGCCTGATCGCCATGCAGGGCGCAAATGACCTGATCAAAGTGTTCTTTCTGATTGCCGGCAAACTGGACCATGACCCCGCCTTCCGGAGCCGGATGCAATGCTTCCACCGGCGCATTCAGACGGACATCGCTGAGCTGTCGAGTGATGCGCTGGACGTATTCACGGCCTCCACCAACAACTGTCCGCCATTGTGGCCGATCAAAAATCTGTAACAGTCCATGATTCCGATAAAACTGCAAAATGGAACGCGCCGGATAAGCCAGCATGGTTCCGGTTGGACAAGACCAGATGGCTGCCGCCATCGGCAGAAGATAGGCTGTTTTAAACCATTCCCCGTAGGCTCCCCGACACAGAAACTCGTCCAGAGTGATGTCCGCATCGGTTTTTTTTAACCAGGCCAACGCTTCGCGATTGAAGCGCAGAATATCCTTAAGCAATCCCCAAAAAGCCGGGCGCAAAATATTCCGCTTCTGGGCGAAAAGCGTGTTCAGACTGGAGCCGCACCATTCCAGATTCAGGGCAGGAAGACGAACACTGAGGGACATATCACTGGCGGCCCAGGGTACATTCAGTTCCGCGAAAAGCCCCAGCAAATTCGGGTAGGTTCGATCGTTAAACACCAGAAAACCGGTATCTACAGGTGCTGAAACACCCTGCAGGCTGACATCCACGGTGTGAGTATGACCGCCGGGGTAGTCCGCCGCCTCGAAAACACTCACGCTATGCGTTTTCCGCAATATCCAGGCGGCCCCCAGCCCGGAAATACCTGCACCAATGATGGCAACTCGCATAAGTCTCCTTTATTGTTTTTAAATGTATTGTACAAGTACTCACTTAGTATAGGATAACGCAAAGCTTCCCAAACATCCTATGTCGGTTCGAATGATCCAGAACCTGCAATGTCTCGGTATGCTCAAATCCCCACAGCACAATCGCAATACCCTGGCAAAGTGGCCTTATCAGCTATTACGCAAATACTTCGTCAGTGGATGCAGGTTCAGACACCTTGCGCATTGCGCCGAAGCCTTGTTAGTCTTATTGTACTATACAATTTCTTATTTTGTATAAGCCATGAAAGCCCTACAACGTCATCAGGAAGAAAAAATCGGTTCCTCGTCATTTCAAGTGGGTAGCCTGAGATCCAGCTTGCCCAGGATCAGGTAGGCCAGGTTGATAAAGTTCTTGTGCGTG
>NZ_JAAOMP010000106.1 GCF_018853815.1 Acidithiobacillus sulfurivorans | reverse complement strand
GAGTGTCGCAGGACCAGCGTATCGTCGATGATCAACTCGACGATCGGCAGCGGCGGCAAAACGGACAGGAGCCAACGGACTTGAGCGATGGCCAGAACTTGGGTCCGCAAGGATTCACGCTCCAGGAGTTTGTAATAAGTGGTCCAATGGCAGCGCAGTGAAATATGGCTGAGGGCGCGGGTGACCCAGCCATCAGGGGAGATCAGGCACCCGCAAAGCAGTTCGAGGAAGCTGCGCCGCGAGCGGGGCGGCACGGCCGCGAGAAAGTAGGAAATCCACTCTGAAAGGCGG
>NZ_JAAOMP010000105.1 GCF_018853815.1 Acidithiobacillus sulfurivorans | reverse complement strand
GCGGGATCGGGTGAGAGACCAGGAAAGGAAACCGGCTATGCGCAGAGAAAAGGGAATGAGGGCGCAGGGGACGGAGGAACAGAGGATGCGGGCGGTGGAGTTGCGTGCTAATGGGTTAAATTATCGAGAAATCAGCAAACAACTTTCCGTCGGAACCCAAACCGTATGCCGGTGGTTAGCCAGCTAATCGAGAACCATTCTTGTTTGTCTCATTTTGTCCCCGTATAACTTGTGGTGAAACCTTAGGGATTAACTGCGGCCTTCGGGACGCTTCCTTTTTGAGCAGAAGCTGAACATTATTGTGGTCAGGCCAGACTTTCTGGTGGCCAAGCCTGAC
Organism: Acidithiobacillus sulfurivorans; assembly: GCF_018853815.1. Classification (GTDB taxonomy): domain Bacteria; phylum Pseudomonadota; class Gammaproteobacteria; order Acidithiobacillales; family Acidithiobacillaceae; genus Acidithiobacillus; species Acidithiobacillus sulfurivorans. The sequence goes on along the minus strand of NZ_JAAOMP010000105.1, from coordinate 617 downwards.
TTTCTGCACAGGCTCAACTTTCTGTTGGCGAAGCCTGACTTTCAGCAGTAGGGACTGAACGAGTAATGGCCGAGAGGAACGCGGGCGGTTCGTGCTGAAGCCGAACTGGTCATGTACAAGGGAAAGGAATAACGTTTCAAGAGCCATTCTTGTTTGTGTCATTTTGTCCCCGTATAACTTGTGGTGAAACCTTAGGGATTAACTGCGGCCTTCGGGACGCTTCCTTTTTGAGCAGAAGCTAAACATTATTGCGGAGAGGACGTCAATGTGTGCTAGGTGGTTGAGTTTGTATTGGCCAAGCCCAACGCCAGATCGCGCTGGCCAGCCATTAAAGATTTCCGTGCAAACGCAAACCATTTGTTTGGGCGGCAAACGCGTTTTATACTCACTATTGCCAAGTTGAGTATAAAACGCGTGGAGTCCATCATGACCGAAATCAAATATCACCCATTGGTTATACAGACTATATATGCTGAATTACAGCAGATGTGCCTGCATGCGGAGTCCTGCGGAGAAGACCCCTCTGGCTATGATGCTGTCGGTGACGTCTCCGTCGTATCCAAAACCATCGCCAACAAAGTGTATTGGTACGCTCAGTACATCGATAGCTCAGGGAA
>NZ_JAAOMP010000104.1 GCF_018853815.1 Acidithiobacillus sulfurivorans | reverse complement strand
AGGTTTTCGCCACTGGGGGTTGCGAGAACCATGTGCCAGCAGAAATTGCACTTCGGTCATGCGCTTTTCCTTATGGATGTTGCAAGCGTTGTGAAGGTAAAAAGGCTTCGCCGGGAAACCACGCGCAAATATCGGCCAGTTCCACGACGGAACCAATAATGAGAATCGCCGGACTGCCTAACTCCGCTGCCTGGATGGCTGTACTGAATTGCTGCAAG
>NZ_JAAOMP010000103.1 GCF_018853815.1 Acidithiobacillus sulfurivorans | reverse complement strand
AATGTGGTCTTCCCATGGTCCACGTGACCAATCGTTCCCACGTTTACATGCGGCTTCGTCCGCTCAAATTTCCCTTTGGACATCTTGAACTCTCCCGTTACGACTAGCGCTGACTTTTCTTGACAATGGCCTCGGCCACATGGCCGGGGACTTCCATATACTTCTCAAACTGCATGGTGTAGGTAGCACGTCCCTGTGACAATGAACGGACCGTCGTTGCATAACCAAACATTTCCGACAGCGGTACCTCACAACGAATGACCTTAGCACCAGCTTCGTCTTCCATACCCTGCATCATGCCGCGACGACTATTGATGTCACCGATGATATCACCCATATATTCTTCCGGCGTCACCACTTCCACCGCAAAAATCGGCTCCAACAGCACTGGATTTGCTTTTGCTGCACCTGCTTTGAAGCCCATGGACCCTGCTATTTTAAAAGCAGCTTCCGATGAGTCGACATCATGATAAGAACCGTCAAAAATGGTCACCTTGACGTCCACTACCGGGAAGCCGGCGATAATACCATTTTCGAGGGCTTCTTCAACACCTTTTTGCGTAGGTCCTATAAATTCTTTGGGAACCGTACCGCCAACCACACCATTTTCAAAACTGAATCCGGTTCCTGGTTCCAAAGGTTCCAGACGCAACCAGACATGACCGTACTGACCGCGACCACCAGACTGGCGTACAAACTTACCTTCAGCCTCTACGGTCTTGCGGATTGTCTCACGATAAGCCACCTGAGGCGCACCCACAGTGGCTTCGACGTTAAACTCGCGCTTCATACGATCTACAATAATTTCAAGATGAAGTTCACCCATACCGGAAATAATCGTCTGTCCTGATTCCTGATCAGTGCGTACCCGGAATGAGGGATCTTCCTGAGCCAACTTACCCAGAGCAATGCCCATTTTTTCCTGATCGGCCTTGGTTTTGGGCTCGACGGCAACATGAATGACCGGTTCAGGAAATTCCATCTGTTCAAGAGAAATGGACTTATTGAGATCACAAAGGGTGTCACCGGTATACGCGGTTTTCAAACCCACTGCAGCAGCAATATCACCCGCCAAAACTTCTTTGATTTCATGGCGCTCATTGGCATGCATCTGGAGCACACGACCAATACGTTCTTTTTGATTGCGACCTGGGTTCAACACGGTGGAGCCGGCCGTCAGCACGCCTGAGTACACCCGGAAAAAGGTCAACTGTCCAACAAATGGATCAGTAGCAATTTTGAATGCCAGTGCAGAAAATGGCTCTTCATCATCGGCAGAACGTACGATTTGCGCGCCGGAGTCTGGATCCGTGCCAATCACTGCCTCAATGTCTACGGGCGAAGGCAAGTAATCTAAAACAGCATCCAGCGCAGCCTGAACACCTTTGTTTTTAAAAGCACTACCACAAAGAACCGGAACTGTTACGCCAGCAATGGTCGCCTTGCGCAAAGCTGCCTGAAGTTCTGCAATGGAGATTTCTTCCCCTTCCAGATACTTCATCATGACCTCTTCATCCGCGTCAGCAATGGCTTCAACCATGAAGTGACGGGCTGCTTCGGCTTCTTCACGCAGGTCTGCAGGAATTTCTTCTTCGGTAAAGCTCGTCCCTTGAAGCGCATCATCCCAGTTGATGGACTTCATTTTCATCAAGTCGATAACACCACTGAAATGATCTTCTTCACCGATGGGCAACTGGACCGGGACAGGATTCCCCTTCAACTTGGTCGCAATCTGTTCAACTACCCGTTTGAAGTTGGCGCCCTGGCGATCCATTTTGTTCACAAATGCAATGCGCGGGACCTTGTATTTATTGGCCTGACGCCACACAGTCTCAGACTGGGGTTGCACACCGCCTACTGCACAAAACACTGCCATAGCGCCGTCCAGCACGCGCAAAGAACGCTCCACTTCAATGGTGAAGTCTACGTGTCCGGGAGTATCAATGATGTTGATGCGATGTTCCGCACGCTGACCATCCATACCTTTCCAGAAACAGGTCGTTGCGGCAGAAGTAATGGTAATGCCGCGCTCCTGTTCCTGAGCCATCCAGTCCATGACGGCAGTACCCTCATGCACTTCACCAATCTTATGAGACACACCTGTGTAAAATAAGATACGTTCAGTGGTAGTCGTTTTGCCGGCATCAATATGCGCCATAATGCCGATATTGCGATAACGTTCAATGGGGGTCGTGCGAGCCACAGTTTAGTCCTTTTGGGTGAGAGGCCGGTCAATTACCAACGGAAATGCGCAAAGGCCTTGTTGGCTTCTGCCATACGATGGGTTTCTTCACGCTTGCGAACTGCGTTTCCACGATTTTCTGCTGCCTCAAGAATTTCGGCGGCGAGACGGTTACCCATGGATTTTTCATTCCGCTTGCGCGCTGAATCACGCAGCCAGCGCATGGCCAAGGCCATTCTCCGGTCGGAACGAATTTCTACCGGCACCTGATAAGTAGCACCGCCGACGCGACGGCTTTTGACCTCGACGACCGGACGGACATTGTCGATAGCCTTGCGAAACACTTCCAGAGCATCACTTTTACTGCGCTCTGCAACCATTTCAAGGGCACCGTAGACAATTTTTTCCGCCGTGCTTTTTTTGCCGTCACGCATCATGACATTCGCAAATTTGGCGATGACTTCTTCTTTATACTTGGGATCCGGGAGAACAATCCGCTTGGGGACTTCACGACGTCTGGGCATGGCGCAACAACTCCTTCAATCTTTGCTTATTTGGGACGCTTGGCGCCGTACTTGGAGCGGGACTGCTTGCGATTTTTGACGCCAGCGGTATCCAGGGTACCACGCACAATATGATAACGAACGCCGGGCAAATCCTTGACACGACCACCCCGGATGAGTACCACCGAGTGCTCCTGCAGGTTATGGCCTTCGCCAGGAATATAGCTACTTACCTCAAAACCATTCGTGAGACGCACACGGGCGACCTTACGCAATGCCGAGTTCGGCTTTTTAGGCGTCGTGGTGTAAACACGGGTACAAACTCCACGTTTTTGTGGATTTGCGTCCAGGGCTGGCACCTTACTTTTGGCGACAGGCCGCTTGCGTGGCTTGCGCACGAGTTGATTTAATGTGGGCATCTACAATCTCCAGAGTACGATGATGGCACCCAGCCTCACCGATGAGAGGGCGCATTCTAGTGAGGCTTGCCCTGACTGTCAAGGCAAACCTCGGACATACCTTACAAAATTACGGATTTTCGCTGTTCAGCAAAGCTTCTGCGGCGACGGATGATGATTCTCCACCAGTCGCTAACACTTCCCCACGATTCAGACGACGGCGATGTTCATGGTAGGCAAGACCGGTGCCGGCTGGAACCAGACGACCGACGATGACGTTTTCCTTGAGGCCACGCAGATCATCCAGCTTTCCTGACACCGCTGCTTCGGTCAGTACCCGCGTGGTTTCCTGAAAACTGGCCGCTGAAATAAAGGACTCGGTGGACAAGCTGGCCTTGGTAATACCCAGCAGCATCGGCGTAAAGCGCGCCGGTTCCTTGCCATCCCGCTCCAACTGGGCATTTTCATCTTCAACCCGGGCCCGATCCACCTGATCGCCGGTAATAAAGGTTCCGTCCCCACTTGAAGTCACCTCTACCCGCCGCAGCATCTGGCGCAGAATCACTTCAATGTGTTTGTCGTTAATGCGCACGCCCTGTAAGCGATAGACGTCCTGCACTTCGTCGACAATGTAATTGGCAAGCGCCTGGACACCCAACACCCGCAAGATGTCATGGGGGACCGGCTGCCCTTCTACCAGTTGCTCACCAGGAACAACCCGCTCCCCCTCATACACCGTAACGTGACGGCCCTTGGGAATGAGATACTCATGCTGTTCAGCATTTTCGTCGGTAATGATGAGGCGCTGCTTACCCTTGGTATCTTTGCCAAAGCCGACAATGCCTTCGTGCTCTGCAATAATCGCAAAATCCTTGGGACGACGGGCTTCAAACAACTCGGCCACACGCGGCAAACCACCAGTAATATCGCGGGTTTTCGTGGTGCCGGCGGGCAGACGGGCCAAAATGTCGCCCGGGAATATCTCCATCCCTTCCTGTACCGCAATAATCGCTCTGGCGGGCAGGAAATAACGGGCTGGTAAGTCGGTCCCCGGCAACTTGAGGTCCTGACCCTTTTCATCAAGAATACCAATGACCGGGCGCAAATCCCGACCCTGCGGTGGACGCTGTTTCGAGTCAATAACCATCAAGGTCGATAGACCAGTTATTTCATCGGTCTGGATAGCGACACTGGCGCCTTCTACAGCATCTTTCAGCGATATTCTGCCGCCTACTTCGCTGACAATCGGGCGCGTATGTGGATCCCATTCAGCAACCCGCATACCAGCCGTCACCGGGGTATTATCATTGACGAGCAATGTCGCGCCATAAGGCATCTTGTAACGTTCTTTTTCACGACCCTGTTCGTCGGTCACAGTCACTTCACCATTACGACCGACAACGACGTGACGACCACTGGAGTGAGTCACAATGCGCAAGCTCGATTGATAATGGAATACGCCACCCTGCTTCACATCCAGACTGCTTTGTGCAGCAGAACGACTGGCGGCACCACCAATATGGAAAGTCCGCATGGTCAACTGAGTGCCCGGTTCGCCAATGGATTGTGCGGCGATGACACCAACCGCTTCACCGGCGTTTACCAGATGGCCTCGAGCCAGATCTCGTCCATAACACAGGGCGCAAACTCCGTGGCGTGAATGGCAGGTCAGGGGTGAACGTACCTTCAACGCATCCACACCCAGTTCGTCGAGCTGGCCCAAATGCTGCTCCGCTAACATGGTATTGCGCGCAATGACGATCTCCCCGGTATTGGGATGGAGAAGATCTTCGGAAAGCACCCGACCGAGCACCCGGTCGCGCAAGGGTTCGATGACTTCGCCTCCTTCCACCAGCGAGGTCATGGGTAGACCTTCTTCCGATCCACAATCGTGCTCAACCACCACCAGATCCTGGGTTACGTCCACCAACCTGCGGGTCAGGTAACCGGAGTTCGCGGTTTTCAGCGCGGTATCCGCCAGTCCCTTACGTGCGCCGTGGGTCGAGATGAAGTACTGCAGAACATTGAGTCCTTCACGGAAGTTGGCGGTGATGGGTGTTTCAATGATGGAGCCATCCGGTTTGGCCATCAGGCCGCGCATACCGGCTAACTGACGAATTTGCGCCGCAGAACCACGTGCTCCGGAATCTGCCATCATGAAAATGGAATTAAACGAATCCTGTTGTACCGTGCTGCCGTCGGGGAGCTCAACGGTTTCCTTGCTGACCCGATCCATCATGGCTTTTGCCACTTCGTCGGTAGCTCTTGACCAGATATCGACGACTTTATTGTAGCGTTCGCCCTCGGTGACCAGGCCGGAAGTATATTGGGCCTGAATGGCTTTCACCTCGTCTTCGGACCGACTGAGAATACCCTCCTTCTCCTGCGGGGTCACCATATCACCCGCACCAAAAGAAATACCCGCACGGGTCGCCATACGGAAGCCGGCATACATCAGCTGGTCCGCAAAAATGACCGTATCCTTGATTCCCAGGGTGCGGTAACAAGTGTTGATCAGTTCGCCGATGACCTTTTTCTTCAGCACCCGGTTGATGACACTGAAAGGCAGACCTTCGGGCAAAATATCACCGAGCAAGGCGCGTCCGGCGGTAGTTTCAATGCGCTCGCCACGGAAACGGACCATGATGCGCGCATGCAAACCCACCTGACCGGTTTCATAAGCCCGACGTACTTCGCGAATATCGGAGAATATCCCGCCGGTACCCTTGGCATCAGCACGCTCCTGACTGGCATAGTAAAGTCCCAGCACAATATCCTGTGACGGCACGATGACCGGATCACCATTGGCAGGACTGAGAATGTTATTGGTGGACATCATTAATGTCCGGGCTTCGAGCTGCGCTTCCAACGACAGTGGTACGTGGACCGCCATCTGGTCACCGTCAAAGTCGGCGTTGTAGGCCGCACAAACCAGCGGATGCAGCTGAATGGCCTTACCCTCGATCAGCACCGGCTCAAACGCCTGGATACCCAGACGGTGCAGGGTCGGAGCGCGGTTCAGCATGACGGGATGCTCGCGAATGACTTCTTCGAGAATATCCCAAACCTCGGGTTTTTCCTGCTCTACCAGGCGCTTGGCAGCTTTGATGGTCGTCGCCAAACCCCGCTCTTCAAGTTTGTTAAAAATAAAGGGTTTGAACAACTCCAGCGCCATTTTCTTGGGAAGGCCGCACTGATGCAGACGCAACTCGGGACCAACCACAATGACTGAGCGGCCAGAGTAATCGACCCGCTTACCCAGCAGGTTTTGACGGAAACGACCTTGTTTACCCTTGATCATATCCGCCAACGACTTGAGCGGACGCTTGTTGGGGCCGGAAATGGCGCGACCACGACGACCATTATCCAGAAGGGCATCAACCGCTTCCTGCAACATGCGTTTTTCATTGCGCACGATAATATCCGGCGCTTTCAGTTCCAACAGACGCTTCAGACGGTTGTTACGGTTAATAACCCGACGATACAAATCGTTGAGATCCGAAGTCGCAAAACGACCACCATCCAAAGGCACCAGAGGACGCAGATCGGGTGGCAGTACCGGCAAAACTTCCAAGATCATCCATTCCGGACGATTTCCCGAAGATTCGAAACCTTCGAGAATTTTCAGGCGCTTGCTCAGTTTTTTGGTTTTAGTATCCGAGTTACTTTCGCGCAGTTCGTTACGGATACGTTCAATTTCCTGAACCAGCGGAATGCCTCGCAGCAGATCGCGAATACCTTCTGCACCCATCTTGGCGACAAATTCGTCACCATGTTCTTCGAGGGCGTCCAGGTATTGGTCTTCGCTCATGATCAGACCACGTTCCAGCGCGGTCACACCGGGATCAACCACCACATAGGCCTCAAAATACAGAACCCGCTCAATATCCCGTAAGGGCATGTCAAGAATCATACCCATACGACTGGGTAAGGACTTGAGGAACCAGATATGCGCTACCGGGCTGGCGAGCTCAATGTGGCCCATACGCTCACGACGCACGCGCGCCTGGGTGACTTCCACACCACATTTTTCGCAGACCACGCCACGATGCTTGAGGCGTTTGTATTTGCCACAAAGACATTCGTAGTCCTTGATCGGACCGAAAATCTTGGCACAGAACAAACCTTCGCGCTCGGGCTTGAAAGTACGATAGTTAATGGTCTCAGGCTTTTTTACTTCACCAAATGACCACGAACGCACCTTGTCCGGAGAGGCAATTCCTATCCGTATGGCATCAAATTCTTCTTGCTGATCGTTTTGTTTAAAGAGCTTCAGTAAGTCTTTCAACGCATCCATCCTTGCCCGCCCGGGGCGGAAATATTACTTGGACTGTTCCAATTCAATGTCGATACCCAGAGAACGCAGCTCTTTCAACAGCACGTTGAAAGATTCCGGCATTCCGGCGTCCATACGGAAATCGCCTTTGACAATGGACTCATACATTTTACTGCGGCCACTGACGTCATCAGACTTAACGGTCAGCATTTCCTGCAATGTATAAGCGGCTCCATACGCCTCCAGGGCCCAGACTTCCATTTCACCGAAGCGCTGTCCACCAAACTGAGCCTTGCCCCCCAGCGGTTGCTGAGTCACCAGACTGTATGGCCCGGTGGATCGGGCATGCATTTTGTCATCGACCAGATGGTGTAGCTTGAGCATATAGAGGTAACCCACCGTCACTGGTCGGTCAAAGGCTTCGCCGCTACGACCATCGTACAGGGTGACCTGTCCACTACGCGGCAATCCCGCCAGCTCCAGCATATCGCGGATTTCTTCTTCAGCAGCGCCGTCAAATACGGGTGTCGCCATCGGTACGCCACCGCGCAAGTTCCGCGCCAGCTCCCGGATTTCCTCATCCGTAAGGCTATCAAGATCTTCTTTCTTGCCTGCCCGATTGTAGATTTCCGCCAGAAAAGCACGCATTTCCTTCATGGCCAGATCGCTTTCGAGCATCCCGGCAATTTTTTTACCCAGCCCTTTGGCAGCCCAGCCCAGATGGGTTTCCAGAATCTGACCCACGTTCATACGTGACGGCACACCCAGAGGATTGAGGACAATATCCACCGAGGTCCCATCAGCCAGATGCGGCATGTCTTCTACGGGAACAATTTTGGATACCACACCCTTGTTACCGTGACGCCCGGCCATTTTGTCACCAGGTTGCAGATGACGCTTGATGGCCACATGCACCTTGACCATTTTCAGGACCCCAGGACTCAGATCATCGCCCTGGGTGAGCTTGCGACGTTTTTCTTCCAGCTCCGCATCCAAACGTTGGCGCTGCTCTTCCAACTGGGCACGAATTTGTTCCAGTGCGTCATTACCTTCATCCGAACGCAAACGGATTTCAAACCATTTCGCGCGGGGCAGATCTTTCAGATATGCCTTGGTCACCTTGTTGCCAGCAGCAAGTCCATTGGGACCCCCTTCAGCCACCTTACCCGTCAACTGACGTTCAATACGCTGATAACTGTCTTCTTCAACAATACGGTACTGATCGTTCAGATCCTTACGAATCCGGTTCAGCTCGTGCTCTTCGATAGACTTAGCGCGTGTGTCCTTGTCAATACCATCGCGGGTAAACACCTGGACATCGATGACCGTTCCATACATACCTGCGGGCATGCGCATGGAATTATCTTTCACATCCGAAGCTTTCTCTCCGAAAATGGCGCGTAACAGTTTTTCTTCCGGGGTCAGCTGGGTTTCACCCTTGGGGGTCACCTTACCTACCAGAATGTCTCCGGGGGCCAGTTCTGCACCAATGACGACAATACCTGATTCATCCAGGTGACGCAGGGCACCTTCGGCCACATTCGGAATATCTCGCGTGATTTCTTCCGGCCCGAGCTTGGTATCACGGGCAAATACTGAGAATTCTTCGATATGGATGGTGGTATAACGATCTTCTGCTACCACACGTTCCGAAATCAGAATGGAGTCTTCAAAGTTGTATCCATTCCAGGGCATGAAGGCCACCAGCATGTTCTGACCCAGTGCCAGCTCACCCATTTCTGTGCTGGGTCCGTCCGCCAAAACATCCCCACGACTGACCACATCCCCGACTTTGACTACCGGACGCTGATTCAAGGTCGTATTCTGGTTGGAACGGGCGTACTTGACCAAGTTATAAATATCTACGCCGGGTTCTTCGGCCAATGTCTCTTCATCATTCACCCGAATAACAATGCGGGCACCATCTACAATATCGACCAAGCCACCGCGCCGCGCGACTACCGCCGCACCGGAATCAATAGCTACCACCCGTTCCATGCCTGTGCCGACCATAGGCGCATCTGAACGAATGGTCGGAACCGCCTGGCGTTGCATGTTGGAGCCCATCAACGCGCGGTTGGCGTCATCATGCTCCAGGAAGGGAATCATGCTCGCCGCCACCGAAACAATCTGGCGGGGAGAAATATCCATGAACTGCACCTGATCCCGATTAGCCAGTGTCGTCTCGTTTTTGTGGCGGCAGGAGATGAGTTCTTCCACCAGCAGGCCATCATCATCCAGGACCGAGTTCGCCTGGGCGATAACATAATTACCTTCTTCAATGGCCGAGAGGTATTCGATTTCATCAGTTGCACGACGATCTACTACACGCCGGTAAGGTGTTTCCAGAAAGCCGTAGTCATTAGTCCGGGCATAGCAGGCTAAACTGTTGATCAAACCGATATTTGGGCCTTCCGGCGTTTCAATCGGACAAATCCGGCCATAGTGAGTCGGATGCACGTCACGGACTTCAAAACCGGCTCGTTCACGGGTCAAGCCACCCGGTCCCAGAGCGGAAACACGACGCTTGTGGGTGACTTCGGAGAGCGGATTGGTCTGATCCATAAACTGGGAAAGCTGACTGGAGCCAAAGAACTCATTGACCACCGCAGCAATCGGCTTGGCATTAATCAGATCTTGAGGGGTTAGCCCTTCGCTTTCGGCAAGGGCCAGACGATCTTTGACCGCCCGTTCAACACGCACCAGTCCCAAACGGAACTGGTTCTCCATCAACTCGCCCACAGAACGCACCCGCCGGTTACCGAGATGATCAATATCGTCAATTTCGCCGATGCCGTTGCGCAGGGATACCAGCACCTTGAGTACGGCCAGGATATCCTCGCTGCTCAGCACTCCGGGACCCGTGATTTCTTCACGCCCGACGCGACGATTGAACTTCATCCGACCCACACCCGACAGGTCATAACGATCCGGGCTGAAAAACAGGCCCTGGAAAAGATTCTGGGCAGCATCCTTGGTCGGCGGCTCACCCGGACGCATTAAACGATAAATTTCCATCTGCGCTTCATGGGCATCACGGGATGTATCAATTCGCAGAGTCTCGGAAATATAGGGACCACGATCAATTTCATTGATGTACAGGGTGTGCAGAGACAAAGAAGGTCCCTTACGCAGCACATCGAGCACTTCTCCGGTAATGGGTTCATTGACTGCCAGCAGTACTTCACCGGTTTCCGGATTGACGACGTCCTTGGCAACCACTTTCCCCAGAACGAACACATCCGGTACGGGCAGCTGCTGCAATCCTGGAACTTCGGCCAGTGCTTTGATATGACGCGCAGTAATGCGCTTGCCAGTAGCAACAATCACTTCGCCCGTTGCCGGGTTAACAATATCAAAGCTGGCAATTTCCCCCTGAAGACGCTGGGGAATCAAGTCATAATGCAGCTCCCCATCCAAAATATGGAAGGTATCGGTCTCAAAAAACATTTCGAGAATATCTTCTGTACTATAACCCAGCGCCCGTAACAGGGTAGTTGCCGGCAATTTGCGACGCCGATCAATACGTGCGTAAACATGGTCCTTGGGATCAAATTCAAAATCCAGCCAGGAACCGCGATAGGGAATAATACGGGCATTAAATAACAGTTTGCCCGAGGAATGGGTTTTACCCCGATCGTGGTCAAAAAACACGCCTGGTGAACGGTGCAGCTGCGAAACAATAATGCGTTCGGTCCCATTGATGACAAACGAACCGTGTTCAGTCATGAGCGGTATTTCCCCCATGTACACGTCCTGTTCCTTCACATCTTTGACCCGCTTGGCACCGGTACTGTCATCCTTTTCCATGACCGCCAAGCGCAATCGTACGCGCAGGCCAGCATTAAAAGTCAGACCGCGCTGACGACATTCCACCACATCAAAAGCCGGTTTTTCCAGGCGATAGGAAACATAATCCAGCATGGCATTGCCGGAGTAGCTCTCCATCGGAAAAATCGAGCGGAAAACCGCCTCTAGCCCTGTTTCCTTGCGCGCCGCCGGAGCCGCTGACTCCTGGAGGAACTCCCGATAAGAATCCATCTGCGTAGCCAGCAGATATGGCACTGCGAGAATGCTCTGGCTTTTGCCAAAGTCTTTACGAATCCGTTTCTTTTCAGTAAAAGAGTAGGCCATGGATGCTCCGCGCGACGACTGCAAGGTTTAGGGAAAACACTTAAAGCTGCTTTCCACAAACGATGAAGGGGCTGGCAACCATATTTGTTGCCAGCCAGATAAACTGCTTAATACGTGTACAACAGACTACTTGATCTCCGCCTCGGCACCAGCCTCGACGAGTTGGGCCTTGACACTTTCGGCCTCAGCCTTGGCGACGGCTTCTTTCACCGCCTTGGGCGCGCCGTCGACCAGATCCTTGGCTTCTTTCAGGCCAAGACCGGTAATCGCACGCACTACCTTGATGGTGTTCACCTTGTTGGCACCAGCACTGGTCAGAATGACATCAAATTCAGTTTGTTCTTCTGCTGCAGCGGCTCCATCACCACCAGCAGCACCACCGGCAGGGGCGGCAACTGCCACTGCGGCTGCAGAAACACCAAATTTTTCTTCCATTTCCTTGATCAGTTCGGAAAGTTCAAGAACCGTCATGCCTGCAATAGCGTCTAAAATTTCATCTTTGGACAATGCCATTTTTACAACTCCTTCATCATTAATTTTGAGTTAGGCAGCGCGTTGATCGCGAACTGCTGCAAGGACCCGAACAAAACGACTCGGAACCTCGTTGAGGGTGCGTACGAAACCGGATACGGGTGCCTGCATGGTGCCGAGTAGCTTGGCCAGCAATTCTTCACGAGACGGCATTTTGCTCAATTGGGCAATAGCCGCAGCATCAATCTGCTTGCCACTCAATACACCACCGGTAATCACCAGCTTGTCAAAACGCTTGGCGAAATCCGTAAAAATTTTGGCTAATGCCACCGGATCTTCCGCTGCCGCAAATACCAGGGGTCCCTTCAACAAAGAGTCCATGACTGCGAATGGCGTGCCCGCCAGAGCCCGCTTCAACAGCGTGTTTTTTACCACCTGAACATGTACGGACTGTTTCATTGCTTCTGCCCGAAACGCCGTCATTTGTGCCACAGTCAAACCACGATACTCTGCTACCACAGTGGCTTGCGCCTCTGCGATTTTGGCTTGAAGGGCGATGACGACCTGTTCTTTTTCTGCGAGTTTGAGACTCACGTGAATGTCACCTCCTATCTAACCGAGGCGGCCAAAAGGCTGGCGCGCCGTCGCCTACGCAGGGAAAAACATTAAGGCTTGCGCCCCCTGCGGTCTTTGTACGCCGGCTCACGCCGACCTTTCCGCCCGAAGACAGAAACTGTTACGCCAAGCCAGAAATATCTACGCCGACCCCAGGACCCATGGTCGGAGACAAACTGACTTTACGAATATAAATACCCTTACTGGTGGCTGGCTTGGCTTTACGCAAGCTGTCAATCAGCGCCATCAGGTTTTCCTGCAGGGCTTTAGCTTCAAAGGAAGACTTGCCGATACTGCTATGCACAATACCGCCTTTGTCGGCACGGTAACGCACCTGACCACCCTTGGCATTGACTACCGCTGTACGCACATCTGCTGTGACCGTACCCACTTTGGGGTTCGGCATTAAACCTCGTGGCCCCAGAACCGGGCCCAAAGTGCCGACAATACGCATCGCATCTGGAGTGGCAATGACCACGTCAAAATCCATATGGCCGGCTTTGACCTGTTCGGCCAGATCTTCCATGCCAACGATGTCAGCTCCAGCTTCACGGGCTTCATTAGCCTTGTCAGCCGTTGCAAACACAGCGACTCGCATTAGTTTACCGGTGCCATTGGGCAACACTACCGCACCACGAACCACCTGATCGGATTTGCGAGGATCAATCCCCAGACCGACCGCCACATCTACTGATTCATCGAACTTGGCCGTGGCCATTTTTTTGACCAGCTCTAAAGCTTCTTCAATGGCATAGCGTTGATTGCGATTGACCAAATCACGCGCAGCGGTACTCCGTTTGGATTTATTAGCCATGTCTTAACCCTCCACCGTCAGGCCCATACTCCGGGCAGTACCACGCACACTCCGCATGGCCGATTCCAGATTTTCGGTATTGAGATCGGGCATCTTGGTCTTGGCAATTTCCTCGACCTGCGCCTCCGTCACCTTACCGACCTTCACGGTATTCGGACGGCCGCTACCTTTTGGCAAGCCTGCAGCTTTCATCAACAACACGGCAGCGGGTGGGGTTTTAACTTCAAAGGTAAAACTTTTGTCGGCAAAAACCGTAATCACCACGGGTAAAGGCAAACCGGGTTCTACACCCTGAGTTTGAGCATTAAATGCCTTACAAAACTCCATGATGTTGAGGCCGCGCTGACCCAAGGCCGGGCCAATGGGCGGACTCGGGTTGGCTTGGGTAGCCTTAACCTGTAATTTGATATAACCAGTTATTTTCTTTGCCATTACTAAGCTCCTGTGAGGTGCAAACGCCGTTAGGCTCCCTCGTTATGTAACCGTCAGACTTTTTCTACCTGACCAAAATCCAGTTCTACAGGAGTGGAGCGACCAAAAATGGTGACCGACACCCGTAATTTACTTTTCTCAAAATTGACTTCTTCAACTACGCCATTGAAGTCCTTGAAAGGACCGTCGATGACCCGCACCTGTTCGCCCGCATCGAAACTGAATTTTGGACGCGGCTTTTCAACGCCTTCCTTGATGCGATCCATGATGGCATCGGTCTCCGCATCACTGAGCGGATGCGGACGCCCGACCGAGCCGCCCACAAAACCAGTGACCCTGGGCGTACTTTTCACCAGGTGCCAGGTTGTATCATCCATTTCCATTTGCACAAGAACGTAGCCCGGATAAAACATGCGCTGTGAATTGGTTTTTTGACCATTGCGCATTTCCACGACTTCTTCCACAGGTACCAGTATCTCGCCAAAAAAATCGCCAAGACCCTCGCGTTGTGCCCGCTCGCGAATTTCTGCCTGAACTTTCTTCTCAAAACCCGAGAATGCATGCACTACATACCAACGCATAGCCATTTAGCCAACTCCTCCGAGTAGTAGCCGTACCACACCAAGGAGTGCCAGATCGACCAACCACAGAAAGGCCGCAATGACGGCAATCAACCCTATGATAACGGCAGTGCTCCGCAATACTTCAGGGCGGGTTGGCCAGACAACTTTCAGCAATTCAAGATACGCTTCCCGAAAAAACACCAAAAGCTTTTTCCCGCTTTCACTATAGGCAAACAAGCCTGCGGCAATCAGCAAGCCCACTGCCAATCCAACACTCGGGTAATACGTCCCGATACGCGTGGGGATCAGAAAATACGCGAATACCCCGAGGGCAGCGAAACCTGCCGCAAAATAGAGCTTCACTTTTTCCGACATGACCACCGCACCTTTAATAATGGCAGGGCAGGAGGGGATCGAACCCCCAACCTGCGGTTTTGGAGACCGCTGCTCTACCAATTGAGCTACTGCCCTGCAGACGGCAAACGGCGGACAGGCCGCCGTTCAACTTTACAACCAAACTAACTTACTCGACTACCTTGGAAACGACGCCGGCACCCACCGTACGGCCGCCTTCACGCACCGCAAAGCGCAAACCTTCTTCCATCGCAATCGGGGCA
>NZ_JAAOMP010000102.1 GCF_018853815.1 Acidithiobacillus sulfurivorans | reverse complement strand
GGCTAAAGTCGCTGGGCAAGTTGCACAGATTGCCGGGGCGTCCGGTGGTGTGATCGGCGGGGGTAGCGGGGAGTATGCCGTACCTGGATGTGGTGGTGGAGAAGCCTGTGGGGCGTATGACGGTTGGTCTGTGACTACCAGTGGGTACCAAAACATTCAACCCGGACATTTCGCGGCTTTACTAGCCTACAGCAACGGTCAATTGCAGAGCGACTACCTCTACCGCGTCGCTGTCCCCGGCCAGCCGCAGTTGAATACCATGCAGACCAATCTGAATATGGGGACAAACAGCGTCCAGAACGCCAATCAAGTTAATGCGCAGTCGGAGACGTTGGCCGCTGGGGATCCCAATGGCCAATATGGGGCACTACAAATTGGTAGCAACTATTATTACGGTGACAGCACAAATGCTGCTGTACGCACTCCCGGTGGATTCTATGTGCAGAGCCAAAACGGTAGTGAACCTGCGAGCATTGATGAAGTAGATAACATTAACGCATCTGGAAACATCACGACACCGGCTACCGTACAAGGTGGTTACGTTAATAGTACGGGTGATGTGAATGCGCAGAGTGCGTTAACAGTAAACGGTGGTAGTGCTTGGTGGGCTAATAACGCAGGTAATAGTTCGCAAGCGGGCAGTGCTTCTGTAGGTGGGGTAGTTAATGCCAACGGTGGAGTTGGTTCCGGTAATTATTTTTCTACCTATGATGGCGCTTGGTGGGCTAATAGTTCAGGTGATAGTTCGCAGGCAGGGAATCTCTATGCGGGTGGACAGATTCATGCTGGCTATGATGCTTGGTTAGGCACCGCTAATGGTACAGCTAACGCAGGATGGGGTTGTTCAGACTATGGTGAAATAGCGGCTAGTGGCAGTGGAAACGGACAGGCTTTAATGTGTAACGGAAGTTCTTGGCAGCCGATGGGGGGTATGACTGGTTATAACCAAGTTGGTTTTGAGACCATCCCTGGCAACGGCAGTTCTAATTTTGGGATATGGGAATTTTGTAGTATTACTGGACACCAAGGCCAAGGCGCTGATGAGCTTGTGCCGGTAGCCGGTCCATACGTGGTTGGCAACCATTATGCGTGGGACTGGGATGGTGGTGGATCTGGCACCAATAATACTCCAGTGACGTGCTGGAACAACAATTGAGTCGTTTTTTAGTGTGCAAACTCTATGTAGGAATATTCTATGGGCAGATGGTTCATTTGATGAGGCTGCGGCAAATATTGTTGGTTTCTTTTATGTTTTTCGATGTTTATTTGTCGTTATCTCTATTTGATAGCCAATGATTAGCCAGTAGGTGCGGCCATAAATTTCCATCACAGTTGAATAATGCAGTGACCGGTCAGCCCTACCGTGGGGTCAACGCGCAAAATTTGATGCAGATTACTTTTTCAGCGGACCAGTAACATTTTTTAGAAACGCGTTCACCCGCCTCAAAAACTGCTCTGCTGCCTTTTTGCAAGCGGGTGACGCGACCGCATTCTGTATGCCGCGATTCTGCGCCATGGCGTATTGTGTAGCGCCTTTGCTGGTTTTCTGTTTGGGTCGCAATTCCAGGGTTGATACGCGGGTTCCTTGCGCGTCGCGCACCGTGAAAATGTGCGATCGGCCGCGATAGCAATCCTCGTCGTATCCCGCTACACAATGCTGCATGGCGTCGCCCTCCTCCCGTAAAGCCTCGCTGCTGGTCAATTCTATGAATTGCCATTCGCTATTTGCAAGGTCCGATTGCAAAAGGGCTGTTTCCGGTGCTTTTACGATGGGTTCCCATTGGAGGGATCGCATCGCCGGAGCATAAAACCCCTGCTGGTCTGGTTGTGGGCGATGTCGATGCCAGGTTTGTTGCGACCGGTTGGCCCAGGCGATGGCTGCCTCCCTGCGCTTTGCCGGGCTCTTAAAAGGCTTCGTTACGTCCAGATAACCTCGATACAAGGATCCACGACGTTCGCGGGTTAGAAACCGCATCCAGTCCAGTACCAGCTCGCGATCGAAACGCATGTCCTTTGCCAGCCATTGGTCAATCCGCGTCATGACCATGATGTCTTCCGGATGTCGTGCGGGTACACGGTTATCGTTCCAGGTTTTTTCGAAGACGTGCTTGAATGTTACGCTGAAAGACGGTTTTCGCCCATTCAGCAGGTTCAGCATGACGACGGTTTCTTCTGATACCCCCTCTGCATGTCCCACGATGCGGCGCATGACTTCCCGGAATGTACTGGGACTGCTTTCCGCCATGCGGTGCAGCGTTTTCACGCCGGACTTGCGAACACCGCAAGCGCCCAGCGCGGAGGAAAACTGCTGGGCGTAACGGGAATAGTCCGCCTCCTCGAGGATATCTCGCGTCACGAAACTCCGTATCCACGGCACATATGACCGTCCCAACAAGGGATGGATGGCGTACAAGGACTGGTAGGCTTTCTGTTCCAGTATGGCGTCAATCAGAACGCTTTCATTGATGCCATAAAAATTCCCCACATTGACGCAGGCCAGTTTCCAGACGTCTTCCGGCACCGTTTTTTTGGCGCAACCGGTAATCAGCCGATGGAAAAACCAGGACTCCTGCCGCAGGTTTACCGGAATGCCCCATATCTGCGCTTTAGCAATCTGTAAGGCACGTCCGATAATCTCTGGTAAATCATTTTCCAGATGGTACCGGTCCGTGCCTTCCGGTATCCCCATGTCCGTGTAGATTTCGCTGCTCAGAATTTCAGTATAGGTATTGCTCAACCATCTCGCGTTGATGCGCGTTTTCCAATTTCGGAGCATCGGTTCATAGTCGAGCGGATCCCAGAATGGATTGGCGCGCGCTATCACCCTTCGAAGCTGAATCGTTTGCTCATGATCGGAGCCAGCAAAAAACGTGAAACTGTTTTTCAACGAACGTCCAGCATGGCGTGTCGGGGACACGATACGTGGGCATTGCGCCTTGATCCTTGAGACAACCTGCTGCGCGATGAGATAAGACTGCGTGGACAAAGTTCAGTCCTCCCGTTCCTGGAGAGGCGTTTTGGTTGGTTCGCCATCGAGCGGATGAACCGCACGGATCGCGGTTACGTACACCAACGCCACAATTAATGCGGCGACGGGCAGAAAAACGATACATAGAAGCACAATCCACAGGATTTTAGGCATGGTTTTCTTCCTGCGCCATGATGTGAACATGCTGTTTCGCCGTTTCCTTCGCGTTTTCCTCCGTTCCATCGAACATTTCCCGGCACCACAGATAGCCCCAGGTGCCGAACCACCAAAAGGCCATGGCGAAACACACCATGAGTGCAATCCCGAGTGTTGGCGATGGCATTTGTCGCAAGACAGGGAGAAGAAAAATACAACTGGTCATGCCAGTTATTGAAACCGCATAAGTCATTTTCATGTTCAGGATGGCCGCGTGGAATCCGGACACGTAGTGCATCAATGGTTGATTGCCAACGCTCATGGTCAGAAAGATCAGTGGGATAAAGCCCGGCATAAACACACCCAGGATCAGCATGCTCCCCGAACGAGCGGTACCCGAACGCATCCAGCCCGGCAACTGAAAAAAGGCGGGGTTGGGTTTGACGACGTTGGCCCCGTGCGTGGCAGCACTATAAAAAGCGAAGAACAGACCCATCATGACGCTAACGGCCAGCATCACCAGAAATAGGTCCCGCGCCATATGCGCCAGATCACGGGACGTCTGGCGAAAGAAGGCCCATGCCGCAGACCATGAGCGGCCGCTGTCGTGGTCTGCCGCCCGCAAGCTGCTGAACAATAGCCCCATCAGAAATACGGTAATGGGCACGTCCAACGCCAGAGGTTGCGGAACGAAGGCATTGACCAGGGCGAACAGCGCCATGATGCCGACGGCCAACCCGGGCGCTCGCCGGAACAGATCGACAGATTGCAACGTCCAGCGTTTGGCCCAGCCGGGGGAGATGTGTTTGGGTTGGATGATCATAATGTGGGACTCCTTGGGTAGGGCAATTGTCTGGATTTTCTGGCAACCTTAGTCAGCCTCCTTCGTTCACTCCATCGTCCAAGATTGAACAGAAACCATCCGACTACCGTGAGCATGAATAGCAGTTCGATGGCATCTATCACCATTTCCGCATCCTCGACCGCAAAATCTGCTGGTACTCATCTCGCAAAGTGACCCATGCCAGCCCGGCCAGCAGCAGTAGAGGTGTCGCAATCAACGTGAAGAACAACAGCCGGTCTCCCCCATGCGTTTTTTCCCACGGCCATGGATACCCAAACAGGAAATGGGCAACCAATTCACATAGGGCACCTGACAACGTCAGGAGGATCGCCACGACGAAGGTCAGCAGCATTATTTCTCCTAACAGTGCGACGATGGCTGACCATTTTTCTCGGTTGGAGGGGCGATGTTCAGTCATAGCGTTTTCTTCATGGGCACCAGAGTTTCCCCCGCCCACCACGCCAACCGCTTCCGTGCAATGTCCGCATATTCTGTCGACTGCTCCACACCGGTGACCTCGTCCCATCCGGCCGTCAGCGCACCGATCATCTCCGAGCCGGAACCGGAAAAGGGTACCAGCAATCTCCTCGCTGGCCCGTCTGCGCGCTGAGGCGGCAACAGGAGCGTAGCCAATTGCCGCGCAAGGTCGATGGGTTTCATCGTGGGGTGATCGTTTTCCTTTTCACCCATTCCCGCCTGGCGCTCCTTGGTGGACACTTTAGTTACATAGAAGAAACGGCTCACTCCGCTTTCGCGGACACCGGGCTGCGCATCCAGCATCTCCGCTGCGGCTTCGTCGAGCATTACGTTGGCGGGCCAGCGGCCCAATGTGGACGAACCGATCAGTTCACCGGTATAGCCGCCCTCATAAACGGTTTTCGCCATGGCATCAGTCCGCCATGCGCCCTTCCCGCCTAATCGAGGATCATCGTCAGGTTGAATGGCGATTCGGCTTCTATCAATATTCATGGCACCGCAGCCCCATTTCAGGGCATTTGCAGCATAGGTTTTCTCACCGGGTTTCCGGCAGAGCAGGATAGGCTCGTAGGCGGGTTTTAATGCCGTGCCGTAGCCATTCCATGTTTGCGCTGACGATGTTTCCAATTCGATAGTCGGCAGTCCATGTGGTGAGCTATGCAACCCCCAATGACCTGTATGGGATTGATCTGCAGGATTGCTGTGCCGTGAAGGGTCCCGAGAAATGCTATCGTACGTATTAATCTTTGGCGGTGCCGTGCGTTGACCCGATCCGCCTAAAGCTTTGTCGATGCTCGCCGCCACATTGTGGGATTTGGGAAAGCCACTGCCATACAACCACATCAGAGTATCCACCAGCACAAACCCGGCATCTTCCAACGCCACGGCTAGCCGATGAAACGTCCGGCTACCCCCGAAGGCCATGAGATAGGCGCCGGGCTTCATCACCCGCATCACGGCCTCCCACGTCTCCGGGCGGAACGCCACGTCGCCGCCGTCCCAGGTCTGGCCCATAAAGCCTTTCCCGCTGGATGTATCCGTGCCAACACGATGCCGGCCATAAGGGGTGGTCCCACCATCTCCGGCCTGTTGGGAACACTTTCTGGCAGACCCGCCGCGAGAATTTTGTGTCAAGTGATACGGCGGATCGCAAAGC
>NZ_JAAOMP010000101.1 GCF_018853815.1 Acidithiobacillus sulfurivorans | reverse complement strand
GCGAGTTCTCTCCTGACAGCAGGATGAGCCTTAGAACAACAGGCAAGGGACGTTGGAGCAAAAAGCTTCCCGGCCCACCGCCGTTTCAGGGTGCCGAGGTTTTTTCCAGATGGGGTACGGCAGGCAGCCAGAGCGTTCTGGCAAAACCCCAGTCGAGCAATTTGAGACTTTGCCAGGATGCCTTCCAGAAACCACGGTTTTCATCGGTAAATGAAGGAACACCCAGAATCACGGCAATGAGTTGTACCCCATTTTGGGTGCCCGTAGCCACCAGACAATGACCAGCGGCGTCGGTGTAACCGCTTTTCATGCCGGTGATGAAAGGCACGCGGCCTACCAGCAAATTGGGATTGGGACTGGTAATGCCTGCGTAAGTGAAATTCTCATGATTGAAAAAATGCATGTACTGCGGAAAATCCGTCATAATCCGCTTGGTGAGAATAGCAATATCATAAGGACTGGCGGTGTTATTGGGATGAGGAAGGCCATCCGGATCATAATAGGTTGTCGATAACATACCGATTTTACGCGCCGTCTGGTTCATTTCACGCACGAAAGCCGGGACACTGCCAGCCACCAGATGCGCAGCTTCCACAGCAGCGTCGTTTCCTGAAGGAACTGTCATCCCCAAAATCATCTGAGCTACTGAAAAGCGCAATCCAGGATGCATGAACATGCTGGAACCACCGGTTTCCAATGCTGCCTGGCAGGGTACAAACTCCTGGTGCACCTGCATTCCACCAGCATGAATGTCCTTGAACAGCAGATACAAGGTCATGAGTTTGGTAATACTGGCAATCGCATAGGGTCGGTAAGCATTTTTGGCGGCGATGATGGCACCGGTTTGGGCATTCATCAAAATATAAGCGCGGGCATCAATGGGCGGCAGACCGCTGCTGTTGGTATCGGCGCGGGCAGTAGGAATACCCAAAATGAGCGTCCATCCTAGTATAAACAGGCCCAAGAACCATAAATGAGGCCTGTAGTAACGAGGTATGAATGATGCAGTATTTGCAGATGGATGCGGCAGCATGGGTTAGCCCTCCCCATTAACGGGATGCAAGGTTAAAGCAATTTCTCAGGATAGTTTCATATTAGGCTATTTTTTCTGAAATGCCTATATGTGCGCAATTGCTCGGAAGCGGGGCATACCCAGCCTCTGGAAGACACTCCCCAAAACTTATAGACTGGTCGGTATGAACTTACACGCATCCCTTTCTTATGCCACCCTCATCCACTCTCCCCTCCTCTGGGCCATCGCCGGATTCATCATTCTCCTGGCTTTTTACGTCCGGGCAGTGATCGGGTTTGGTTCTGGACTGATTTCCGTGGCCTTGCTCACGCTTATATTTCCTATCAAGGAAGTGGTGCCAGTCGTACTGCTTCTGGATCTTCTCGGTTCGGTATTACTGGGTGCCTATGATTTTCGGGAAATGCGCTGGCCGGAGTTACGCTGGCTGATCCCCGGCAGCATCATTGGTCTGGCAATCGGTTCTTTTATACTGGCTGATACCAATGCTCAAAATCTGACCCGATTCCTTGGCGTATTCATTCTGGCTTATGTGGTCTATGCACTCGCCATGAAGCCTGATCGCCTCCCACGCATCAGCCTGCCTTGGGGAACACCGCTCGGTATTTTTGGGGGGGTCGTGGGCAGCCTCTATGGTGGTGGTGGACCACCTATCGTCGCCTACCTGCAAATGCGGCATCTGGACAAACGCGCTTTTCGCGCCACTTTTCAGGGGATTGCGCTCACAGACAATGTGTTGCGCGGCTTCATGTATGTAGCTCTGGCGCTGTTGACCTGGCAGCTGGCCGTAGGTTTTTTAATGTTGATTCCGCCAGTTTTGCTGGGTCTCTGGGCGGGTAATCGTTTACACCTACGTATCAACCAACGCGCCTTTTTATTGGGAACACTGGGATTACTGACCGTAGTCGGCCTGAAATACCTTATTTAACGCAACGAGCGACAAGGAGAGCACATGACTTTACGCAGCATGGAAGAACTCAGACAGCAGGCTCAGGGCGCACAATCCCTGAATATTGCTTTCATAGGTGTCGTCAACGGGCTGTTCAGCGCCCTGCACCAACTGCAGAAGGCTGATTCCCAACGTCTCGCCCAACAAGCGGGCATGGATGAAGGATACGTCACCCGCTGGTGCGACGCCGCTTATGCTTTTGGCTGGCTGGAACTTAATTCCGAGGATCAGTGGCAACTCAGTGAAGATGGAGACAGCATGCGCCCCGAGGCTCCGGGAAGCCGAATGGCAACAGCTATTGGTTCGGTCCTCTCGGCACATATGGCTGAACGCGCCGCTGGACTGATGCGCACGGGTGAACGTCCGGGTGAAAAAGTACTGGCGGAACGGGAAACCATTCTGCCCTGGTTTGGGCTGATGCTGGAAAACAATTTCCGCAAGACTTTTGAAGAAAAAATCTGCCCGCAGGTTCCCATATTTGCCGAAGTAGACGCCCGAGGTGGTCTCGCTGTGGATCTGGGTTGCGGAAATGGCTGGTATTTACGGGCACTGGCACAGCGCTGCAACAATTTGCGCGGCCTTGGTCTGGATGGTTTTGCGGAAAATGTGCAACAGGCCCAGGAAATAGCCCAACAGGAGGGTCTGGGTGACCGTCTGCACTTTTCTGTTGGCGACATCCATGCGTTTTCACTACCAGAACCGGCAGATCTGATTGCCATGAATCGTGCCCTTCACCATGTCTGGGAAAAACGTGGGGCAATTTTTGACAAACTGCGCAGTAATCTCAAAGCAGAAGGCGCCGTGGTCATTTGGGAACCGGCATGGCCAGATGATCATCGTCGCCTGCGCGAAGCACCCTTGCGGGGCATGGCTTACCAGAATCTCACCGAGCATGTGCAAGGGAATCATTTCCTGCATCCTGAGGAAATCGCCAGCGCCTTAAAAGAGGCCGGACTTCGGCCCGAAATCTTCCCGTTTGGCAGCGATGTAATGGTGGTAGGGCGCTGCTGAGCAGCAAAAACTGACACCGGACTCTGCCAGCAGTTTACAAGCATTGCATTCCGCAAGGCTTCTCTTTATCCTTTGCGCTCATGGGGCGGTAGCTCAGCTGGGAGAGCGTCGCGTTCGCAATGCGAAGGTCGGGAGTTCGATCCTCCTCCGCTCCACCAAATAAAACAAGGGGTTAGGCTAAACGGCCTAACCCCTTGTTGCTTTTTCGCTGCAATTATGCTGCACTGAGTCCTGAAACAGGGTGCAGCGTGAGGTGCAGCATGGCGACCATCAACCCCAGGGAAGACCAGGATAAAAACGTGATTGGCTGGCAAGCCATCATTCGCAAACGCGGGTTTCCGTCCCAGACGCGGACATTCCGCACAAAGAGAGATGCCGAGTCCTGGGCCAAGATCACAGAGAGTGAAATGCTCCGGGGCGTCTGGTGCAATCGGAGCGAGGCTGAGAACACTACCCTGGCGGAAGCTCTGGATCGCTACTCGAAAGAAGTATCCAGTCGCAAAAAGGGTGCTGTCCAGGAAGTTTCCATCATCGGAAAGGTCAAGGAATCCCCCTTGGCCCGCATGTATCTGGCAGCTATCCAAGGCAAAGACATTGCGAAGTATCGGGATGCCATGCTGGCCGATGGTTACAGCCCCATCACGATCAAGCGTCGTCTATCCTTGCTCTCCCATCTGTTCACTGTGGCGACCAAAGAATGGGGGTTGGCCGGGTTGGTCAATCCTGTGCCCTTGGTGTCCGTGCAGAAGCCCAACAATGCGCGAGATCGGCGACTGGTGGGTGATGAGGAAAAAAGGCTGTTGGCGGCTGCGCAAGAGTATGGTGAACCTCTCCCCACCATCATTCGCTTCGCCCTGGAAACGGGCATGCGTCGAGGCGAGATTGCCGCAATGCTCTGGCGGCATGTAGATATGAGGACACATGTGCTTTCAGTGCCAGATTCCAAAACTGGCGATCCGCGCCGAGTACCGCTGTCCAGTCGCGCCTTGGCCGTACTAGATGCCCTACCCCGCCGCATGGATGGTGAGGTGTGGGGTGTCAGGGCAGATAGCATCACACAAGCCTTTGCTCGCGCCTGCCACCGAGCAGGTATCGAGGACCTACGCTTTCACGACCTCCGCCACGAGGCCACCAGTCGTTTCTTCGAGAAGGGCTTGAATCCCATGCAGGTGGCGGCCATCACAGGGCACAAGACCTTGCAGATGCTGAAACGCTATACTCACTTGAGAGCTGAGGACCTGGCGAAGATGCTGGGGTGAATATTACCCGAAGGGCAGTTCAAGACTGATTGCAGACATTCAACAGCGGAAAGCCAATGACATCATCCGACCCAAAGCAGTCGGTTTAGGGAGGTATTGAGTCCCCCGCTCCTCTTTGGCTCCTCAATTCAAGCTAACTACGCTTGCGTGAAAAAATTGAAACTGCCCCATATTTCTCGCGGTGCGTAGGCCCGATGTATGATAAATCCGTAATCACGCCTCTGCAGTGCAGCTTGTGCCAAGGGGTATATGATGCGTGCCATTTTGTATGGGACGCCCTTGTGTGAAAAATGCGTTCGCCATTGCTTGCCGAGCTCGTTCAGACCTTCGCAACGGCAACAACTTTCATATCTGATGGGTGAGGCAGTACAGATCTACTTTAAGGACGAGCATGAGTACTCAACAAGAGCCTGACTCTGGCGGATCATGGAACCTCATTCCGCTTACCCCTGAATACCTTTCAAAGGAACACGGCCAGTACGTCGAGGCCATCAAGGCTGCTCTCGACAATAAGCAAATCCGCAACATCGCGCTTTCTGGGAACTTTGGCGTCGGCAAGAGCAGCATCCTGCAGGAAATCGCTCGACAACAGGACGGGCGTGTTGTTGAGCTCTCGTTGTCGACGCTTGCGCCCATCGAAGCATCCAAGCTCGATGAATCGGTGCCTATCCAGGCAACCACACCGACCAATCGAATCCAGCAGGAGATCGTCAAGCAATTGCTCTACCGCGAAGATCCCGGTAAGACGCCGGCATCCCGGTTTCGGCGGATCGAGCGTTTTCAATGGTGTCGGGAGATCGAGTTTTCGGTACTACTAGGTCTTGCCATCGCAATCATCTTCGTCCTGACCGGTTGGACAGCAAAGCTTGCCGACACCTTCTCATTCTTGGGAGATATGGGTGTCTGGAGACACCTGGTCATATGGGGGATAGCTTCGGGAATGGCGCTGTGGGTGCGCAGGCGACTTTATGGAAAGCTCCACATCAAGCAGCTCTCTGCGGGTTCTGCGACGGTCATCCTTGACGAGACATCTGTATCGTACTTCGATCAGTACCTCGATGAGATTGTCTACTTCTTCGAAGTGTCACAACGCGACATCGTTATTTTTGAAGACATCGACCGCTTCAACGACTCGCACATTTTCGAGACGCTGCGGGCGCTGAACACGCTGCTGAATGCATCGCCCCAGATCAAAAAGCCGATCCGCTTCATCTACGCCATTAAGGACAGCATCTTTGATCGTATCGGCTTGGTAGCGGAAGGCCGCAAGGATGTTGAGCCTGACGTGGTCGAGATGGATGATCCGGCGCAGGCTGAAGCTGTACGTGCCAATCGTACTAAGTTCTTCGACCTTGTCATCCCGGTGGTTCCCTTCATCACCCACCGAAGCGCTCGCAATCTGGCAGTAAAGCTACTTGCCGATATCAAGTACGAAATTGCGCCGGAGCTGCTTGACCTAGCGGCGCGGTATGTACCGGATATGCGGCTGCTCAAGAACGTTCGCAACGAGTTCATCGTCTTCCGCGACCGAATCTTTTCTGGTGACGGCAAGCTTCTCGATCTGAGTGAAACTGACCTGTTCGCCATGATGCTCTACAAGAGCACGCACCTGACAGACTTCGAGACGATCCGGCTCGGTAATAGCAAGTTGGACGTTCTCTACGAAGTCAGTCGTAAATTGGTGACCGAAAACATCCAAAAGCTTGAGGGCGAACTCCGTGAGCTTCGTCGGCAGCTTGCGCAAATCGATGGAGCCGCCACTCGAAGCGCACAATTAGGCGAGCGCCTTCTGGCGCACATGGACCGGACGGCCCGGGCTGCGCAGACCTCCTATAAGACTCCGTTCACATTCGCAGATGCTCCGAGGTCTCGTGATGATCTCAAGGAAGCGCAATTCTGGAAAGACTTCGTCACGTCTGGCGGAAACGCGGTTCTGAACTGCCCCACCAACCTGAATAGACATTTTATTTTCACTCGTGACGATCTGACTGCAGCGCTCGGCGATCCTCCTCTGGACGCTGAAAGCTGGGACGAAGCAGATCGTGAAGCTCTGGACGAGCAGGTAGACAAGAAGGCTGACGACATCAAGTTTCTACGGGGCGCAGACCTTGGCGGTCTAGTCAGACGACCGGAGTTCCTCGTCAAGTACGAGGGTGCCGATCAGTCCTTTGAAACAATCGCACTGGCGATCCTGAAGCCAGGACTGGCTTATCAGCTCGTTCGTGCCGGGTACATCAATCGCAACTTTACACTCTACACGTCAACCTTCCATGGTAATCGCGTGAGTTCTGCTGCGACGAACTTCATCATCCATCACGTTGAGCGTGACTTGATGGATGAGCATTTTGTGCTTGATTCGAACGACGTGGACGCCATTGTCCGCGAGCGAGGCAAGAATGCGCTGAAGGAACCTGCGTTATACAACATCGCCATCCTCGACCACCTCCTGATTAACGATGTCAATGCGGCGAACATCATGGTGGAATCCTTGGCTAGCCTTGGGGAGAGTCAGATAAGGTTTGTGCCGGCGTACCTCGCTGCCGGAGAACAGCGCCTGCGGTTCATTGAACGATTCATAGCCTTTTCCCCGCGAGTGTTTCTTTATCTCGTGGGTCAAGCTGACCTGGATGACACTACACGGCTGGAGTTGGTGAATTTCGCTCTTAGCAGTCATTCCTTGTATGAACAAAAGGTAGATGCTGCGGTGTCGAAATACTCGTCATACCACTACGCCGAGCTTATGGCGCTTACGTCTGACGCAACTGAGCATGCCCAGGCGGAACGTATCGGTGCGTTCTTCGCGGATGCGAACATCACCGTGCCCCACCTGGCGCCGCTGGGTCGACAGGTTCGTAGGTCGTTTGTGTCTCGCAACCTATATGAGATCACACGCGAGAATCTCTCGATCGCCATCGGGAATACGAAAACCGTGGCGCTCGATGCTATCCGTGCAGACAACGAGTCGGTGTACGACTATGTGCTTGAGCACCTGAGCACATACCTGGACGCTATCGATGGTGAATCCGCAACCGTGGATTCGAGCAAGAACTTCATTGCTGTGATCGAAGATGTCCTCGAACGGGCGGCGCCTCATCTTGATAAGGTAGTCGAATGCTCTGTGCCGGATTGTAAGGTAGCGAATCTTGAGGAGGTGTCTGAGGGGGCGTGGCCGGTGTTAGCCGAACATAGGCGCTTCCCGGCAACGTTCAACAATGTCAGCCGCTACGTCATAAAGTTCGAATCGGTCGACGAGCCCCTGGCAAAGATCTTGACCGCCGCTGGAGTAATCACTGAGATCAACGCCGCTAACGAAGACTCGAAGACTAAGTTGGCGATAGCGATCCTAGCAGCGAAGACCCAACTCCCTTCCGCAGCGCTGCGCGCGGAGCTGGTCGAAAGCTTGGATCTGGATTCCTATCTCAATATGGGCGGCGTCGTGGCGGAAGTGGGCGACCTCTTTGCACTGCTGCTGAAGCACAACATCATTGAGGATGCCGCAGAGACCTATAAGCACCTTGCAGAGACTGATTGGCCGACGCGCAAGGCATTCATCTGCGCGTCGACGAAGTTCTTGAGCATCATGACACCTGAGCTACTGCGACCGGATCTGGCGGCACTCCTGGCAAGCGATGAGATCAGCTCGGAAATTAAGGGTTTGATTGTCGATCAAGCAGAAGCATACGCAGAGGTGGCCGACCCCAGTGGCCTGAACGCGCTGGCACAATTCGCCTCTGGGCACGGGCACAGACTCGCGCCAGACGTTGTGCAGAAAATGGCGCAAACCGGTGTCGATTCGCAACAGATAGTGATGTTGCTTGAACCACTCCTGGCGTCAATCAGTCGGGAACAGCTCTTCACGATACTGCAAGAGCTAGATGGTGACTACCCAAGCCTGACTGAGAATGGTCAGGACAAGCCGAAAATCCCGAACACTCCCGCTAACCTCGCGTTGCTCCAACATCTCAAGCGGGAAGGCATAGTCAGCGAGTATGATGCGCACGAGTCGCCGATCAAGGTACATAAGAAGTACACGGAGTAACGACAGTCCGCTTCTGGCCGATAATACCCGTTCCCAATCTGGATGTAAACGACCGCTCCCGCTGCCCTGCCGCCGTTGAAGTCTGTTGGTCGGCAGCTGCATACCGCCCATTCACCCAACTATACGGTCGCTATTTTATTGGCTGTGGCCCTCGCATCAGTAAAAATCATCGTCGATATAAGCTTACGAGGCCAATTCGCGTCGTGCAGTCTTTATCCAGCGTTTGAGGTGGGCGGGTTGCGAAAGTCGTTTCATCTCCTGTCGTAACCCGCTAATGGCCTGTCGGGTTGCCTGAATGGTTTCCTGAAGATCCCGCGCCAGAGCATGCGGTGACTGCATCGCAAAAGGGGATATCCCGACATTTCCGGACAGGTGCTGCTGGAGTTCCTGGATTTTACGTTTCAAGGTGGCCAGTTGTTCTTTGAGGGCCTGGTTGTACTTTTTCAAATGCGCATCGCCCAGCTTATGTATGGCTTGCGCGTCCATCAGGCCCAACTCGTGCTGGAGAGCCAGCAGTTGCAAGAGGTCATTTTCCCCATAGGCCTGATTGATCCGTTGCATCAGCGCCGTTTTCTGGGCACGTATGACCGGATCCGCCTCTCGGTCGGGATGCACGGCGCTGACTAAACGTCGATAAATGCCCTGCAGGGACTGGTGAATCTGCCCCGCCTGTTCAGCCTGACGCGCTTCTTGCGCCTTTTGCCGGGCCGTTTTGGGTCTGGTACGTTGGCTTTCTCGCTGTGACTGTGTTTGTGGCGTTTCCTCTTCCATCCATGCCTTTGGGTTTTCTGAAGACCCTTTTCCATCACCCGCAGCTTCAGGGTTTAGGTTGAAAAAATCCTCCATGGACGCTTTCATCTCGGCGAACATGGCCTGTTCTTCTGCGTCGGGGCCGCCATGCCGATCATGTATTTCTTGCAACTGTGGATCGGAGGATTCCGTCATGAGGTTCTCGGCCAAGCGGGCGATCATCTGGGATAGGGTCTCGTTATCCGCTTTCCCCAGTTTCTGGGTCAGACTGATGGTGTCCAGCTGAACCAGCAGCTGAATGCGTAATTGCAGATGCTGGTCCCGCAACGGCAGAAGGTCCTTGAGTACACGCTTTCGCGTCGCCTCCATAGCAGATTCCCAATCGCTCATCTGCTGGCGGGCTTTGGCAATCTGCTGGCTGAGGCGGTTAAATGTCTTTTGTTCCGGCGACAGCGGGTTGTCGGTCTGTGCCGGTGGCGTCAACACCAGCGCAGGAAATCGTAATGGGGGCATGCCGATGTCCAGAAATAGGGGAAAGGTGAACCGTGACACAAGTCTACGCCGGTGCTCTTTCATGGCGCAAACGCGCTTTCCCGGACACGCCACCCTCCCGTGCGCTGTCTTTTATCTATACCGAGAGGCTGATCTCGGTTATTCCAGCTTTGCTCTGGCCAGATCCGCCCATCGTGTCGTGTAGGCAGGGGATTTGTTCCCGCGTTTCATGGCCCATCCACGCGGTTCCTGCAGACCGGCCACGCCCGGCTGCAGGGTACCGCTGCCAAAACGCGCATTCACCCGGTCCAGCGTGATCATCAATTGATTGGCGCGCGCCTCATCTTCCGCCGACGTAAAAAGGTCGGCCTGCAAGGCATCCGCCGAGGTGATCTCCAGGAGATGCACCCCCGCCTTGGCATAAGCCAATCCCGACCGATACATGTCCACCAGTGCGATGCGGCCGGCCTGCAGGAACACCCGGGTATCCTGACTGGGATGATTCAGGGCGACGGTTCTCGTGGCATGATATTGCGGTAGATGCACCTGAAAGGGGTTGGTGTGGATAAACACCCGCAGTGCACCGGCCACTGAACCCTGACGACGCAGCTTGATCGCGGCCCTTACGGTATACAGGCTGATCGCTTCGCCCAATTCCTCTGCGCTGGTTACCGTGCGGCCGAAGGATCGCGAGGATTGAATCTCCTGCCGGGGCGGCGGGATGTCCACCATGGCGATGCAAGGTTCCCCGCGCAGTTCCCGTATGCTCCGTTCCATGAGGAGACTGAAGCGCTTGCGCATCAGCGCGGGATCCGCCTGCCGGAGATCCCAGACCGTCTGAATCCCCGTCTCCTGCAATCGTGTGGTCCACTGGCGACCCACCCCCCAGACTTCGGAAACAGGCAATTGTTGCAAGAGACGCTGCTGATCCCCTTCAGGCAGCTCGTCCCACACGCAGACTCCCGCATATTCAGGCATCTTTTTGGCGACATGGTTGGCGAGTTTGGCGAGCGTCTTGGTCGCTGCGATGCCTACCCCGACCGGCAATCCCACCCATTGCCGGACTTTCTGCCGTGCCGCTTGTCCCATGTGGGATAGCCGATCTTGCGCAAAGCCCCGCAGATCCAGAAAGCATTCGTCGATACTGTAGACTTCCTGAATGGGGCTGAAGCTCGAAAGAATCCCCATCATGCGATTGCTCATATCGGCATACAAAGTGTAATTGCTCGACAGGGCGATGATTCCTTCACGCTTGGCCAGCTTCTGCAGATGAAACCACGGTGTCCCCATGACCACACCCAAGGCCTTCACTTCAGCAGATCGCGCTACGACGCAGCCATCATTATTGGAGAGCACCACCACGGGCCGCCCTTCCAGATCCGGGCGAAACACCCGTTCACAGGAAACATAAAAATTGTTGGCGTCTACCAGGGCAATGGCCATGCGGGCCTCAGACGCGATGCAGCACCCGGGTCACCACACCCCAGATGCAGAGTTCTTCCCCTTCTTTGAGGATGATCGCGGGAAACTCGGGATTTTCTGCCACCAGATGCACGGCGTTGCCGATCCGGCGCAAGCGTTTGACGGTGAGATCACCATTGATGGCCGCCACCACGATTTTGCCATCCACCGGAGTAATGGCCCGGTCCACAATGATCTCGTCGCCATCAAAAATCCCCGCGTCCCGCATGGACCAGCCGGTAACCCGCAGGATGAAAGTCGCCTCCCTGTGCTGGATTAGGTGGGTATTCAGATCGATCTGTTTTTCGACATAGTCATCGGCAGGGGACGGGAAGCCTGCGGCAATCCGTGACACCATGAACGGCAGCGTACAGGCGCGATGATAACCGCCCACGGGCTGCGGCGATGTGGCCATCATGCCTTTGGCGCCCAATGCATCCTGGGATACGGGTATCGGATCACAGTGCATAGGGTTGTTTCCGATCCTGGTCGCTATGCCCTTTTTGTTGTGCGGCGGGCGTTACCGTCATTGGGCTGGTGACATGCGTCCAGGTGACATGGCGGGCGTCTTGAAATACGCCACCATTCCCGGCCGCATATTGTGGAGACTGATGGCCCAGCCAGTCGGCCAACAAAGGGGCCAGGATCAGGACCAACAGCCATTGGGATTTCTTGATGGGTTTTGCGTTCGTTGTCTGCATCAGAATGTGCTCCGCAACCGCGTACTATATATTTATACAGTAACAGTTCTACGATGCGCAAGTATCCTCCCAACACCAGCATTCTCAGATCATCCCATCAGTCTGGCGCCGTCCCGTCCCAAGGCAAAACCGCCTCTGGCGTATCGTAACGGGTGCTGTTCACCCGCGGAGAGACCGGAAAAGTTTCCCAGGAAAAGTCTACAGGCTGAAAACAGGGCTCCAGGTGTGTCCGCCGCGCATGAGGATGCCACCAGAGCGGCCAATGGTTGCGATCCAGCACCAAAGGCATACGTTCATGGATGTGCTGCAAGGCAGGCAGGGCGGGGATGGTAATGATAGCGAAGGTCTCCTCGGTCTGACCTTCTGCGGTGGTGTGCTGGTCCCATATCCCGGCAAGCGCCAGAATACGATGATCTTGCGCCCGGATGAGCATGGGATACTTTTCAGAAGGGTCTTCGGGGACAAAGGGCCACTCAAAATACCAGTCCGCTGGCACCAATGCCCGCCTTGCGCGAAAGGCTTCACGAAACAGCGGCTGGGTAGCCACCGTTTCGGCCCGTGCATTGATGGGCCGGATGTGGGTAAGGGTACTCCAGCCGGGCAAAAATCCCCAGCGCATGGGCACCAACTCCAGGCTCAGATCCGGAGCCTGGCGCACGACGGGGTGCATCTGACCCGGGGCGCGGTTATAGCTGGGCGGAAAATCCCCGCGAACGTGCAATCCCCCCCACTCCTGCTGAAGCGCTTCAGGACTGTGAATGAAGCCATAGCGACCGCACATAACGCCTCCCGACAAATATAGGCTTTGCCGGTCATGCTACCATTTTCCCAAGGTCAGCGGAGAACCGCTGCGACATGAGTCTTTTCCATATGGCCAAACCGGAGCGCCAGAAGCAGGATATCCCCAACGAACTGCTCGGTGGCTTGGTCGAACGGGTGACTTTCCATAACGAAGGCAGCGGCTTCAAAAGGCGGTGGCTATGGCTGCTCGGAATGGATCCGGGAAACGGCGGTGGTCAAAGCTGCGGGAGAGGACGCAGTAGCCTGGGGCGAGTGAGGCGAATGGTCGCAAAAGACTGGAAGCGGACGTAGGACTCGGCTAGAATGGTCGAACTCGTGCCCGACCTAAAAATGGAGAAATTCACTGTTTTGTCTGATGTTTGGTCGCAAACGTAAACAAATCAGAAACAATAGGATAGGATCGTTTTGGCAACACGAATATGAGACAGAATGATACATTTTGTCTTTTTTCTAGCGGGGTATTCAGCTAAATACGGTGATCGGCTTCTCAGATGGCGAGAAAGTGCCAATATATCCATGTCTAACGAGCGTTGTACGCGTGGAAAAGCTATGTTGAGCGATCCATCTGATGCTGCTACATAATTTTGACATTACAGCATTTATCTGAATACCCCACTTTTACTATAATATAACCTTGGTGTTTTATGACTCGATTAACAAGAATAATGGCAACATTTATTACCACAACAAATAATAACGTAAGATTTATTTACTTGTTAGTTGTTTTGCCGATAATTCTTTTTCAGGTTTTTTTTACTCCACCTTTCCAGACACCAGACTCTCCAAATAATTTTGATAGAGCGTACCAGGTATCTAACGGCATATTGATTGGCGCACGAGACAACAATATTTCTGGTGGCTATTTAAATAGTAACATTATTTCCACAGAATCGCTGTTTAATTATATTCCATTCCATTACAATAACAAGATAACAGCCAATGTTATTGAAAAAGCAAGATTGTATACATGGAAAAACAAAGGTAAGAATAAAAAGAGGTACATATTTTCATCATTTCCAAATACTTCCGTGTATCCTCCGTTGGCTTATTTGCCTCAGGCTGGTGCAATAGGTATAGGCAGACTCCTTGATTTATCAATACTACAAACGTATCGACTTTCATTATTGTTTGTTTCATTGTGCGCTGTTTTTTTTACATATTATGCGCTGAACTTTAATAGCAGCATTACACCAGCCATTTTCGCTTCGGCAACACTACCAATGGTAACCTGCTTGTATGCCGCAATGGAATCAGATGCCTTATTGATTTCTATTGGGTTTTTATTAGCAGCGTTTATGGCTCGCAGAACTACAGACAACGATTATCATAAAAGCAATATTATATATGCATCAATAATGATAACGTTCCTTGCCTTACAAAAGCCTCCATACATCGGACTTGTTCTGTTACTCTTTATTCCAGGATTTGTTGTCTCTAAATCGTATGGGCTTATGAAGAGGATTGGCTTTTCTGTTGTGATCATATCTATAGTAACGGCATGGATTACATACGCTAAATCAGCGGCATGGGTAAATATAGATCCTTCTCATAAGAGCTTGATTTCACATGCAATCTATATAATTACCAATCCAGCTATATTTATAACAATATTTTTAAAGACTATAGATTCTCAATATTCATCCTATTACCATCAATTGATTGGCGTCCTTGGCTGGCTTGATGCTCCGTTTTCAGGCGAATACTATGTAATAGCCGGTGCCGCATTGGTTTTAGCAGCCACGCTTTCATCTGCACGATTAAAATTAACAGATTGGATATTTTTATTGTTGTCAGTATTATCTTCTGCAATTATGATTTTTATTGCCCTTTATGCAGACTGGAGCCCTGTTAAATCAACAATGATAGAAGGTGTGCAAGGTCGTTATTTCCTACCGCTGCTTCCGTTAAGCTTTATGTTGCTATATCCTGCAACACATTATTTTTATTATCTTAAAAAGAGAAATAATTTTTTTAGTTGGACTACTGATAACAAGTCATCAAGGTTCCTCGTCATTTCAAGTGGGTAGCCTGAGATCCAGCTTGCCCAGGATCAGGTAGGCCAGGTTGATAAAGTTCTTGTGCGTG
>NZ_JAAOMP010000100.1 GCF_018853815.1 Acidithiobacillus sulfurivorans | reverse complement strand
CGTAGCCCGCCTTTTTTTTCGGGCTCCGCCACTGCCGCGAGATCATTCAGTCGCTCTCGCAACTCACGGGTCAAGGCCGCATAAATCCCCTCTCCCATAGGGATGAAACGACTATTGCCCTGTGCCGCCGCCATGAGCGTTTTGAGATCCAGCACCAGTCCCTCATCCAGCGTAACCGTACCCTTTACCGAAAACCAGTCCTGACTGCTCCCCACCGCCACCTTGAGATGGGGCACATCGATCGTTTGCACGCGAACCGGTTTCCCCCGAGGCCAATCGATGGCGGTGATTGCCTCCAGGTGTGGTAAACGCTCGACCAGATTCAGCGCTTCTTCGGGGTCGTCCACCACCCACTCACAAACGATATCTGCGCGTCCTGGTGGTGGTAGGAAAGGCAGGGCATCCAACACCGCGTTGAGATGATCTTTTTCTGATCCGAGTTGGCGGCGGGTACCCACTGTCTCACCCTTCATCGCCGCCATCACCTGTTGGTGTCCATGTCCGGGCATGAAGCGAGGACCTTCCGAGCCCAAAGGCGCCACCACCAGACGCAGCATCAACCCGTCACCGACTGGAGAGAGTTCTGCGCGCAGTTGCGACTCGGCGGGGATCTCCCGCGCCGCTTGGGCATGGTCTGACTGGACCTGAAAGTGGCTGACCAATACCTGGAGAGTCTGTTGCAGCTCGGGTTGCGCATCTGCCGGCAGGATGAGCCGGTCGGCAATTAACTGCGCGGCCCGGCGCTGGGCGGGTGTCAGCCGGATCACCCGGAGCCGTTGTGGTGAATCGCGCAATACCGTAATCAGGCGCAAGGCATCCCACTCACGTTTTTCGTCGCTGCTGAGCCCGTACCCATGGGCGGCCTCATTGCCGTCCATCTGCAGCATGGGCTCTACCCGCATCACATAGCCATCGCCTTCCCTGGACACGGTGATTTCCGGGGTGCCTTCCACCACGTCTACCAGAATGTCGGGGTTCTCCTGGAGAATAACCCCCGGGTGGCCAATGAGGGCAATGAGGGCTGCAGCACGATCCAACCAAAAAGACCGGGCGAAGTGAGGGTTCTTGCGGATGGCACGGATCACTTGTGCATCCTGGGGCGCCAATCGTTCATTACCCGCGATTTTCGCCAGGGAAATGGCTTTGG
Source organism: Acidithiobacillus sulfurivorans (assembly GCF_018853815.1). GTDB lineage: Bacteria > Pseudomonadota > Gammaproteobacteria > Acidithiobacillales > Acidithiobacillaceae > Acidithiobacillus > Acidithiobacillus sulfurivorans. Next base: position 14,134 of record NZ_JAAOMP010000100.1, on the reverse strand, counting down.
GTTTGCCCCAGCCGCGTTGGCCTCGTTTCTGTTCCAGAGGCTCGATGGTCTCGACGGTACCGTGTGGCCCCAAGTGAACGGACCAGAGCAGGCGGGTTTCATGGGCATCCGGCGCCCGCGCGATATCGGTGGCCAAGGATTGCAGGGAAGTCAGCAGATTTCGCCAGGACTCCTGTCCTCCGGCTACGAAAAAAGGAATGCCTGGATCCTCGTTGCGGAAAGCCTTCTCTGCCGCCGCAAATTGCGCATCGAGCCAGGTAAAACCGCAGTCCTGAAAAGCCTTACGGGCATTGGTCACCGCTGTGGCGTGATCGGAATCGGGTGTGAAATGTGCCGTGGGAGCGCGCAATTCCGGGCGCAGCCAAGCGCGCAGAATAGCGCGCTCGAAGTGCACCCAGGGGTGCCGGATTCTGGCAAAGGCCTGAAACGCGTCGGGCTCCAGGGTCGCGTCTCCCAGTCGCACATTGACGGCATGCACCCAGATTCCCCAGAAGTCATGGGCCGATGGCGTGCGCGATCCGGCCTCGCCCAGGCAGAATTTGCGGGCGAGATCCAGGTCAGGCTGTAGGGTAAAAGTCGCGTACGTATGCCCATGGCTTTGCGCAGTATTTTGAAAGCCGCTTCCATTTCGGCCTGCGCCGGGGCCCATTGGCCCTGCTGTATGCGTATCCCCGCTCGCAGCACATCGGCCGCAGCATCTTTTTCTATTGGCTTGAGCACATCTACCATTTGCCTGATTTCGCCGCGATGGAGCAGCACTTCGCCCAATTGCAATCGTAGTGGTCCTGGGATGGACTCTCGCCCGGTCTTTACCTGTTCCATGGTCCAGTGAAAGAAAAGCAAGTATTCTCGATCTACGCGTTGACACAGATTACCCAAGGCGTTCGTAGCCATTCGCCAGCGCCACTCCGGAGTGACCCGGTCCATCAGTACGGGATCAAAGGCCTCCATGCACGCCGCATAAAAAATGGTGCCCCAGTCATTGCGCCTGGAAATCTCTTTCTGCATGGCCTCCAGATCGCTGAACGGTGCCCCGGAAAAGACCGCCAGACGCAGGATAGCGATGGCGTCTGCCTCCTCCCAAAATGACCAGCCGTAATGGCTGTGACTTGGGTCACAGTTCGCACTGCGATGGAGGGTGCTGCGCAACTCGGCAATTGGATGCTGCGCCAAAAGTTCCTGATAGGCCTGACCGCGAATCTTGTCATGCAGCTGGGCATAGCTTGGCGCCGAGAATGATCCACGAGTAGGTCTGCGCGTCGGAGCTGCTCCCACGCACCCTTGACGGCGACCTGCGTAAAGGCTTTGCCGGCGTGATTTTTTAAGCCCCAACTCTGGATCAGTTCGTAAACGGTGGTTCGGGGGCGCCAGGTCCAGAGCAGTGCCATGGCATCTACTACAGTTCGTGTATCGGCATCAAGAGAACGGAGATCTTTCGGGATCAAGGCCAACGGTAGGGCATCCTTGGCAATCAATATGGTCGAAGCATACCAGAATCTGCTGTAGATGGCTGAGGCATTTATGATGTCATCATGGGAAACAGTGCCGGAGAACAGCGTTTTTCCTATGACTTGCGAGAGGTTGGAAGCTTTTATCAAGACTAAAAAACTCATGGCCTACTGGCGGGAAGTGCTTCCTCGGAGTTGTTATCTTGAAATAGTTTACGAAGAATTTGGTTACTGATGCCGAACAGCAGGTTCATCGCCTGTTGGATTCCCTGGAACTTCCTTGGGAGCCTGTCTGCATGAACTTTCACGAAATCCAGCGTGCAATAAAAAAGGCCAGTCTTGCTAATAATTCCATGGTTCGTTATCGCAACCGAAGTGATCATATGAAAAAGAATTTTCACAGGTTAAGATCACAGGTAAGATAAATTAACTTTAAAAAAATTATTTTTTTATAAATCAATTTATTACATTACATTTTTGGCGGAGGCGGTGAGATTCGAACTCACGAGGGGCGCAAACCCCTGCCGGTTTTCAAGACCGGTGCATTCAACCGCTCTGCCACACCTCCGTGCTGGTGGAGTTTAACCAAAGCCCGGGCAAATGTGAATGCCAGCCAACTTTAAGTCGTACAAAAACATACTCCTTCCACACACCAGAAACTCACTATCTGCTTATTTTCTAATTGTTTATCGCCAAATTAAAAATACCTTGGTTTCCGCAAGACCAAACCCGGTCTATACTCAGGAGATGCTCAATGGGAGCATTCCATACACATGGCGGAGGAGAGAATGATGTTTAAAAAAATGATGATGGCGACGGTTTTAGGATTGGGTCTCGCCGGTTCTACGATGGCAATTGCAGCAGATACAAGCACTTCCACAACAGAGAATGGCGCCACAACAGCAGCATCCACAACCCCCGCTTTCATGTCTCCGGCCTGGGCCAAGGAGCTTTGCACAGCATGGAACAATAACCCGACGCTGACCGAAAAACTCGCGGGGTCGTGGATCAAAAATAATGGTGGCAAGGGCTACAAGCTCATGGAGGTCTCTGACTCCAGCATGAAAACCACGCCGCCTATTCAGCTCGAAATTGCCGCTAAAGACGGTAAGGCCGAATGCACCTACGGTGGCGCAATTAAGGTAGCAGACTTGAATTACAGCTATGACTACAAAATGTGGGCAACAACCCATGACTGGCATCACATGGGCTCACCCGCAATGGCCATGATGTTTGGACGCCTTAACTTCAAGGGTCCGAAAATGGAAGCCATGGAAAACATGGGCCCGTTCTCCGAGTTTCTGAAACTGATTAAGGAAGTACCCGCAACTGTTCCGGCTTCCTGAACACACGCAGTAAAATTGTCATACAAAAAAGGGTGCCATCTGCTGGCACCCTTTTAAATGACCGAGTATTACCCCGTAGCACCGCTACTTCAAAATTTCATTCCGGCTTCTGGAGTCGTTCCAGCAACAAGGTATTCACCTGATCAGGATTGGCTTTACCCTGACTGGCTTTCATCACCTGCCCGACAAAAAAGCCCAGAAGTTTGTCCTTACCCGCCCGGAAACCCGCAACCTGTTGGGGATTGGCCGCAATAATTTCATCTACCATAGCGGCAATGGCTGACGCATCAGTAATCTGACGCAGGCCACGACTATCAATAATGGCATCAATTTCACCACCCTGGTGAAAAATTTCTTCAAATATTTCCTTGGCAATTTTCCCGGAAATAGTTTTATCTTCAATACGCTGCACCAACAGGCGTAATTTTTCGGCAGACACCGGGCAATCCTGAATTTCAATACCCGCTTTGTTCAAAGCCCCGAGCAAATCACCCATGACCCAGTTGGCCACCAGCTTACCTTCCACTCCATCCGCCACACTTTCGTAGTAGTCAGCAAGATCGCGCCCAGCGGTCAACACAGCGGCATCATAGGCTGAGAGCTGATACGCCTGCATGAAGCGTTCGCGCTTGGCATCCGGGAGTTCAGGCAGGCTCTGACGGACTTTTTCGATGCGAGCCTCATCCAGAACCAGAGGCAACAAGTCAGGATCCGGAAAATAACGATAATCGTTGGCCTCTTCCTTGCTGCGCATAGAGCGGGTTTCATCCCGGTTGGCATCATACAGGCGCGTTTCCTGAACAATACTGCCACCACTCTCCAGAATATCCTTCTGACGCAGGATTTCATATTCAATGGCTTTTTCCAGAAACCGGAAAGAATTCAAATTCTTGATTTCCGCACGCGTACCAAAAGGGGCCCCAGGACGACGCAGGGAAACGTTGGCATCACAACGGAACGAACCTTCCTGCATATTTCCGTCACAAATTTCCAGATAGCGCACCAGCGCATGCAGTTTCTTCAGGTAAGCCACCGCTTCCGCAGACGAACGCATATCCGGTTCGGAAACAATTTCCAGCAGTGGCGTCCCGGCACGATTCAAATCAATACCTGTCTGCCCAACAAAAGCCTCATGCAAGGATTTACCCGCGTCTTCCTCCAGATGTGCACGAGTGACGCCGATGATTTTCTCAGAACCATCCGCCATCTGTACCGTCAACTGCCCCTTGCCGACAACCGGCAACTCGTACTGACTGATCTGATAACCCTTGGGCAAATCCGGATAAAAGTAATTTTTCCGTGCAAACACACTATGCCGATTCAGTTCGGCACCAATCGCCAGGCTCAAAGCAATGGCTTTATCGACAGCTGCGCCATTCAAAACCGGCAATGCTCCCGGCATGGCCAGACAAACCGGACAGGTATGACTATTGGGTTCTGCACCAAAAGTAGTCGGACAGCCGCAGAATATTTTGGTGGCCGTGTTGAGTTGAGCATGAACCTCCAGACCGATAACCACTTCCCAGTCCATACTCATGCCTCCCCCGCCTTCAAGTTTGGCCGTGCCAGATGCCAGTCGGTTTCCTGTTGATATCGATGCGCCACATTTAACAATAAGTCGTCTGCAAAATAATCTCCCATTAACTGCATGCCAATGGGCAAGCCGGATTGAGTGAATCCACAGGGCAGGCTGAGGGCCGGAATTCCCGCCAGATTCACCGCAATGGTGTAAATATCGGCCAGATACATGGAAACCGGATCAGCGTTTTTGGCACCCAGTGCAAAGGCAGGTCCTGGAGTCGTAGGGCCGACAATGACATCCACCTCGGCAAAAGCGCGGCGGAAATCTTCGCGAATCAGACTACGCACCTGCTGGGCCTTGAGATAGTAGGCATCGTAATAGCCCGCAGAAAGGACATAAGTACCGACCAGAATACGGCGCCGCACTTCCGCACCAAAGCCTTCATAACGGCTCTGCTGATACAAGTCATCCAGGTTTTCTACTGCGCTGCTGCGATGGGTATAGCGCACCCCGTCAAAACGCGACAGGTTGCTGGAAGCCTCAGCCGGTGCCAGAACGTAATAGGTGCTGACCGCATGGGGATTATTGGGCAAGCGAATCGACTGAATGGATGCGCCTTGTTTAGCTAACTGATCTATCCCGACCTGCACGGCGGCAGCCACTTCCGGATCCAGTCCCTCGCCAAAAAACTCTTCGGGAACGCCCACTCGCAAACCCTGTAGAGGACGATCCAGACCACGCAGAAAATCACTGGCAGCGGCTGGATGACTGGTGGAATCGCGAGGATCATGAGCCGCCATGGCATTCAGCAGCAAAGCACAATCTTCGGCAGAACGGGCCATCGGTCCAGCCTGATCGAGACTTGAAGCGAAGGCAATCATGCCATAACGGGAAACCCGTCCGTAGGTGGGTTTAATTCCGGTAATACCGCAAAGTGCTGCTGGTTGGCGAATGGAGCCACCGGTATCTGTGCCCGTAGCCACCGGCACCAAACCCGCAGCCACCGCCGCTGCCGAACCACCAGAAGAACCTCCGGGTACCATTTCCGTATTCCAGGGATTGCGGACAGGTCCAAAATAGCTGGTCTCATTGGAAGAGCCCATGGCAAATTCATCCATATTGAGCTTACCCAGCATCACCATGCCTTCTGCGGCCAGACGCTCCACGACGGTGGCACTATAAGGAGCGACAAAGTTTTTCAGCATTTTCGACCCACAGGTGGTCGGTAAATCGGCCGTACAAAAAATATCCTTATGGGCCATGGGCAAACCCAGCAGTGTTCCGCTTTCGCCTTTTGCCAAACGGTCATCGGCCCGGGCGGCAGATTCCAGGGCAGCAGCCTCGGTCACCGTTACAAAAGCGTTCAGTTCCGGGTTTAAGGTGTGGATACGCTTGAGCAGGGTTTGCGTCAGCTCTTGTGCAGAGAAATCCCGTTTTTGCAGACCCTCGCGGAGTTGCCGCAGGGAAAAATCGTGGAGGTCCAAATGCTGCTCCTGTTATTCGATAACTTTGGGGACGAGAAAAAGCCCGTGCTCGGCGGCCGGAGCATTGGCCATCAGGCGTTGGCGTTCATCTTGATTGGAAACCTGATCTGGGCGCAGTGGCTGTTCCAGATCCAGAGGATGGGCCATGGGTAAAACCCCCTCTGTAGGTATGGCACTCAACTCCTCAACAAGTGACATGATTTTTTCCAGTTGACTGGCCACTGCCGGTACTTCTTCCTGGGGTAGGGCCAGACGGGCCAGATGAGCCGTGCGGCGCACTGCATCCTGATCAAAAGCCATATTAATGCTTTCCTTTCGTGTTGGCGCTGGATTCATTTCCGGCTGGGGTCGTTCCAGCAGGCGGAGGTAAAGACAAACCTTCAAGCAACTGGCTTTTACTGACTACCCCGCCATTGATCAAATATTGTTCATGCTGTTCCCAGGCATTACGCATAAACTGATAAGGATCCACAGCCTCCTGAACCATGCGGATTTTCGGACCATCCACATAGCCCGTATTAATCACACCCATACCACTCAAGGCATATTGGGCGGGGGTACTGGTGATATAATAAGCGGGGCCGGTAAAGATGACCATGGCGAGTCCCGGCAAACTCCGCAACGAACTGGGTCCATAAAAGGGTAACACCAGATAAGGTCCCTGTGGTACTCCCCAGACCCCGAGAGTCACCCCCAGGCTATTGTCGTGCATGGGTAAATCCAGCTTGTCTGCCACATCAATCAAACCACCCACACCGAATATGGAGTTGACCAGAAAACGGCTCATATCCTCCATACCCTGCTGTACCCGACCTTGCAGAAAATCGTTAATAAAAATGTAAGGCATGCCCACGTTGGAAAACACGTTACTGACGCCCTCCCGGACAAAGCCCGGAGTCACCGCCCTGTAACCCGTAGACACGGGCTCAAGCACATAATCATAAAGTCCCATATTCACGTGGAACATGGCATGATTCAACGTTTGCAAAGGAGGCCGACTGGTCCCCGATGCGTCGGACCCGGGACCATCCACCGTAGCACAACCTGATAGCACCAGCACGGAACTGGTAAAAATACCACCGAGCAGCCAACGCCAACGAGCCATCAACGTGTCTCACTCGCGTACTGAGCGATTTGCGCTTTTAAGTGCGCAATCAGCGCCGGGAACCCCTTACTTTTTATGGTTTCGTTGTATTCAGAACGTTTCAGGGACAAATCACTGACCCCGTCTGCAACCACATTCACAATACGCCACTGGCCATCCTGTTGCTGAAGCAGATAATCAAAACGATGGACTTTACCATTGTGCATGGTCAGCGTGCTGAATACACCCTCAGTTCCGGGCTGCATGGTTTCACTGTTGACGACCGCAAAATGTTCGCCTTCATAATTATCAAAACGGGCCGCATAAGTGGCTGCAGTATAGTCCGCCAACACACCTACAAATTCTTTTTGTTGCGCGGGTGTCAGTTTAGACCAGTGGCTGCCCAGGGTCAGACTGGCAATCCGGTCAAAATCATAGACTTTCCGGACCACAGGAGACACAACGGCATAACGGCCCTGATAACCCATTTTGCTGCCACCCTGCATGGCTTTCAATAAGGCTGCATCGAGCGTATCAATAGTGGCTTTTGGTGTCAGCACCTTGGCTTGCGCGGCCACCGAGGCCGGTGCGGCGACAGCTGCTGAGGCTGAAATCATTGGCGACATGGACAAAGCCACTACCGCCGCAAGCAGCACGGCATTTCTCAAAAGCATAAAACCTCCCTGTTAGCCTGTTTGGACGATCAAGCGTTTATTAACGTTCAACCCGCAAAGGGAAAACCGGATGGTCGGAACCCTGTGAAGGGGGAATGGTTGGCATATCCGGGGCCATAGGGCCTTCTGTACGCGGCCCACGCAAGGCTACTTTAAGGGCCCGCAAGGGGTGCGCAAACGTGTCATTGACCGCTGTTGGTTCAAAACCGGAATGGACCTGACACTGATCGCACTTGCGGTTAACCCCGACGCCGTACTGATCCCAGGGTGTCGTTTCCATCATTTCCTGATAGGTCTGCGCGTAACCTTCACTCACCAACAGGTAGCAAGGCTTCTGCCAGCCAAAAATATTGCGGGTGGGGTTTCCCCAAGGCGTACATTGGTAATTCTGGTTGCCCGCCAAAAAGTCCAGAAACAGACTGGACTGATTGAACGTCCATTTCGCCTTGCGTTCCTTACCAATACGGAAAATATCCCTGAACAACTGCCGGGATGCGCGCCTTTGAATAAACACTTCCTGCTGGGGGGCCCGCTCATAGTTGAAGCCGGGAGAGATAGTCACACCCTCTACACCCAAGGCCTTGCAATCATCCAGGAAATTGGCTACTTCTTCCGCCCCTTCACCCTGAAAGAGGGTACAGTTCACGGTTACCCGGAAGCCTTTTTCAACTGCCTCCCGAATAGCCACTGCCGCCCGCTGGTAGGTCCCCGGTTGACAGACAGAATCATCATGGCGGTGTTCATTACCGTCCAGATGGACAGAGAATGTCAGATAAGGAGAAGGCGTATAATCATCCATACGCTTTTTCAACAGGAGCGCATTGGTGCACAGGTAAACAAAGCGTTTGCGTTCCACCAAACCCTTAACCACTTCCGGCATGTCCTTGTGAATCAGTGGCTCCCCGCCGGCAATGGAAATAATAGGCGCGCCACATTCTTCCGCTGCGCCAATACATTCTTCCACCGACAGGCGTTTATCCAGAACATCATCGGGGTAATCGATTTTCCCGCAACCCGCGCAGGCCAGATTACAACGAAACAACGGCTCCAACATCAGGACCAAAGGATAACGCTTACGCCCCCGCAATTTTTGCGAAACAATATAGCGACCTACCTTATAGCTCTGAATTAAAGGAACACCCATAATATCAATACCCCCACCTGATGGCTGTAAAGCCCGTGAACAAATAACAACATTATTGACTTAAGTATAACATACCAAAGCGTATGCGGGACAAGCACACCGAAAAATTAGGCGGCTTTACCTCGGGAAAGAAAGAAAAACAGTATATTGGCAATACGTGGTGCCAATTTCGGACGCAGCAAACGGGCATCATAAGCAGCAAAACGTCTCTCGTTTTCGGCCCGACATAATGCGAGCAACTGTGTCAGGTTAATGTCGCTACTCACCTGTTCATGACCGGTCATGGTAAAATTTTCATCCTGATGGTCATTCAGGCCCCTTGCCGTTTGAATCCGCGCCCAGGCCTGCATGCTGATGACCTGGATACGCTGATACTCCAGAACAATTTTTTTCCAGAAAGGCAGGCGCCGACGGTGCCACTTTAACCAGTTGATAAAAAAAATGATGTGTCGCGCTTCTTCCTGCATGACCGGCTCAAATATCTTGACCAGCTCAGGCGGGAAAAACCCCGAGTTTTTGGCTGCAGCAAACAGTCCAAAAGCAAAATAGGAGTCCAGACATTCGCCATACCCCGTAAATAGAAACTCCCAGTAAGGATCCCGCAAGGGCGGCGGCGGCGGAGATGGCGGTATCTGAATATTATAATGTTTCACCAACGCCTGCAGTAATTCCGAATGTCTTTGTTCTTCCTGACCATCCAGGGCCACAGCAGCACGCACCACGGGATCAGTTTCCCGTGCCGCCATACTCTGGACCATCCGTGCGGTGACACTCTCCGTCGCTACCGCTTCACCCCAGAAAGGCAAGGATTTGACCCGTTGCTCCGTGGCAGCATCCAGTTCCGGCCAAGGCATATTGGCAGGATCAAAATGCACATGGGTATCGTGCATGAACTGGCAAAACAAATCACGATGCTGCTCAGAACCCAGCTCTATGGCCATTGCCGTCATAAAATCCCCTCTTTCCCGGTTGCAACCTGTAACCACCTTCGACGCATATAATGACTTTCTGATGCAGCCCATGACAAGAGGACCGGAACGCCGAGAAAAAGTTCGCGCAGACGCCGGGCCAAAGCATAAGCCAGAGCCAGATCTGGACCGATACCGACAGCCGCTCCAAACAGCATAAAACCGCCCTCCTGAATACCAATACCTGCCGGCACCACGAATGCCACACTTCGCAAAGCTTGCCCCAGACTTTCGAGGAGCAAAGCCGCCCAGAAAGGGACCGGGTGGTGCAGCAGCCAAAAAGTAAAAACGACCTCAAGAGTGCCCGCAAAAAGCCCGGCTAATTGCCAAAAATTGGCCACCAACAAAGCGCGCCCCTTGTCGTAAAAACTCCGGATTTCCGCATCCAGTAGATGCGGATCGCCAATAATCCCCAAAAGATCATAACCGCCAAGCATTCGCTTGCTGATATTCTGAACCAGCGAGAACAAGCCTTTATGTTTTTGCAGCCAGAAAAAAATGACCAGCACCGGGATCGACAGGACAAGGAACCCCAGAACTTCTAAAACCAGGAGGTGATTGCTGATCGCGAACAGCAACACCACAATTCCCAGTAAAGCAAACAAAAACTGACTCACCAGAGTCAAAGTGATTTCGACCATGACACTGGCACCGGCCACATAGGGCGAGACCCCGTATTGACTGAGCATTCGGATTCCCAGCAGTTCACCACCTATCCGTGCCACCGGCAATAAACCATTCACCGATTCGCGAATCAGGGCGAGCCACAACAAAAACCCAAAGGGGGCACGCGTCTTGCCACGTAACAGCCACTTCCAGCTCAAGGTATCCAGAGCCAGCGGCAGCAAATGAAAAGGCAACAACCAGAGCAGTCCCCAGCCCGCCACGGCGAGCAGTGCCATAATTTCGGCAAAACCGGCATGCAGCACCAAGTAAACACCCAGGACCATACCCAGCAGTCCAGTGAGCAAAATGAATATTTTCTGTTTCAAGGTTTAGCTGCCTTCATCCTGTTCTATACCCTCTTCGCGAGGAGAGGGCGTAAACAGCAGCATCAGGGTCGGCAAAATAATCAATATACACAAAAGCACAATAGCCAGCGCCAGACTGAGTGCCTCGCCAAGACTCGACATGCCCGGATCACGGGATACGGCCATACTACCAAAAGCACTGAGGGTGGTCAGACCACTGAAAAACACGGCCATCGGCGTTGAAGTTCCCAATAGATGGGCGACATCCACGCCATTGCGCCAGCGCACCACAATATAGATGGCGAATGCCACACCCAGCCCAATCAGGAGCGGCAGAACAATAATATTGCCCAAATTGAAACTCAAGCCCAGCAGACTCATGGCGGCGACCGTAAACAGTGCCGCCAGCAGCAAAGGAATCATGATCAGCAGCACATCCCGATAACGGCGCAAGGCTAAAAGCAACAACAGACTGATACTTGCCAGCGCAATGTAGGTAGCCTCCTGAAAGGCACCAAGAACGGCCTCTCCACCCTGTACCAGCATCACCGGGGTTCCAACCGCCCCAGGCTCGACCTTGAGCACGCTCTGCACAAACTGATACATGGCCTGGTTACTACTCAGATTGGCCTTGGGAAAAATTTCTACACGCGCCTGACCCGCCGCACCCACATAGCGATCCTTGAGCGCTGCTGGCAGGGTTTGCAAATTGACCGGTCCGGCTGACAAAGCCATGCCCAGCTGTTTCAGTTCCCCTGGCAGGGTACCCATCACACTGTTCTGCAAAGCATTCATGGCGGCAGGCTGTTTTCCCTGCTCTTGCAAAAATGTCTGAAGATGATCGGCCAACTGCCCAGTTATTTTGCCATCCGCAGACGTCTGACCATCCTTGACGGCTAGTGCGCGCAGATCCTTGACCAATTTATCCAGCTTCTTACGCGTATCCGCAGCAGGTGGCGTCAATGCTGTCGGCATCATCAGTGAAAAGGGTGGCACCAGAATCTGCAGATTCTGCAAAATAGCCAGTTTTTTGGATTGCTCCTTGGGAATATAACTTTCCACAGTCAATGCGCGTGCCACCGTCGGTAACTGCTCGACGCGCCGGGCCACGGCCTGAGCAGCGGCAATATTGGGCGTGAGTACTTCCATCCGGTACGGAGCAGTATCGGGGTTGGCCAACAGCTTTTCAAAAACTTTCACGCCCTCGGCGTGACTATCAATCATGTGTAGTGGATTAAAGTCAAAAGTTGTCCGCAAAGCCAGGGGAATGGCCGCAATGGTGAGTATGGTCACCAAGCCCAATATCCAGTAGGCATAGCGATGGATTGGATGTTTTGCCAGGGTGGGCACCATCGTAAAATGCGGATAATTAATGACCCGATGTTGCCCGTTTACGGCAATGGGCCACAAGGTCAAATAAGCAGGCAAAAAAGTCAGAGTCAACAGCAGCGCAATGAGCATGCTGGTCCCGGAAATCAGCCCAAGATCCACAATTCCGGCATAACTGGTAGGCACAAAGGCGTAAAAACTCAGTGCCGCAGCCACTGCGGCCAAACCTAGCGCCGTTCCCATACCCTGGGTCACCCGATGCATCGCTACCCGATGTACCGCACCGTTGAACAATTCTTCGCGATAGCGCAGACAGAATTGAATGCCGAAATCCACACCCAGACCAATGAACAAAATAGCAAAAGCCACAGATATGAGATTAAAGGGGCCAACGAAAAACAAGGCCCAGGCCGTCGTCAGAATAATGCCCGATATGAGCCCGATCACCACACCACTCACCAATTTCACCGAGCGCAGGGCAATGCTGAGTAGAATAATTTCCAGCCCCAGAGTCAGCGCCAAGGATTCACCAGCACCATGACTGACGGTCTGGAGTTGCTCCGCATCCAGCACGGCCCCTCCGGTCACCCCGACATTGACGCCGTGGGCGGTATTTAACTGCAAACTCTGCAAACCGGCTTGCAAGGTCCGGATGGCAGCCTCGGCAGGCTGTAAGGAATGATAATTCATGGCCGGCTGAATAATGACGAAGCGCTGGGCAGGACCCAGCTTGGCCAGGTCCCCGCCCATCATTTCACTCCAGGAAAGCTGGTACGGCTTACCATCCAGTCGCGCTTCCACTGCTTCATTCAACGCCGAGAATATGGCCGTCATGCCCGGCAACTGTACGCCATTACTCAGTCTTTGACTGATGGCCATGCTCAACAAATCACTTAAACCACCAAGACTGGGATCAGCAGACAAGCGGGCAATCAGGGGCTGGGCATTGGTAATGCGATCGGCAAAATCCTTTACTTTTTCCGGAGACAAATAGAGCAGACCATTCCGCTCAAAAAAACTGCCTCCACCCGGCACATACACACTGTGAAACATTTTCGGACGAGCGCGCAGCCAGGTCTCCAGACGGGTAACTGCTGCATCGCTACTCTGAGGATTTTTCCCCTGCAGTACCACTACAATAGTATGTTGGTCCTGGGAAAATACCTGGTGGTAAGCCAGCTCACGTTTCTGAAAGGGCAGATCGCGAGACAAGGCATGGCTGGTATTGGTATCTACTGCAAAGTGTGTAACCGCATAAAACAGGGCCAGCAAGGTACCAATCAGCACCAATCCCATCACCCAAAGAGCCCGTCGCACCGAAAAATCGACCACCTGCACAAAAAAAAGCGCAATGGATTTTCCGATGCTTTCCAGGAATCGTTCAGCCGCCGGTGAAATCACTGAATCTACCTCTCACAATCTGGTGATCACGCAAATACTCCCCAACCCTGGGACTCAGCAGGGCGGCATATTCTGCCTGGGGCTCATAATCGGGCATGAGTGTTCGCAGTAAAGGGCTCTGGGTGGTGGCCGGATGAAAATAAATTTCCACCAAAGCCTTCTCTGGCAGACAGTTCAGCAGACCCAGCAGGCGCGACTCGGTCATATGTCCGGTGGCATCCAGGCCGCAAAGCAAATCATTATAAAGCAGCCCACGCTTATCCAGTTGTCGGCGCATTCTCGCCAACCAAGGGCGCAAAAAAAAAGCCCAGAAGGCAGGTGCGAAGCCACGCGCACCACCACATCGCGCCACCGCCAGTGACTCCCAGGGGAGACGTACTGCCCGCAATCCAAATGCTTCCCCAGTATCCAGCATCAGACTTAACACCGTAGGATGCAAATGCAGATGTTTGTGAGCGTTGGCATGATCGAGCACCAGACCGGCGTCTGCAAAGGCGGCAAACTGTGCATGAATTTCTGCCGCCAACTGCCGGCGCACCTTGGGCAGAAAAAAATAACGCACGCCGCGCAACCATAAATCCGCTGCAAAACGACCCTGAACGTCCACCAGATCAGGCACCTGTTCCGCCGGCAACAACGGCGCTCCATCCACCAGAGTCAGGTGCAAACCGACACCCAGTCCAGGCAAGCTTTTCGCCCGGCGTATGGCATCAGCCGCCGCAGGGGCACCCACCATAAGACTGGCGGTGGTCAGCACGCCCTT
>NZ_JAAOMP010000010.1 GCF_018853815.1 Acidithiobacillus sulfurivorans | reverse complement strand
TACTGGAAGAACATAACCGAAATGGGCAGGAATCTGTGTCTGCGCTCTCTGACGCCATTCAGGGAACACGCACTATCATGAAAAATTTCACCGTCTTTTTCCATCAGATAATGGGACAGATGGACGGCCTGCGCGCTGAAATCGACGCCAGTATCAACACGTATGCACAGGGGGATATTCCACAGGAAGTTTTGCTCACTTTGACCAAGGCGGACCATGTGCGCTGGGTGGGCCGTGTACTGGAAGCGATTGCCGGGAAAGACTTGAAGCTCAAGCCGGAGGAATTGACGGACCATCACGCCTGCCGTCTGGGCAAGTGGATGGACGGACCCGGTCAGGAGCAGTTTGGAGACCTGCCCGAGTTCGTGGCGCTGGCTCAGATACACCCCGAAGTCCATGTGACCGGGAAAGCTATTATTGCAGATTTACGGGCTGGAAATGATCAGGCTGTACCCACTGGCGTTGAGCGTCTGCAGCAACTTTCCACGTTGGTTCAGGAAAAGCTGGATACCTTGCGCGAGCGTGTTCTCTCCGCCAAAGCGGCACAGGTGGATGCCGTTATGGCGGACGAAAACAGTAAAAATGACGGTATGCCGGTACAGAATTCGCCAAAGATTGCCAGATCAGTAAAGAAAGAAAGGAATTAACCCGTTCCTGGGAGACCCCATGTTTCGTTCTGTAAGCACGCTTTGTTGTGTGAGTCTGTTGGCCGGATGTGCCACGCACGCCCCAGAAGCATTCCATCCATTACCGGCTTTGCCAAAAACCGCGTTGAATATCGCTGGCGATGATAGCCCGCCAGCGATAGAAGATACGCCGCCTTCTACGTCCGGGTATCGGGAATGGTCGATGTCATCGCAAAGCCAGTACATGCCTCATCATCGTCATCGCATAGATAATCAATATGTCCAGGATCATTGGCTGGCCGTCAAGGAAATGGGCGAACAGGACGTATTCCGTTGTGTGCAGGACACGGAGCGGCGGATTTCCCAGATGGGGAGTGGGCAATGGACTTATGTCGTGGGGAAAGGCTATACAAAATCCACAGCTTATTTGCCCCATGCGCCGGCTTGCTGGTCGCGCCTGTCCACGATGTTTGAAGGCAAAATGAACACGGATGCGGCGCAGGTAGGACCGGACAACCCTTTGACCCGTTATGACTCGGCTTTGACTCAATGGACGGAGTCTTGCCAGACATCAGCGATCACCGCCAGTGGATTGGAATCCTGTCTGAAATCAAGCTGGATACCGACGATTCAAGCGTGCAAGGCGGCTATCCATCGATATCTAAAAGAGGGCGATTCGCTTGATTCTGACGAATACCGCTAGGGGATTGGGGCCGATGGATACCGAAGTCGGAGCCGAAAGACCAGTGTGAAACCGGCTAACCACAGGCGTTATCGCCTGGTGGTGAATTTGACGTTTACCTCTTTCGTGTGTATGATGGCGTTACTTGTTAATCATTGTGTACTTATTCACGGGAGGAAAACTTGAAGAAAATTATCATAGGTGTTTCGGCCGCCTTGCTGGCGAGCATGGGTTCCGTCCCAGCCTTCGCCATGGGAGTATCGCCCGCATGGCTGCCCTTCCACGGCATTGCCGCAGGCTTGGGCGTGGGGACCGAGGGTATCGGTGTCCAGGGTACGACTGCCATTATCCCTAAGACGTTGAATCTCAATGTCGGCTTTGATGCGCTGCATGTATCCCAGAATCTCCAGAGCGGTGGTGTCAATTACAACGCCGGGATTAACCTGCAGGGAGAGCCGATCACCGCAAGCTGGTTCCCTTTCCAGGGTAATTTTAACCTTACTGCGGGTCTGTTCATCAATCAGAACGGGTTTAACGTGACGGGCACGCCGGAAAGCGGAACGTACACCTTTAACGGTAATACCTACACTGCAAGCCAGGTGGGCAGTCTCACAGGCAAAACGCACTTTAACGGAGTTGCGCCTTATGTCGGTATCGGTTGGGGTGATCCGATGGATGGTGGCCGTTTGACCTTCACGGCGAACATTGGCGCGATCTACGAGGGATCGCCCAATATCAGTCTCACCGCGACCGGCGCTGCCGCTAACCCTATGTTGGCCAGCGATGTCCGGGCGGAACAGAACAGCCTGAACAGCAAAGTTAGCGGCTATCAGTGGTGGCCGGTAATGGGCGTGGGGCTGATGTATCGGTTTGGATGACCTGCTGTCAGCAGGACGTAATACAGCCCTGGATTGCCCAGGGCTGTGCATTTAATAGAGGATTTTTACTATGCAGAAATTGATTGCTCTAATGATATTAATGTTCCCCGCGATGGCCATGGCCGCTACTCACGCTGAACCTGCTCCGTCGCACATGAAGCCCACGGCCATGGTTCAGAAGGTTACCGTTCCTGCCGAAAAACAGAACATTTACGATATCAAGGTGCTGCAGAATGGCAAGTTGGTCGCCAAGAATGTTGTGAGCGTTCTTCCCGGACACGTTAGCCCATTTTCTGATGGCGTCCAGCATACATTCGTTTCCAGTTCGTTTACAAACGCGACTGGAGTAACCAAGTTGATTCCCGGAACCTATACGACGGGCATAACGGGAAGCATTAAGCGCAGCTTCAAACATCCTGATGTTATTCGGTTCAATAGTTCGGAATCCACTCTTGCGGCCATGCACACCATGCGTGGAGTGCAGCTTCCACGTATGAATATCGAGACGTTTGATCAGTCTATGTCCATGGTTCCCGGCGAGAAACTGAAACTGAGCGGATATTCCAAAAGTGGTGGAGCAACCGTGGTGATGATTACGCACAAATAAGATTACCGCTGATGGAGTAAGCTGCTTGCCATGTTGGCAAGCGGTGATCAAATCAAAAAAGGAACAACTCATGTTAAGAATCGTTGTAAGTGCCAGAGTCTATAGACCAAAAATCACCGGTCCGCTTGCTTTAGAGGGAATTATGCGCACATTGTATTCTGTATTTCATTTTCCATTGCGTTTCGCCAGTATCTTCTTCTGGTTTATCGCCGCATTTTTGCTGCCCAGCATTCCTGTTGCCGCGATGGCTGCTGACGCCATAACGCCACAAATCATTCAGAGTTACATCGCCCATGCTGACCCTGCCAAAGCCTTGAAAGATTTGGTCCCTATTCTGAAAGCTGATCCACACAGCGCGAAAGCATGGTATCTGGAGGCTGAAGCGTGGGATGCGTTAGGCCATGATTATCGTGCGAAGGTTGCATTAAGGACTGCTGAACATTTGTCACCAGCTATGTCTTTTGCCAATCCGAAAGACCTCAAGGGCTTGGAAAAGCGGGTAGGCTTGCAAAATGTTCAGTCCAGTCGTGAACATGCTTATTGGATGAAGGTTTTTCTTGGTATTTTGTTGGTTGTCCTTTTGATTGGTACTGGAGCTTTCTGGTTCGTGCGCAATGAAAGTCGTAAAGCTGCCGCTTTGGTGGAGTCTGATCGTCAGGATATTTTGTTGGAAATCACGCAATTTCTGACGGGTGAACTCAATTCAGCAAGAATTTCAGCGGACGCACAGGGCGATAACGCGAAACTGAATGATATTTATGGGTGGCAAACCTCTTTGGTGGATTGCTCACGAACACTGAAAAGAATAGAAAATGCAGATACCGATTCCAAAAAGTCTGCCATAGAAGATGCGCGGAACTTGTTGGAAAGTGTTCGCAATCAGTTGTCAGGCAAGCCATCTTCAACTGAACCCGAAATAACCCCTTTTGATGCTTCTGGAACTGTACAAAACAGCCCTTTCCCTCCAAGTTCTTCTTATGTATCTGCCGAACCCTCTCAACCGGCTGTCTATCCAGTAAATAATATGGGTGGAAATATGGGGATGAATACGGGTGGCGGATTTGGTGCTGCCTTGGAAGAAGGTTTGGGCATGGGTCTCGGGATGGAAATTGCTGAAGACCTATTGGGTGGCGGCATGGATTCATTCGGCAACAATGGCGGTGATTCTTTCGGCAGCGGCGATTTTGGATCGTCCGGTATGGATGGCGATGGATTTGGCGGTGGAACCGATGACGGTCTCGGATTGGGTGGTGGAGACAATTTCGGCGGCACAGATGATGGTTTCAGCGGTGGTGACAGTTTTGGCGGTGGTGCCGATGATGGGTTCTCGTCGGACGACAGTAGTTGGTGATATCCCAGCAACGCCCAACAAAGTGTTGATTGACATAACAAAAGGATCAATTTCATGAGTATTCTTTCACGCGTAGCAGAGATTCTTCACGCCAAGACCAACGCGGTCTTGAACGGCATGGAAAACACAGACGAGACGCTGGATTTGTCTTACGAAAAGATGATCACGGCTTTGCAGGACGCCAAGCGCCATACGGCGGATGTAGTGGCTGAACGTTTGAGTCTGGAGCAGCAGATAGCCGCTACCCAGAAGAACATGGATCAATCGGATGCCGACGCGCATCTGGCCCTCAGCAAAGGCCGGGAGGATTTGGCTAGACAGGCGCTAACCGCAAAAGCGGCGGCAGCGACCAAGCTGCAATCGCTGCAGACGGCCCATGACGCCATTCAGGCGCAGGAAGCCAAGTTGAGCGACTATTGCGCGACCATGCAACAGCGCATTGACGCTTTTCGTACCCAGAAGGAAGTCATGAAGGCGCAGAATAGTGCAGCCAGCGCCCAAATCAAGGTAACGGAATCGTTGACGGGTATCGGTGGACAGATGGGTGATGCGGGTGCGGCACTGCAGCGGGCAAAGGATCGCTCCGATAAGATGCAGAACAAAGCCGCTGCATTGGACGCCATGATGGCTGAAGGGGTACTGAATGATCCGTTGGACACCCGAACGCCCGTCGAAAAAGAGATGGATGCACTGCGCGGCGGGTCCACGGTGGACGATGAACTGGCCGCGATGAAGGCGGCGATGGCAACAAAACCGAATGAGTAACGGAAAGCAAGCGACGCCATTGTTCTTGCAACGCATCCATGCCCGCGAGGCTGCGGAAAAAGAGGAGCGTGAATCGGAACGTAAAAGGTTGGCGTTACTCGCTTTGGACATTGCCGGAGTGATCCTCAATGCAGGTTCGCAGCAGGCCACTTGCGGGACTTACGGGCGTCGTCGAAGGAATCCCCGCAAAAAGGATGTTTGGAGCCACCTTGGAGATTTTATTTTTGGGGATTGATGCAATGACAGATAGCACGAACGAAAGCCGTGAGCATTTTCTTGCAAGAATGGCGCGGTATACCCAATCCATGAACGGTGTACCAGTTGATCGCGTGTCAATCCCCACTGCGGATTTATTGCGGTTAATCAACATGACCACCAGCCAGCAGGCGCTATTTAAGGTCCGCACAGACTGGATTCCGCCATTTAGCAGAGAAAGGATGTAACTCATGAAAAACCCCCGTCTGTTGTTTCTTCCGGTCATCGTCCTGTCCCTGGCCGGCTGCTCACAGTCCGTCCCCACGGGTTCGGTGGGCATCTGGCACAACCGGTTCACTGGCTACATCAACAAGGCCATCGCGCACCCTGGGTTTCACATCACGCTGATCCACGGAATCATCCCGGTGGACACGACACAAACCATGGCGGAAGTGCAGAACATGCACCCCAGGGACGAGCATGGTGTTCAAATGAAGGCCGTTACCGTGGTCGTGCAGTATTCCCTGATCCCGAACCGGGTGCCCCTGTTCTACCGGGAGACCAAACAGATACAGAAGGAGCCTCACACGGACTACAACACAGTCGGTCTGCGTATGCTCGAACGTTCGGCGATTCCTTATGCCGTACAGATCGCCACGGAGCAGAGTACGCCGCAAAACATCGCGGCGCACCTGGATACTTATGCGCATACCATCAAAAAGGTGCTCAACCAGCGGTTACACAAGCTGTACCCTAAAATCGATCCCTACGTCATCAATTCGGTGACCGTGCCGACCTTCGATTTGCCCTTGAGCGTCCAGAAGCAGGTCAACGCCAAGGCGGGCTTCCAGGCGGAACTGGAGACCATCAAGGCCGCAGAAGTCGTGCAAGTCCAGAAAAAGAAGCTGGCCACCTTGCAGGCGTCCGTGCAGGCCGATGCGCTGGCAAACGCCGCCAAGGCGTCCGGCCTAACGCCCGGTCAGATTGTCGCATGGGAAAAGGCCCGGGCCCTGTATGCGTTGTCTCACGGCGCTAGTGGGCCGGTAAATCGGGTGGTTATGACCAAGAATTAAGAGGCAGGCAAAAAATGATCATCGGGCTCACAGGTGCCGCCGGCTGCGGCAAGGATACCGTAGCAGGAATCCTTGCCCGGGATCACGGGTTCCAGATCATCGCATTTTCGGATGCCTTATATGAGGAAGTCAGCACCGCGTTTCATGCGCCGGTGGCATTTCTGAAAAATCGGGAAACGAAGGAAAAGCGGAGTTTCCGGCTTTCTATGGGGTGCTGTGCTGATGGCAATTTTGTCCGTGTAGTACGAAATGCCCGACGTAGTGAACATCTTCCCACGGGGTTTTCCATCCCGTACTCGCCCCGCCAGATTCTCCAGTGGTGGGGAACCGATTATCGTCGGGCACAATGTAAAACCTACTGGATAGACAAAGTCCGTGTTCATTTGGATGTAGACCTGCATTGGGCTATTACCGGTGTGCGCTTTCAGGATGAGGCCGACCTGGTACGGGAGTTCGGCGGGCAGATGGGCCTGGTGCTCCGGCCCGGCATAGAGCCTGTGGAAAAGCATGTTTCGGAAGCATTCTGGCGGACATGCAACCCGGATATGGTTTTCCGGAATGAGGGGACGCTGGATGATTTGGCAGAATTAGTACGTCATGCTGTCACAAAGATTAATGAGCCGTTTCATCGCCCCCTAAACCGCTGCTCGGTTATAGACGGAGTACTACGGCAACCATCTGGTAGAAAATTTGACACCTGAATTATGAATGTTATATATTATTCATATATTGAAAGGGGCATGTAAGTCGATGACATTCAGCGCGAGCATTTGGGGTCCAACCAACAAGACCAGCCCAAAGAAGGGGCGATACAGCAGCATGATGATGGTCCGGAACCATCGTCAGTATGTGCGTCAGCGTAAGAAAGCTTTGCCGCCCAAAAAATCCACAGTAACGAATGGGCATTTGCGTAGGCCCAGATATGAAGCCATAAGCCGTGAACTCTGGTGGCCAGCTTATTACCGGCGATGGAATCGAAAAACGCCGGATTGGCGATAAATATTGATCGGGGAGACATAGAACCAATGACGACTAACCGCTACGACAATCTGGTTAACGCCGAACTACTGGGCAATCTCGTGTGGTACGACGGACCATTGGTTGCCTTATACCGCGCCATAGACGGCGATCTGTACCTCGTCTCCTGGCAAGACTGCACGGATACCGAGAACACTTGGTTATGGCTATCCGTCAGCCAGTGTCTAGCCATCCTGTATTTACGCGGAGAGGTAGATTTGCTGGAGTGTTTCAATAAAGCCGAAAAGATGGTGCTGGCGACCGTGGACATGGATAACAGGGCCCGGTGGGAAACGACCTGCTTTGCCAACCTGAAAAGAGAGGACCTTCCCGATCCTGGGTGCGTGCTCACGATATTGGCGATGATGACGAACTACAAGCATTGATCGCTCTTTTGTCGGCCTAACGTGGTCTATTTTGGATGGATATCGCGCCATGAACGCACAACCTCAACAGATAAGTTTGTTTGCCGAAATCGCCAGTGCATACGCCGCATCTACGGACGGCGTACTGGATAACGATTCGCTTTACTCTACGGTAGCGGAGCGCATCGGGACGACACCCGAAGCCTTGGGTACGCGGACACCGATTGGACGTGCCGGCGTTCCGCGATCCACCGTCAAGCGCAAAATCCGTTGGTACCAGCAGACCCTTAAACAACTGGGGATTATCGAACATGTCCCTGGCGAGCGTGGCGTCTGGCAACTTTCCGAAAACGCCGGAAAGGACCTGCATCGGGCGGCTACCGGCGTCACACTGGTGACCTTTAGCACTGATCTGGGTATAGCCATCTGGGGGAACCATCAAGACGTTTTTCGCCAAATCAATGCGCCTATCGCTCTGTGCATTAGCTCGCCGCCCTATCCACTTC
Organism: Acidithiobacillus sulfurivorans; assembly: GCF_018853815.1. Lineage (GTDB taxonomy): Bacteria > Pseudomonadota > Gammaproteobacteria > Acidithiobacillales > Acidithiobacillaceae > Acidithiobacillus > Acidithiobacillus sulfurivorans. Next base: position 5,864 of record NZ_JAAOMP010000010.1, on the reverse strand, counting down.
GTAAAGCCCGTGCTTACGGTGGGCCAGACGAACGGGAGTACGTGGATTTCATCTGCGGGGCATTGGAACCCATCGTCCGTAGTTTGATCCCTGGCGGGAGTATCGTGCTCAATCTGAGCGGAGACGTTTTCGAGCCCAAGAAATCGAGCCGGTCGCTGTATCTGGAACGGCTGGTCCTGGCCCTGAATGACCGGTTAGGCCTTGCGCTGATGGATCGTATTCCCTGGGTCAATTACAGCAAACCGCCTGCGCCAACTTACTGGGCCTGCGTAAACCGGGTGCAACTCACCACGGCATATGAACCCATATACTGGTTCACCAATGATCCAGGCCGGGTGCGATCGGATAATCGGCGGGTTCTGGAAGCCCATTCTGCGCAGCATCAACGTCTCATGGCGTTGGGTGGGGAAGGACGCCTGTCCTCTTATGGAGATGGCGCCTATCGCCTTCGCCCGGGCAGTTTTGGGCAGGTGACTGCCGGACGGATACCGCGCAATGTCATCGAACGTGGGCACGCCTGCAGTGACACCGCAGCATATCGGCGGCGCGCTCATGCGCTAGGATTGCCCACGCATGGCGCCATGCAGCCGACCAGTATTCCCGACTTTTTTATTCGATTCCTTACCGAGCCTGGTGATCTGGTTGTGGATCCGTTTGGGGGCACGGTAAAAACGGGTTTGGCTGCCGAGCGGTTAGGGCGGCGATGGCTCGTCACGGAATGGATGTTGGAGTATCTGTGTGGGGCTGCGGAAATGTTTCGGGGGTTTGCGGGTTTTGAGATGAACAAGGTTTTGCAGAATGTAGGGAGCGCAGCATGAGCGACGGATGGCGGATCAAGCATGGCAAACTCTGACAAATTTTTGCTGCACAGGATGAACAAGCCCTTGGAGGTTACGGCCATGGGCCACGGAGAGCGTCAACGCGCCCGATTAAACCGGCACGAGTTCCCAGTCGGACATGAAGCCGGGGCCAAGTCCTTTCTGGGGTTTCAGACCGGAGACCTCGTTCGAGCGGTCGTTGCAAAAGGGAAATATGCCGGTACACACGCAGGCCGGATCGCTATCCGCTTCCGCTCTTCGTTCGCGCTCTGAACTGAAAAGGAAATATTCGATATTCACCCGAAATATCTCACTATCGTGCAGAAAGGAGACGGTTATGCGTATGCCTAAACAACAAGGAGGGGCGCTTCATCTCCAGCTAAACGCTTTGCGTTATCGCTGGAGTACCCGCGCTGGATTCTGATGGCAAAATCTGACGAAGTATTCGCCTTGGCGCGGGCCGCCATCGAGCGTGACCACGCCAAGGCCGTGTCCACCGTGCGGTGCATCATCGCGGGGGAGGCTGATCGGTCTACGTTGAAGCCCCGGCTGCAGCGCCTGCTGGAAAATTTTGCCAGCCGCAACCCAAAGCCTGAAGATGGCATTCGTCTGGACAACGGCTTGGATAAGCTGGTCCAACTCCAATCACCGTCGCATGACCTGGACCAGGTGGTGTTGTTTGATGACGCTCGCCTGCAGGTGGCGGACCTGCTCACGGAACAGCGTTATACCGATGCCCTGGCGGCCTACAACCTGCATCCCCGGAACCGACTCTTGCTCATGGGACCGCCTGGCACCGGAAAGACGGTACTGGCCGGCGCCATCGCCCGGGCGCTGGATTTGCCGTTCCTGGTGGTGGATTACGGCAACCTGATCACATCGTATATGGGCGAGACCGGCGCGAAGATCAGTAAGCTCCTCGATGGATTAGCCGGACAGCCCTGCGTGCTGTTCTTTGACGAGATGGAGACCATTCTGGCGGAACGGTCCGGCAATCCTGAGCGCAGCGACGTAGGCGAACAGGCCCGCATCGTATCAACCCTGCTTCTGGCTATGGATCGCATGGATCACCGTATCTTGTTGGTAGGCGCTACAAATCACCCGGACATGCTGGACCGGGCGGTGCGGCGGCGCTTCGACCTGGAGATCGAGATGCCGCTGGCGACGGAGGACGCCGCACGAGCGCTGATCAAGACCCTCTCCGTCCGGCATCCGGGTTTGCCATTTGCCAAATGGATGCCCGCGCTACTGTGCGAAGGACGGTCCCTGGCGGATCTGGAGCGGGAAATGCTAGCCAGGGGGCGGCAATGGGTGATTCGACCAGATTTGCCACGGTAAGGACCGCGTGATTTGACGGCCTGATATGATTGATATATGATAATCACACATAAAAGGTAGCCTATATGTTGAAAGCCTATAAAGCGTCCCATGGGACTGAGCTCCTTCCACTTCCGAACGCTTATCTCCCAGAAGGATCGATCCACTGATGCCGACATTTTTCCAGAACAAAGACAGCTTACCTCCTGAATTGTTGAACCGGTGGGACCATGCGGTTAGCGAATATGACCGCGTGCTACACGAAATCTGCGGGAAAAGCGAAACTAAAAAGCTTTTCTTTTACAATGCCACCCGCGAAAAATCGGCCTTGTTTTGGCGTTTATTGAATGGCAAAGAGCCACTGCCGATGCCCCCGCCCACCAGTTTTGCCTACCCGTGGTACGAGATCGTCGAAAACCCTGGCCCACATCCGGTGAGTGACGTATGGTTCCGATCCTATGGACGGCTATTGGATACCCGTTTAGCGGAGCTACGTGGAACAGATAGAGAGGATCACCTGTTCATCCAGCAATGCGGCTGGACCGTGTTATCACGAAACGCCGCTGCGCAAGAAATGTGGGATGTGATGCAAGATGGCCATTTCACGCTGGATGACCAAAACCGCCTGATGGCCGCCGGGCCGGAGTGGATCGTTCAGTATGGGAAGTGGCCTGCCTATCGTCTGTTTGTGCAGCGGTATAGATGGTATACCTTGTTGAAATCCATAGTGCCTGTTCTTTCCTTAGTGAACAGCAGTTCTTGGTCTGGCACCCGTACGGTGGTTATCGGCGAGCACGGGGAAAATGCGGAAATGGAAAGCGACGGGTGGTTTTTGGAGAGAGCGTCATGCGCAAATTGAAACAAGTCATTGTTGTGCGGAAAGACCTGAATATGCGCAAAGGGAAGATGATCGCCCAGGGTGCGCACGCTAGTTTGACGGCAGCATTAGCCGCACAAGCGGGATCTCCTCCGTGGCTTGCGAATTTCACGAGCTGGTTTTCCGGCGATCAGCGCAAGATTGCTGTAGGCGCACCGGACGAGGACACCTTACATCGGGTGTATGTCCAGGCGAAAGCGGCAGGATTGCCAGCCGCGCTGATTCTGGATCGTCAATCACTCCCCCTAACCGCTAAACGGTATAGGCGGAGCTTGTGAAAGCAGGTTCCTGGTTGACCAGGCTTAGTCTCAAAACATCGAGGCTACGTTATTGAGGTCATGACACCTACGAATGCGTTTGCCAGTTCGTAGCTCTGTCGGATAAGGATTAAACAGCGAGCTGGGAGTAGTGCAAGCAGTGTCCTGTCCGTAAAAAGCCTGAATAACCTTGCCGAGGCGAACATGACTCGCGAAAGCGAAGGCTGTAACCGTAAGGAAATAGTGTAAAAAAGGAGCCGTAACAGAAAATGCAGCAGACGCAACAGAACAGAGTTTTGGTACTGGACAGGAACCGGCAACCGCTCATGCCTTGCCATCCTGCACGGGCGCGGGAACTGTTACGGGAAGGGAAAGCGGCGGTGTTCCGCCGGTTCCCGTTCACGATCATTCTCCAGCATCGGGAAAGTGGATCTGTGCAAGATGCGCGGTTGAAACTGGACCCGGGCAGCAAGACCACGGGTATCGCACTGGTCGCATCGTTTTCCCGCCGTGGTCCAACCGTCGTCTGGGCCGGAGCATTGACCCATCGCGGTGTCGCGATCCGCAAGGCGCTGGAACAGCGGCGCGGGCACCGGCGTTTTCGCCGGAACCGGCTGCGGTATCGTCCCGCCAGGTTTGATAACCGCACCCGCAAGGCGGGCTGGTTAGCGCCGTCGTTACAGCATCGGGTCGATACCACGATGGCATGGGTAAAAAGGCTGATGCGTTGGGCGCCGGTTTCTGTATTATCACAGGAATTAGTGCGGTTCGACATGCAGCAGATTCAAAATCCAGAAATCTCCGGAACGGAGTACCAGCAAGGAACTTTGGCTGGGTACGAGGTCCGGGAGTATTTACTGGAGAAATGGGGCCGGAAATGTGCCTATTGCGGAGTGGAAAACACCCCGCTCGAAATTGACCATATTCATCCCCGCTCCAAAGGCGGCAGCAACCGGGTGAGCAATCTCACCTTGGCCTGCCACCACTGTAACCAGCGGAAGGGGAATAAGCCTCTGGAGCAGTTTTTGGCGAAGGCTCCGGAGAAGGTGAAAAGAATACTGGCTCAGGCCAAGGCTCCGTTAAGGGATGCGGCCGCAGTGAACAGCACGCGTTGGGCACTGTTTCAACGGCTCAAGGCAACGAATTTACCCGTCGAAGTTTCCAGTGGTGGCAGAACGAAGTGGAATCGATTCCAACAGTCTTACCCCAAAGACCACTGGATTGATGCCGCCTGCGTCGGAGAGAGCGGAGCGACAGTGCGGTTATCACCAGATCATAAGCCCATGGCGATTACGGCCATGGGCCACGGAGAGCGGCAACGCGCCCGATTGAACCGGCACGGTTTCCCGGTCGGGCACAAAGCCGGAGCCAAATCCTTTCTGGGATTCCAGACCGGAGACCTCGTTCGGGCGGTGGTTCCAAAAGGGAAATATGCCGGTACACACGCAGGCCGGATCGCTATCCGCTTCCGCCCTTCGTTCGCGCTCCGAACTGAAAAGGAAACATTCGATATTCACCCGAAATATCTCACTATCGTGCAGAAAGGAGACGGTTATGCGTATGCTTAAACGAGGAGCGCTTCATCTCCGGCTAAACGCTTTGCGTTTTAGCCGGAGTACCCGCGCGGGATTCTGATGGAAATCCTCACGCATGTTCAGAAGGCCAGACGATTGACGGCGGCACAGCGGCGACTGGCAGAGCAGATCGTCATCGCGTGCGGAAACGCAAGAAGCCGGTAGATGTCCACCCACACTTCACCAGATTCTCCCTGCCTGGGCTTTTGCACGACCGCCCTGGGCGATGACATCTGCAAGTCGTGCGGGAGGACTTTCGAGGAAGTCACCCGCTGGATCGTGATGTCTCCCGAAGAAAAGGCGGACGTCTGGGCAAGGTTAAACCGGGATGGTTGGTGGGATGCACAACGCAGGAAAATGCAACGGCAAACTTGACGGTGGAATATGAATGATATATTCTATTCATATGTCACACGTTGGGGGTTCGGTTTCCATGGCATACAATGAAAAAGCGGCATTGGAACAATATAATGGGATGGTGCGCTTAGAAAACCTGTATTTACGCAGGAGATATTTTAGGAAGATTGTACCCATTGTGCTGACGATTGCGTTCTCAGTGATCGGTTATTATGCGTGTCAGCCCAATTTTATTGGTGAAAAGACCACATTTATTGCGGTTAGCGTTATTACGGTAATCATTTTATGGGGGTTCTATCCCTTCCAAACAGGCTGGCTGCACGGTTCAACCTTGTATTATAAAATCGATGGGTCCACAGACGCTCAAGGGAACCATCGGTGCATCCGATGTGGCAACCGTGGCATCTGGCGCAGCGGTCAATATAAAAGCAACGATGTGCATTGTTATTGCTCCCAGTGCCGGTTTAGTCTGTGGAAGGAACGGAAATAACAGCATATATCAAAGGAACCCTTCATGGCTCAAGATACCACTTGTACTTTGTCGCCCACCGAAACCTTTTACCGCGATCTGGCTCAACGCCGTGCGGAACACCCAGATACCACACGGGCTATTGGGCAGTACGGTTACATTGAACTGGAATCCACCTGGGGCGACGAGGCGACC
>NZ_JAAOMP010000001.1 GCF_018853815.1 Acidithiobacillus sulfurivorans | reverse complement strand
CTAGTGTAGTGTTGCATTCTTGATGAAACTTAAGGTTAATCATGATAAAATGGCTCCATGGTCAGGGATATGGATGGAGTCAAGCATTGCGAGTTGCGCCTACAGTCACTTTAACCAGCGAAGAGCTGTCCGAGTTGTCCCGTATAGTCTCCTCCCGATTAAGCAGTGTCCGCTTGTCATTACGGGCACGGATGATATTGCTGGCGGCAGAGGGCTTGCAGAACAAGGAAATTGCGGAGCGCCTGGGGGTGGATCGCATGCAAGTCGCACGTTGGCGCAAGCGTTATCTCGAACACCGCTTGGCGGGTATAGAGCGCGATTTACCGCGCGGCGCTCCTCCGGTGAAAGTGGATGTGGCCCGCCTGGTAGAATTGACCACGCAAAGTAAACCGGAAGCGATGACCCATTGGAGTACGCGCAGGATGGCGGCAGAACTGGGTGTCAGTGCCGCCAGTGTGTCGCGGCATTGGCGCAAGCATGGCCTCAAGCCCCATCTGCTGCGTGGTTTCAA